>NZ_JBSWXH010000001.1:0-1114788 GCF_056160505.1 Alteromonas sp. ABM1_013
ATTCCGAACTCAGAAGTGAAACGTATTAGCGCCGATGGTAGTGTGGGGCTTCCCCATGTGAGAGTAGGACACTGCCAGGTCCCATTAAGAAGAACCCGCCTAACGGCGGGTTTTTTGCGTTTGGACGAAAGAAAACATAATGGGGTCAGAGTCGTGACTCTGACCCCATTATTTGTAAGCTGTCAGTATTTATAGACATTCTTATTCGATAAAAGCCTTAATAGAATCGACTTACTTTTAGCAATGTTCAGGTTTTTTGGTAAACTCTTGCGAATATCATTTTAGTCGAAGTAAATAGGACGAACTAATGGCCGTATTCGGTACAGTATTCATGCCACAAATGGCGCTTGCTACCTTTGTCAACGATAAGTGGACTGACACCGAATTTGTCAGTGCAGACAGTATTTCACTTCACCCTGGTGCACACGTGCTTCACTACTCAAGTACATGCTTTGAAGGTTTAAAAGCATTTAAGCATGAAGATGGCAGCATCAATATATTCAGAATGGATAAGAACATTGAGCGCTTTGCTCAAAGTAGCCGCCTTTTAAATTTGCCTGAAATAGATAAAGCGCAAGTTGAAAAGATGATTATCGATATTGTTGCAAAGTATGCCTCTGAGGTTCCAGAGCCTCCTGGTTCTATGTACATTCGTCCTACCCACATTGGTACAGAAGCATCTATTGGCAAGGCTGCAGCACCGTCAGCAGATTCGATGCTATACGTATTATTGTCTCCAGTGGGTGATTACTTTGCGGGCGGAGCAAAGCCGCTTCGCTTGTTACTAGACGAAACAGGGATGCGCTGTGCGCCGCATATGGGAATGGTAAAAAGTGGCGGTAATTATGCCAGTGCATTACCACCTATTCTGAAAGCCCGCGCAGAAGTTCAGGCTGATCAAATACTATTTTGTCCTAATGGTGACGTTCAAGAAACTGGTGCAGCAAACTTCTTACTTATTGACGGTGATGAGATCATTACAAAAGGCTTGGACTCTAGCTTCTTACACGGCGTAACCCGTGCAACCGTTCTGCAAATTGCTAAAGATCACGGCATGAAAGTTAGTGAGCGTGATATTACAGTTGAAGAGCTATTAGAACGCGCTGCAAAACCAAATACAGAAGCGGCGCTGTCTGGTACAGCGGCTGTGCTTACGCCAGTGGGTACTTTTATTCATAACGACAAAGAGTATCAGGTTGGAAGCGGCGAAGCTGGCCCGGTCACTATGAAACTTAGACAGGCGTTAAATGATATCCAATGGGGTAAAGCCGAAGATACCCACAACTGGCTAGTCAAAGTGCCAAACTAAACTAGTCATAATCAGATGCCCATAAAAAAGCCTGCTTAAGCAGGCTTTTTAGTATTTAAAAGGTTTACGCTTATTTCGCTTGGCCTTGTTTAGCAACTGCATCCATCATTGCTTTAATTGCATCAGCATCGCCAAGATACTCTTTAGAGATTGGCTTAAGGTTTTCATCTAGTTCGTATACTAGTGGCACACCTGTAGGGATGTTAAGACCTAATACTTCTTCGTCTGACATACCATCTAAATACTTAACAAGCGCGCGAAGGCTGTTGCCATGGGCCGCGATAATTACGCGCTTACCAGCTTGGATGTCTGGGCGAATAACGTCGTGCCAGTAAGGTAATACACGTTCGATAGTAAGTTTCAGGCTTTCACCACGTGGCAAAATATCAGCATCTACATTGTTATAACGAGCGTCGTGACCAGGGAAGTGTTCACTGTCGTCTTCAACTGCCGGAGGTGGAATATCGAAGCTACGACGCCAGATTTTCACTTGCTCTTCGCCGTGCTTAGCAGCAGTTTCCGCTTTGTCTAGACCGGTCAGAGCACCGTAGTGACGCTCGTTCAGGCGCCAGTGACGTTCAACTGGAAGGTAGTGTTGACCCATTTCTTCAAGGGCAATATTAAGCGTTTTGATTGCGCGAAGAAGTACAGACGTATATGCCTGATCAAATGTAAATCCAGCATCTTTAAGAAGCTGACCTGCGGTCTTTGCTTGTGCTACACCAGTGTCGGTCAAGTCAACGTCGTGCCAGCCCGTGAAACGATTTTCCAAGTTCCACTGACTTTCTCCATGACGAATAAGTACCAATTTATACATAGTTGGGTTACCTGCGGCGTTAAAGTGAAATAGTCTGAGATAATTCCAGAAGTTGGACGTTCAGACGTATATTTAAAAACTGCTGTTATCATCCTTGATTGGCGCTTAAAAATCCAGTTTAAGCGGTTATAAAATCGCAGGTAAGACGTGTCTTTGCCGTTCAGTTAAGAGATTTATTAAATAAACCGTGTCAGGTCTGGATGGGCAACTTTTATCCACTCTTTCATTGATGGTTCTTCAATAAAGCTAAAATCTTCAAAATCAAACCCTGGCGCGACTGTACAACCGACAAGTGAGTAGTCACCCATAGTTGTAGCCCCTTGAAAATTGCCCGCTTCAACGACTTCAACATAATCGTTGTTGCCACCACCTATACGGCGTTCCCATAACTGCTGTTTTTCAATTTGGAATAGCTGGAGTGGGGCACCTTCGTAGTGATTCCACACTTCATCGTGTAAAACGCGATGAAAGCGACTGACTTGGCCCTTAAGTAAAAGAAAATAGATATGGGTGAGTGCTGGACGACTGGCACCATGGACATAGGATGTAGTCTTATTTTCTGAACGAAAAACCTGACGATAAAAACCTCCCTCGGGATGAGGTTCTAGGTTGTATTTCTTAATAAGCGGATGGGTCATGATAACTTCGTATTGTTGTTATTGCTTTTTTACCGGTGCTCGTTTTTCAATGACTTTCTGAGCATGTATCAAGGTATTAGGCGTTTAGCGTGGTAATAAGCATACCGCTTGCAAGATTATAAGAAAACAGGGGTGTTATATATTTGTAAACGTGGGATTGTCTGATATGCAATCCGAACAAAAGCTCTTTGGGTCAGCACAGGTTAAAAGATTTTATCTGCACATTAAGTGGTATTTTTCTCACTGGCTCATTTTCGCTGCTATGAAGCACTTTCTCAGCTCATCACTTTAAAAGCAAAGAACTACGGGTAAAACGAGCATTACCGTTAACTAATCAAAGGTGAACTTTTTTTCACGTTCAGGCCGTACAAACTTACAAATAAGGCGACGGATTTAACACGTCGCTCGTTTCTTGCATTGGCAAAATTGAAACGTAGACAATATTCATGAACAGGCAAAGAAGGATGAGAGCGTATGACATATAAGTCTTTTTCGCAGCTTGAAGTAAACGGCAAAAACTTCAAGGCGGTCAATTTCGACAGTATAGGTAATCAGTATGCGCTCGACCGGCTACCTTTTTGTATCAAAATTCTTCTCGAGAACTTAATACGACATGAAGATGAAGAGTTTGTTTCTAGTGGTGATATTGAGCAAGTAGCTAAGTGGGATACTGAAAACCACGCTGATCACGAAGTATCTTTTGTTCCTGCACGAGTTATTCTTCAAGACTTTACCGGCGTTCCTGCAATAGTCGATTTAGCGGCTATGCGAGATGCAGTTAATCGCTTGGGAGGCGATGCGCAAGCAATTAACCCGCTAAACCCAGTTGAGCTGGTCATTGACCACTCCGTGATGGTTGATCATTTCGCTGAAGAGAATGCATTAGAAAAGAATACCGATATAGAGATTGAGCGCAATAAAGAGCGCTATCAGTTTCTAAAGTGGGGGCAGTCTAGTTTTGATAACTTTAAAGTTGTCCCTCCAGGTCGCGGTATCGTGCACCAAGTTAACCTTGAGTATCTGGCTCGCTGTGCGTTCACTAAAGAGCAAGATGGTGAGACCTTGGTTTATCCAGATACCCTTGTGGGTACCGATTCTCACACCACTATGATTAATGGCCTTGGCGTACTTGGCTGGGGTGTGGGTGGTATTGAAGCGGAAGCGGCAATGCTAGGTCAACCCGTTACTATGCTATTGCCGAAAGTAGTAGGCTTTAGATTGTCCGGGAAATTACCTGCTGGTGTCACTGCTACTGACATGGTGCTAACTATCACACAGCAATTGCGTGAGCACGGCGTTGTTGGAAAGTTTGTAGAGTTCTATGGACCGGGTCTTAAGCATCTTACTACGGCAGATCGCGCAACAATTGCAAACATGGCACCTGAATATGGTGCAACGTGCGGAATCTTCCCTATTGATGATGTAGCGCTAGACTACCTTCGACTCACCGGACGAGACGAGGATCAAATTGCCCTTGTTGAGGAATATGCGAAATTCAGTCACTTATGGCACGACGACCACTCAAAAGATGCGCAGTATCATGAGACCCTTGAACTAAACTTGGACGACGTTGTTCCTTCACTAGCTGGACCGAAACGCCCACAAGATCGCATTGCCCTAGATAAGGCAGCAGAAGCATTTAATGAATGGCATCGTTCGCAAATTGATGTGAAAGTACTAGATGAAGAAACCGATTTAATTGCTGAGGCTGGGCTGGGTTCCAGTGATGATGTTGATGAAGACCATGATTCTTTTGTCGAATTCAGAGGTAACAAGTTTAACTTAGAGGATGGTGCAATTGTAATCGCTGCTATCACCAGTTGTACTAACACGTCGAATCCATCAGTACTTGTTGGTGCAGGCTTACTTGCTAAGAAAGCCGCGGAAAAAGGATTAACACGCAAGCCGTGGGTTAAAACATCATTAGCGCCTGGCTCACAGGTTGTTACTCAATATCTAGAAGATGCTGGTCTTATGGACCCGTTAGAATCCCTCGGGTTTAACTTGGTGGGCTATGGCTGTACAACCTGTATCGGCAACTCTGGTCCACTACCTGATGCCATTACTGATGCTATTAGAAAGGCGAAACTTACAGTTACTTCGGTGCTATCCGGTAACCGTAACTTCGAAGGCCGTATTCACCCTGATGTAGCTGCTAACTATCTTGCATCACCGCCTTTAGTAGTCGCCTATGCGTTAGCAGGGAACATGAATATAGATATCACTAAAGAGCCTCTGGGTCAGGGAAGTGATGGCTCACCTGTTTACCTAAGAGACATTTGGCCTACTGAAGACGAAATTCAGCAATATATTGCTGAAAACGTAACGGGTGACCTATTTAAAGAAAAATATGCGGATGTGTTTAAAGGCGCCGGCGAATGGAATGAGCTAGAAGTGAGTAAAACATCTGTCTATGACTGGCCAGAGTCGACTTATATCAAGCATCCACCTTTCTTTGAAGTAATGGGTAAAGAGCCGGAAGCCTTAACAGCAATCGAAAATGCACGATGCTTAGTGAAAGTTGGTGACTCAATCACAACAGACCATATTTCACCTGCGGGGGCCATCGCAAATGATAGCCCAGCAGGAGAGTACCTTCAGGAACAAGGTGTTGAGCCTAAAGATTTCAACTCTTATGGCTCTCGCCGCGGTAACCATGAGGTTATGATGAGAGGGACGTTTGCGAACGTTCGTCTTCAAAACCAACTGGCGCCGGGTACACGAGGCAGTGCGACAACCCATTACCCGAGCGGCGACAGCATGTCTATCTTCCACGCTGCTATGCGCTATAAAGATGACGGTGTACCAGCAGTTGTCATTGGTGGTAAGGAGTACGGCACTGGCTCAAGTCGAGACTGGGCAGCTAAAGGGCCGTCTCTTATGGGCGTGAAGGCTGTGCTAGCGGAAAGCTATGAGCGTATTCACCGCTCTAACCTAATAGGAATGGGTATTCTGCCGCTTCAATTTAAATCTGGTGACAGTGCGAGTTCTTTAGAGCTTAAGGGCAATGAGTCTTTTTCTATTGATACCGTCGAACGCGGGCAGACCGAGGTTGAAGTAAAAGCTGTATCAGACGAGGGGCATACAACTACCTTTATGATGGACATCAGAATCGATACATCTAACGAATTTACTTACTTCGAAAACGGAGGAATTCTTCATTACGTTATTCGAGAGTATTTAAAACGATAAGCGTTTATAAGATTAAGGCTGCGATTAATTCGCAGCCTTTTTATTTATGGCACCCCGTAAGGGCATTTACTCACCGCCAATAATTTGGACTTGTGCTATATCAGTATCGCCTTTTAACACTTTGAAAATTGCATCTTGCACAAGGGTGCGCATACCATCTTTGGCCGCTTGTGATTTCATTTCTGAAACGCTGGCTTCTTTATATACCATTGAGCGAAGCTCTGGCGTCATCCCCAATAATTCGTGCACACCTGTTCTGCCTTTATAACCTGTGTTTCCACATTCTTCACAGCCTTTGGCTCTGTAGAGTTCAAGTGGGGCCTGAATATTCAGTTCTGACAAGTGCTCTTGGCCATATTGACGTTCAATAAACGCCATGTCTTTTTCGCTTGCAACATACTTCTCTTTACAATTGCCGCATAAGGTTCTTATAAGTCGCTGGGCCAATATCCCTACGCATGCGTCTGAGAAGTTTACCGGATCAAGACCTAAGTCAAGTAAACGAGTGATGGTTTCTGGCGCTGAGTTAGTATGCAGCGTTGAAAGTACTAAGTGACCAGTAAGTGACGCTTCAATGCCCGCGTGAGCGGTTTCCTTATCACGCATCTCACCAATAAGAATGATGTCCGGGTCTGCACGTAAGAATGCCCGAAGTGCTGCGGCAAAGTTAAAGCCAATTTTAGGGCTTACCTGAACCTGTTGCAGACCAGGTTGAGTAATTTCTACTGGGTCTTCAGCCGTCCAAATTTTCTTTTCAGGCGTATTTAGATATCCCAAAATGGCGTGAAGCGTAGTGGTTTTACCGGAACCTGTAGGACCTACAACAAGCAGGATGCCGTGTGGCTTTTTAATCATTTCTTCCAACCTTGTGCGGTTGGTGGGGGCCAAATTCATCTTGTCGATAGGCATCGCACCGCCTGATGCCAAAATACGCATTACTACACCTTCACCGGCGACGGTGGGGATAGTAGCCACACGCACTTCTACGAGTTTACCGTTCATTCTAAATGCGAGCTTGCCATCCTGCGGTACGCGTTTCTCTGCAATATTAAGATTCGACATTATCTTAATACGCGCAATCACCGCGTTATGATGCGAGTGAGGTACCTGGTTCATATCGCGGCATACGCCATCCACGCGCATGCGCACCCGAGTAGGCGCATTCTTTTCAGGGTCTATATGAATATCTGAGGCGTTTAAACGTTTAGCATCGTGCAGTATACGACTTACCAAGCGGACAACTGCTGGCGCATCGTCTGAAAGCTCATCAATCTGGTCTTCATTGTCATCGGTAGATGAGCCAATTTCATCAAGGATGTCGCTCATTTCACCAGGGCCGCCGCCACCGCTATTCTCCCCTAAATATTGAAGAATAAGGTTAGGTAAACTTACCGCGATTTCGTAGCTATCTATGCCCATAGCGCTTTCAATTTCCATTAAGAGCGCGGCATTGTTTGGCTCAGCCATTAGCACAATGGGTTTATCGTGTGCATCGGCGATAACTGCAACATAGTTTCGCTTAAGGTAAGAAACGTTTAAGCGACTTTCGTTTTCAAACCTGTGATATTTTTCCGGCAGGTAAGAAATGAACGGCACCTGATAGTGAATGGAAAGAGAGTTACCAATTTCATCTTCCGATATACGATGTTCAGATACTAACCGCTGCACTAAGGCGCGAATGTCTGGTGTGGTCGCTTGTATATCTGCAAGGGTCGCTTCTTCTAGCAAGCTTTTGTGAACTAAAAGATCAAACGGGTTATTGGTGCCGCCTAACTCGAATCTGAATTTATCACCAAGAATTAACGCTAATGCATTCCCACGCTTGAGGTCCTCTTCGGTAAACCCGCCGCTTTCCTTATTAATGATCTGAATTACACCCATTAACACCCCAGCGTTCATTATTGGTACGCAAAGAATGTTTTGAGTTCTAAAGTCATTGTCTTTATCGAATTTATCGGCAAAGCGAAGACGAGGGTGAATGCTTTGAAGTAGGGTAGGGTTGTACGGGTCATCAATGACAACAGGCTTTTGTGAAAGCGCAACGTAGCCAGCAATAGACATGGGGCTAATCGGTACTTTTATCTCTAGGGTTTCTTTACCTGTTTTAAATCTGGCGACTAGGTCTTGGTGTTGACGACGGCGTTGAAAAATACTCATGCGTGTGGCGTCAAACAAGCCAAGTATCATAGGTTCTAATAGGCTGTAGGCATCTAACAACGTAGAGTGGTTATTTAAGATGCGCTTTATTTGTGCAAATGTTTGCTGGTTATTTACTACTTCCATATTCTCGCTACTAATAATGTTGGCGCCTATTCCTTTACGCTTTTGACGCTATAAGCATGTTTTACGCTAGGGTATCAAGATATCCTGTTACCATAAAACCAACAATACTACTTATAGACAGTTACATACACTGTTATAGCGTAAAAATATGTGTATAAAAAGCAAACTGCCTCTTGCATTGCCCTCTGCTTTCTGTATAATTCGCGCCCACTGCCCGTTTAGGGTATGAAGTTTTTAGCCGCAACCTCACTGCTTTTAGGGTGGTTGCCGAAGTAACGGATTCATCATTACTGATTAGCCTGTTGCTGGCGTGCTAGAAAAAAGAACAGGGTTCCGATAGGGAACCATCGGTTTACGCACATCTTTTCTTTCCGGAATTAATGGAAGAGAAAAGGTGAATTTTTTTGTTCTTTCGATTGGAGCTTAATCGATGCCAAATCAAAGAATTCGCATTCGTTTGAAAGCGTTTGATCACAAGTTGATCGATCAGTCTACGGCTGAAATCGTTGAAACTGCGAAACGCACTGGTGCTCAGGTAAGTGGTCCTATTCCTCTACCTACTCGCAAAGAACGCTATACAGTTCTGATTTCTCCGCACGTTAACAAAGACGCGCGTGATCAATATGAAATCCGTACTCACAAGCGTTTGGTAGACATCATCGAGCCAACTGATAAAACAGTTGACGCGTTGATGCGTTTGGACTTGGCTGCTGGCGTTGATGTTCAAATCAGCCTGGGCTAATAAGAGAGGGTTATAACAATGGCGATTGGTCTAGTCGGTCGTAAAGTGGGTATGACTCGCATCTTCACTGAAGATGGTACGTCTATCCCTGTGACTGTTATTGAAGCGACCCCAAACCGCGTTACTCAGCTTCGTACTGAGGAAACTGACGGTTATCGCGCTCTTCAGGTTACTGCTGGAACTAAGAAAGCTAACCGCATCAACAAAGCTGAAGCAGGTCACTTTGCTAAAGCTGGTGTTGAAGCTGGACGCACTCTAGTAGAATTCCGCCTAGAAGAAAACGAAGGTGCCGATATTGAAGTAGGCAGTGAAATCACTGTTGAAATCTTTAACGACACTAAAAAGATTGATGTAACTGGTACATCAAAAGGTAAAGGTTTCCAAGGTGCAATCAAACGCTGGAACTTCAGTTCACAGCGTATGACACACGGTAACTCTTTGTCACACCGCGCACCTGGTTCAATTGGTCAAAACCAATCACCAGGTAAAGTATTCAAAGGCAAGAAAATGGCTGGTCAGCTTGGTAACAAGCAAGTGACTACTCAGTCTTTGGAAGTTGTACGTGTTGACGTAGAGAACGGCCTTATCCTAGTTAAAGGTGCCGTACCTGGCGCAACTGGCAACGATGTAATCGTAAAGCCAGCTGTTAAAGCGTAACGTCTGGGGAGTGAACTGATGGAATTAACATTGAAAGACGCGCAAAGCGCTCTTGAAGTATCCGAAGCGACCTTTGGACGTGAATTCAACGAAGCCCTGGTACACCAGGTAGTTGTAGCTTACGGTGCAGGCGCTCGTCAGGGTACAAAAGCGCAGAAAACTCGCGCTGAAGTTCGTGGTGGCGGTAAGAAGCCATGGCGTCAAAAAGGTACTGGCCGTGCACGTGCTGGTACAATCCGTAGCCCAATTTGGGTTGGCGGTGGCCGTGCTTTCGCAGCAAAGCCTCGTGACTTTGACCAAAAAGTTAACAAGAAAATGTATCGCGGTGCACTTAAGAGCATCTTGTCTGAACTAATCCGTCAAGACCGTTTGGTTGTTGTAGAGAAGTTCGGTGTTGACGCACCTAAGACTAAAGCTCTTATTTCTGCACTTAACGAATATGAACTAAATGATGTTCTAATCGTTACTCCAGAAGTTGATGAGAACTTGTTCCTAGCGGCGCGCAACTTGTACAAAGTTGACGTACGTGACGTAGCAGGCATCGACCCAGTGAGCTTGATTGCATTTGAAAAAGTGCTAATTACTGCTGATGCGGTTAAACAACTTGAGGAGGCGTTAGCATGAAAGAAGAACGTCTACTGAAGGTGCTAGTAGCACCTCACGTTTCAGAAAAGTCTACAATGGCTGCTGAAGCGAACAACACAGTTGTATTTAAAGTAGCTAAAGACGCGAACAAAGCTGAAATCAAAGCTGCAGTTGAAAAACTGTTTGAAGTTGAAGTTGAAGGTGTTCGTACTGTGAACGTTAAGGGTAAAACCAAGCGTCACGGCATGTCTTTCGGTAAGCGCAGCGACTGGAAAAAGGCCTACGTGGTTCTTAAAGAAGGTCAGGACATCGACTTTGTCGGTGGTGCTGAGTAAGAAGGGGATTAGAAATGCCATTATTGAAAGCTAAGCCAACTTCTGCCGGTCGTCGTCACGTTGTTCAGGTCGTAAATCCTGACCTGCACAAAGGTGCACCGTACGCACCTTTGCTTGAAAAGAACAGCAAATCTGGCGGTCGTAACAACAATGGTCGTATTACCACTCGTCACATTGGTGGTGGTCATAAGCAACACTACCGTGTAATCGACTTTAAACGCAACAAAGACGGCATTCCAGCCAAAGTTGAGCGTTTAGAATACGATCCAAACCGTTCTGCAAACATTGCACTAGTATTGTACGCAGACGGTGAACGTCGTTACATTCTGGCTCCAAAGGGTATGAAAGCAGGTGATGCAATCCAGTCTGGTTCGGGCGCTCCGATCAAGTCTGGTAACACGCTACCTATGCGTAACATCCCTGTAGGTACTGTTGTACACGCAATTGAAATGAAGCCTGGCAAGGGTGCACAAATCGCACGTTCTGCTGGTGCTTACGCTCAGATCCTAGCACGTGACGGAAACTACGTTACTCTACGTCTACGCTCTGGCGAAATGCGTAAAGTTCTTTCTGATTGCCGCGCCACCATTGGTGAAGTTGGTAATGCAGAACACATGCTTCGTTCACTAGGTAAAGCTGGTGCTACACGCTGGCGTGGTGTTCGTCCTACCGTTCGTGGTGTTGCCATGAACCCGGTTGATCACCCACACGGTGGTGGTGAAGGTCGTACATCAGGCGGTCGTCACCCAGTAACTCCTTGGGGTGTTCCTACCAAAGGTAAGAAAACCCGAAGCAACAAGCGTACTGATAAGCTTATCGTACGTCGTCGAAACAAGTAATAGCGAGGATTCACCATGCCACGTTCTCTCAAGAAAGGTCCTTTTATTGACCTTCACTTGCTGAAGAAGGTAGAGGCTGCAGTGGAAAAGAACGAACGTAAACCAATCAAAACTTGGTCTCGTCGTTCTATGATCATCCCAGATATGATTGGGTTGACCATTGCGGTCCATAACGGTCGCCAACATGTACCTGTCATTATTAGTGACGAAATGGTCGGCCACAAGTTGGGCGAATTTGCGCCAACGCGTACTTACCGCGGCCATGTCGCGGATAAGAAAGCTAAACGTTAAGGGGTAGGAAGATGGAAGCATTAGCTAAACACCGTTTTGCCCGCACGTCGGCTCAAAAGGCACGCTTGGTTGCGGATCAAATTCGCGGTTTACACGTAGAGAAAGCTTTAGAAGTTCTTGCGTACAGCCCGAAGAAAAGCGCAGCGCTAGTAAAGAAAGTTTTGGAATCTGCGATTGCTAACGCAGAGCACAACGAAGGCGCGGACATCGACGAGCTAGTCGTTGCCAAGGTTTTCGTTGACGAAGGTCCAACTATGAAACGCATCAAGCCACGTGCTAAAGGCCGTGCTGATCGTATCTTTAAGCGCAGCAGTCACATCACTGTGGTTGTAGCGGATAACTAGGAGTAGATAATGGGACAGAAGGTACATCCTACAGGTATACGCCTGGGTATCAGCAAACCATGGACTTCTACCTGGTACGCTAATACTGCAGACTATGCAGACAACCTGTATAACGATCATCAGGTACGTCAGTATCTGACTAAGCAACTTAAGAACGCTTCACTTTCTAAAATCGTGATCGAGCGTCCTGCTAAGAGCATCCGTGTGACTATTCACACTGCTCGTCCAGGCGTAGTAATCGGTAAGAAAGGTGAAGACGTAGAAAAGCTGCGTAACTACGTATCTAAGCTAGCCGGTGTGCCAGCTCAGATCAACATCGCTGAAGTACGTAAGCCAGAGCTAGATGGTCAGCTAGTAGCTGACAGCATCTCTAGCCAGCTAGAGCGTCGTGTTATGTTCCGTCGTGCTATGAAGCGCGCAGTACAAAACGCAATGCGTCTAGGCGCGAAAGGTATTAAAGTTGAAGTTAGCGGCCGTTTGGGCGGTGCAGAGATTGCACGTTCTGAATGGTATCGTGAAGGTCGCGTTCCTCTGCACACTTTCCGTGCGGACATCGATTACGCAACCTCTGAAGCGTCAACTACTTACGGTATCATCGGCGTTAAAGTATGGATCTTCAAAGGTGAAGTTCTAGGTGGTCTACCTACAACTCAAGAGCAAGCACCAGCTGCTCAACCTAAGAAGAAAGGCCGCAACGCTAAGCGAGAGGGCTAATCATGTTACAACCAAAACGCATGAAGTTCCGTAAGATGCACAAAGGCCGCAACCGCGGCTTCGCAGCGGGTAGCACTGTTGCCTTTGGTACTTACGGCCTTAAAGCAGTTGGCCGTGGTCGAATGACTGCGCGCCAAATCGAAGCAGCGCGTCGTGCTATGACTCGTCACGTTAAGCGTCAAGGTAAAATTTGGATTCGAGTTTTCCCTGACAAGCCAATTACTGAGAAGCCTCTTGAAGTGCGTCAAGGTAAAGGTAAAGGTAACGTTGAGTACTGGGTATGCCAAATTCAGCCTGGTCGTGTTCTTTACGAGATGGAAGGTGTTCCTGAAAATCTTGCACGCGAAGCGTTTGAATTGGCAGCGGCTAAACTGCCATTTAAAACAACCTTTGTAACTCGGACGGTGATGTAATGAAAGCGACTGAACTGAAAGACAAAAGCGTAGAAGAGCTGAACGCAGAGTTGATTAACCTGCTACGCGAACAGTTCAACCTACGCATGCAGCACACAACAGGTCAGCTTGAAAAAACTGATCAGTTGAGAAAAGTACGTCGTAACATCGCGCGTGTTAAAACCATTCTGACTCAAAAGGCTGATGCGTAATGACTGAGCAAAAAATTCGTACAGTACAAGGTCGTGTGGTTAGCAACAAGATGGATAAAACCATCACTGTTGTAGTTGAACGTTTTGTTAAGCACCCAATCTACGGGAAGTTCATCAAGCGCTCTACTAAGCTTCACGCCCACGACGAAAACAACGTGTGCAACCAAGGTGACGTAGTAACAGTACGTGAATGTCGCCCGCTATCTAAGAACAAATCTTGGATGCTAGTTGACGTTGTTGAAAAAGCTGGCGTTTAATCGCTAACTTTTTTCAAAGTCTTAAAAAAGCCGCTTTCGAGCGGCTTTTTTGTTTTCTTTGACCTGTCCAAAAAAGCACTCACGCTTCCTTTCACTTACGCGTACACAATCTGGTGGTAGAGCGCGGCATACTCTCTTGCCATATTCTCTATGCTGAAGTGTGTTTTCACATGCTGATGAAGTGCTTTGCCTAATGCTTTTTTTTGCTCGGGTTCCGCTATCAATGAGCTTACTGCTTGCACAAGTCCGCTGACATCTCCAGGACTTACCATCAAACCCGTTTCCTTGTGTTTTATAATTTCCGGAATTCCGCCAACGGGGGTTGATACAACAGCACATTTGCTTATCCCTGCTTGAAGAAGTATAACGCCAAGGCCTTCAGCGTAAGCGGGGTGAACCAGCGCGTCTATATTTGGCAATATGCTAGCGACGTCGTTAGTAAACCCGCACAGCTTTACGCTACTGTGCAGGTTGTACTTGTCGATTAGCGACTTATAGTGTTCTTCTTGCGAGCCCTTACCAAAAAGAAGGCAAGTTAGGTTATTGAATTGCGTTGTTAGCTCACGCATAGCGAGTATCAAATCGGCTTGCCCTTTGCGGGGGATATATTGTGCAAAATTAGCGATAACGAAGTGGTGCTGAGGAATAGTAAACTCACTCTTCAACCACTGCTGGTCAGCCGGCTGTCCGTATTCTTCCTGGTCAACGGCAGAGTGAATAACTCCTTGGTATTTTACCTTTTCGCAATGCTTTGAGACAACCTTGCGCACACCTTCCGATATGCTTATTACCGCTTCGTACTCTCGATATTTAAAGCGGGCCAATTTACTTTCAGTATTATCTACACGTCGGGTACATACTGCCGGTATTCCAGTGAATTTTGCTGCTAGTGCGCCCCAGACATCAGCGCCGCGTCTACTATGTACGTGAATCACATCGGGCTTAATACGTTTTACAGCATCAAGTAAACGCTTAAAGCCCATTAGGTCGGTATCGCCTTTGTAGTCAATAGAGAAAGTTTTACAGCGGTCAAAACTGTAATGACTGATTTCGCTGTTAGCAGCACAAACAAGCTGTTGGGTAAACCCACTGTCTTTATCTAGCGCATCGATAAGATAAGTTACTTGCTTCGCACCACCGTATAAATGCCTTCCCAATTCGATATGCAAAACGCTTATGTTGAAAGAATGCTGGTTGCTCATACTAGTGGCTTATGTATGGTTTAAGCTGATTAAAGACTTGTTCAGGTGTAACGAGCGTCATGCAGTCAAAGCGGCCATTGCATGTGGGTTTTCGTTTACACGGGGCGCAAAGCATGTCTTTAAAAAGTACATGGGTATATGCATTGTCGGTTATAGTGTAGGGTCTTGTTGAACCAAAAATGGCAATAGTAGGTTTTTTATAGCTTGTAGCTAAATGGGTAAGACCCGTATCTACGCCAACAAATGCATGGCAAAGTGATAGCACGCTCACGGACTCCTCTAAGCTAATTTTTCCTGCCAGCGAAATTACCCCGTTACACTCGAAGGTTAAGGCTTCAGCTTTTGCAGCATCACCAGGGCCTCCTAAAATGGCTATAGGTAAATTAGAATGTTTGCGTACTTTGTGAATTAAACTTTGCCAGTGTTCAGAAGGCCAATGCTTTTGAGGGCGAGTGGTAAAAGGCGCGATGGCTATAAAGGGTTGTGTTAAGCCTAAGTGACTAGTTTTCGATATCGCTGACTGCATAGCAGCGCTACTTGATCTGATGCACATTTCATAGTCTGAGCTATCATTGTTTTCAGCGCTGCAAAGTGAATATAGTGTTTTAGCGAGATGTCGATATTCGCTGCTAATTTGTTGTGATGTTGGCTTATCTAGCGCGAGAGTGAGCAATCTTTGGCTATTTTCCTTGCTCTTAAAACCTATTCGCTCTGAAGCACCACTGATGTAAGCGAAAAAGGCACTTTTCAACAGACCTTGCGCTTCAATTGCCACTTTGAAGTTCTTTTCTCTGAGCTGTTTTCTAAACGCTTTTATAGTTTTAAAAAGCGCCCAGTATTTTTTAGCCTTTAACAGCGCTCGCCATTCGGTTTTTGGCCACGCAATAACGTGGTCGACATAAGGCTGACTGCTAACTAGCGCGACATAGGGGGCTTCTACTAGCCAAGTTAATTCAACAGGTTTACCGTATTGGGAATAACTTTGCTTTATGCTAGACGGTAGGCCAGAAGCCATTACAATATCGCCAATTGCGCTAAGCCTGATAAAAAGAATTTGTTGTACGTCTTTAGGCATTAGAATAGGCTTTCAAAATTCACGTGAAGCTAACTAGCTAGCAATATCATCACAGTTTGACGACACTTTAATGACGCACATTGTATTAACGGTTATGTATGCGTTTATGTTTACCATTAAGGACAATTTATGTTTGCTGCCGAGCGTAACGGCTACAAACCCACACTTATCGAAGATATATGCCGATGGGGATATTCGCTGATATTAGTGTTCATTATTCCCTTCGCCTTTTTACAGTTGATGCTAAGAGGTACCACTAGAAACCAAGACTATAACCGCAGAAGGTTTGAACGCTTTGGGTTCGTCGCACATGCACCTAAAAAAGACGGATACTTATTTCACTGCGTTTCAGTGGGAGAGGTGGTCGCGGCTTCTTGTTTAATTAAGCGCATCATGGCCGACGAGCCCGATTGCCAAATTACGGTGACCACCACTACGCCTACGGGCTCTGCGCGGGTTCGGGCAATCTTTGGTGACAGCGTGCATCACTTTTACTTACCTTACGATCTGCATATGGCTATGGCAGGAATGCTTAAAAGAATTCAGCCCAAAGCTGTGCTAATTACCGAGGTAGAGTTATGGCCTAACCTTATCCACGCATGCTGGAAACGGGATATACCTGTAATGGTCGTTAACGCCCGTATGACCGACAGGTCTGCCAGACGTTATAAAAAGATTGGTAAGTTGTTTAACCCTATGCTCGCTAAGCTTTACCATATTTGTGCCCAAGGGCAGCGCGACTTCGCAAATTACGCGTGGCTTGGTGTGCCCGATAAAAAGCTAACACTTACTAACAACATCAAATTCGACCAAGTAGCCTCTGCTACCGCGCCGGAGCATCCTTTTTTAGGTTTGAATCGAGCAGATTACCCCATACTTGTAGCGGGGAGTACCCATGACCTTGAAGAAGAAGCGGTACTTCAAGCAGCAAAAGAGTTGTGGCAACAAAGCCCTTCCTTCAAAGTAATTATTGTTCCGCGTCACCCTGAGCGTTTCGATACGGTAGCTAAGCTTATTGAAGCTAGGTCGCTACCCTTTGTTCGAAGTTCTCAAGTGCAATCTGTACCAGAAGATACCAATGTTGTGTTACTCGATGAGATGGGAAAATTAAATGATGCCTATGCGGTGGCTTCTTTCGCCTTTGTTGGTGGCTCCATAGCTGATAGAGGGGGTCACAATGCCCTAGAGCCTGCAAGCTTTTCTATTCCAATAATAATGGGCCCTCACACTTATAATAATCCGGTTATCTGCAGTTACTTGGAAGAGTGCGGCGCCTTGGTAAAAGTGGAAAGCGGAGAAACAATATCAACAGTTCTTAATAGATGGCTCCACAACCCGAATGAGCGAGAAAACGCAGGACGAGCTGGCCGTAAAGTACTAGAGGAAAATAGCGGTGCTCTTGAGGCTACAGTTCAGTGCATACGAAAATACGTTAACTAATTGTTTTGATTGAAAAATGAACCCCTAAATGGTGCGCCTTATGCACCTAAATGGGGTTTTCTAAGAAGTAGCAGTAAAGCTAGAGCGCGTAAATTAATGTAAGGTTATGTAAATTATGGTTTTTATTAATTTGGTCTACTCTTTGCTATAAAGGCTACGACAGCGTAACGGCAGTAAAATCCAAATAAATATGCACCTTTAAAAAAGGGCACTGTGTTACGTGTTCTCCAGGGAGAGACCTCCTGCCGAGAGGCAGGAGGTTTTCTTACTTTTACTCTTCTATTTTTTGTTCAAGCTCTGGCTCAATCAAGCTGATAACACGCCAGCCAGCTTTAGGCTGAATACTGTTGCCGTTAATAAAGGTGTAGCTTTTACCTTCGGCGTTAATAGCAATAAGCGGCGTAGCCCGTTCACCATACTGCTTCGTATACTGCTCAAAGGTAAACTCTTCTGAAAGCCGGGTCGTTTTAACCGCAGATTCACGGGCAATGGCTGACGCTAAATAGCCATAGGTAACCCCCTCATCAAATAACGTAAGCTTTTTGGCATACTGTTCGCTAACTTGGTGACTAGGTCTCGTAGACTGTTCATTGTTGGTTAGCGCCCACACTTTGTCTTTACCCATAGTGTACTCAAAGTGATAAGCAATAAGCGGGTTCAATTGTTTGTAGGGCGACATTATCAATACAGTGCCAAAGGTGTTTAAATCGAGATGTCGAGCAGCATGATCGGACATAGGATTACCGAAATACACCGGAATATCCATCATGCGCGCTTCTCTAATGGCATCCCAGTTAGTATCTGCAATAGTCACGTCCAATTTTTGATTCAACATCTCACACGCAAGGGCGCGATTGAATTTGCTACCTCCAAAAATAAGGTAGCCAGTAGGCGCCGGCGCTCTAACCTTAAGAAGAGATGCAACACTGCGAGAGGTAAGACTTTGCACTACAACCGTCGCGATAATCACCATAAAGACGATAGGAACGATAATGCCTGCTCCTTCATAGCCAATTTCTTCAAGCTTAAGAGAGAACAAGGCTGAGACTGCTGCAGCAACAATACCGCGTGGGGCAATCCAACTTAGCAACGCTAACTCATTAAGCTTAAGTCCAGTACCAATGGACGATGCTAATACTGACAGGGGACGGGCTATAAACATAATAGCGGCTAGCACGACAATAGAGCCCCAGCCTACATCGATGACAGACTGTAAGTTCAGTCGCGTGGCAAGCAGTATAAATAAGCCTGAAATAAGTAAAACGCTTAGGGTTTCTTTAAATTCGAGGATGTCTTCTACATCAACATCTTTCATATTGGCCAACACCATGCCAGAGATGGTCACCGCTAGAAGGCCCGATTCATGCGCTACGTAGTTTGAGGCTGCAAATACACCTAAAATAACGGTTAACACAGCGGTGTTAAGCAGATAGTGGGGGATCCATTCTTTACGAATAGATAGGCCCAATAAATAGCCTGAGGCAAGCCCCAATACCGACCCTATACCAACGGTTTTTCCAAAGGCAATGAGCGTATGGGTGATAGCTGTTTCTTGTGACGCTACGATGAATTCGAATACCAGTACCGCTAACAAGGCCCCAATGGGATCGATAACAATACCTTCCCAACGTAAGATATTGGCTAGATTGGTTTTAGGTCGTACAGTCCTTAGCATGGGAACAATAACGGTAGGTCCAGTTACAGTAACAATTGCACCGAACAAAAAGGACAACTGCCATGAAAGGTCTAGGCTATAGTGTGCGGCTGTGGCCGCAACCACCCAGGTGACTAATACACCGATAGAGCATAGATTCCTCACCATATTGCCATGGCCCGCAATATCACCAAATTTTAGTGTCAGTGAGCCTTCGAACAGGATAATGGCAACAGAAAGAGAAACGACGGGAAACAATAAATCGCCGAATAGGTCGTCCGCATTAAGCACACCGAATACCGGGCCGACAACAATACCGACTATTAAGAGTGGCAAAATTGCAGGAAGCCTTACCTTATAAGCTAAGTACTGGCATGTTATTGACAGCAGTCCTACTGCAACGAGTGAAAGAAGCGGGTCTGACAAATTGAATCCTTATCGCGTTATTATTTATCCATCCTATATCAGCCTAATTATTTGTCATATAGAGACTTTAGGCCAAGCATTAGCTCATAGCGATATACGCTGAGGTTTGAAGTTTAGACCAATAGACCATTTTTAGCCCGCTAAATACATATTCGATGTTTAAAAGCTTTGGTACTATTACAAGAGATTACTGGTCTTTTAGGAGCGACTTTTTGAACTCTTTTTCTAAACTTGCACTTTTAATGTCAGCGCTTTTACTAGCGTCTGCATGTGCGAATCAATACCCTACCTCGGGCGCTTCGTTTAACGTTAAGAGTGTTGTGGAATTGCCTGAAGAGCTTTCGGAAACGTCGGGTTTGTTTTGTGAAATTGATAGTATGTATTCGCTTAATGACTCAGGCAACGCACCGGTAATTTACCGTATCAATTACCAAGGTGAGATAACCGAGCGGACGCGTTTACCATTGACCAATAGAGACTGGGAAGCAATAACCGCTGACGACACGTCGTTTTACATTGCAGATGTCGGAAACAATAAAGGAAAAAGAGAGAAGGTTGAAGTTCACAAAGTAAATCGCCGTAACGCAAACGATATAACTACCTTCACGCTAAAATATGCAGGCAATAATGCTTCGAGCAATATTCCTTACGCACACGATTTCGATTCAGAGGCCATGGTCAAGTATGGTAATGAACTGCTTCTGTTCTCAAAAAGCTGGAGAACGGGCATTACTCATGTTTACAAGGTCAACGAAGGGGAAGCAGAACAAACCATCAGCCCCTTTGCATCGATTGAAGGCCTACCAGGTGTAGTAACGGGCGTTGATTTCGACCGTCATCAAGGCAAGTTCGTTATCACAGGGTATAAATCAGATCCCTTTGGCAATTTCGCAACCTTTATCGCGCAAATTTCACAAGACTATACGCTTCTTGATATATGGCCATTAGAGCAATACAAGCAAGTTGAAGGTGTATGCGTGGATAACAAGGGCACCTATTGGTTTAGTGAGGAAGCAACGGAAGGACGCAAAGCTTCACTATCTAGCGCTGAAGTAACACAAAGATAAGCGAAATTCGGTCGTTATTGCTTGGTTAAGACCGTGAACAGTTCTACTGTCATTAACAGTATTCATTCTTTTTAAGTTATCTTTTAGCTGTTGTTAGTAAAATGGCTAATACCCAACTGGCCGTACTAGCGTCTATACTGAAATTGTTATCGAACAAGTTGTAGCCAACCACAATTTCAGAGGCAACCAAAATGAGACGTTTACACCAGTCCTTTTTAGCAATGTGTGTTTGCCCATGTTTATTAATGGCAGGGGCAGCTAATGCTTCCGTGGTTGAAAAGGCGCAGCAATGGCTCAACAAATATTCAGATAGCGATGATACCTTTTCTCTAACCCTCACAAAAAATAAGATTAAATTCAAAGGCTGCAAGCAGAAACAATATCAATTAGCGTTCAGCCAAAAACTAGCGCCTACGTTTAATATTGAAGCTATTGTGCACTACAATAAAGGGCTTCTTGACTATGGTGTTCTATCTCAGCGCGTCAAAAGCCACGAATTTGAAGTAGTCAGCTGGTGGGATAGAGGAGGCTACCGCCTAGGATTGAGCCACAAAGTTCGCCCTCGCCATGAAATGCGTATTCCTGTCGCCGATACGATCAGACTACCAACTAGCACAACGGCTGGGCTGTACGTTGAAGTTCCGTTTAACGAAGATAAACACTTACTTACTGTAGGAGCCTTAAGAGAGTCGTGGGAGAGTGATGGTGCGTCACTTCAACTACCATGGCGTTCAAGCCGCGATAATCAAGTTAAGTTGCAATACGCCATCACCTTCTAAATGATGGCGTATAAGGTTTTGTTACTAACCGCTTAGCGCGTAAAGTAATAGAGGCTATTTATAATTTAAACCTGCTCACTTCTAGCGAAAGTTCCTGCGCCAGTTCGTCAAGTTTGTCACTTACATTCACCAATATTTGCGTTGCATTTAAAGTTTCCTCACTAGATGCACTAATATCGTTAATGTTTCGGTTTATATCTTCAACCACAGTTGCTTGCTCTTCGGTAGCAGTCGCTACTTGTGTATTCACATCATTGATATGAGCAATCTCTTCGGCAATATCTTGAAGCAATTTATCAATCTCAGTGGTTGCGGTTACTACATCAGTAGTGCGCGCACGGCTTGATTCCATTTGCGAAACCGCAGATTTGGAGTCCTGCTGGAATTTGTCAATTTTAACCTGTATTTCATCAGTCGCTTGGGCGGCACGTTGCGCCAAAGTTCGAACCTCATCGGCAACAACCGAGAAGCCTCGACCGTGATCGCCAGCCCGCGCTGCTTCAATTGCAGCATTAAGCGCAAGTAGGTTAGTTTGCTCCGAAATACCTCTTATCGTATCAAGGATTCCGCCAATGGCTGCTGTATGTTCATCTAGCGACTGAATAACGCGTGATACATCTTGAATTTGCTCTGACAGGCCGTTTATCGCATGCACCGCACGCTGAGTAATTTCGCGGCCGTGAGCCGAGTTGGTGGTTGCCAAGTTAGCATTTTGGGCTGCATGAGTAGCAGACTGAGCCACCTCATTTACCGTGCTGCCCATCTCTGTTAATGCCGCAGCTGCCTGCAACGTCTGATCCCGTTGGCTTTTAGTAGAGCTCTCAGTTTGATGAGACTGCTTTGCTACATCCTGAGCCGATGCTTTTAATGCATGGCTTGTTTTAGCTACTTGAGAGATAGTGCCGTGAAGGTGGTCGATAAAGTTATTAAACCCTTCTACTAAGCGGGCAATTTCTTTTTGTTCAGGCATAGGAATTCGCGAGCGCAGGTCGCCTTGACCTCTGCCAAGCTGTTGGAAGACATCCGCGAGTGATTCAAGTGGTTTAGTAAGCGTTCCAGCTAGCCATATTCCGATAAATGCAAAAGCACCGGCAATTATCAACGCCCATATAATGATTTGGCGGCTACCAGCATCTAAGGATGCATAAAGTTCGTGCTCGGGTACTTGCGCTACTACGTACCAACCCGCCTTTTCCACATAGGTACTGGCAAATAACTGAGTATCGCCTGCTGAGTCGCTGGTGGCCATAGCGAAACCCTGACGATTAAGCAGTTGCCCCGCTGTGTTCGAATCACTTATTGACGCTAATTTGGCTTTGCCCAGTAACTCGGTATTGGGGTGCGCGATAATAGTGCCGCTACCGTCTACAAGAAAGACAAATCCGGTTTGCGCAATTTTAACGGCATTGATAATACCTAATAACTCATCTACCGATTTAGCGACACCCGACATACCTCTGCCGTTTACTTGCTGATAATTCGCAAACAGGCGGTAACCCTGTCCGGGTTCGTTGTACAAACTCAGCGAGATGGGTTCGCCACTATTTTTGTAAGCGAAAAACCATCCATCGAACTCATCGTTTTGAAGCACACGCAAAAAGCCATCTTGGTTCCAATATTTGTAGGTGGTTCTGTCTACAAACGAGGCTACCGTTAAATCATTAAATTCAACGATATTATTTAGATAGCCCAGTAGGCGACGTTCGCCTGCCGAATCGGCGCCAGCTGATGACCAAGCGAGAATATCCGGGTTAGAGGCAATGCTGTGTGCTACGGTAAGCATCACGCTAGCCTCTCTGTCTACGCGGTTGCCAACCTGTTTCAGTAAAGAAGGGAGCTGTAGTTCTTCCATGTTCTCTTTAACGAGATCACGGGCAATCCATTGGCTAATTGAACCTACAAGAATTGCAGCAGCCAGTACCGCTACAATAAGAGAAATAATGAGTTTTTGTTTAATACTGAAAGTCATGACTTTCGACCACGTAAGTTAATGCTGAAAATTAATTGATCAAAGTTGACGTTACATTGCAGGCACAGCGACGTCTGGCACTGAATCCTAGGCGGGTCAGTACTACTTTATGATTCTTACGCTAATGCTTTTATTATTTTTAAAGCGCAGAGAAGTTATCGACCTATTCTTTGCAAAGTTTATACTTTTTGCTAATAAAAAGGGTAAATTGATTGTGAGGCATAATTGACCAACAGGTCAACAAAAAATATTAGCCTTTACATATGTAGGGGATAAATAAAAAGGCTCTCGTATTTGTTATAACAAATACGAGAGCCTAAGCATTTCAGAAACGGATTTGGTTAGTCGCAGGCGTTAACTTAGCCTGCTGCTGCCGCCGTTTCGCTTATTCTTTATTTTCCTGAGGAATAGGGAAACCACGGTCACGCATCAATGCGTCTACCTTGGCGTCACGACCACGGAACTTGCGATATGCTTCAGCTGGATCCATTGCGTTACGTACGGCGAATAGATATTTTACTAAGCGATCGCCTACTTCTTTATCGTAGAAACCACCCGGTGCTTCCATAAAGGCTTCTGCTGCGTCAGCGGTTAGCACTTCTGCCCACATGTAACCATAATAGGCCGCTGCATAACCTTCGCCTGAGAATACGTGGCCGAAATGAGGTGAGCGGTGACGCATAACAATTTCTTCCGGCATGTCTAGCTTCTTAAGCTCTTCACGCTCAAAAGTGTCAGGGTCAATCTTGCTAGGATCGGTAGTGTGGTACTTCAGATCCATGATGGCTGAAGCCATGTACTCGGTCGTTTTAAAGCCTTCGTTGAAGGTTGAAGCCTTTTTAATTTTCTCTACCAGCTCAGCAGGAATAGGCTCACCTGTTTCGTGGTGAACCAGGTAGTTGTTGATAACCTCATCGGTAGTTAACCAACGCTCTAGCAACTGAGACTGGAACTCAGTGTAATCGCGTACACCAGAATGCGACGACGGGTATTCTACATCAGACGCCAAGAAGTGAAGTGCATGACCAAATTCGTGGAAGTAGGTTTCAGCATCATCCCACGAAATAAGTGTAGCTTCGCCATCAGCACCTTTCACGAAGTTCGAGTTGTTAGAAGACAATACGGTTTTCTTGCCATCAAAGGTAGTGTAAGAGCGGTATGTAGTTGCCCAAGCACCAGAGCGCTTACCCTGACGTGAGAATGGGTCAAGGTACCAAAGACCGATATGCTCACCGCTGTCTTTGTCAGTTACTTCCCATACTTTCACGTCTTCGTGGAAAACGGGTACTTTGCCTTCTTCAACAGGTGTGAAGTTGAAGTTGAATAAGCGACCTGCAACGTAAAACATCGCTTCGCGAAGCTTATCAAGCTGTAAGTACTGCTTTACTTCGTTTGAATCTAGGTCGTACTTCGCCTGGCGCACTTTTTCTGCATAGAAGCGGTAGTCCCATGGCGCAATAGTGATCTCTGCACCCTCTTCATCGGCAATGGCCTGCATGTCGGCCACTTCTTCTTCAACGCGAGCAATAGCGGCAGGCCATACTTTCATCATCAGATCCATGGCGTTTTCTGGGTTCTTCGCCATACGATCTTCTAAACGCCACTGTGCGTAGTTTTCGTAACCTAATAGCTCAACGCGCTCGTCACGAAGAGTTAAGATGCGTTTAATAATGTCGTTGTTATCAAACTCGTCAGCATTGTCACCGCGGTTGTAGTAAGTACGCCATACTTTCTCGCGAAGCTCTCGATTGGTGGAGTATGTTAAAAACGGGTCCATTGATGAACGCGTATTGGTAATTGCATATTTACCTTCTTCGCCGCGAGACTCGGCTGCCGCTTTTGCTGCCTTAACAAATGAGGCAGGCAAACCGTCAAGCTGGTCTTCAGTAATATAGGTAACGTAGTTTTCTTCGTCTGCTAGTACATTGTTAGAAAACTTAGTGTGTAGTGTAGCAAGCTCTTGGTTAATTTCAGCATAGCGCTTCTTCGCTTCGCCATCTAAGGTCGCGCCATTGCGTGCGAAGCTATTGTAGGTCATCCATGTTATACGCTGTTCTTCTGGCGTAAGTGAATCTAACTCGTCAGATTCATATACCGTTTTAACTCTTTCAAAAAGCTTTTCGTTTTGCGTAATTTGTGTGAAGAAAGCCGATAGTTTAGGCGACATTTCTGCCTGAATTTCGCGGAATTCAGGGCTAGACTTGTTTGAGCTCCAAATGCCGTAATAGGTGAATACGCGACCAAGTTCTGCACCTGCACGCTCCATTTCTACAATAACGTTTTCAAACGTTGGTGGCGCTTCATTATTCGCGATAGCTTCAATTTCTTTAAGATTCAATTCCATTGCTTTTTCTAGCGCAGGCTTTAAATCTTCCAAATTCATCTTATCAAAAGCAGGTACACCGCCATAGGGGCCTTTAAACTCTTGAAGCAGAACGTTATCAAACTGTGCTTGTTGAGATGCCGTTGTATTTTGCACTTCTGTGCTAGACGTTTCTGGTGCCTTTTGTTCTGAACATGCACCAAGTGCAACCACAACCGCTATCGCGGTAAGTGATGTTTTAAATTTACCCATGAGTTTTCCTGTCTGTTTTTATCTATAGGTTTTTTGACAAAAACCATCTTAAGATAATGTAAAAATAAGTTAAATGCTCTTTAACGTAATTCCTTGCAGTACAGCGGTTTGGAGGGGAAATCGTACTGGTATGCAATTCGTCGAAATTGCACAAATTTTGATTGGCTTTACGCTGGTTGGAAATTACACTGCGCGCGTTCTGAATTAGCTGTATTCCACAGCACGTAAACCACTGACTTATTTACTGTGATCACCATGTTTGAATTACTTCTTCACGGGTTTCCCGTAGCATTCGCCTTGGCCTCCTTTTGGTCCAATACTGAACGCAAATTACTGCTGCTGAATTTAGGGTTATGTATTGCTATTGGTTCTCTTTTGGCTTTTGAGCAAGCATGGGGAGGCGTCGTAGTTATTACGGTAGCAGGAATGAGTACCAGCTATCGCATAATAAAAAATAAGCTCCTGTCGCCTATTGCAACTTACATTACTTTAATCACTATGATGGTGATTGTACTGACAGTAAATAATTTAACCGGTAAAACCTCGCTGATTGAGGCTATGCCTGTGTTAACGTTTATGGCTTATCGCTTTGGTGAGCTGCATTGTAAAGAAGCAGGCCTTCGCGTGTGTATGATTATTGGCTCCATCAATTTCACTGCATACGGTGTTATTACCCAAACCTGGGGATTAGCCATTACCGAAGCGCTGTTTGCAGTATCAAACCTGTGGTATTACATGAAGCTAAGACGTGCCATGCGCATTAGCCCTGTTTAGTTTTGTGTTTAAACCAATTTAAATGTGAAAAGAGTTTAGCCGTTGAATATATAGCCACTTTGTGATTTATTTATCGTCAAAATGGAATAAAACTCACAGGGAAGACTATGCAACGCAAACCCATCGATAAAGCACTACTATTCGGTGTTCCGGCTTTTCTACTCGCACTTTTCATTCTAAACATATATGCAGACGGTGAAGTGAAACTAGCGGCTGCCATTGGTAGTATAGGGTTATGTGTTAGTTATTATTCTTTTTTAAGAAGCGGCTGTGTCAGCAGAAGGTACCCTATCGAGGATTTGATAGAGAAAGATGGCGAGTCCTTGGTCTTTCGTTATTTTCACCGTCATGACCGCCAGCCACTAAAAGTGAACGCTGACACAATTTATGCGCTTAATTATTCTAACCAATATCTAGGGGTAATTTTAGATAGGAATGGCAGAGGATTTGATTTTCACTATCCACACAAGGAAGCCGTAATAAAAGCTAGGCTTCAAGAAGTACTTGGTGAAGATGGGTTCAATAACGTGAAAAAGAATGTCTAAATAAAGCGAAAAAAGTGTAGAGCGAGAACCGACCAAATCAAAGCCCGAGAGTAATGTTACTGTCGGGCTTTTTCATTTCATTAGCGCAAAGACTTACGCGAATACCACGGTTTTGTTTCTGTGAATAATTACGCGGTCTTCTAAATGGTAGCGCACACCGTGAGCCAGTGCGGTTACTTCACAGTCTTTACCTTTGCGCACCATATCAGCTGCGCTGTCGCTATGGCTGATACGTTTAACGCTTTGCTCAATGATTGGGCCTTCATCTAAATCTTTGGTGACGTAATGACAGGTTGCGCCAATTAGTTTTACGCCGCGATCATAGGCTTGTTGATATGGCTTAGCACCGGCAAAGCTAGGTAGGAAGCTGTGGTGAATATTAATGGCTTTACCTTCCAGCTCTTGGCATAGCGTATCAGGTAAAATCTGCATGAAACGGGCAAGCACGGTCAAATCAATTTTGTATTCTTGAAGTAAGGTAGTGATTTGCGCGAACGCCGCGTCTTTGCCTAACGCCTTAAAGTCTACCCAATGGAAAGGGACTTTATACCAGTCAGCAAATTGTTTCATTTGCGGGTGGTTGCCAATAATCACTGGAATATCACAGTGCAGCTCGCCAGTATGCCAGCGATGAAGCAGGTCAACTAAACAGTGAGATTCGAGGCTCGCTAACAAAGCAACGCGCTGTTTTTTGTCTGAGTCACTGAGTTTCCAGTTCATCTGATACTCGTTAGCAAGTGGGGTGAACTCTTCAACGAAGCTTTGGTGATCTAACTTAAGCGAATCGGTACTAATTTCATGGCGCATAAAAAAGCGGCCAGTTTGTAAATCGGTATGATGGCTGGCTTCAACGATGGTTGCGTTGTGGTCGGCTAAAAATTGCGACACGCTGGCAACTAGCCCTATTTGGTCAGGGCAGTCTATAACTAATCTAAATGTTTGTTGCATGTGGGCAGTGTGAATAAAAAAACAGGCTATCTTTTTACCCGTGGCGCTAAGCGTTGTAAAGGCTATAGGCAATTTAAAACCAGCTTAAATTGCTATAACTCATAATCACACTCAGTCATTGCTCTCAGCCTTTACTTTCAGTCATCAGGGCTGCTTAGCTATGAAAGGTATTTTTTATAGCGGTACAGATGCATATAACCCAGCTTGGCAGTACATTTTCCTTATTCGCCGCTCTTTACTAGCCTCTTTTACTCATCTGTAATACCGCGGCGAAGTTTCTCTCTTACCGACATATTGTGTTTCAACGGCCAAGATTGACGAATAGGGTAGGTCACCCCCTGCGGCGTAGTCACAGATTCAAATAGGTGAAATGCTGAAATATGAACGTCTACGCTCGGGCTGTAAAGCGGTAGCGGCAATGTCGACGTAGCCTTTCTTACAAGAGTGACGTGAGGCTTATACTCTCTGCTTTCTACTTCGATTGCTGCTTTACGGGCCGCTTTTCTCGACAATTTAGCGAGTTCATTAAGTGCCTTTGGTGTTTCAGTGGGTGCAGCAAAGAGTATTTTAGGTCCATTCCATAACCCGGTAGCATTAAGAGTTAGAGAAAATGGTTCACTGACGAGCTGGTCGAGTTCATACACAAGCGCTTCGTGCTGACGGTGATTTATTTCGCCTAAAAAGCAAAGCGTGATATGAAAGTTTGCTGCTGGCACTGCATAAGGTATTGCAGGCCCCTGGCCGTTGATGTGTTCGTTACGCTTGTTGCCAGACTTACGAGTACGAGTCACCTCGCTTTTCACCCATTGACGAGGCATTACTTCAGGCAACGCCTGTTGACGCCAGCTATCTAGAGCAAGTTTTTCTGTGGCGCTAAGATCTAAACCAATAAAGCTTCGCATAGCTTTCCTCCTTTAAATTTGCCCTATCTATGTACATTAAACAGTAGTGCAGCCCACGAGTTTAAGAAGGCAGCGAACGTCCGTACGACAATAAGTTTATCATGGCGCTGCGGACGAGTTCCAAAACAAGTCGCGCGTATTGAATATTTACCAAATTTAAAAAAATAGCTGTGATGTTCGAGTGCATTGTTTACATCAGGTACACTATACCCACCAACTTATAACACCTTTATGCCCTTTATGTTACAGCCGTTTTCTCACCTACCCGCTTATGAACTTGTTACGCCGCTACAAGAAGCCGTAGCTACTAACAACATCATTATAGGGGCGCCTCCGGGGGCAGGGAAATCTACTGTACTGCCTTTGTCACTGCTGCAATCTTCGCTAAAGGGAAAAATACTGCTTATGCAGCCACGCCGGGTGGTGGTAAGAAATCTTGCTGACCACTTAGCAAAACAGTTAAACGAAAATGTGGGTGAAACAGTTGGCTATCGTATAAAGGGCGAGTCGAAGACGTCGTCAGCTACTCGGCTTGAGATAATAACCGAGGGCGTGTTAACGCGCATGATTCAGCAAGACCCAGAGCTTACCGGCGTAGATGCTATTGTCTTCGATGAATTTCATGAACGCAGTATTCATAGTGACTTTGGTTTGGCGCTGGCACTTGAAGTCCAGTCTGGGCTTCGCGATGACTTACGCCTAGTGGTGATGTCGGCAACCTTGGATATTGCGCCACTTCAAACATTGCTTAATGGGTTTAGCATACTGCCACTAGCGAACTTGGAAACGCAAGGTCGTATGTTTCCTGTTGATGTTCGCTACACCCAAGATGTGCAGGCTTATGAGTTAGTACCGAAAATCAGTAATCTCATAAAACAGGCAGTAAGTGAGCACGATGGTGATATTTTAGTGTTCCTTCCCGGCCGAGGAAGCATAAATGCTGTTGCCAGAGAAATAAAAGGGGTAGCTGAAAGTGCGGACATAGCCGTTCACATGCTTTATGGCGCTTTAGGAAAATCAGCGCAACAAGCAGCCATAGCGCCAGACCCGCAGGGCAAGCGAAAAATCATATTATCTACCAATATTGCAGAGACAAGTTTAACCATTGAAGGCGTGACAGTGGTTATTGATAGTCTGTGGGAGAACAGTGCTCAGTATCATCCTTCAAGCGATATTACCGCGCTTACCCAGCAACGTATTTCACAAGCATCTGCCACTCAAAGAGCAGGGCGAGCAGGACGGGTCATGGCCGGTACCTGCTATAGGTTATGCACTAAAAGCAGCTTCGAGCGTTTAGCTAAACACAATGCGGCGCAAATTGAAAAAGAGGATTTAAGCAGCTTCTTGCTTGATACTCTGGCGTGGGGTAGCAGCCCAGAGTCCTTGGCATTGTTGACGAAGCCTACACAAGCGCAGCAGCAGGTGGCACAACAAAAGCTTTGCCGAGTTAATGCTGTTTCAAAGGCAAACATTACCCCTTATGGAAGAGCGTTGGCCCAGTTGCCTTGTCAGCCCCATTTAGCCCATTTATTGCTAACGGCAAAAACAGGCGTAGACGGGCTAAGTGCTGATGAAAATAGCGCGCTTCGCTTTGCTGCGCCGTTTGTTGTGGCAATAAGCGAAAGCAATATTAATGTGAGTGGTGTCACAAACGTAATGGATGCTTTGCTTCATGCTAATAGCAGCACTCGCAATCAGCTAATACAACAAGCTTCTCGTTATGCGCGCTATGTGCAAAGCGAGCAGGGCAAAGCGCAGACTTTCACGCCCGACATCAATACATTAGACGAACGCGCCCTTGGCCTTTGTATCGCCATCGCATTTCCTTTGCAGGTGGGCTACAGGCGCAATGCGCCGAACGGTAATAGCGGTAACTCTGGTAATTCGAAAGCCGTAATAAAAGGGGCTGCACGAAGCAGTGCTTCTCACTCTCATATTATTGAGTACAAGTTGGCGAGTGGGAAGGGGGCTGAGCTAACCGCTACAGCCGGTAATACATTTTCCAATGAAAGCGAGAAAGATAATGAACCTTGGATAGCGGTGCTTGAGGGACAGCTAATTAAAAGCACAGTGGCAATACGCCTAGCTGAGCGTGTCCCCGAGCGCTGGTTGCGTTTAGCTTTCCCTGACGCATTTAGCGAAAAGCGTAGTGTTATTCTTAACAACGACACTGGCGTGATGGAAGCTAGAGTAAGTACGGGGTTTTATGACATAACGCTAAATAGTGCGCCAGTATCCGGTCAAGAAAAAAGCCGCGAAAAAGCGTTTTGGGATAGCGCAATGTGCGATGCTTGGTTTGCCTATCTCGATACCTTGCCGTTATCCCATTGGCCACTGTCGGATGCCGATTGGCAATGGTGGCGAAGAGTTCTGATGGCCGCAAAGCTCAATCTACCGCAAGATAAAGCTTTTGACGAACCAGATCCCTGGCCATTGTCATTAAGCGAACTGGTGCATAAGGCAAAAGACAGCCTAGTGCCTGTTTTAAAAAGCTGTAAAAGTATTAAAAACCTCAAGCAGTTACCCTGGAAGACAGCCTTAAATAATGGGTTATCTTGGCCTCAGCAAGACGCATTGGCTACGCTTTTGCCCACTCACGTGACTATTCCAACGGGCAGAGAGGCTAGCTTAGATTATCGCGACAATGGGGATGTGGTGCTGTCGGTCAAAATGCCAGAATTGTATTCGCAAAGCACTCCATTAACCTTAGCGGGTGAGCGAGTGACTGTTGTTTGCGAACTGTTGTCGCCAGCTGGTAGGCCACTGCAAACCACCAGTGATTTAGGTGCGTTTTGGCAAGGCAGCTATAAGGAAATACAAAAAGAGATGAAGGGGCGTTACCCCAAGCACTTTTGGCCGGATGATCCTGCCAATGCATTGCCGACCAGTAAGACAAAAAAACATATGTAGCCGCTACTGCGGCCATACCTCTTACTGTTTTTTAGTTGATTGTTGTGTATTTCAAACACCAGTAATTGCTTATATGCCAGTTTCTTACACAGTCTGTTTTTAACGACAGTGGTTACATATTAAAAACTAAGCTAAGTTGATGGCAGCAATTACAAACTTTTATTTAGGTAACGTTACGCTATGAAATTATCCCGTTTAGCCACAGCAGGCTTTTTGTTTGCTACATCTTTAAGCGCTCAGGCTCACGATTTTTGGTTAGAGCCAGCAAGCTACCGTTCACAAGAGCCAAGTGCTGTTGCCTTGCAGTTTAAAGTGGGCCATAAAGAAGATACCTCTCATTGGAACCTGTCCTGGGATAGGATAGTCGCGTTGCGCACTTATTCTTCTGACGGCGTGAGTGATATGGCCGCCAGCGTAGTACCTAAAACGTCAATGCTGCCCGGCATGGCTAAAACGGTCGAGCTTTCACCTGGCACTCACGTTATAGGGTTTGAGAGCTATCATGCTACTAGTGTACTAAAAGCGAAGAAATTTAATCAGTATGCAAAAGATGAAGGCTTAACTGAGATATTAAGCTATCGCGAGACGAGAGGGCAGAACGATATTGCCGGAAAAGAGCTTTATTCAAGAAAAGCGAAAACCATTGTGCAAGTGGGTGAGTCAACAACGGACAATGCGCTTAAACCCATAGGGCATACGCTAGAAATAGTGCCCCTTGAACACCCTTATAAACTTTCAGATAACACTCTATCTGTTCAGGTGTTATTCAAAGGAAAGCCCTTAAGCAATGCACTTATCGATGCAGCCTCCTTGGTTGATCACAGCGCCGAAGTGCAAGCGGTTAAAACTGACAGTGAAGGAAAGGCGACGTTTAAGCTTAATGTCGAAGGGCCTGTTATGCTAAATACGGTTTGGGGCGTACCCCTTACAAATAGCTCTGCAGCAGATTTTGAAACTTACTTTTCAAGCCTAACGTTTGAATACGTTCAGTAACCAATAAGCTGAACGTTTTTTACCTTACCGGTTACTGAAAATACCAAATGATTAATGCGCCCCTAAAAGGGCGCTGTTTTAATCAAGATTAAGAGGTAGCCTTGCTTGCAAGGTCAATGTTAAGGGCTGCCATTACTTCTAGACCTGGAAACCCATCTGCGATCATATTATTGCTAATTTGGTAGTTGCGGATACCCTCGCGAGTGGCAGGGCCAATGATGCCGTCGGGTTTACCCACATCGAAGCCTAAATTATTCAGCTTACTTTGAAGCGCAATAATGTCTTTGCGACTGTAGGCGGGGAGATCAGGTAAGGTTGCTTTAATACCAGACGCCCCAGCGATGCGGTCGGCCAATACGCCTACGGCGATGGCATAAAACTCGGAGTTGTTCCAACGCATAATAACGCGGAAGTTCTTATAAGCGATAAAGGCTGGGCCGTTATGTCCTGCAGGCACAATAACGTAAGCTGTGGTATCGTCTTCGCCCAGCGCTGAACCATCGGCTTTCTTCACGCCTTGAGCATTCCATTCGCTAAGAGGTTTTCTATTTTTATAGCCAGACTCTTGATAGTCAAAATTCTCAGGCAACTGCACTTCACGACCCCAGCGGAAGCTGCGCTCCCAACCTAGGCTTGCAAGGAAGTTTGCGGCAGAAGATAACGCATCTTCTTCACTTGCCCACAAGTTGATTTGTCCGTCGTCGTCACCGTCAATGGCGTAATGGGTATAGGCCGAAGGCATAAACTGAGTGTGGCCCATAGCGCCAGCCCACGATCCAATCATGTCCTCTTTTTGCAGCTTCTCCCGTTCCATTAGCTTCACGGCCACAAGGAACTCTTGGGTAAAGTACTTACTTCTTCGTTTATCACAAGCCAGAGTGGCAAGAGAATCAAGTACCGGCATTTTGCCTTTGTAAGAGCCAAAGTTTGTTTCTAAGCCCCAGAAAGCGAGCAGGTAGTGAGGAGGCACGCCGTACTTATCACTTAGTTTGTGCAAAAGCGCTTCGTGCTTAGCGTACATCTCTTTGCCTTTTTCAGTGCGCCAATCGGTAACGCGCTTACTAAAGTATCCTGGAAAGGTTTGTACAAATTCGGGTTGGCTTCGGTCTAGCTCTATCACACGGTCTTGGTGGACAAGACGAGGAAATACATTATCGATAGTCTGCTGGCTAACCCCTTCTTGCTTGGCTTTATCTGCAAGTACGGCGGTGCAGCTAGCAAATTGCTCATTGGCATACGCGGAGTTAATCGACGCACTAGCAATAAGCAGAGCCAAAGATGTACGCATAAATGAGGGGTAAGACTTGGTCTTCTTAGGTGAACGGTCAGAAAGAAAAGAAGACTTAAATGAAGCTAAGCGCATAGTACGATTCCTGTGTTACTTGCCAGCATGCTATCGCATTGTGACCGTGAAACGCGAGTAAAATTCACTTTTCGTAGTGCGTATAGACGTACTTTATCCCGCATCTGTAGTTAATGGGCAATAGGTGTGCATATTTGGAAACAGTTGTTGAGCGGCGGCCCGAATGGTAATGTTGATACTATTAAAACTAACGTTTTAAGCAACGTTCGTTAAATCTATATCGCAAAGCATGCGATGTCATCTTCAATGATCTTCATGGCGTTTTCACGTGGCAAAAAGACAGACACAAAACAAATCATCTTCAAAAAGTAAAGCAAGCAACAAGGATAAGAGCTCAGCCAAGCGCTCGTGGTTTTTTAAGCTGTTTTGGCGAGTCACTTTAATTGGCTTGGTCGTGCTTGGGGCTTATGCGTTTTATCTCGACGCACAAATTAAACATGCGTTTTCGGGTAACAAATGGGAAGTACCTGCGCAAATTTTCGCACGCCCGTTAGAAGTGAGTAAAGGCGAGGAGATCACGCCACAAGAAGTCATTGATGAACTGAATTTGCTGGGCTATCGCAAGGTAACCTTTGCTGACAGTAGCGGTGAGTACAGCTATCAAAACAAGGTGTTAACCGTGCAGCGCCGAGGGTTTCAGTTCCCTGAAGGCGCTGAGCCTCTTCGACATTTGGTAATAACGTGGGAAGGTGCACGCATTGGGGAAATCTATGACAAATCGCAAGGGCGCCCTTATGGTTCTGTAAAACTTGAACCTTGGTTAGTGACGCGTATGACAAGCGGTTCGCAAGAAGACCGAATGCTTGTGACCCTTGATACTATTCCTGAAATGTTACCTAAAGCGCTGACGCTGGTGGAAGATCGCAATTTTTATAACCACCATGGTGTTGCACCACTTTCAATATTGCGCGCCCTAATGGCGAATATTGCTGCTGGTCGTACGGTTCAAGGTGGCAGCACGCTGACGCAGCAGCTGGTTAAAAACATGTTTTTAACCCGAGAGCGCTCAATTGTGCGTAAGGCAAAAGAAGCTATCATGGCGGTGATCATTGACGCACGCTACAGCAAATCAGAAATAATTGAAGCTTATTTGAACGAAGTGTTTTTAGGTCAAAACGGCGACATGGCCGTGCATGGTTTTGGACTTGCCAGCTATTTCTACTTTGACCGACCAGCCAACGAGTTAAGCACGCCTGAAATAGCCACGCTTGTTGCCATTATTAAAGGCCCATCTTATTACAACCCCCGCAAATATGCCGAGCGCACAAAAGAGCGTCGTGACTTAGTGCTGCGCATGCTGTTTGATGAAAATGAAATAAGCCGTCAAGACTACGAACGCTTCGTGAATATGCCGTTAGGGCTTGCCAGTGGTGCGAGTTTAGCAAGCGGCAAACATCCTGCTTTCATGGAGCAGGTACGTCGAGAGCTTAATGAAATTTTAGCAGAGCCAAGTTTAAGAGACTCGGGCGTTAAAGTGTTTACAACATTGGATATTGTCGCCCAGCGCAGGACAGAAAAAGCACTGTCGGGCACCTTGAATGGCCTGCAAAAAGATAGAAGCGTTCCATTGCAAGGTGCCATGGTAGTCACCGACAGCGCAAGTGGTGAAGTGCGCGCGATTGTGGGCGGTAAAGACTTTGCGTTCAAAGGCTTCAATCGGGCGCTTGACGCGAAACGCCCAATAGGCTCGTTGATTAAACCTGCGGTTTACCTAACCGCATTAGAAGACCCAACACAGTTTAACTTGGCAACACCGCTTAAAGACGAACCCATTACCCTTGAAAGTCGAAATGGAAACACGTGGTCGCCGCAAAACTACGATAAAGAGTTCAGAGGTCAAGTGCCTTTACTTCAAGGGCTAGTTGAATCTTTGAACGTGCCAACAGTTAATTTAGGCATGCAGATAGGCCTAGATGCGTTAGCTGATACTATTGAGCGCTTAGGGGTTACTACTCCGGTAGATAAAGTACCGTCGTTAACCCTAGGCGCATTCGAACTTACACCGTTTAGCACTAATCAAATGTATCAAACCCTATCTAACGACGGGCGCTATATACCCCTTCATACAGTGACATCTGTAGTGACAGCGGATAACGCGTTGCTTTGGAAAAAAGCGGAGTTCTTTAGCCAGCGAACTGATGAGGCTGCTACCTATTTGCTTAATTACGCTTTGTATAAGGTAACCACAGAAGGCACTGCGAAGCGCATCGGTTGGAACTTTGGTAATGTGAATATGGCAGGTAAAACGGGAACCACAGATGACTACCGCGATAGCTGGTTTAGCGGCTTCGATAGAAACAATGTGGTTACGGTTTGGGTAGGTAACGACGATAATAAACCCGTTAACTTAACCGGTGCCGGTGGTGCGCTTCCCGTGTTCATTAATTACATGAAGTCTCAATCACCTAAATCATTATCAAGACGTTTCCCGAAAGGTCTGGGCATTGCGCATTTCGATGCAAAAACCGGGGCGGTAGTGGTTGCAGGTTGTGCGGGCAGTTTGAGCGTACCGGCTATTTTGGATGTGCTTCCTCCACCGCAGCAAGACTGCTCAGGCCGTCCTGTAGATGAAAATAGCGATAAAGATGAAAAAAGCTGGTGGGAACGGATATTTGGATAAAAAAACTCCAGTAAGAAGATAGAAAACACAATCACTTGGCTGAGATACTGTCAGTGCTTTCTATCTCCCTCTGGAGTAAAAGGCCCAGGGAAGGCAAATCTTTTAGCGGTAGTCGGTTAGGTTTCTATTTGTTTTTATTGCGTTTTCAGTGACCTTTTTGAAGGAATAGGCGCGCTGTTGAAAACACCAGCGCACTTACGGCAAACGCAATAACCGGCCCGAGTACTACCATAAATAGGGTTGCGGCGGTTAACATGTGCACTCTCCTTATGCGTCGTTATCGTCTGAGTTGGCAGGCTCAATCGGTGTAATAGTGATGTCAGCAACCAATGCATTTGCCTCTTCTACTTCTGGCTCAAACGTATGGCTTGCAGTTAATACGTCATAAGTCACGCCTAGTTCCAAGTTCTGCTTTACGTCGTGCATGGCGCTTTCAACGATAAAATCTGTATGCGAAAGAATGTTGTTCTGAGAGTCGTCAGCAAACGCTGATGCGCCCAATACGCTAGTTGCTAAAGTTAGTGCAGTGAAAGTTTTGCGACCGATAAACATAGTAATCTCCTAAAAAGTAAGTTAGACACTGCACTTGAACATACTGCGTGGCAGCTATCATGTTGCTAAAGGTTTCGATAATAAGTCGTTATCAATTAACAATTAGTTTATAGCGAGGGATGTGCCAACTCGTTAAAATTGTTTATCTCATTGAAATAATTGGGTTTTAATTTTCTTGGGGAAATGAGTGAAAAGTTTATCTATTACAAAAATACTAAAATTTAGTGCTTTTTATATGGGGGTGGTCAAAATGACTAACGCAACGTTTTTGCGAGCGTATGCTAAGGCATCTTTTGTCAGATATAGAGTTAAACAGAGGGGTAGCAGTACAGGAAGCCGCGACACCCTCGCTTAAAAGAGAAAGTGAGAAAGCAATGTAAAAAGGCTAAACAAAAAGATAAAGCATAGAGCACGGCCTTAAGACTTTTTGCCTTTAAACTTCGCGACCATTGTCACAACTAACGCAATGATCACACCAGCAGCAATACCAACAACACCATCAGCAAGTATAGACATAACCAGCGATGCGTCTGGGATCAGCGTGGTAAACCAGTCGGTAAAAATATGTAAAAAGCCTATGCTATGAGTAAGGATTCCGCCGCCCACTAAGAACATAGCCACCGTACCTACTACCGCAAGGGTTTTCATTAGCGCGGGCGCGGTAACCAGCAATGCTCTGCCGATAAATCGTTGAAGGGTGTTCATTGAACCTGTTAGTGACTTGCGAAGCATGTAAAGGCCCACATCGTCCATTTTAACTAAGCCCGCGACTAGCCCATATACGCCAAGGGTAATCGCTAAGCTTAGTGCCACTAACACGCCAATTTGCGTTGTAAGCGTGGCATCTGTCACGGTACCTAACGCGATAACAATGATTTCAGCGGAGAGTATAAAGTCCGTGCGAATAGCGCCTTTAATTTTATCTTTCTCAAAAGCTACCATGTCAACATCTTCGTGGGTGAGCGCTTCTATTCTGGCTTCTCGTGTTTTTTCTTCATCTTCATGGGGAAGATATTTGTGCAGGAGTTTTTCTGCACCTTCAAAACATAAATATAATCCGCCCAGTACCAAAAGGACGGTTATAAGTGAGGGCACAAAAGCACTGATGGCTAATGCCGCAGGAACCAATATCGCTTTATTAATAAGAGAGCCTTTTGCTACTGCCCATACAACAGGTAGCTCTCGGTCTGCTTTAACCCCTTGGACTTGGTCGGCATTTACCGCTAAATCATCTCCTAAAACCCCCGCTGTTTTTTGCGCAGCTACTTTTGACATGGTAGCGATGTCATCCATTAGCGTTGCAATATCATCAAGTAGGGCAAGTAAGTTAGCTGCGGCCACAGTGATTTTCCTTGTATTCGTTGTTATTAAGTGTGCTGTTTTTGTGTTTCACTAACATAGCAAATCGGCAATCGATAAGTAGTTGCGGCATACAAAGAATACGCGCAGGGTCTTACCTTTGGCAACTTATGAATAGTACGACTTCAGATAAAAGGTTGAAATCAGTGTGAGTAACGATAGCGAAATAAATCAAGAGACAGCACTTCCCTCACTTTCAATTCGTTCTTATACCAGAAAAGCACGCAGTCACGCTCACCCATTTTATCAGTTAGTATTGCCTGTAAATGGGCATATAGAAATAGCACAAGACGATTTTACAGGCAGCGTCGGTGTAGGGGAGGGAGTGTGTATAGCGCCATTCGAGGTACATAGTTTTAGTGCAAACGAAAATGCAAAGTTTATGGTCGCCGACTTACTTTCAGTACCGGTACAGTTGCAAGACAAACACAATCCTATTTTTCAGGTTAATACCGCCCTTCAAGCTTTCTTAAGCTTTGTCGAAGTGCAATTAACGAATTACGCGTTTTACGGACAGGATGAAATGACCGCGTTATTTCAGGTGTTACTGGCGAAAAGCGAGGTGGGCGGGGGAACAGACAAGCGGATCACCCAAGTAATAAGCCATATACATAGTGACTTAGGGGCATCGCATTCGTTGCAGTTGCTTTCAGAGATGGCCTGTATGGGAACCACACAGTTCAAAACTCGGTTTAAACAAACCACTGGTCTTAGCTTACGTGATTACCTAGTGAAGATAAGGATGGAGAAAGCCAAAGCACTGCTTAGAAACACCGATACGCCTATGTCGAGCATAGCTCAATCAACGGGGTACGAAGATGTTGCTGCATTCAGCCGCCGATTCAAAGCCTATTTCGGGCAACCACCAAAGTCTTTTAAAAGAAAGTAATCACGCCTTGCTAAAGGGGGACACTAGTCGGCTACGGACTATCGCAAAAAAGAGCATGGCAAAAATCAATACGCGCTAGTTTCGCTCTTCATCTTTGGGCAGTTTATTCACTCTCGCATCTATAAAACGTTTGTGATCGTCCATTTTGGTGCATTTTAAAGTGCCTCCGGCAAAACCGCTTAATATCGCCAAGGTTTTATTGGTCGTACTGCTACAGTTTACTTGTTTTGACGGGCGTCTATTTTCACTAGCTTGCATTTCTTGTGTACTTGGCCCGCTTAATATAGGGCTATCTTTTCGTTCTTGGAAATTCCTTGCTGCTTGCTCTGCGTCTTCAGCTACTTTTTCACTGTTGTATTTTTCAAAATAAAGCGCAGCGCCATCTTTGACCGATAAATTTAACGAACCCGCGCGACGATTTGCATCTTTTGAAAGAGTCGGCGTTGGTGGCGTAGTAATTGGCTTATTTTCTACCTGGGCTTGCTGTATTTCGGGCTCAGCAACTTTCTGCTGCTTTGCTTCAGGAATTTCAGAAATTTTAGTTTTACTATCAGGTGCTTCGGTGGATTGAGTGACATCAGACTTCAGTTCAATTTCTTGCCTTTTAGCGGAAGCATCGACTGCTTTAGTGTCTTCTAATTCGGCTTGGATTGAGGGGCGCGGAGTTGGAGGGTAGTATAGTCTGGCACTAATCTCAGGTGTTCGCTCTGAAACATTTACACGAGCTTTTTGATTATCAATACTCAATTGAGAAAGTAAGACAACCAAAATCACCCCAAATACGTGAACACCACATGAAACTAATAGCGGTCGCCACGCCGCTTTTTTGGCAACGGAGTGGTGCTCTGTACTGCGTTCTGGCGCAAAGAAAGAAGGCGTGATAGTTGTCATAGTAAACAACAGACCATTCACGCTATCGAATAGTTCCATCCTAATTTCATCGCACTTATTAGTCACCTTACCTCAGCAATTTTCTCGACCGCTTCATAATTGGGCATTTTTTAACGGGTGCACCATAAATGTGCATTATTTTTGTGCATGATCATCTTCCTTGTAAGTATATGTCTGATTTATATGAAGAAACATTTGTGGCATGGCTCTTGGTTTATCTTCCCATAGTTGGAAACACGACCATAAATCACAGAATAACCAAAACAAACTGGGAGCAACTCATGAAACTAGTCACAGCGATCATCAAGCCGTTCAAGCTAGATGATGTTCGTGAAGCCATTTCAGAAATCGGTATCGACGGCTTGACCGTGACCGAAGTGAAGGGCTTTGGACGTCAAAAAGGACACACTGAACTTTACCGTGGAGCGGAATATCAGGTGGATTTTCTACCTAAAGTCAAACTGGAAATTGCTGTTCAGGATGATCAAGTAGAGCGCCTGGTAGAAGCCATCGTTGGCGCTGCCAAAACAGGCAAAATTGGAGACGGCAAGGTGTTTGTTTACGACCTTGAGCACGCCGTTCGTATTCGAACTGGTGAGTCGGATAGCGACGCGCTGTAAGCCACAACGATATATTTGCGGAGAAAACCATAATGGAAATCACTTTTGAACTTGGGTATGCGCTAGATACCTTTTATTTTCTAATCTGCGGTGCACTGGTTATGTGGATGGCTGCAGGTTTTGCGATGCTTGAAGCTGGTCTTGTTCGAGCGAAAAACACCACAGAAATTCTAACTAAAAACGTGGCACTATTTGCAATTGCTTGCACCATGTACATGATTTGCGGCTACGGCATTATGTACGGCGGCGGCGACTGGGGTCCATTCTTAAGCGGTATTATGGGTGACGGCGCAACAGGTGTAGCTGAAGATCCAGCAACATACGCTCCTTCTGCTGACTTCTTCTTCCAAGTAGTATTTGTTGCAACAGCAATGTCTATCGTTTCTGGTGCGGTTGCTGAGCGTATGAAGCTTTGGGCATTCCTAGCATTCGCGGTTGTTATGACAGGTTTTATCTACCCAATGGAAGGTGCTTGGACGTGGGGCGGCGAAGCGGTATTCGGTATGTATACGCTTGGCGACCTAGGTTTCTCTGACTTTGCTGGCTCTGGTATTGTTCACATGGCCGGTGCGGCTGCGGCGCTTGCTGGTGTGCTTGTACTTGGTGCTCGTAAAGGCAAATACACTGCAGACGGCAAAGTAAATGCTATCCCTGGTGCTAACCTGCCGCTGGCAACATTAGGTACATTCATCCTTTGGATGGGTTGGTTTGGTTTTAACGGTGGTTCAGTACTGGCTACTGCAACTGTTGAAAGTGCAAACTCAGTAGCAATCGTATTTATGAACACGAATGCTGCAGCTGCGGGTGGTGCAATTGCTGCACTTATCGTTGCACGTATTCTATTCGGTAAAGCTGACCTAACTATGGTACTTAACGGTGCGCTTGCGGGTCTTGTTGCTATCACTGCAGAGCCATCAACGCCAACGCCTCTTCAAGCGACTCTATTTGGCGGCCTAGGCGGTATCCTAGTAGTACTTAGCATTGTTGCACTAGACAAGCTTAAGATTGACGATCCAGTGGGCGCAATTTCAGTTCACGGCGTGGTTGGTCTTCTAGGTCTAATCCTTGTACCTTTCACAAATGACGGTTCAAGCATCTCTGGTCAGCTAATTGGTGCCGCGACTATCTTTGTATGGGTATTTGTCGTGAGCCTAGTGGTATGGCTAGTGATTAAAGCGGTAATGGGTGTACGTGTGAGCGAAGAAGAAGAGTTCGACGGCGTAGACATGAGCGAGTGCGGTCTGGAAGCATACCCAGACTTTACAAGCGGCCGCTCGTAAGAGAGTCTCGATTAGGCAAATGAAATAACAATAATAATGCCTTATTACTTCGTTTAAGCCCCGCAGTTGCGGGGCTTTTTTCGTTTAAAGTCATGTACTTTTTAGTTGCTATAAGACTAAAGAAAAGGCCCTAGGCGTAATGTGACAATAACGCTACACTATGTTTTCAGGGGCTTAGGTTTTCAGGGGCTTAGGTTTTCAAGGGCTTAGGTTTTCAAGAGCTTAGGTTTTAAAGGGTTTAGGCTAGATTTATCAACGGCAACGTTTTTGTAAAAGGATAGTTATGACTGTAAGTGTGCGACTACTACCTTTGATATTGGCTTTTTTCAGTATCAATTGTTTGGGCTATGACAGAATAACGGGGCAACCCTTTGCAAGTCGCTCAGAAGTTATTGCGAAGAACGGCATGGCGGCCACTAGCCAACCATTAGCCACGCAAGTGGCTTTGGATATTTTAAAACAAGGTGGTAGCGCGGTTGACGCAGCCATTGCGGCCAACGCCATGTTGGGGTTAGTTGAGCCTACAGGTAGCGGTATTGGCGGCGACCTATTTGCCATTGTGTGGGATGCAAAAGAAGAAAAGCTGGTGGGGTTAAACGCTTCTGGCCGATCGCCGAGACAATTAACCAAAGCGGTGTTTGCCGAGCGTGGTTTGCATCAAATTCCAAAATTTGGTCCTCTGCCCGTATCTGTCCCTGGTGCTGTAGACGGTTGGTTCGCGCTACACGAGAAATTTGGCAAACTGCCTATGTCAGCGTTGCTCACGCCATCTATCAAATATGCCCGTGAAGGCTTTCCGGTTTCCGAGGTCATTGCTTACTACTGGCAGATGAATCAAGAACGAATTGGCCATTACGATGGCTTTGCTGAAACCTTTCTTATCAATGGTAAGGTACCGCAGAAGGGGGACATTTTTAAAAACCCCGGGTTAGCCGTGACCTATGAAAAGATAGCAACTGGGGGGCGTGATGCCTTTTATAAAGGGGATATCGCCCGTACTATCGATGCTTATATGAAGTCCCAAGGGGGCTTTTTGTCATACCAGGATTTGTCTTCACATACCTCTGAGTGGGTAGAGCCTGTTTCCGCTAACTATCGCGGCTACGATGTATGGGAGCTTCCGCCAAACGGACAAGGCATCGCGGCACTACAGATTCTTAATGTGCTAGAACGTTACGATATCGAAGGAATGGGGTTTAACTCAGCTGACTACATCCATACCTTTGTGGAAGCCAAAAAACTTGCCTTTGAAGACCGCGCTAAGTTCTACGCTGATCCAGATTTTAATGAGATTCCCGTCGATTGGCTGATTTCAAAAGAATATGCCGCTGAGCGGCAAAAGCTGATTGACAGCGAACGCGCTGCAAATCGTGTTGATGCGGGCATTTATGAAGGAGATACCATTTACCTTACCGTTGCTGATAAAGAGGGCAACATGGTGTCTTTGATTCAAAGCAACTACCGCGGCATGGGATCAGGAATGACACCGCCTGGACTGGGTTTTATTCTCCAAAACAGAGGTGAGATGTTTACCCTTGAAGAAGGGCACTTTAACGAATATCGCCCAGGAAAGCGTCCATTTCACACTATTATTCCTGCTTTCGTAACAAGAAACGGCAACCCCGTGATGAGCTTTGGGGTGATGGGCGGCGGGACACAGCCGCAAATGCACGCACAAATTATTGTGAATATTCTCGACTTCGGTATGAATTTACAAGAAGCGGGAGATGCGCCTCGCATACTGCACAGTGGTTCAAGTAGCCCAACTGGGGCGCTTATGACCGATGGCGGCTATGTGAGCTTAGAGTCTGGCTTTAGTGAAACCGTTCAACGAGAACTCATGGAGCGAGGGCATAAGCTGCAGCGCGTTATAGGCGCATTTGGTGGTTACCAAGCCATTGCTTGGGATGAGCAAAAAGGTGTCTATTTTGGCGCATCAGAAACGCGAAAAGATGGACAAGCAGCGGGCTATTAAGCACACTAGAGTAAATAATAAGCGATTGATTATCTGCTCAATAAAACTTAGCTTCACTTGAAAAGGTTTTTAAGTTTGAAGTAGTTGCTACAATTGATAAAAAGGTTCGCAATACAAAGCGTGACGAATGTTCGTCAGCAGCGAAGCGTCATAGTAAAACGTTAATAACAAAAAGAGCGGCAATGACACAACCACAAAAAGGTCTCTGCGCTGAGCCTAACTTACATGCACAGTATTTGTTACTGAACGTAATTGACGATGATAGCCAAGCCGTGCGCGCAAAATTGTCTCGCGTGCTGGATATTTTTGAGCACTTCGAGAATGAGCATTACGAGGCTATGGTTACAGGGGTAGTAGCCATAGGTACGGGTTATTGGGCAGAAGTCTATCCGGGTTTGATACCCGTTGAACTTGCCCCCTTTCCCGATATGCAGTGTGAAGACAGAAGTGCGCCCACCATGCCCTGTGATCTCTTTATTCAAATACGTGCTGATAGGTTAGATATCTGCCACGCCGTTGGCATTGAAGTGATGGACCTATTGCGTATTCATGTAGAGCTTGTTGAACAGATAAGAGGGTTTAGATATTTAGATGGGCGTGACCTCAATGGGTATCTTTATGGCGCGGATAACCCTCGTGGTATGAAGCGCAGAAAAGTGGGGGTTATCGGGGAAGATGACCCTGATTTTAGCGGTGGCAGCTATGTTCACGTACAGCGTTATCGCCATGATTTAAGGCGCTGGAACAGCCTCTCAAGCCGCCAGCAAGAGCAGGTTATGGGCACAACGCAAGAGCACAACTTAGTCAGTAGTGAGCAGTCAGAGTCGTCACACAATGTAAGAGCAAGTACGGTCGCCCCAGATGGCGACGAGCCAAGACTAATAAAGCAAGGCATGCCTTACGGCGATATGATATCTCAGGGGTTATTCTTTGTAAGTTGTAGTGCGAGCGCGCGGCCTTTTAAACAAATGCTGCATAGCCAGATATACGGCAACGGTGAAGGCGACTACGACCGCTGGCTAGACTTCACCAGTGCCGAAACAGGTGCTGCTTTCTTCGCACCCTCGGTGACCTTTATTCGGCAACAAGCGAAGCTTTCGGAAAACTGAGAGTGTTGAATCAATGCTGAACTTCATTAGAAGCCGGAATAACCCAGCAGGTTGTTAGTCGCTTAAAGGTGTTAAAGCGAAAAATGCTAAAGAACCAAAGCGCCGTCCCAGTCAGTAGCAAGATCTAAGTTTTTGTAGATACGGCACACATCTAAGTGGTGATGTACAAGTGAGTCATTGGGGCTTATGGCTAGGGCCGTTTCAAAGTATGCAATAGATTCGTCCCATTGCTGATTGATTCTACACGCCAGACCCGCCGCTATTTTCGTTTGCACCGCAAGCTTCTTCTCTTGTTCTTTTTCTGGCAGGTGGCTGAGAATTTCATATATCTCGATAGGCGATTTTCGTCCTTTAACTCTGACCCAGTCAAGTAAGCGGGTTCTAAGGGAGTCGTTAGGGCCGATAATTTGTAGCACCTGAGCGCTTACAATAATATCTGCTTGGTATTTAGGCGTTAGGGCTTCTAGTCGGGAGGCGATATTTACACTATCGCCTATAACCGTGGTATCCATTCTATCCTCCGAGCCAACGGTTCCCATAATGACTTGGCCGAAATGAATACCTATCCCCATATTTATGGCTTCGTAGTCGCAGTTTTTCCGGTGCCCGTTATAAATCGTTAATGCTTTACGTAAATCCAACGCTGCTTGTACCGCATCTAACGCTTTTTCTTTGGGCGTGCCGCCTTGATGGTCGAATAGCGCCATGATGCCATCGCCCATAAACTTGTCGATAAAGCCTCGGTTTTGGTGAATAGGGTCATTCATTCGCGTGAAATACGAATTTAGAAAATTCATCAGTTCTTGCGGGGTAATACGCTCAGAAAAACCTGCAAAGCCACGAATATCACAAAACATGATGGCAACATCGTTTTCAGCAGCATAGCCCAGTTCCAATGAATCTACATCGGTGGTAGCCATATGTTCAACGAACTGACGGGGTACAAATTTCTGAAAAGTTTGGGTAAGTTTTGAGGCTTCATCAGCAGCGGCCTGAAACCGGGCTTCGTCTGCAGCCTGCAGTGTTGCTTCATACTTACTCGAATTGCGGGATAGGGCTTTTCTCAGTCGATATTTGAAGCGCCTGCTTCGCCTGACATAAAGAATACTTATAACAGTGCTATAAACAGTAAGTGCAACAAGCGCGCTTATTTGCCAGTCCATTGTTAATCACACCTTTTAATTTCCTACAGAAAAACAGCAAAAATGCGGTCAATAATCATGCTGCCAAGAAAGTATAAAGGATAATTCGGCGTTAACACATTACTTTTAATTACATTTACAAAAAGTGTTAGCGCCGATTTTTAATTAACGGTAAGGGGCAATTAACTTATAGGGTTGAGAACACTTTATCTGCCGCAGTCAAAGTTTTTTCAATGACCTCAGCATCGTGTGCTTTCGAGACAAAACCTGCTTCATAGGAAGCGGGAGCCAAATAAACACCTTGTTCTAACATACCGTGATAAAACTTATTGAATTGCTCGGTATTACAGTTAATCGCCTGCTTGTAGTTAGTGACTTTCTCTACGTCTGTAAAGAATATCCCAAACATACTGCCAGCAATATTAGTAGTTAGACTAATATTGTGTTTGTCAGCTAGCGCCTGAAATCCATCGACGAGTTTTTGTGTATTCTCAAAGATAGAATCGTAAAGACCAGGCTGTTTGATTTGGGTTAACGCAGCAAGTCCTGCCGCCATAGCAACAGGGTTACCCGAAAGTGTACCGGCTTGGTAGATAGGGCCGGTTGGGGCAATATGAGTAATGATGTCGCGGCGACCACCGAAACAGCCCACAGGCATACCACCACCGATAACTTTACCCAAGCAAGTTAGGTCTGGTTTTACGTTGTAGCGTTCCTGTGCACCGCCACGAGAAACGCGGAACCCTGTCATCACTTCGTCAAATATAAGTACGCTGCCGTACTCATCACAGATAGTGCGAAGCCCTTCAAGGAAGCCTTCTACTGGGGGGATGCAGTTCATGTTGCCAGCGACTGGTTCAACAATAATACACGCAATATCATCGCCGTGAGCTGCAAAAATTTCTTTTACGCTATCTAGGTTATTGTATTCAACCGTTAGCGTGTGCTCGGCTACGTTGGCAGGGACGCCCGGAGAGCTAGGCACTCCAAGGGTTAATGCGCCAGAGCCTGCTTTCACTAAAAGTGAATCGGCATGACCGTGATAGCAGCCTTCAAACTTAACGATTTTGTTGCGGCTAGTGTAGCCGCGGGCTAGGCGAATGGCTGACATGGTGGCCTCTGTGCCAGAGTTAACCATGCGTACCATTTCCATAGATGGCACCAACTCGCTAACAAGTTCGGCCATGATCACTTCCGCTTCGGTTGGGGCACCGAATGAAAGGCCACTGTATGAAGCTTCAATCACTGCTTCGCGGATTTTTGCATTGTTATGACCTAGTACCATCGGCCCCCAAGATTGGATGTAGTCAATGTATTGCTTACCATCCGCATCCCACATATAAGCGCCATCAGCTTTGGAAATGAAGCGGGGTGTGCCGCCTACCGCTTTAAATGCGCGAACAGGTGAGTTTACGCCACCGGGAATGGTTCTTTGGGCGCGGGTAAATAGGGCTTCAGATTTTTGCATGTAATTACTTACTCTTATTGCTGTACCAAACAACATCGCGCTCATACTTGGTCAGAAGGTTTTCTACACCAAGGGTTAGCGCAAACAGGGCCATTCTTACAAGCACACCATTGTCGGTTTGCCTAAAAATAGCGAGGTTTGGATTAAGGTTTAGATCGTTATCTAATTCGTTGGCTTCCATACGTGAGTCACGAGGAAGTGGATGCATAATAACGGTCTTCGACTGAAAGTGTTTCGTGTAAATCGACTGATTTAAGCGGAACTTACCTCGGTATTTGTTCGCTTCTTCTTGAGAAGGGAAGCGCTCTTCTTGAATACGAGTTTGATAGCATATATCCGCATCCATATTTCCTTCGAGCGTATCGGTAATAGTAAGCTGGTGTCCAGCATTCTCAATGGCATCAATAACTGGCTGAGGCATAGCCAGCTCTTTCGGCGATATCAGCGTGAAGCGAATATTCTTAAACAGGCATAATAGGCGTGATAAAGAGTGTACTGTTCGACCGTATCGCAGATCGCCAATCATTGCGATATGTAATCCATCAATACCGTGACCGTTGTACTCAAGCTCACGTTTAATGGTAAATAGGTCTAAAAGTGCTTGGGTGGGGTGTTCGTTTGCGCCGTCTCCCCCATTAATTACAGGCACTCGACTACCTTCTGCAAACTCAGCGACGGAGCCGGCTGCAGGGTGTCGCATGGCTATAATATCAGAATAGCCGCTGAGCACTCGGGCGGTATCATAAAGTGATTCGCCTTTAGCAAGTGCAGAGCTCGACATGCCTGTAGTTTCTCTTACTTCGCCGCCTAAAAGATTAAAAGCGGTACCAAAGCTCACGCGGGTACGCGTACTTGGTTCGAAGAAAAGATTTCCGAGAATAGCGCCGTCTAATACGGTAGTGCGCTTTTGCCGCTTCGCATAAGGCTTCATGGAATTGGCGACTGAGAAGACTTTCTCAATGGCCTCGCGATCAAATTGATTAACCGAAAGAATGTGGTTACCGGTAAAGTCAGACATGCGCTTCTCAATCATCAACGAAAACGCCGCTAGTTTATAATACCGCTGGGGTTAAGTCATTAGCGCAAGGTTAATCTTACCTAACGTTTTTCTCGGTTTGACCAATTGGTAAAATAGCACTTGTGCTGTTTGAAATGGCTAGGATAATTTTCAGCTTTTACCACTTTGCTGCGTGCAATGAGTAAACAGCAGCAGAATTTTCTCAGCGGCACTGTCAACGTGGGCTGTGATTTCGGCGTCTTCTAGCGGAGACTGTATGCCGCATAACATCATGGTGTGGTATTCGCCTTTAAGTAGAGCGCAATAATCCACGGCTAGCTGCTGCGCATCATCAGCGCTTAAGCTACCTTGTCCAAATTTTTCTATCACTGTGCTAAGTGTGGCGAGCGACGCTTCAGGACCTGCTTGATAAAACAAGGTGGCTACGTGTGGGCTATTTACCGCTTCGGCGATAATTACGCGAAATATAGCGATAGCTTCAGGGTCTTGTAACAGGCGTACAAACTGACACCCCACTTTTTGCAAGCATTCAAACAGTGAAAGCGAGCCTAAGGAGGCGTCGATAAGCTGCTGAGTGTCGAGTTGATACGAGCGACATTTTGAAGAGATAGCGGCTTTAAACAGAGCATCTTTGCTCTCGAAATGAGAGTAAACCGTTTGTTTAGACACTCCTGAGGCCTTAGCCACGGTGTCCATTGACGTACTAGCAAACCCTTCTTTTAAAAACAAGCAAGACGCCGCGTGCAATATAAGATGATATTTCTCTTCACTTTTGGGACGGCCTTGCTTTTTGATGTTAGCCACGTACGTTCTCACTTTATTGCAGAATATTTAAATATCAAACTGGACGGTCTAGTATTTATATACTAGCATAGCACAATAAGTATGCAAATATAGCCTAAAGCACACGCCTAATTGGTTAAAGGAACTGTTATGACTGCTGCAAATACCCCATCTAAAAATGGCAAATTCACGTTACTTATTTCGATTGCCGTTTTTACAGCTGCACTGGTGGTATTACTGATGACTGCTGGTTTGGGGAATGCAACGCAAACGCCGGAGGCAAGACTACCCGTTGCGGTCTCAACAGGTACGGTCACCATTCAATCAGGCTTTGAAACGCCTATTAATGTGTTTGGTTTAGTTGAATCACCTAAGGCCACATCTTTATCTTTTGATGTCGCTGGTCAAGTTACCCGAATGCTTGTTGAAGAAGGGGATGTAGTCAGCAAAGGCGATATTCTTGCTCACCAAGATTTGCAGCGTCTAAATGCAAGGAAGCGAGAGCTACAAGCAGCGCTTGAGCGAGCAAATGCTGACCTTGCACTTGCTAAAGTTAATAGTGATAGAACCACGTCATTGGTGGAGAGAAAGCTAGAGTCAGCACAACGACTGGATGAAGCAAAAGCGAACTTAAATGTAGCGAAAGCGCAGGTTAGCGAAATGCAAGCTGCGCTCGAATCTCTCAATGTAGAGATCGCAAAAACTACGCTCGTTTCGCCTTTTGATGGTGTTGTTAATCGCCGATTTTTTGATGAAGGCAGTGTGGTGAGTGCAGGAAGCCCTGTATTTGGCATTACGAGTATCGACAACTACCAAGCGCGTTTTGCGGTACCTGCTGATGTCGTAGAGCAGTTTGATGTTAATGAACCCGTACTTGTGCGTGTTGGTGATATCGATGTTGCGGGAACGGTATCTCAGCGACTTCCAGTACGAAACGTGCAGACTCGAACCATAGATATCCTAGTCACACTTAATAGTAACGAACAGGTTCGCCCTGGCGATATGGCAATTCTGTCTGCCTTCCGCTCCCATTCTGAAACAGGCGCTTGGCTTCCTGTAAACGCGCTAAGTAATGGCCTAAGAGGCTTATGGAGGGTTTTTGTTTTATCCAGTGAGTCAAACGCCACCATAGAAGCGCGCGTTGTCGAGGTGGTGTACACAGATGGAAATAAAGCGTTCGTTCGCGGCGCGCTCAAAAATGGCGATGTCTATGTTAATGAGGGCACCCATAAATTAGCGCCGGGGCAAATGGTAGCTATACCTAGCCAACAACATGCTGGGGCGCGTTAATGAAGTCATTTAACTTCGATACTGATAAATCCTACCCCTGGTACACGCTCTTTTACCGACGGGGCCATTTGCTGGTTTTAAGTCTATTGATTTTGATTACCGCAGGGTTATCGGCTTTGGGCTCATTACCGCGAATAGAAGACCCTCGAATTGATACAAGAAATGCGCTAATTATTACCCAGTATCCTGGCGCATCAGCCGAGCGAGTTGAAGCCTTAGTCAGCGACGTACTGGAAGACAGGTTAAGGGAAATATTTGAGATTAAGGAAGTGAAATCTACCTCTCGTGCTGGGATTTCTATCATATTAATTGAAACACAGGACTGGATAGACAACACCAGTAACGAGCAGCTATTTAGCGAGATCCGCGATGCAATAGATGCTGCCGCTGAGTCATTTCCAGAAGGCGCAATGGCGCCAATATTCGATGAAAAACGCGGCGCGACTGCTTTCACCTTATTGCTTTCTGTACGTGCCGACCATTTTGATAATACACCTATTACACTTACCGCTCGTTTGGCTCAGGAACTTACCGACCGACTTCGCAATGTTAACGGTACTGAGTTAGTGCGTGTATACGGCGCACCGCAGGAAGAAATTAGTGTCAACATAGACCCTATTAAGCTTGCTGCTACAGGCCTTACATTGCAGCAGGTAAGCAATACAATCAGTCGTGCCGACCCCAAGTTGCCTGCAGGTATGTTGAATACCGAACAAAGTAACCTGCGCTTTACGGTGGGAGAGGGCTTAAATGGTGTAAACATGATAGCGTCAATTCCTCTTGTTAATGAACAGGGGCGCTATTTGAGAGTTGAAGATGTTGCGTCGGTAGAACGCAGTTACACCACCCCACGAGGTGAAATAGCCTTTTTAAATGGTGAAGAGTCTATCTTTGTAGCCGCCCGCATGCAGCCATCATTGCGTTCTGACGTGTGGACAAAAAATGCATTAGCGGTGGTAGAGCAGTTTAATAAAGATTTCAGCGGAACCTTAACCGCTACGGTGGCATTTGAGCAAAATGAATATACTGCCACGCGCCTTGCCGACCTATCGATGAATTTATTGATGGGGTGTGCGGTTGTCATGATGGTTATTCTACTTTTCATGGGGTTTCGCGCAGCATGGATTGTGGGGTTAGCACTGCCATTGTGCGCCGCTTTTGCGTTGTTTTCATTGAGCTTTTACAACGAGCAAATACACCAAATGTCAATCTTCGGCATGATCATCGCCATCGGCCTGCTTATTGATAATGCTATCGTAATTACTGATGAAATACGCATTAACTTACAAGACCCTAACCTAACGCGGGTAGGAGCTATGGCAAAAAGTGTGTCTCACTTATTTGCGCCACTTTTAGCTTCAACACTTACGACTATTCTCGGCTTTATGCCTATCTTTCTTCTTGATGGAAATATAGGTGATTTCGTAGGGCCAATAGCGATAAGCGTGGTCATGGCGCTCATTGGCTCCCTGTTTATTTCACTGACTATTATTGCCGCGCTAGCCGCACGATTTTTACCAAAGCACGACAATGCATCCCAAGGTAAAGCCGTATCCAAATCGTGGTGGAAAGTGGGTCTTCAAGCGCCGCAGTTAAGCCTAGCTTTTAAACGGCAGTTAGGTCGTTGGATAAAACAGCCCATTCTCGTGCTACCGGTTGTTGCCATACTTTGCCTGTCTGGCTTTGTGCTGTCTTCGACATTGGCCAATGTGTTCTTCCCAAGCGCAGATAGAGACCAGTTTGAAGTTTATCTGTGGACGAAAGAAGGAAGCAGCATTGACAACACTACCCACTACGTTAAAGAAATTGATGCCGCTATTCGCTCCGAGCAAGGTGTAAAGCAGGTTAGCTGGTTGGTGGGCGGCTCTGCCCCTTCGGTGTATTACAATCAAATGATGACTCGCGATAACATGCCTTATTTTGCTAATGCCGTGGTTTCTACCCACACGGTAGATGAAGCGGTAGCGCTGGTGGGTGAGTTACAACATTCTCTCGATAGCGAATATCCTGAGGTACAAATTGTAGTACGAGCATTTGGGCAAGGTCCGCCAATTGCCGCGCCGGTAGAAGTCGAAATATTTGGCCCAGATCTTAATATACTGAATGACCTAGGCGATAAAGTTCGTATGTTGATGTCACAAGTTGACGGCATATCTCAGTCCATCACCAGTATCTCTATGGGCGAGCCCGAACTTAAAATCAATGCCGATAGCGATAACTTATCTTACCTTGGCTTAACCCTTTCTGAGCTTGCTAATCAAATGCAGGTTAATTTCTCGGGGATCACCGGTGGCTCGATACTGGAGAGCACAGAAGAAATTCCGGTTAGGGTAAGGCTGGATGAGGCCTACAGACAAAACGTAACGGGTGTGGATGCTATGCCCATACCTGTAGCCGGTGACAATGCAATCTCGTGGTCACCACTGGCGGCGGTTACTAATTTAACGCTACAGCCTGCAACTAGCAGCATTACCCGTGTTGACGGAGAAAGGCTTAACCGCATTCAGGCGTTTTTACTGCCAGGCGTGCCGGCAATTGATGCCAGTAATCAGTTAAGAGACTTGCTTGAAAGCCAACTTGAACTGCCCGAGGGCTATAGAATTCACTTGGCGGGCGATGCAGATGAACAGCAGCAAGCGCTAGGCAAGCTTGCCACTTATGCGCCTGTTTTATTGGTTTTAATGATAACCACGCTCATATTGACGTTCACAAGTCTGCGTATGGCCGGTGTTATCGCACTTGTCGCGATACTTTCAGTGGGACTAGGAATGTTTAGTTTGTGGATTTCAGGCTTGCCAGTAGGATTCAACCCTTTACTTGGCTGTGCAGGGCTTATTGGTGTTGCAATTAACGGTTCGATAGTGGTCATTGCTGCAATCAATGCTAATCCCAAAGCAAAGCAAGGCGATACCAAGGCCATTGTTGAAGAAACCATGAGCTGTAGCCGGCACATACTCTCGACAACCTTTACAACGGTAGGCGGTTTAATTCCACTGTTGTTATTTAGCGAGGGGAGCTTCTGGCCGCCATTGGCTGTTGTGCTCGCAGGTGGAGTTGGTTTTTCGGTTATCTTGTCGTTAGTATTTACACCAACCATAGTGGCGGCATTTCAACGATATCGTTATAGAAACCACACATTAGTTTAATTTTGCGGTTAAACTATCCCTTTCTAATGAGCGTATTATAAGGGTGTATCAGCGTATGCGAAAACCACATCCAATATTGCGCTGGTGGCAGACTGACTGCGTGAAATGTAAACGGGTCAGACTCTATATCGTTTGGGCCATAATTATGTTGGTGGTGTACTTGTATGTCTGGCACTAGTGTTGAACCTATTTATATCCGAGCTGCGTCAAAAAGTAACGGCATCACTAGCCTGGTATTGGGCAGTGTAGGACTTTTCGTCGCAGCCTTGTGGCTGGCCTTTTTGCCAGATTGGTTGTTTTTAGCCGGTATTTTTCTGACAAGTGCGGCACTAGTGTGTTTGCTAGTGGGTTATTTTAAGGTACGCGAGCCAGACTTCAGCTTAGAAATAGCCAGAGATTACATCACCTATCGCCACCGCCTCGGCAGTTGGCGAATTCACTGGGACAACCTCCAGCGTGCAGATTGCCCACGTGTGCGCCATGGATTAGATCACGTTCCCTTAGAAACAGTCGGCTTCAAAATAAAAAGCTATACTGATTTTTTAAATACAATATCACCTAGGCTTGCTACACACTTACTGATGGAGCAGCGACCTCTGCTAATGCAAAATACCGACGAAAACTGCGCGTCGGGAAGTTGTTACGAACAATCAATGTTTGACGATAAGCAATACGTTATGGAAGACGGTACTATCATTAAAGGAATAAAAGCCATGTTAGCTCATCGTATGGTAGAGCTTCGAAAACGTCTCGGTTTTGATATTTTTATAGCCAGCTCAGAGTTAGATAGAGACGCCAGCGAATTTGCTAGGTTAATCGCTGACTGTCAGCAATCACGGAAGTTTTTCCAAAAGGAAAACGCCACGCAATAACCAGTGCTATATGCGTGGCAAATAATTTGTTATACGCTAGGCTTACTCTCCCGTAACACTTTCTCTGCTTCAGCGATAAGTGCAGGTAAATGCTCATCAACAAGTTTATGCTGGCCTAACTTGAGCGCGCTTTCAGTATCATTCGCCAAATGCTGCATGCGCGGCAAGCCAGTATAACAACATGCACCATGAAGCTTGTGTACCTCGGTCTTTAGCTCTTTATAATCTTTTTCTTCCCACAGCGTTGAAAGTAATACAATGGTTTCTGGGAGCAGCTCTATAAAGCCGTCTAACATTTCTTTCGCGGTGTCTTGGTTTTGATTGGCACGTTTTAGCGCAAGCTGCCAGTCAACTGAGGGAAGCTCTATTTCCCCTGGTTCAATGCTGTGGCACCAGGATTTAATTAGATTAATAAGTAATTCTACTTCGATAGGCTTAGGAAGATAATCATCCATACCTGATGCGAGTAATCGCTCCTGTTCTTCCTTAAATGCGTGAGCGGTGACAGCGATAATAGGCGTACCCATATTTACAGGAGATTTACGAATTTCCCTAGTTGCTTGTACACCATCCATCCCAGGCATCTGAACGTCCATTAAAATCAGGTCGAACTCTTGTGTCTGACACTGATTTACCGCATCTTGCCCGCTAATAGTTGTAATGAGTTCTACAGGTGAATGGTCAAGCCATGTATGCAGAAGTTTCAGGTTCATTTCCATGTCATCAACAGCCAATATTTTCACGTTAGGCAAACTGCTGATCTTCTCTTGCATGGCATTTTTCGCAGGCGTAGCGTGCTGGTTTACCAAGCTATCTAACTTAGTCAACGTTATTGGCATACGTATCTGAGAATGGAAGTGCTGCGATAGGCTTGGATATTGAGCGTACGGCTCGGGGCCAGAGTACCAGAGAATTCGTTTTGTGGCTGGAAACTGTACAAATCGACTTAGGTAAGTATCACGCAATGCCATTTTGCTTACCGGTACCGTTGCCATGAAGAAGTCATATTGACCGTTTAGCGTAGCTAAATAATCTAACGATTCCACTGAGGTAACCTTGGCACCTAAAATCGACAACATATTAGCGCTTGAGCGGCGTGTTGCAGGAATGGGGTCGAAAATAACAACGCTTTTCTCTTTCCAATCTTCGCTGCTCGTCAATGAATACTTTTGGCTAAGCTGATTCATACGAAGAGAAACGCTAAACGTAGAGCCCTGGCCCAGCACACTCTTAAGCGAAAGGTCTCCGTTCATCAGGCGAACGAGTTCCCTGCTAATAACAAGGCCTAATCCTGTACCTTGGTAATTTCGATTTAGTGCATCGTCTACCTGTGAAAACGCGCTGAAGAGCTTTTTCCTGTCTTGACGACTAATACCAATTCCCGTGTCTTCAACAACAATATTTAATTCGTGGATACCATGAGGAAGCGAGCGCCCGCTTGCTGAGAATGTAATGGCTCCACTAGAGGTAAACTTAAGCGCGTTACTGAGTAAGTTGTTTAGCACTTGCTTGATGCGAAATACATCGCCAATAAGTTTTTCAGGCAGCGGATTTAAGTCGAAAACGAACTCAATGCGCTTGCTGTGCGAAGATTTGGCCATAATAGTGACCATCTCTTCGAGCAGTTTATTAGGCGAAAAAGGTTGGTTGTTTATTTGAAGTTTGCCCGCTTCAATTTTTGAAAAGTCGAGTACGTCGTTAACAATCGTGAGCAAGTTTTCAGCTGCAGTATTAACGATCCGAACCTGCTCTTGTTGGTCCGTAGGTAGCAATGCGTTATTAAGTTCTTTGCTAAACCCCAATATTGCATTTAGCGGCGTGCGTATCTCATGACTCATGTTTGCAAGGAATTGAGATTTTACGTTACTGGCCTTGATGGCGTCTTTTCGCGCAATGTCTAAGCGTGCATTCTGCTCTTCAATAAGCTCAACATTATTGCGTAAATCATCAGTTGCTTGTTCTACTTCGCTTTCAAGCTGGCTTCGACTTTTCTCCATGAGTGCAAAAGAAAAAAGTCCAGCTTCTAGGAAAACGCCAACTTGGAAGCAGTAGGTAGTAAAGTCGTTAGAGGGCAGCACACCGATAAGGCTTAACATGCCAATAATGGCACCGGTAGCAAGCATACCCCATGCAAAAATAAAGTAGCGTGCAGGTCTGAAATTATTGAGGAAGGCCTCCACCCCTGCGTAGATGTAGCTCAAAATCGCTACCAGCCCTACGCCATATACCAGGTTGTTCTTCCAGATAGAGGGAAGAAGATCGACAAAGCACACGAGTCCAGTGAGTGCTTGGCACACTAATAATAAGTTTATAATAGGATGCGCAGTGGGCGAGTGCTTTTCGGTTTCTAAAAAGGTCATGGTGAACAAGCCTGAACTGATACCGATAATGACGAATATCAATTCCGAATGACCGACTAGCCAAGAGGGAATTCCTTGAGTAAATAAGAGGTGTGTATGACCGCCCCACACGAACTGCCATAAGATCACCGCTAATATGTATCCAACGTAAGCAATCAGGCTTTTCTCTTTTACGCCGAAAAATAAGGCCAAATTATAAATGGCAAGTATGAGTAAGCCACCGTAAAAAAAGCCCCAGAGCAAACTGTCCATTTGGAAATAACTGCTGTGTAAAGGCTCAGCTTGTATGCGAAGTGGAGCGATGAGACTTGATGAATGACTCTCAATGCGTATGTAAAGGTCAACGGGGTCGCTGTTAGCAAGTTCAACCCGAAAGGTAGGAACCCGAAAACGCTGCTCTTTTTGCGCCTTACCTTGATGACTTTGACTAATCACCTTTCCATTTTGTACTAAATAGAAATCAACGTTATCGAGCTGACTAAAGTTTATTGAAAATACCCAGTTCTTGTCGTTTGAAACATTGGCAACGGATGTTAGCAACCACATACCATTATTGCGAAAGCCAAAGTTAGGGTTTCCGTGAGGATGCATAAGAAAGTCGTTTCGTCTTCTTGATACATCCCCAATGGTAAGCTGGTAATCGGTTTCGAATAGAAAGTACAGCGAGTCTGATAAATCTAACGTACTTTGTTCGTCAAAAAGCTGCTCGATATGTTGAGCTTGGGAACAAGAAGGCCAGAAGCTAGCTAGCAAAATAAATAGGAAAGAAAGTGCGCGAAAGATTGCCATATTATTCTGTACTTTAACTACCGTTTAGATAAGGGTTTTATTATTTTTAGGGCGAATATTGAACGGAAACTTCAACTTTTTCTATTTAAACACTCTATTTGCAGAATAACAAAGCAAACCATTAACACATTGATAGCGTTTACATTGCAAGGCTCTTTGCTAAATAGCAAAGACGGTGAGGCATTGGCTATTTGAAAAGTGATGACAATTGTTTTCAAAGATTGCACACAAATGCGGTTTACCCCACAATAGCCTAAACGCTCGCGTGCATTCAGTAAGTAGTGCGCTACAACACAACGAGAATGGCGGCCTTTCTATTACGAGCGCATTGGTATTAATAACAAAACGAAAAAACTATCATGAGTGACGAGATCATCATTAATCGCGATGGGGTAGAGCAACTTCCTCTTCGACGTTTCACCGAAGACGCTTATCTAAACTATTCCATGTACGTCATCATGGACCGTGCTCTTCCGCATATTTCCGATGGTTTAAAGCCGGTACAGCGACGTATTATTTATGCGATGTCCGATTTAGGCTTAAGCGCGAATGCAAAATATAAAAAGTCTGCCAGAACCGTAGGTGACGTACTTGGTAAATTTCATCCACATGGTGACTCTGCCTGCTACGAAGCCATGGTGCTTATGGCGCAGCCTTTCTCATATCGCTATCCCTTGGTTGACGGTCAGGGGAACTGGGGCGCACCGGATGATCCTAAATCGTTTGCGGCCATGCGTTATACCGAAGCTAAACTTTCTCGATTCTCGGAAGTGCTGTTAAACGAGCTTGGCCAAGGCACGGTAGACTGGGTGCCCAACTTCGACGGTACGTTAGAAGAACCAAGTGTATTACCTGCCCGTTTACCGCATATTCTGCTTAACGGTGTGACAGGTATTGCAGTAGGTATGGCCACTGATATTCCACCGCACAATGTAAGAGAGTTGGCTAACGCATGCGCTATGCTGCTGGACAACAGTAAAGCTGAGCTTAGCGACGTCCTAGAACATGTTAATGGGCCAGACTACCCCACTGAAGCCGAAATTATTACGCCAAAAGCCGATATTAAAAAGCTTTACGAGACTGGGCGTGGCTCAATAAAAATGCGTGCTGTCTACGGCGAAGAGAATGGGGATGTGGTCATTACTGCTCTACCTCATCAGGCGTCTGGCGCCAAGATCCTAGAGCAAATAGCTTCGCAAATGCAGGCGAAAAAGCTGCCAATGGTAAGTGACCTTCGGGATGAGTCGGATCACGAAAATCCAACTCGCTTAGTTATTACTCCTCGTTCAAATCGCATTGACGTTACCCAATTAATGCAGCATTTGTTTGCAACTACCGACCTTGAGAAAAATTACCGCGTTAACCTGAACATGATAGGCCTAGACGGTCGCCCTCAGGTTAAAGACTTGCGTACTATTTTATCTGAGTGGTTGCAGTATCGAAAAGATACAGTGACACGACGTTTGCAGTATCGCTTAGATAAAGTATTGGCGCGTCTACATATTTTAGAAGGTTTGTTAATTGCGTTTTTAAATATCGATGAAGTTATCGAAATTATTCGTACTTATGACAAACCCAAGCCTGAGCTGATGTCGCGTTTTGGTTTAAGTGATAAACAGGCCGAAGCCATTTTAGAGCTGAAACTTCGCCATCTAGCTAAATTAGAAGAAATGAAAATTAAGGGCGAGCAGGACGAGCTAGCTGCCGAGCGTGACAAGCTACAGCAACTGCTTGGCTCAGACCGTCGCCTTAAGACCCTCATTAAAAAAGAAATCCTTGCTGACGCTGAGAAATACGGTGACGACAGGCGTTCACCTATTGTCGAGCGTAGCGAGGCTAAAGCGCTGTCTGAAAAAGAGTTAGTGCCTGCGGAATCAGTTACAGTTGTACTTTCAGAAAAAGGCTGGGCACGTTGTGCAAAAGGTCACGATATTGATGCTGAAGGGCTAAGCTATAAAGCGGGTGATGCTTATTTATCTAGCGCCGAAGGCAAAAGTAATCAGCCTGCCGTATTTATGGATAGCTCAGGGCGAACATTCTCGTGCGACGCTCACGGACTTCCCTCTGCACGAAGTCAAGGCGAGCCTTTAACCGGGCGCTTTAGTATTGTTGGTGGGGAATCCTTCCAGCACGTGATTATGGCGCAAGACGAGAGTAAGTTCTTGGTGGGGTCTGATGCGGGCTATGGCTTCGTCGGCACATTCAAAGATATGGTTAGCAAGAATAAAGCGGGTAAAGCCTACTTGTCATTGCCTACAGCAGCGAAAGTAATGAAACCAATGCCAGTGACTAACCCTGACTCTGATTGGTGTTTAAGTATTTCTAACGAAGGGCGTATGCTTATGTTCCCGCTTCGCGATTTGCCAAGTTTAGGCAAAGGAAAAGGAAATAAGCTGATCAATATTCCTTCAGCAAAATCACAGTCTCGTGAAGAGTATGTCAAAGTGCTGACCGTTGTGCCTGATGGCGCGGCCATTAAGGTTGGAGCAGGGAAGCGCAATATGACGTTAAGTGCTGAAGACCTTACCCATTATCAAGGGGAAAGGGGCCGTAGGGGGAATAAATTGCCTCGCGGTTTACAGCGGGTGGATAGCGTAGAAGTAGTGCTATCAAATAAAGACGAAGCACCTGAAGATTTGTCATAAAGTTTAAGTTGTTCTTATGCTTAGGTGAACTACACTCATTAAAGGAATGAATGAGGAATTTACATGTTAGGCATAGTTTTTACATCGTTAATCGACATGCTCGAGGAGAAGGTTTCTCCTGAGTTCGCTGATGATGTCATCATGGAAGCTGGGTTAGAGAACGACGGAGCTTATACCGCAGTGGGTTATTACCCGTTTGAACAGATGCAACGCCTGGTAGGTGTGCTGGTAGAGAGAACGGGTAAATCTGCTAACGAACTCTTATACGATTTTGGTTTTTATTTATTCGGTAAGTTAGGGGCCGTACACGGTGACGTATTAGCCAATACCAATAACATGCTAGACATGTTGGAGCACTTGGACGGCGATATCCATGTCCAGGTTAAAAAGCTTTATCCTGACGCAGACCTCCCGCGTTTTAAGGTGCTGTCACGCACAGACACCTCCATGCGCCTACAATATTACTCTGAAAGAGAGTTATATCCCCTAGCTGAGGGCTTGATGGACGCAGCAGCAGCCTATTACAACTGCAAACTTGAAAGGGAAACCCATCAACTAGAAACGCCTCACACATACGAATTTAGCATATCTCTTGTTGTTTAACGGGGGATGTAATGTCAAACGATACATCCATTGGCAAATCCGTTAATAACGACGCTTTAGCTTTAATTGAGCGTCGTTTAAAGCGAGAGCGAAATGCCAGAGAGCAAGCCGAAAGTTTGCTCAGAGAAAAGACCCAAAGCTTATATGCTACTTTGCAAAAGAGCCAGCGTGCGCAAAAGGACCTAGAACTTGCCCTTTGGGCTTCGCAAGAGTCATTTTGGAGTTGGGAGGCGCAAAGCGACATAATGGAGATTCGCTCTTTCTCTCTTCACTCACAAAGTGTATCTACGTGGTCGGGCACCTTAATTCAGCTTCTTGAACGGGTCCATGAGGACGATTTGGAAGGGCTTCAGTTTCACTGGACCATGGCACTTCACGGCAATCGCGATCGCGTTGAATTTTCCTTTCGTTTAATGCTAGAAAATAGCTACCAATGGGTAAGGTTACGCGGCCGTGTACTAGAGCGGGGTAGCGCGGGCGAAGCACTGCACATTGTGGGAACGACCAAAGATATCACCCAGCAGCGCAAAGCCGAACAATCTTTCCATTTAATGGCCTCTGCGTTCGCTAGTTCAAGAGAGCCGATGTTAGTCCTCTCTCCCGACCTTATTATTACAGAGTGTAATGATGCCTTTATCCATTTACTTGGTATGTCAGTAAAAGAGCAATGTGTAGGGGTGAATTTCAATCAAATATTTATCGCTGAGAAAGTTGATAAAGCGCAATTGGCCATCGATAAGCAAGTTCGATTTGAGTCAAAAATAAAAAACCAAAGCGGCGAAATGAAAGTGGTAGATATTTCTGTGGCTTTGTTCGAAACCTATCAACAAACCTCGACTTATTTAATCGCAACAATGCGCGACATTAGCGATAGAAAGCGCAACGAGGCCAAGCTACGTCAACTCGCCTTGCACGATGAATTGACCGGTCTTTCTAATCGTAACTCGCTACGTGAGTCTATTTCAGTGTTAGTGAAAAAAGTGCAGCCTTTTTCTCTCGTGTTTATCGACCTAGATGGGTTTAAAGCCATAAATGATAACGCGGGGCATGAAAGAGGCGATGCCGAGTTGCAGCGCATGGGAGCATTACTTACCGGTATGTTCGGCCCCATTGGTGAAGTTGGCAGGTGGGGAGGCGATGAGTTTATTGCCGTAGTACCTGACCAAAATATTGAAGAAATTGCCGAGCGCTCACAGGAACTTATCAGCCAAATTGAAGAAGACGCCATCGCTGTAAAAGGGACGGAGCTAAGGCTGTCGGCCAGTATTGGCATTGCAGAATTTCCAGATCACAGTAACAACATTGAAGGCTTAGTGCAGTGTGCCGATGCAGCAATGTATCGCGCCAAAGAGCTTGGGAAAGGGCAAACCTTTGTGTATGAACCCGGGCTTTATGAAAGCATGACGCAGCAGGTCAGTATGGTGAATGATTTACGCAAGGCCGTAGAAAACCACCTTCTTGATTTTTATATTCAGGGTAAATATGACTTAAATGGCGTTTTAAAAGGTGGTGAAGTGTTGTGCCGCTGGATCTCTGGACTGCACGGTGTCGTATCGCCAGCAGTGTTTATCCCCATAGCAGAAGAGCACAAGCTAGATAGCGCCATTGGTTTACAAGCGCTAGAGGCTGCCTGTGACTATATTTCGATAATGGAGTCGCAACAAGGCGAAGCTATTCCGCTGTCGGTAAATATTAGTGCTAACCAAATGCTCGACCCGGAATTTCCCGACCAAGCAGCCTCTATTTGCCTGGATAACAATATATCCCCAGAATTTATAGAATTAGAGCTCACTGAGTCGGTGTTTATTCGGGACGAAAAATCAGCGCTAAGAGCATTAAATGCACTTAGAGAGAGTGGGTTTAGATTGTCTTTAGATGATTTTGGCAGTGGCTTCTCATCACTTAGCTACCTGAGGAGTTTTCAGTTTGAGGTGGTCAAGGTGGATAAAAGCTTAATTCAAGGTATTCACCAAGATAGCAAAGCAAACGCGCTTTTTAATGGTCTGATAGCCATGCTAAAGAGTTTGCAAATAGATGTGGTGGCTGAAGGGGTAGAATTAGAGTCTTATCTACCTTTTATGGAGCAAGCAGATATCAAGTTAATGCAGGGTTTTTACTTTGATAAACCTATGCCTTACGACCAGTTTCTTGCTAGGCATACCACTGAGCCTAATCGTTAATGTCTTCTGTAAAGCGCAAACAAAAAAAGCCCTAACGGGCTTTTTTTAGTGACTAAGCAAGCGCGTTACTTAGCATTTGTACTTTCAAAGATTTTATCTGCTGATGCAGCAACAAAGCCTTTATAAAGTTTACCGTCAGGCATTTCATAGCGCTGTGCGAATTCATAAAAACAGCTTGGAATAGCCACAGTCTCATCGCTAAATGCTACGTCAGCACGGTCAGCCATAGTCGACGATTGGGCTAAAAATACGTCTGGACCGCCTTTGATCTCGCCGCCTGAGGTGTTTAGCACAAAGCCTGCTTCTTTAAGCAATGTATTTACGTCGGTAAGCTCGTCAGTACGGGTTAAGTGATTAACACTTACCGTAAAGTGGTTAGCACGAAAGCCCCATGCTGCCATCCACGCCGCGTATTCTGACTCGTTAAGCAGTGTGTCGTACTCTACTTTAGTCACGTCCCAATGTTTACCCGAGTACAAGAAGTTATCTGCATCCACTACAGATTCAGGCATTTGATCAACAAGCTTTTTAATAATTGTTTGAGCTGCCTCAGACAATTCATTTACACGTAGCTCGCTGATAAATACTTTTGGTTTAGTATCGTCAGGGTGCTCAAAGTGCTTTGCAGTCAGCTTTTTAGCTTCAAAGTCATAGTCGCCTTTCGCTTCATAACCCAATGCTAAGAAGTGTGCGGCAAGCTTGTCTAAGCGAGTTTTATCTAAAGCGAACGTTCTAAAAGCCACATGGTCGTTAACGATATCGTTCGTGTTTTCTTCACCTGCCAAAAGTGCATGGATTTTATGCGCTGAGGGAGTGATAGTTACGTAATCGTCCCACATGTTGCTAAACAACGTATCGATGTTGCTATGCATAATGATAGGGTCCTTTCTGTCGTCGACTATTTCTTAGTGAATAGTTCGTATAGGGTTAGTGCTTAATCGGCCGACGCACTCAGCATCGGCCTTTATATCGCTTTAAAAGCTTAGCTTACATCGACAAGCCTGGGCTTAATTTGCCCGGCATAGTGACTTTGTCTAGCTCTACGGAAGCTACTGGGTATGCACAGTAGTCAGCGGCATAAAACGCGCTTGCTCTGTGGTTACCACTATCGCCCACACCGCCAAACGGCGCAGCGCTGCTTGCACCAGTAATAGGTCTGTTCCAGTTTACGATGCCCGCACGTATACGCGCGAAGAAGTAACGATAGTCTTCTTCGTTGTCACCTAGAAGACCTGCTGACAAACCAAAGCTAGTGTTATTCGCTTCCTCAATGGCAGCGTCGAAGTCGCTGTAGCGAACTACTTTAAGTAGTGGACCAAAGTGTTCTTCGTCTGGCAGCGAAGCAAGCATGTCGGTAACGTCAATAATGCCTGGGGTAGCAAAACCTTTGCTTTCGTCTTTTTGTTCAAGGCGAACTAACACGTTACCACCAAGGTCTTCAAGTTCTTGCTGCGCTTTCACCATAAGTGCAGCGGCGTTGCTTGAGATCATAGCACCCATAAACGGCTGGTCTTCAGCATCGTAATCGCCAACTTTAATGTTTTTGGTTACTTCGATTAAGCGAGCAAGGATTGCGTCACCTTGTGCATCGGCTGGTAAGAATAGACGACGTGCACACGTACAGCGCTGACCTGAAGTTATGAAAGCAGATTGCACGATATCGTGTACTGCCGCATCAACATCAGCCACGTCTTTCACAATAAGTGGGTTGTTACCACCCATTTCAAGCGCCAAGATTTTGCCCGGGTGTCCTGCGAACTGCTCGTGAAGGATTTTTCCAGTACGAGAACTACCTGTGAAGAACAGACCATCGATGTCGTTATGCGACGCCAACGCTTTGCCTGTTTCAACCTCACCTTGTACTAGGTTAAGTACGCCCGCTGGCAGGCCAGCAGCGTCCCATAGTTTTACCATTTCTTGTGCAACCATAGGCGTCAAATCGCTTGGCTTAAACACAACAGTGTTTCCTGCAATAAGGGCCGGAACAATGTGTCCGTTTGGCAGGTGACCAGGGAAGTTGTATGGGCCGAACACAGCAACAACGCCGTGAGGCTTGTGGCGAATAAAGGCTTTACCAACAGGCATTGGATTTTCAACGTTACCCGTGCGCTCAAAGTAGGCTTTTTCAGAAATACCAATTTTGCCCATCATGGCGCCTACTTCAGTGGCGGTTTCCCACTCTGGTTTGCCCGTTTCTTTAGCCATAACTTTGGCTAGATGCGCTTTCGCTTCTTCTAGCTTAGTGCCATAAACCTTGATGATTTCTAGACGCTCTTCAACGGTTTTCATGCTCCACGCTACAAGTGCAGTTCGAGCGGCGTTAATTGCGTCATCAATTTGAGCGGCAGTCGCAGACTTACCTTCCCAAATTACTTCGTTTTTTGCAGGGTCAACTGACGTTAAGTCGTGACCTTGTCCGGCAACCCATTCACCGTTGATAAAATGTGTATGTAGCATAGTGGGTGTCCTTTTAATCTCTGAATGTAACGGGGGCAAAGCGTACGTGCTCTCCCTCTTTGACATTCAATGCAGCAGCGGCTTGGCGAGATAGCACGGCAACTTGCTTTTCTTCGCTTACCGTCATCTCGGTGGCGACTGCACGAAAATCAGATACTGATGTATTAATGATGTAGTGCGTTTGCCCTTGGGCAGCAGCGCTATCGTCAATCAAAACAGGCAATTTTAAACTCGACTGAGCCGTGCGGATGTGGCTCAAGTTTGCTTCTACCGTTGGGCCTGCGTCGAAAATGTCTACGTAGCCGCGGCAAGAAAAGCCTTCTTCTTCTAAAAGCTGAAGTGCAGGACGTGTTTTGTCGTGGACTTCGCCAATGACTTCTTGCGCTTCTTTGCTAAGCAGATTTACGTATATCGGGTACTTTGGCATAAGCTCAGCAATAAACACTTTATTACCAATGCCAGTTAAGTAGTCGGCAGTAGGAAAATCCATCGAGAAGAAGTGGGTTTCCAACCACTCCCAAAACGGTGAGCGTCCTTCTTCATCACTTACACCGCGCATTTCAGCTATGACTGTCTCTGAAAAGCGTTCACGGTGCTCCATCATGAACAAGAATCGAACCTTTGAAAGAAAGCGGCCGTTAATGCCGCCACGGGCTTGTTCGCGAAGAAACAGGGTACATATCTCAGTAACGCCGGTGTAATCATTACAAAACGTTAGAATGTCTACCGTATTGTGAATGTTCAGCTCGCGCGAGGCATGCACGACTTTGCTAAGGTGGTAATGATAGAACGCGTCATCTATACCAACAGCCGCTTCAATACCTGTTGTTCCCACTACCTGTCCGGTAGTGGTATCTTCCATTACAAACAAGTATGACTCATCGCCAGGTTCAGTTACGTTTGGCTTGTTGAACGCGGTTTCTGCACGATCGATTTTACGCTGCAGCAATTCGTCGTTGACAGGTAAAGACGTAAAGCCAATACCTGATTCAACGGCGATTTCTTTAAGCGCGTTATAGTCGGCCTTCGTGATAGGGCGAATGATATTCATGTTCGCTACTCGTGTTGTAATTATTCGGCGTTTACAACGGCAGCAACGGCGCGTTCAAAACGTGCAAGACCTTCTTTAATGTCTTCATCAGGAATAACCAGTGAAGGTGCAAAACGAATAACGTTCATGCCAGCGACAAGACACATAAGGTTCTCTTTAGTTGCAGCCATCATGAAGTCGCGTGCACGGCCTTGGTATTTCTCATTCAATGCACAACCTAACAACATGCCTTGACCACGTACTTCTTCAAATACGTTGTACTTGTCATTGATAGCGCCAAGTAATTCGCGGAAAAGGGCTTCTTTCTTAAGCACGCCTTCAAGCACTTCTGGCTGGTTTACGATATCTAACGCTTTTTCCGCAACCGCACAGGCCAGTGGGTTACCGCCGTAAGTACTACCGTGGGTACCTGGCTTAAGGTGTGCTGCAATATCATTCGTTGTTAGCATGGCGCCAATTGGGAAGCCGCCACCAAGTGACTTAGCGGTAGTTAAAATATCTGGTGTTACGCCAAGACCCATATATGCGTAAAGGTGACCGGTACGACCCACGCCCGATTGTACCTCATCGAAAATTAGCAGAGCATTGTGCTTGTCACATAGCTCACGAACGCCTTTTACGAAATCTGCATCAGGTGGAATGATTCCGCCTTCCCCTTGAAGCGGCTCCATCATTACTGCACAAGTTTTATCTGAAATTAGTGCTTCAAAGGCAGCTAGGTCATTGTAGTCGCAGTGATCAACAGCGCCTGGCTTAGGACCAAAACCATCAGAGTAAGCCGCTTGACCACCTACCGTTACGGTAAAGAAGGTACGACCATGGAAACCTTTATTAAAAGCAATGATTTGATTCTTGTCTTCACCGTGCTTATCAAGTGCCCAACGACGAGCAAGCTTAAGTGCCGCTTCGTTAGCTTCCGCACCAGAGTTGGCAAAGTAAACTTTGTCAGAGAAAGTTGCATCGTTAAGCTTTTTAGCAAGGCGAAGCGCAGGTTCGTTAGTAAATACGTTGCTTAGATGCCAAAGCTTGCTGCCTTGTTCATTAAGTGCCTTAACTAGCTCAGGATGGCAGTGACCTAAAACGTTTACTGCAATACCACCTGCAAAGTCGATGTACTCAGCTCCATCTTGATCCCATACGCGTGAACCTTCACCTCGAACAGGTACCATACCTGCTGGGTTATAGTTAGGAACCATTACATCATCAAATGTAGCGCGAGTTACGTTCATCTTTGTTACCTCTGCATTGGGCGCCAATCGCCTGCTTGTCTAATCAATGCGCACGTTTCATACGTGCTGCGTGAGTCGATAAGCACTAATTTGGCGCATAAAAACTAATCGGATTTGATTTACAGTATGCCATTTTTTTTAACATTTGTCTTCTATGCAAAGGGCTGCAGCCCTTTATTTATAAGGACTGTGGCTTAATTTGCAGGAAAAGTGAATAACTATTAACTACTGGGCTATATCATTAAGTAATAATCAATTTTTACGTTAAGAAAAGCGCCGCGTGGTGGTTTTGTGGTGCTTTAACAGAATAAAAGGGAGTAATGCGCCGTGACAAACTTGCCTGTTTACCCGTGCTGAAAACAGGCAAAGTACTGAGGTACGGCCGATATTTTTGAGTATCAGACATCAACTACGAAAAAAGTGCATAACCAATGCATGAATATCCATAAAATATTTCACGTTTAGTGCACTATTTTGCGTGATTGGTGTTCTAAATGAGTAGGGTGTAGCTAAAAGCTCTAGTAACTATCTTCATTTTTCACCAACGGAAGGGTGAAGATATCCGTGCTTTTAAGTGCCTCAAGTGCACCCGCAGGGTATTTTTGTTCAGCGAAAAGTGGTTTAACTTCTTTAATGTCGACAAGCTTTAACTGATGCAACATGCGTATTTGCGTATAAGCACGTGCTTGGTGCAGTATTTTGCTCAAGGTCTTGGCCTGCGCAGGCTGTTTATCAGCACATGCACGCATTGGCTGTGCAATTGGCAGACGGGTAAAGTGCATCCACTCCAAAATATCTGCGCTTATTGCATCAGCAAATTCTTGCTGTAAGGCAATAAGGTGGTTTGCTGATGGCGCAATTTTTAGCAAAGCCTCGTGCCGTTTTTGTTCTTTATCTTTTTGACACTCTTGCAGCAGGTGCAGCTGAATTTTATCAAACAGCTTAAAGTAAAGCCGCGTCACGGCGCAACGGCCTAAGTTACTTACCATTGCCAACACGTAGGCTTGATTTTTATTCAGGTCGCTTAATGTAGCAAGGCGCTTAGCGGTCAGCGCAATGCCCGTAGAGTACTGCGTTAGTTTTTGTTTTATCAACGGGTATGGATCGGTAATTTGAGGCATGGCACGCTTTAATATCAACGAGGGGATTAGCGTACGCAAGTTTTCGATACCTAAAAAGCTTAAAGCGGTACGTAAGGTTTCAACAACAATAATACGTCCCCGCGAGTCTTTTCGCCTAAATCTGGGCGTATTTACTACTACAATAAGTTCGTCGTAAAGCCACGGCATAGTGGCGACTATAGGCTCGAGCTTTGACACTGAGCATGCTTTGACAGATAAGGCATCTAATAGCTCACCAATGTTTTCAGGCAAGTTAAGCACTTTCTGAACGAGTTCATCGGTATAGCTGAGTTGTTCAGTAAGTTCACCAAGCAAAATCTCGTGAAGGTGGTGGCTAACCGATTCTAAATAAGAGGCTTCTGTTTTTTCCTGTAGGCGCTTGTTTTCAATTGCGACTTTTTCAACGTGAAGTAAAAGCCTACGTGCGTCACCCTGTTCTGACTGTTCGAAGCTGACTTGGCCCACCTTACGCTTTCCTAGCATTTCAAGCACGCGCTCGGGTGATACGATCATATTTTCAAATCGATCATCTATCGTCGGCGGTGTGGTTGCCCCCATGGTCATATTAAAAGCACTCCTGCTCATAACTTTTTGGTGAACGGCGATATTATCGTACATTAGGGGCCTTTATAACGTTAGCTACGGTAATGATGAAAATGTAGCTACCACTTAAAAGCACAGTTAGCACCCTGCAATGATTGATATCGCTTATGTAGTTTTCAACATAACGCTCAGTTAGCGCTTGGCTAAACTTGATTATGAAAAGTTAAACGAAAAATCAGTGAATTGCGAATTTTAACGGCCTTCAAGCGCAACCTTTTACACTATGTAGGGTATCGGCAATACACCTGTAGACTTAAACCTTTTTATGATGAAGAAAAGCTTCAAGCACGCTGTGACCGTGTTCGGTAAGTAATGATTCAGGGTGATACTGAACACCCCATATAGGGTAGCGATTATGGGAAACTGCCATAATTTCTTTTGTACCCGCCGCTGTCTCACACCAAGCATCGACGCGTAGTGATGGCGGTAAAGATTCAGGGCTTAATACTAATGAATGGTAGCGGGTTACGTTAAAGGTGTTTGGTAGCCCTTCAAATAGCCCTGTGTTGTGATGGGACAATGCTGAAACTTTACCGTGTTTTATTTCCTGGGCGCCTACCACTTCTGCACCAAAAACTTGTCCTATGGCTTGATGACCTAAGCAAACGCCCATTATGGGAATTTTACCGGCAAAATGCTCTATCGCAGATAAACTGATACCCGCTTCGTTAGGCGTGCAAGGGCCTGGCGAGATAACAAGCTGAGAAGGTGCTAAGCGCGATACATCGTCAAGATTGAGGGCGTTGTTTCGCACTACTTCAACGTCAGCACCAAGTTCTGTGAAATACCTAGCAAGGTTATGAGTGAACGAATCGAAATTATCAATTAACAGCAACACAGCAGTGTTAATCCTTGGTATATCTATAAAGCAATGGTTGTGACATGAAGCGCTTTATTAACGCTTCATGTCTTTTACGTACAGTATTTAAGTTACGGCTTTGGAATAAAACCCACTGCTTTGTAAACTTTGGCCAGTGTCTCTGCTGCGCGGGCTGATGCTTTTTCCGCACCTTGGCGCATAACGTCGTCTAAGTACGCTCTATCCGCACGAATTTCAGCGTAGCGGGTTTGGATAGGTTCAAGTAAAGATACCACGGCATCTGCAACATCGCCTTTTAAGTGACCGTACATTTTGTCGGTATATTCAGGCTCAAGCTCTTTTACCGATTTACCCGTTGCTAATGAAAGCAGGGTAAGTAAGTTAGATACCCCTGGTTTCTCGGTCGGGTTGAAGTATATATTAGCTTGTTCGTCAGAGTCGGTTACCGCGCGTTTAATCTTCTTAGCCAGCTTCTTAGGATCTTCTAACAGACCAATGAAGTTATTGGGGTTGTTGTCTGACTTAGACATTTTCTTTTCTGGTTCTTGCAGGCTCATGATACGAGCACCGAACTCTGGAATATAAGGGGCAGGTAAACGGAATACGTCGCCATATAGGTTATTCACGCGGGTAGCAATGTCCCGTGTTAACTCAAGGTGTTGCTTTTGATCTTCACCCACAGGGACTTTATCCGCTTGATAAAGCAAGATATCTGCTGCTTGAAGCACAGGGTAGCTGTACAAGCCCACATTGATGTTGTTCTCGTTTTTCGCAGACTTATCTTTAAACTGTGTCATGCGGTTTAGCTCGCCCATTTGAGCATAGCAATTTAATACCCAAGACAGCTGCGCATGTTCAGGGACATGTGATTGCAAAAATAGCGTACTCTTTTGTGGGTCAATACCGCAAGCTAGATAAAGAGAAAGGCCGTCTAGACAGGCTTCGGCAAGCTGCTTTGGATCTTGCCTTACGGTGATCGCATGCAAATCGACAATCATGTATAAGCAGTCGTGATCGTCTTGCATGGAAACCCACTGTTTAAGTGCACCCATATAGTTGCCAAGGGTAAGTTGTCCTGAAGGCTGGCAGCCACTTAATACAACGGGTTTATTACTCATTTCTATTTACCTGTAATACGTTAAATTCTGTTAAAAACTAAGCTTTAGACAACGATGAAAGTTCATCGCGCATTTGCGTAATCACATCGCTGTAATCGGGTTGGGAGAAAATGGCTGAACCAGCCACAAACATATCTGCACCAGCTTCTGCTATTGCGCGAATGTTATCGACTTTTACGCCACCGTCAATTTCAATTCGAATATCATAGCCGCTTTCTAGTACACGCTGCTTTACCGCACGTACCTTATCTAGGGTACTGGGGATAAACTTCTGGCCGCCAAAACCAGGATTCACCGACATTATAAGAATATGGTGTAGTTTATCCATAACATGATCTAGGTAGTGTAGCGGCGTAGCCGGATTAAATACCAAACCGGGTTTGCAGCCTGCATCAATAATGAGCTGAAGAGAGCGGTCTATATGTTCAGATGCTTCTGGGTGAAAGCTTATGTAGCTTGCGCCCGCGTTAGCGAATTTCTCAATAAGGTCATCTACTGGCTTTACCATAAGGTGAACATCAATCGGCGCGGTTATACCGTAATTTCTCAATGCTTCGCAAATCATTGGCCCAAACGTAAGGTTTGGCACATAGTGGTTATCCATCACATCGAAATGCACCACATCGGCGCCTGCGTCTAATACTTTTTCTACGTCTTCACCAAGTCTGGCGAAGTCGGCAGAGAGTATTGATGGGGCAATTAAAAAGGGTTTCATTACGTGTCCTTCAAGTCAAAAAACAATAAGGTGCGTTGCCACTTACGATATAAGGTTGCGAAAGTTTACCCAAAACCATGCTTTTTTACTATGTAAAGGGCACATCAAGGATGATTTGACATAAATTTAAGACAGACAACGGTAAAGCGTGTCGCTGCCCAATTTTGGTGAGGCTGCGTTTTATTGGTGCGTTTTTAAGCGGTCTTCCCACTGAGTAAATTACGGGAGTATTAAGTGTTTATTATTTAAGTTATTACATATCAATGGTTTATGATTTTTTCGGCAAGCTTTTTTAATGAACCATAAATGGGCATCAACTTTGCGTTATCCAGTCCAAAAAGAAAACACAGACAGAAAAAACGAATTACAACAAGTTTGAATTTGACTGGAGAACACACATGAAAACATCTACAAAAAGAACCCTACTTGCCGCTGCTATTTCTTCAGCGTGTCTACTAACTGCAATGCCTAGCTATGCTGAAGGCGAGTTTACTGCCAATGCTAGTGCAACCAGCAACTACATTTGGCGTGGTCTAACACAGACAACTAACGAAGCTGCTGTACAGGGCGGTATCGACTACGCACACGAAAGCGGCTTCTATGCAGGTACGTGGGCGTCTAACGTGAATTACGGTGCAGGTGACGAATATTCATACGAGCACGATATGTATTTTGGTTTTGCTGGCGAGTCTGACGGCATTGCGTATGATTTTGGTTACCTTTATTACAACTACGATGATGAAGCGAACTTCGACTTCGCAGAATTATACGGCTCGGTAGGTATGGGTGGTTTAAGCCTTACCGTTTACTTGCTAGCTCACACTGAAGCTGATGAAGGCGAAGAGCAGGACTTTGGTTTTGCGCAAGCGTCTTATACGACTGTTGGCTACACCACTGAAATTTTAAATGGCACTGAACTTGGTTTCCACGTTGGTTATCACGAAGGTGATTTCGCTGAAGCGTTTAACGGCGTAGAAGGTTACATGGACTACGGTATTTCAATCGCGAAAGACGGATTTAGCTTTGCAATTACAGGCACTGATCTTGATGATATGGGCGGTGACGACGAATATGATAACGATGCAGTTAAATTTACTGTTGCTTATTCAGTAGATTTCGAGCTTTAAAGATTAATCTAAGAGGCCTAAGGATAGGCCTCTTAACCTAAACGTTGAGTAGTAAAAGCCTAATGTATTTGCATTAGGCTTTTCAATTTAAAACGCAACTCATTTTTAACTTGTTCGTTACTTGCTTTTGATTATAATGAGATTAAATTTTAAACGAGTGTAAGGGGTATTCAGGATGAAAGTTCTTCCTTTTTTTGCGATTTGCGGAGCCGTCGCCCTAGTTAGCGTGGCCGTTACAAACCCGCCAAGCTCACGCTCGTCTGTTTGTGAATTTCAGCCTGTTACCGAGTTTAATCCAAAGCTTCCTGCAAGCCACATTCAAAACCAATGCGCCCGTCATCAAGAGGGAGTTGAAGAGGTTAGCTGGCTGTCATGGATAGCAGGAAAATCACCGTCCTTTCAATTTCACTTTTTAGATTTACTAGAGTTGCTTCACAGCGACGATGGTAATCGGGATTTCACTTCACCTTCAAACGACTCTTAAGGGGATATTATGCAATCTGGTACTGGTTTTTGGTCAGTTCTAGGTAGTGTAGTGGCAAGTTTGTTTGGTGTTCAAAGCCATAAAAATTATGAACGTGACTTTACTAAAGGTACCTTTATCAGCTTTGCTGTTATAGGCGTTATTTTAGTCGTGGTATTTGTCGTATCACTCTTCATGTTTGTAAAGTGGTATACAGGCTACGGCTGATAACCCCCTCACACTGAGTAAAAGCGCTTCATCGCTTCAAATCGTTGTTTTTTTTAAGCTTTTATCTCGCAATAACTATTTAGCAGAAGAGGGCTGAGCTACTTTTTTCTTGCGTGTTTTTCGCTTGGGAACAACTTTCACGGGAGGGAAATAAGCCAATATTTCATCTACTGGCTGTCGCTTCGCACCATTTTGACTAATCGAGCGTTTAACTGACAGCATGCTAAAGTCTGCACCTTGATATAAAGCACGAGTTAGCGGTAAATCGTGGTTCGATATCAAAACCGGTATACCGCGTTTTTTAGAAGCTCGGGTGGCCAATTCTGCCAGTTTTTCTTGGGACTCTTGCCCAAAACTTCGCGCCGCATAACTGGTGAAGGCTGCTGTCTTGCTAATAGGTGCGTATGGAGGATCGCAATAAATAACATTGCCTCGCCTAGCCCTTGAAAAAACCTTCTCAAACGGTAGGCAGGTAAAAGTGGCCTTTTGTGATTTTTCAGAAAACACAAACATTTCGTCTTCTGGAAAGTAGGGCTTTTTGTACCGGCCAAAAGGCACATTAAAACGACCTTGAAGACTATATCGACACAAACCGTTGTAGCCGTGGCGGTTCAAATAGAGAAAAAGAATAGCGCGATAGTATTCGTCTTGCGTGCCGTTGAACTCTTCACGCAGGTCATAGTACATCTTCTCTTCATTGCGGCTCCCGTCAAAAAACGCACGCGCATCGTTAATAAGCGCATCGGGTTGGGCTTTTAAGAAGTTGTATAAGTTAATGAGGTCAGGGTTGATGTCATTAAGCAGGTAGCGTTTGTATTGCGTATTCAGAAATACAGATCCAGCACCAACAAACGGTTCTATGAGTTTGTTAGCTTGCGGTAATCTGGCCTGAATGTGCTCAACCAAGCTGTATTTGCCACCGGCCCACTTTAAAAAGGCACGGTTCTTTTTCTGCATCATGCTTAAACGTTACTACCTAGACGGAATGAAGACGGTGGTTTTTCCTTGCGCCGCCGTTCCAAGGGAAAGGGTCGTCTTTATACTTTTATGCTGATCAGTATCAGATATCACCACGCTAAAGGTAGATTGTAACTTTCATCAGTAAAACGGACAACCAACAAGTGTCGCAAGAGTGGAATTTAGCTAAATTATCAGAACTAGTTAGGCGTTTCTCACTTCGAAATGGCCTAATTTTGCGCTGTTTCTATTTCAGCTAGGATCTGACTACCTCGTTTTATAAACGCATTTTGTTTGCCAGGATATTCAGGTAAGGCTGCGCGAGTTTTCTGTGCTTGCGATAGTGAGGGGTAAACTTCTCGGAACACAACCACAAACCAATCGCCGCCGTAGCGTTCAGTTTTATAAATGCGGGTTTGCTCTACAAGATTGTTTTCACGCAAGAACGCATTGAGCACCGATTCGCTTTTCATCGCTAGCATTTGAATGGCGTAATCGTTAGCGTCAATCCATTGGTTTGCCTGCAGTGATGTTTGGTTTACATTCTCGTTGCTTAGCGCCGTATCAGTGCTTTGCGTGTTCGTTAGTGCTGTTTGTGTATTCTCTGCAGCCGTTTGCTCAGTACTTTCACCTCGACTAGCCTCGACAGAGGAAGAGTTACTGCTTTGCGCCCTTGAAGTAATACTACTATTATCGCCTTCTGTTTCAGACAAAGAACCTGCATCAGGTAATGATGATACTGCGCTTTCCCAGTCGGTAATTAGCGAATCATTGTCTGCTATTTCGTTTTCCACTGGCTTATCAAGGGTTGATTGACCGGTTAGCTCAGGTGCTGCACTTGGTGTCGAGACAATTTCCACATTACCAGTTTGTGCGCTAACGTCACTTTGCATTTCAGCAGCGGTGACTTCTCTGCTTTTTTCTTCGTCAGCAGTAAGCCTTTCGTCATCATTGCCGTCAGCAATTAGCTTGTTATAGGCTGACCCCGGTTCAACCTGAGTTTGATTAGATTCAAGAGATTGCTGGCTAATAGGAGAGAAAATTGATGCGAGCTTTTCACCGTACTGCCAATAAATAAGGCCAGAGAATGTGGCTAGAAACACCAGAGCTACACCAGCATAAAACCATTTTGTTTTTAGCGGGTTAGTAAATGTCTTAGTATTTTCACGTTGTCTATTCTCTAAATGGGCCTGAAACGCTTCTCTTCGGGAAGCTATCATTTTATCGAGATCTGACTCGTAATTAGGCTGCTCGCTAATCACAGACTGGCTGCTAATAATAAGCGGTGTTTCAGTATTTTTAGCTGGAAGCCATTGTTTAGCGCGCTCAGCCCATGCGTTATTTGCAAATAAAAGCACATTTAAATGCTGTTTGTTTCCAGCAAATCGACTTTGTAATACCAAATCCCACAGCTCTTGTAACAGTGCATCAGGAAGGTTATGGGCTTGGGTGATAGCAATTAGAATTGGGCCTTCGTGGCTATTCAAATCGGAAAGTAACTCATTGAGGGGACGAACAAAGCTTCCCACTACTTGACCGAGCAGCTGCCGACAAAGCTGTCTACGATAGTCAGAAGGGTCCATATTATCTTGCGCGGTCAAATACGCAATTTCGGTATCGTCGTGCTGTTGAAAGACAAAGGCTTCAAGGGTTTTTTGTTGTTGAGCAATAGACTCACCGCTGACAAAGATCAGCTGAGAGGAATAGTTAACCAGATATTCCAAACGTTCATGCAGTTCACTTTGCATGGGAGTTTGCCCTTATTCAACGTTGCTTTAAAACTCGTCTAGCAACGCACCTTGTTATTAGTTCCCAAGTCTGGGGAATAATGAAAGAGCACGCTGCCTGTTTGTCGTGAACGCGATTGATTAAGAGAGAATGTCAGTAAGGATGGCGTCGGTGACGTCTTTAGTAACAACCGCTTTGCCAATGCCTTGAGGAAGTACAAATCGAATACTGCCGGCTTCCACTTTCTTATCGCGTTTCATGTGCTTAACATAGTCGTCTTTCGTCATGCTACTAGGCCCTGCAATAGGCAGTGAGAAAGCTTCAAATAGCGCTGTCACGCGTCGTGTTTCTGACGCTTCAAACCATGTTAATGCTTCAGCAGCTTTACAAGCAATTATAGTACCAGCGGCTACCGCTTCGCCGTGTAGCCAGTTACCATAGCCTTGTTCAGCTTCAATAGCATGACCAAACGTGTGGCCTAAGTTAAGAATGGCGCGTAAACCACCTTCCCGTTCGTCTTTCGCAACCACATCTGCTTTTATTTCGCAGCAGCGAGAGATGGCGTAGGTAAGGATTTCAGTATCAAGAGACGTAAGTGCGTTAACGTTTTCTTCAAGCCACGTAAAAAACGGTGCATCGTAGATAATGCCGTATTTAATAACTTCTGCCATACCAGCAGCAAATTCTCTCGGGGGTAGTGTTGCCAGCGAGTCGGTATCGATAGCAACATAAACAGGTTGGTAGAACGCACCAATCATGTTTTTACCTAGAGGGTGGTTTACCGCTGTTTTCCCGCCTACCGAGGAATCAACTTGGGAAAGCAGGGTAGTGGGCACTTGAATAAAAGGTACACCGCGTTGGTAAGTCGCTGCAACGAAGCCTGTGAGGTCTCCTATCACACCACCGCCAAGGGCAATAAGCGTTGTATCTCTTGCTGCATTAAGCTCGAGAAGACGGGTCATGACCACTTCGAACTGTTCTAAATTCTTATACTGTTCGCCGTCGGGCAGAATAATGGTTTCAACTTGAACGTCACCACATGCTGCTTTAGCGGTTTCTAAGTAAAGGGGCGCAACGGTCTCGTTTGTTACGATAACCGCCAGCGGGCCTTTTATGTAGGCACTAAAAAGGCCGGGTTGCGAAAGCAGCCCAGCCTCTATCTGTATAGGATAGCTACGTTCTCCAAGTTCCACAGTTAAGGTTGACATTGGCGTAGCACCTCCTATTACATATTTAATTTATAGACCGATTTTACTGATAATTTGATTTGCTACAGCACGCGCACTTTGGTCGTCTGTATCAACAATGTAATCAGCTACTTCTTCGTAAAGCGGGTTGCGCATTTCTGCAAGATCGCGAAGAACTTGTTCTGGATCTTCGTTTTGTAGCAAAGGACGACGTTTGTCGCGTTGTGTACGTGCAACTTGCTTATCGATTGTGGTTTGAAGGTAAACAACAATGCCGCGAGCAGATAAACGATTACGCACCGCTTTAGTTACAATAGAACCGCCGCCAGTGGCAAGTACAATACCTTGCTTATCTGTCAAATCGTTAATGACGTTCTCTTCACGATTGCGGAAACCGTCTTCGCCTTCTAAGTCGAAGATCCAAGCGATATCTGCACCTGTACGGCGCTCAATTTCCTGATCCGAATCAAAAAAATCTAGGTGAAGTTCGTCTGCCAGATGTCTACCGATGGTACTTTTGCCAGCACCCATTGGGCCAACTAAAAAGATATTACGTTTTTCAGCCATATTTGCTTATATCACAACTTAATCATGTTAGGGGCAGTGCACTGTTGCCTTACCAGCCTACCCATTGACTCGTGCCTATTTAGTGTCCAATAAGCACCACTCCTTAAACCTCGCTTAAATTTCGAGGCGGGGATTATCTCAGTTTCATGCAAGGCGATGCAAGTTTTGTTACTAACAAATAGCGTATACCTGTAAATTTAGTTACAAAAAAAGCCTTAAAACAAAAAAAGCGCATTAAAATGCGCGTTTTTTGGGAGGTGAAATTTTACTTATGGCCTTTCAGTTACAATTTTAGGTGTAACAAAGATAAGTAGCTCTCGCTTCTGTTGAAGCTGCGAGGTATTTCTAAATAAAGCGCCTATAAAAGGTAAATCACCAAATAAAGGTACCTTTGATACGCCGTCCGAACTGGTCTGTTGGAAAATTCCGCCAAGTACGATAGTTTCACCATTTTCTACCAATACCTGGGTTTTGATTTCCTGGGTATCTATGGCTACCGCATCACCGGTTGATGTAGACACAGTCTCACCGCGCGTGTCTTGGGTTACCACTAAATCCAAAATTATGCGATTGTCTGGCGTAATGTGCGGAGTAACTTTAAGCGATAGCACGGCCTTTTTGAATTCTACCGATGTTGCACCGCTCGACGTCGCTTGAACGTAAGGAATTTCCGTACCTTGTTCAATATACGCTTCGTGCTGATTAGCCACGGTAATACGAGGGCTTGCAATAATCTCACCCTTGTTCTCTGATTCCAACGCAGAAAGTTCGAGATCGAGAATGGTACCGTCTACCAAACTTGCAATTTGAAAGCCAATACTTCCCGCTGCGCTGGTCACTGGAAGGTTCACATTAAGACGGTTATCAATGCTAGGCACCACGCCTCCGGCAATGGTATCGGCCGCTTCAAGGGTGCCTGATACGCCGTTATCATCCTGGCGGTCGCTGAAGCCCCACCGAACGCCTAACTGCTCGTCAACATCATCAAGTACAGTAACCATGCGACTCTCTATCAGCACTTGCTTCACGGGAATATCTAAAGCATTGATGGTTTTTCTAGCTTCATCAATAGACGCTAAGGTATCGCGAATAAGTAATGTATTGGTTCGTTCATCCACGGTAACGCCGCCACGATCGGAAAGGATTCCACCTTCGGTAGATTTCAATATAGTGGCTAACGCTGTAGCTTTAGCATAGTTGACCGAAATATTTACCGTATGTAGTGGGGCTAAATCCGACACTTGTTTCTTAGACTGAAGCGCTTGTGTTTCTCGTGCAGACAATTCTTCGGCAGGCGCGATTAATAAAATGTTGCCTTCTAAGCGTTTGTCTAAGCCTTTAACGCGTAAAATCATATCTAGCGCCTGGTCCCACGGCACGCCAGATAAGCTAATAGTGACGTTGCCTGATACGGTGTCAGTCGTTACAAGGTTAAAACCGTTTACCTGCGCGATAATTTGTAGAACCTGCCTTACAGGAACATCTTGAAAGTCTAATGAAATCGGGTCGCCTGTGTATTGTTTCTCTGCGCCCAACGCTTCTTGTTGCTCGATGTCCATCGGCGAAATTGCTACGCGCAGTACACTGTCTTTTACCGTATTTTTAACGGTAACTTGGCCAGAGTAGTTAATCTCAATACGTGCATCATTTTCATCTTCAAAGGTTTCGATGGTTGAAACAACAGTGCCAAAATCGGCCACGCTAAGTTCAACGAGCTGATCTTCAGCTAAAGCGGTATTGGTGAGCGTAAGAGACACTTTTCCCTGCGATTCAATAAGCTGTACTTTTGGGGCTGTACCAACGAACTCCACCAAGGTTACTGCCGTACTATTGGGCGCTTGGGTAAAGTCTATATTCGTAACCGTAGTAGTGGGAGCCGTTTCATTTTGCTTTGCGTTGGGATCTACCAGTAGGGGCTCTTGTGCTTTGACGGGGTGAGATACCAAAAAAGTAAATGAGAATATTGCAGCGACAGCAAAAGCCAGCCAATACCATCTAGGTGCTCTTCGAGTGAGAGACTTATTAAAAATGTATCGTTCGGCCATGCTTACTCTCCCGCCTTCGATGCTGTAGTCATTGTTGTTGTTTTCCTTTGCCAGCAGCCTGCACCATCAGGTAATAATTGTTCAATAGTAATTGAGTCGGTGCTAATTTGCATAATTTTGCCATAAAACAGCCCGATACGACTCCCTACTTTAGCTTTATGTAACGCGCCATCGTTGCTTTTTAATAATGCCCACTTTTCCCCCTTAACGGCAAAGTTGCCAGCAAGTGCAAGGGCATCTACACCATAAGCCTCCAATGCTTCCTTAGTGCGTTGAAAGTTGGGTTGTAGACAGTTTTCTACCCTTGCTTTAGCTACCGGCGCCGTATTTTTTCGCGGACGGTCGAAAGGGCTTCTAAGCGTACTTGCAGTATAGCTAAATGGAGGGTGTGTTTTGAATTCTGGGTAGGGTTCTATTTGAGGCTGTGCGCGCTCCTTAACACTTTGTGTGTAGGCCTGAAGATCGTCAAGCTTAGGCGAACAGCCTGTTATAAGTAATACGATTAAAAGAGATAAAAGCGAACGAATCATTGTTCATCTCCTTCAATATCTGAAGCATTTTCAGAGCGATAGGTTTTAGCTTGTAATTTAAGAGATAAACCGCCTACTTCGCGCTTAATATCAAAGTCGTGTAGCGTAACAATACGAGGTAAGTCGGCTACTTTAGACACGAATTCGCCGAAGTTATGATAACCTCCGCTTACTTCCATTTCGATAGGAAGCTCGGTGTAGAATTCCTTTGGTACTTCTTGTTGCCAGTTAAGGAGTTCAAACGTTAGCCCAGCTGACGTACCCACGTACGTGATGTCATCAAGCAGGCCTGGCGTTTCGTTACTGGTTGGCAGACTTTTCAGCATGGAAGAGAAGTCTTCTTTTATCTTTGCAAGTTGTTCCTCATACGCTTCTAAATTAGCCGCAATGCGATATTTAGCCTCAAACTGCAGTTTCAGCTCTTGCTCCTTTAGCTCGGCGGCATCCATAATCGGTAGTTTAGGGCTTACCAAGGTGTAGTAGCTTATTGCACCTACCAATATGGCAAGAAACGCAGCGACAACTATGCGGACTTCGTTCGGCCAAATTGCGATTTGTTCAAAGTCGAGTTCGTTGAGTTCTTTTAGTTTCGAGACATCAAACTTCATGATTCCTTCGCCTCACTACTTACGATTTCTAAGGGAGCAACGTTCGGGTTTATCGAAAACGTAAGCGTAAAGTTGCTAATCGCTCTAGCCGCGCTGCTGTCAGATTTTATGGTAGAAAGCTCTGCGCCCACGAATACTTTTGAATTATCTAGTGCGCGCATAAAATCTGATAAGCGGTTGTTTGAGTCGCTAATCCCTTCTATCGTGATGATGTTATTGGTTCTTGTCATAGATTCGAAAGCCACACCTTGGGGGACCAGCTTGGCAAGCTCATCAAATACAATAGGGGCCACGTTACGGTTTGCTTGTAGTTGCTCAATGAGTGCCATACGCTGCTCAACCGCACTCTTTCTTTCTTTTACTTTTTTAATCTCACCAATTTGCGCATCAAGCACGGCTATTTCACGTTCAAGGTATTGGTTACGCGAGTTTTGATTATTAATCTGCTGGTCGATAGCTTGACCAATAAACCAAAAAATTAAGCCCACAATAGCAGCAACCGCAACTAGGCCTGCCAAGTATTGTTGCTTTTGATGTTGGCGCTGCTTTTCTCGCCAAGGCAGTAAATTTACATGTGCCATGGCGTGAAGCTCCGGCTCGCCAGACCCGCTGCTATTGCAAGCTGAGGTGCAATTTTACTAAGTCGTGCAGTATCTAGTTTTGGGTTTATAGTCATATTACTAAATGGGTTGAAGCAATCTACTTCAAGGCCTAAGTCTTGTTTCAGAATGTCTACCAGTGGTTCGATGGTCGCTGCGCCACCACTTAACAGAATTTTCTTTGGTCGCTCAGCATGCAAGGTGCTCATGTACATCTGAAGAGCGCGGTTAATATTCTGCTGAAGGTTAGCTGCAAAAATGGGAAGGGTGTCTTCTACCCAATTGCCTGAAAGCGTCCCGTCTAGTAACTGACGCTCTGCCACCTCTCTTTCGACCATATGGATGGCACTAATATCATTGATCAGTTGGTTAAGCCCAAATGCATGCTCTTTCGTGTAAATCACATCACCGTTTTTAATCACGCATATTTGAAGCAACGAGGCGCCCACATTTATGCAGCAAAGCGGTTCATCTTCAGCTTGCGGAGCGTGGAAAAAATCCAATGCATTACCGATAGCGTAATTTTCCATATCGACAATTTTAGGCTCGAAGTTAGCCTCTCTTGCTAGCAACAACCTACTGTCGACGAGATCTTTATGAGCGGCCGTTAATAAAACATTGACCTTACCAGTGTGAGTCGCGCTTGGCCCCATTTCTTCAAAATCTAAATAGACCTCCTCAAGGGGGTAGGGAATAAGACTATCTGCTTCTATCTCAATTTGATTTTCAAGGTCGTAATCGTTTTGCTCAGGTTCCATATAGACTATTTTGCTAATAACAGACGTTCCCGCTACTGCTACATTCGCCAGCTTTAACTTTGTTTTTAACGATTTACGGATTTTTTTCAGCGCAACGCTAACCGATTCATAATCTTTAATATCTCGCTCTGAAAAAGCGATCTTTGAGATGGGTTCGCAGGCATACCCTTGAAGGACGAACCCGTCTTTTGATTGTTCTAGCCACACCGCTTTTATTTGACGCGTGCCTATGTCTAAGCCCACAATGGGCGGCAGCTTTTTTTTGAACAGCGATTTCATTTACAAGTGTCCAGTTTCAAAGGTAGTTGCTCTAAAGTACAATATTACTCTATTAGTATTGTGCGTATGGTTCTACAGATAACACATACGTATAGAATATACGTCATTTCAACAAAATGTCTTGGTATCCGTTACAGTGAAGTACATTAAACCACTTTTTTTATTTAGCTTTCTATCAGGCCTTCTTGGTTTTGCAGCACTGGTAGGTATTTACTTTTATATCAAACCTGACCTACCAAGTGTTACTGTACTTAAGGATGTACAACTGCAAACCCCTATGCAGATATACACTAAAGATGGAAAACTTATTTCACAATATGGAGTTAAACGGCGGATCCCGGTAAAACTTGAGGAAGTTCCGCAAGAATTAATTGACGCCATACTGGCTACTGAAGATAGCCGCTTCTACGAACATCACGGCATTGACCCCATTGGTATTGTACGTGCTGCAGTAAGTCTAGTACTTACGGGCGAAAAGCGTCAGGGCGCAAGTACATTAACTATGCAGCTAGCAAGAGGGTTCTTTCTGAGCCGTGAAAAGACCTACGTTCGAAAAATAAAAGAAATTTTCATTGCGCTGCATATGGAGCAAGAACTTTCCAAACAAGAAATATTAGAGCTGTATCTAAACAAAATTGAGTTAGGGCACAGGGCGTTTGGATTTGGTGCTGCTGCTCAGGTGTATTATGGCAAACCGCTAGACGAACTTTCTTTAGCGCAAATTGCCACTATTGCTGGTCTGCCCAAAGCCCCCTCGGTACTTAACCCTGTAAGCGGCCCAGAGCGTTCGGTTGAGCGTCGACGTGTTGTACTTCTTCGAATGTTAGATGAAGAATACATAACTAAAGCCCAGTTCGATGAAGCGGCTAATGCGCCGGTTACAGCTAAGAAACACGGAGCCGAGATAGAAGTTGATGCGCCATATTTAGCAGATACCATTTACAATGAAATGGTCGAAATTTATGGGAAAGAAGAAGCGGAAACGGGCGGTTACCAAGTTTACGCTACAGCAACGTCTGACCTGCAACTTGCGGCACAACGCGCAGTGGTGAGAAACCTTCATGATTACGATGAGCGTCATGGGTATAAAGGCCCGTTGGGGTACTTATGGGATATCCCTAAGCAAGAAGGTAAAGATGACGTCATTCCCCAGCTTTCCTTAAGCTTTGACGTAAGTAATAAAACAACACGAGAAGGGTGGGACAACGAATCACTCATGCGTGTGCTTGAAGAAATTCCTCATATCAAACCCTTATTACCGTCTGTAGTTACAAAGGTAAATGATCAGTCAATCGATGTGCTTGCCGTTGATGGAAGAACCATTACGGTAGAGTGGGACGGCCTCGATTGGGCTAGACGCTACATTACGGATTTTAGGCAGGGTAGTGACCCTAAAACCGCCTCAGATGTAACCCAAGAAGGCGCAGTAATTTATATCAGGCAGCAAGAAGGGCAGTGGCGTATTTCGCAAATTCCAGAAGTAAGCGGTGCCTTTATTGCGCTTAATCCTCAAAATGGCGCTGTTGAAGCTGTAGTTGGCGGCTATAGCTTTTACCAAAGTCAATTTAATAGGGCGACCCAGGCAAAACGACAGGTGGGTTCGAATATTAAGCCTTTTGTTTATTCAGCAGCAATAGACAGTGGTTACACACTTGCGTCAATTATAAACGATGCGCCTATAAACCAATGGAATGCCGCTACCGGCGTCGCTTGGCGACCGCAAAACTCACCGGCAGAGTACGATGGCCCAATAAGAATGCGCAAAGCCTTGGGCAAATCTAAAAACGTGGTATCGGTACGTTTACTACGTGGTGTTGGTCTAAGAGAAACGGCAGATTATTTAACCCGATTTGGTTTCAATAAAGACGACATTCCATTAGATGAAACCGTATCTCTAGGTTCGAGTTCACACACCCCACTTGAAGTCGTAAGAGGTATGTCGGTCATCGCGAACGGCGGTTACTTAGTAAACCCTCATTTCATTAGCAAAGTACTTGATGAAAACGGCGATGAACTTTGGAAAGCAAACCCTGTGTGGGCATGTAATCGTTGCGAAAACCAAAGCGAGCAAGAAATGCTGCCTGAAGACGAAGAAGCGGATATTGAAGCCTTGCTAGCCGCTGAGTTAAACCAAGATATCTTACTAGGTGACGCCGACCTTGATGAAAACACTGAAAAAGCGATAGCGCCTCAGGTCATTACGGCTCAAAATGCCTTCTTAGTTTCAGAGATGATGCGTACGGCTGTTCGAGCAAATGGAAATTGGAGCAAAAAGACCTATTGGTTAGGCACAGGTTGGCGTGCTCGAAATATTCTGCAGCGCACCGATATTGCTGGTAAAACAGGCACAACGAACGATTCACGAGATACCTGGTTCAGTGGTTTCCATAAAGATTTGGTGGCAACGACCTGGGTTGGGTTTGACAATATGGGCCGTCAACTGGGACGTGCCACACGTAATCAAAATTTGATTAATAAGGACCCTGAGAAGTTCAACTGGATTGGTAACGCTTTGATTGGTATCGAAGATGGCGCGAAAGCGGCGGAGCCTGCATGGATAAGATTTATGCAGCACGCCCTTGAAAATAAACCGCATACGCCTATGCCCGTACCAGAGAATATAGTGCGTGTTCGCATTGATCGTACCAGTGGAAAGTTGACCAGACGTACAGACCATACGACACTATTCGAATATTTCCTGCAAGGTACGGAACCAACCACTTACGTTCGCGATGACGAAGTGTTAGATCCAGCCACGCAGGACAAGACAACTGCGCCAGAGCCAGAAGAAATATTCTAATTATAAAAAAGCACGCTGTGTGCGTGCTGCTTTAGGCGAAGGCGATGTATTTGCCCTGAACTCATTATCGGAAAACCAATGTCAGAAGATTCACAGCGATATCTTTATATTCCTCATGCCGGCCCATCTTTGCTGGAAACCCCCCTACTGAATAAAGGCAGTGCGTTCACAGCACGTGAGCGTGCGGCCTTTAACTTAACTGGTCTAGTGCCTCCACGGTATGAAACGATTGAAGAGCAGGTTGAGCGTGCTTATATGCAATACAGCAGCTTTGACGAAGCACTAAACAAGCATATTTATCTGCGCGCTATTCAAGATAACAATGAAACCTTGTTTTATCGTCTGATTCAAAAGCACATTGATGAAATGATGCCTATCATCTACACCCCAACTGTAGGTGATGCATGCGAACAGTTTTCTGACATTTATCGCAGTTCACGCGGCTTGTTTGTGTCTTATGAAGAACGTCATCAGCTAGATGACATCGTTCGCAATGCGACAAAGCGCAAAGTGAAAGTGATTGTTGTGACTGACGGTGAGCGCATTCTAGGCTTGGGTGACCAAGGTATAGGTGGTATGGGCATTCCTATCGGAAAGCTATCGCTTTACACCGCTTGCGGGGGAATTAGCCCTGCGTATACTTTACCAGTGATGTTAGATGTAGGAACTAACAACGAAAAACTGCTTAATGACCCTATGTACATGGGCGCGCGCCACCCGCGTATAGGGCAGGAAGAGTACGACGAATTTGTTGATATGTTCATCAATGCGGTGAAGCGACGCTGGCCTGACGTGATGATTCAATTTGAAGATTTTGCACAGCCAAATGCTATGCCGCTATTAAACCGCTATCGCAACGACGTGTGCTGTTTTAACGACGATATTCAAGGCACCGCTGCAGTTACTCTTGGCACTATTCTGGCGGCGTGTAAAACCAAGCAGCAAAAGCTAAGAGACATGAAAGTTGTGTTCGTTGGGGCGGGCTCTGCGGGCTGTGGTATTGCTGAAATGCTAATTCAGCAAATGGTATTTGAAGGCCTTACTGACGAACAAGCGCGTAAGCAAGTGTTTATGATTGACCGTTTTGGTTTGGTAACTGAAGGCATGGAAGGTTTGCGCGACTTTCAACAAAAACTTCAGCAGAAGAATGCCGATTTGGCAGATTGGACATTCAGCGGTGACTACGCCTCTTTGTTAGATGTGATGCACTGCGCGAAACCAGACGTACTTATTGGTGTTTCAGGTCAGCCAGGCCTATTCACTGAGCAAGTTATCCGTGCCATGAAGCAAGGTTGCGAACTGCCGATTATTTTCCCGTTAAGCAACCCTTCTCGCCAGGTTGAAGCGCGTCCAGAGCAAGTAATTGAATGGACCGAAGGTGAGGTTATTATTGCAACCGGTAGCCCGTTTAAGCCTGTTGAGTACAATGGCAATGTCATCCCTATTGCTCAGTGTAATAACTCTTATATTTTCCCTGGTATTGGTCTTGGTGTTGTTGCATCAAAAGCGAAGTTAATTAGCGATGAAATGCTAATGGCAGCAAGTAATGCTCTGGCGGCAGCGTCGCCATTAGTCAACACCGGTCAAGGTTCATTATTGCCACCACTTGCAGCTATCGCGGAAATTAGCCGTGAGATCGCTTTTGAAGTAGGAAAAGTAGCGATGGAGCAGGGGCTAGCCTTGGAAATGTCTGACGACGCACTGCGCGCCAGCATTGAGCGAAACTTCTGGAAAGCTGAATATCGCCCTTATAAGCGGGTAAGCATTTAATCTGCACAAAACTTTAAAAAAGCAGGTGAAACCTGCTTTTTTGTGCCTATAAATTAGGTTTTCTCCATTACTTTTCTATCATTAACAGAAATAACCAAACGTAATTTGTTTGCTTTTTATCCACCTCGCGAAGTAATCGTTAACCAATGTAAAATGGTGTTGCTTATGCGCAACATTTCCTTCATCCCTCCCACTTCTTTTATTGCCTTGTTATTATTAAATTGTTGATATTTATAGTTTAATTTTAATTGGCACAATGATTGATAAACCTCTTGTCAGTTACAAAAAGGAGCAAGAGGTGTTATTGATGACAAAGTTAAAAAACAAGGTAAGTCCTTTCTGCACACGAGTTATTAAGCGCTCATTCTCTACGTCGTTAGTTATGGCAGCTCTTGCAACACTGTCCGCTTGTGATGCAACTAATGTTGATGTTGTAGCACATGATGTAAAGGCTACGGAAAAAGCTATCGAACCTGCTTCGAAAAGCCCTGTTGATGAACAAAGTGAAATGTTTGTTTACTTGGATGAATCCGACCTAATTGACGCCTACTACAAGGTTAAGTAACTCGAAATTATACGTTTACATGCTATCGATATAGCCACCGTTTCTGCTGTTAAATCTTATCGGTGGGTATCGATTAGTACCAGTTTGCGGGCAATGGACTGCTCGCCTTTTATTGTTAAAGCCGTGCTTTGTATCTCTGCAAAGTGCGGCTTTTTTTATGTCAGTAACCGTATATCCCCGTTTATTAGTCGACAGTGATGAGCTATAAGTCTTTAAAAGCTGTTCTTAATAGCTATGTATTGCAGTAACTTAATAAATAAAGAAACTATAAGGATTTGCTATGTCGACAGAAGATAACTACACACCGCCAGAAGTTTGGACCCAAGCTGAAGATGATGGTAACAAGTGGGCAAGTATTAATCGTCCTGTGTCTGGCGCTACCCACGAAAAGGATCGTCCGATTGGCGAACATGGTTTGCAGCTTTACTCGTTAGCCACGCCTAACGGTCAGAAAGTGACTATCATGCTAGAAGAGCTGTTGGCAGCAGGTGTAAGTGAAGCAGAGTACGACGCTTGGCTTATAAATATTGGTGAGGGCGAGCAGTTTTCTTCAGGGTTTGTTGACGTAAACCCCAACAGTAAAATTCCGGCAATGGTCGATACTACAACGTCACCAGAAACCAAGCTTTTTGAATCCGGTTCAATTTTGGTTTACCTGGCAGAAAAGTTCGGTAAGTTCATACCGCAAGACGCCCATGCTAAAGCCGAGTGTTTCAACTGGCTATTTTGGCAGGTAGGCTCGGCGCCTTACTTAGGTGGCGGCTTCGGGCACTTCTATAGCTATGCACCTTACCCAATGGAATATCCTATCAATCGCTTTACTATGGAAACTAAGCGCCAGCTAGACGTGCTAGATAAGCACTTAGCAAATAATGAGTTTATGACGGGAAGTGAATACAGCATTGCAGATATGGCTATATGGCCATGGTACGGCAATTTAGTGCTTGGCAACCTATACGACGCAGCAACGTTTCTTCAAGTACACGAGTACACCAACTTGGTACGATGGGCTGAACAGCTAGAGCAACGAGAAGGCGTCAAACGAGGTCGTATTGTCAACAAAACCTGGGGCGATGACGGCCAGCTAGCAAACCGCCACAGCGCAAAAGATATCGACGACGCCCTCGCCAACACCTAAATAATGGGGTCAGAGTCCGGACTCTGACCCCAATTTTTAAATGAGCTCTGCCACACTTTTAAGATAAGCTTGTTGAAGTGGTGTGAAATCCCACTCATTCAGGGCCTCATTAAATTCAAAGTTGCCCACACGGCCTCGCCAGCGTTCGTTAGGCGCTGCAGACCAGTTTTTCATATACACTAACTTTCCATGCAGGCAGTGTAACACTTCAAGTTTTGGTGCTTCTGCCGCACTGTAAGTTACATGTTCAAAGACAATAGCGCCTTCTTCACAGTCTTGGTCAAAAAATACAAAACCCCGGTACCCTCCCTTTTCGGTAATGGTAATGAGTGATGCATATTCTTTACTCTCGGACACTTTTCTCAGCGCCGGCAAATAGCCATCAACTCGCTTAATTTGAAGCCCTTTTGATTTGTGATGCCATTGCCAACCTGAACTGCCCATAAAAGTTAACTCGTTGTTTTTATTGTTAATACGCCAAAGCGTTTCAAAGGTATTCCAAGACGCAAAGGCAATGATGCACAACATTATAAAACCGGTGATGAATATGAGTGGCTTTGTCATGGTGCAAGCCCTTATTCGTTTGCGAATATTTAGTTTCTTATTTACGAAAAAAGCACACGTCTAGACTTTTATTGCAAAAAAGTAATTCGCTCTGTTCTATCCCTTTATAGCTTCTGTCGAACTCAGATAGTCTACACGTGGGCTGAATAATCCATAGAATCTGTAAACTTCACCAGCTTTTAAGATGCCAAACAATAGCGACAAATAGCTTCAGCTATTCCCAGTCATACAAAGCTCGCCGGTGCTTACCTTCGTCATACGAAGCTCCAATAGCAAAAACGGATATGTAAAAACTTCCATCTGATAACGAGTGTTTTAGCGTGATTTAAAAACACGATTATCATTATCTATTTTGTTTACTTTAATTGTTTAGATGAATCGGCGATTATCTTTTTAAACGAAAAAGGTGATTAACAAAAACGTTGTTGGTTACTTATGTTATGCCCAGTTTTGGCGAGACAATTAGTAAAGCTAAAAAGAGGGCGAGAAAAGAACTAGAAGGAATTCGCAATGAGTAAGTGTCCATTTTCAGGTACAGCTATAAACCCTACCACGCTAACGTCTAGCAATGGTGCGCCCGTTGCCAATGACAATCAAAGTCGAACCGCGGGTCCTCGCGGCCCCGTTACTTTCGACAACCATTATTTGTTCGAGAAGCTTGCGCACTTTAACCGCGAGCGAATTCCAGAGCGCGTAGTTCACGCCAGAGGCAGCGCAGCATATGGTACGTTTACGCTAACTAAAAGTTTGTCTGATTATACTATTGCCGACTTCTTGCAAAAAGAAGGGCAAAAGACCGATGTGTTCTTGCGATTTTCTACGGTAGGTGGTGGTCAAGATTCAAGTGATTACGCCCGTGACCCACGTGGTTTTTCTGTGAAGTTTTACACCGAACAGGGTAACTGGGATATGGTGGGGAACAACACGCCCGTATTCTTCTTGCGAGACGGCATTAAGTTCCCTGACTTCATACACAGCCAGAAGAAGAACCCACGTACTAACTTGCCAGATCCGCAGGCGGTATATGAGTTTTGGGCAAACAACCCTCAGTCATTACATCAATCAACAATTTTGATGTCTGACCGCGGTATTCCGCTTTCCTATCGCCACGTGAATGGCTATAGCTCACATACTTTAAGCTTTTGGAATAACGCAGGTGAGCGCTATTGGGTGAAATGGCACTTTAAAACTAATCAAGGTATTAAAACACTCACTAACGAAGAAGCAGCGAAAATGCCTGCCTTTGGTGCGCAACAAGACCTTGTTGAAAGTATTGATAACGGTGATTTTCCAACGTGGACAGTAAACGTGCAGATCATGACCGAAGAGGAAGCTCGTAATTATCATATCAACCCGTTTGACTTGACCAAAGTATGGCCGCACAGCGACTTCCCATTAATTGAAGTAGGACAGTTGGAGTTGAACCGCAATGTTGATAACTACTTTGCAGAAACTGAGCAAGCAGCGTTCGCGCCGAGCAATTTGGTACCGGGTATTGGTGCGTCGCCAGACAGAATGCTTCAAGCACGATTAATTGGATATCAAGATGCGCACAGATACCGCATTGGTGCAAACTACAACCAGATACCGGTAAACGCACCACGTTGTCCAGTACACAATTATCAGCGAGATGGCGCTTTTGCAGGGATCAACCCAGCGCTTGCGGGAGGTGGAGCAAACTTCTATCCGAATAATCGAGCGCGAATTGGTGAGCCTGCTGAAATGTCAGAGGTACAAGAGCCACCGATGCCATTAGAGCAAGATGCATGGTTAGACATTTATGATAACCGTGATGAAGACAACTACTCTCAGGCAGGTGATCTGTACCGCATTATGAGTGAAGATCAAAAGCAGCAGTTAGTAAACAATATCGCTGATGGTTTAAGCCAAGCGACTCAAGATGTTCAAGAAGCCATGTTCGTTCAATACGACTTAGCAGATAGTGACTACGGGGCTCGTGTTAGAAAGGCGGTAGCCAGCAGATAAAGTAAATGGGGTCAGAGTTAATTTTGGAAAATGTACTCTGACCCCGTTTTGTTACTGGGTCGCGACTAGGGCGTAAACGTGTAAGCGAATGGCCTGAAGTGCGCGTTCTTTCCAATTGTTCCAAGTAATGCGGTTGCTAATTTCGTGCTGGTTTAAGGTAATGTACCCGTGATTTAGCGCCCAAACCTGCATAGCCACATCTTGCTTTTCTTCGACAGACAAATCTTTTTTAATCAGCGCCGCGGTAAGCTTAGTTAGCGTGATAAACGCTTTTTCACCTGCCTCGATAGCTTCATCCGATGGCGTATAGTCTTTCAAATTAGAAGCAAAAATTAGTCGATAATGAGCCGCGTGAGTTTCTGAAAACGTTAAAATACGCTCGCAGCCATTAATCACTTTTTCCGCCGCAGTATTGCCATCCGCCGCCAACATTTCACGCTCTACCAATCCAAAACCTTCAATATAGAGCGCATCTAGGATGCCCTGCTTACCTTTAAAATGGCTATAAATGCCGATAGTAGACATACCAGCGCCTTCGGCTATAGCACGCACGCTCAGCGCATTTGTACCGCCTTTTAAAAACAGTGCTGAAGCAGCATCTAAGATCTTTTGTCGGGTATCTTTTTTCATTTACACATCATTTACATGTTGCGCAATATAACACCGTTATGTAGAGTGGGTTAATAACGCTGTTATATCTCTTGGTTTAACACTTAACCTGCCTGCCCGCAGGTTATTCATAAGGACACTATATATGAAAACTGAGCAATTAACCTGCGATTATTTGATTGTAGGCGCTGGCGCGGTAGGGATGGCATTCGCCGATGTACTGCTCCACGAAACAAACGCCAACATTTTGATTGTAGATAAAAATGCGAAGCCCGGCGGGCATTGGAACTACGCTTACCCCTTCGTCACCCTACACCAGCCTTCAGCGTTCTATGGTGTGTGCTCAAAAGAGCTTAATCGGGGCGTAATCGACAAGTGCGGAATGAATGAAGGCCTAATGGGGTTAGCTTCAGGGCAAGAAGTTAGCGCGTATTTCGATGCGGTCATGAATGAAACCTTTTTACCTTCAAGTCGTGTGCAGTATTACCCGCTTTGCGAATACAAAGGAAATAAACAGTTTGTATCAACCTTAAATGGCAAGCACTATAACGTCACCGTGAACAAGAAAATTGTTGATGCCACTTATTTAAATACCAATATTCCACTTACCCATACTCCAAGCTTTACTCGCGACAACGATGTTGCATTTACGCCTGTTAATACCGTGGTTGAAAATATCGAAGGCTTTGATAACTACGTGGTGGTCGGTGGTGGTAAAACAGGTATTGATACCTGCCTATGGCTGCTCGAAAACCATGTGGCCCCAAATAACATCCATTGGGTGGTATCGCGAGATGCGTGGTTACTTAACCGTAAAAATACCCAACCCTTGGATGACTTCTTCTTCGACTCTATTGGGGCGCAAGCGAATCAGATGGAAGCTATTGCTGCGTCAACTTCCATTGAAGATATGTTCGACAAATTGGAAGAGCGCGGTGTTTTACTGCGCATTGATAAGGAAGTAAGACCGAGTATGTTCCACGGCGCAACGGTGAGCGAATTGGAGCTAAAAGCTTTACAAACGCTTCCGTCTATCGTTAGGGAAGGTCGGGTTAAGCATATCAGCCGCGATAAACTCCAATTTGAAAATACAACATGGAGTATGCCGGATAACGCCCTTGTTATTGATTGTTCTGCCTCAGCGTTGACTAATTTAGAGATGAAAGCGGTGTTTGATGGCGACACCATCACCCCTCAAACAGTGCGTGCCTATCAACCTGTTTTTAGTGCGGCTCTTATTGCCCACGTTGAGGCTGCCTACAGCGATGAACAACAAAAGCAGATGCTGACACAAGTGGTCCCGCTGCCTAATCGGGACGTCGATTGGTTGCCAATGACAGCCGCCATGTTACGAAATATGCAGATTTGGGGTGAAGATTCAGCGCTTAAAGCGTGGATCTACCATTGTCGGCTGGATGGCTTTTCAAAAATAGTACACGGCGTGGCAAAAGACGATATGCAAAAAATGCAGGTATTAGGGCGTTTGAAAGAAGCTGCGGTACCTGCCATGCAAAAGCTGATGACCTACATACACAGCTTAAAAGCGAGCGGGCAACTTTAAGAGGTTATAAATAACGATGAAACAGTTTCAAATAGACAAAACGAACCCAAACCGCTTTCGGATAATGCAAACAGCTGATAGCCCTGATAGCACGAAGATAGAGGGAGCTGGAAAGGCGAAAAGCCTAGTAATCAAAATTGAAAGGTTCGCGTTTACTGCTAATAACCTGACCTATTATATGGTGGGTGACAAGCTTGGTTATTGGCAGTTTTTTCCACCTGTTAATACAAGTAGTAACGAAAACTGGGGCGTTATTCCTGTATGGGGCGTGGGTCAAGTAATTAGCTCTGAAAACGATGCAGTAGAAGTTCGGAGTCGTTTTCTTGGCTATTTTCCGCCTGCTGAATATTTGGTGATGGGTAATACCACAATTAATGGCAGTAACCTTATTGACTGCAGTCCTCATCGCTTGAAGTTGCCGCAAGGTTATAACGTCTATCGTCCACTACCGGCTCAAAGGAGCGATGCTAACGCTGAAGTAAACACTAAGCAGCACGAGCAAGAAAACTTTCAGATGTTGCTGTGGCCGCTATATGCAACGTCTTACTGTTTATTAGAAGTAGTCGATGCTATACCTGAGTCAAAAAGACAACAGTTATTAGTGCTAAGTGCTTCAAGCAAAACCAGTTTAGGGCTTGCTTTTGCGTTAAAAGAAGCCGGTATTAGCGCGATAGGCGTCACCTCTGAAAAGCGTGTTGCATCCCTAGAAGCATTGGGTGTATACAGCGCCGTTATTAGCTATGAACAACTGGAAATACTGCAACTGAAAAGCACTGTTGTGGTCGACATGTCCGGTAACGCTCAGGTCAAAGAGTCAATTAGACATAGACTTGGTGCGCACCTAACCAGATACATCAACGTTGGGCTTACTCATTGGCAGGATGTTAAGGCCACAAGCGATGAAGAGTTCTTCTTTGCGCCTGCTCATATACAGCAGCGCATGTCTGAGATTGGAGCTGCTGAGTACCAAAAGTTGAGTAGCGGGTTTGTATCAAAAGCCATTGCGTGGAGCGCCGGTTGGTTGAACGTTAAAGAGCGTGAAGGGTTGAGCGCATTACAAGATGACTTTAGCCAGCATCAACAAGGTCAGATTCCTTCAAATGAAGGAAGAATATACACACTTGTTTAGCGTGTAACCGAAGCACACGTTCTAAGTTCGAGCGCATTGATAAAAGCGCTCGGTCAAAGGCAATATCAAACGTATTGATTAAAGTAATCGGTGACTTTAGGCCATAAGTGCTGACATTTTCGTGAGAAAAACTTCATGTGGCCTATTTCTTTTACGTTATGAGCCTGCGGGTCGAGTTCCTCCACCTCGGCTTCCATATTGGGGAAAACGCTAATCATATCATGGACGTTGTGAATATTAGCAATGTCATCGTCATTGGCGAGTAACCACTTAGAAGGAATTTGAATAGTGTCGTAATGGTGCTGGTTAACATCACTGCCAAACCCTGTTTTTACGTAGCCTTTGCCGTTACACCATTTTTGCCATTGGCGTGCTACTTTTTTAGGTAGTGGTTCTCCCATGCCTACCCACTGTGATTTCGTATGGCCGAACAGTAAATTACTTACTGGGATATAGAAATTCATAAAGAAATGCGCTTTTAGCAAATAGCTTTTACGCATGTTTCGCAAGCTTCCTGATGAACTACCAAAGTTACAAAAAGCAGTGAGGTCGTGTACGTTATGCATCAAACCCAGTAGTTGACCACCTGCGCTATGGCCAACAAGAAAATAGGGTACATTAGGGAAATGAATCTTTAGTGCCTCTAGCACCGCCGGCATATCTTGTTCACCCCAGGTTACTAGTGATGCATCGCTTTGTTTAACGCTACCCTTTACCGACTCGCCAATACCTCGGTTATCGAACGTGATAACGCCAAACCCTTGCTCGCATAAATAAGTGGCAAATGCGCTGTAAAACTGACGTTTAATACCCGTAGCAGGACCAATCATTATGGCTGCTTTTGCAGGGCTGACTGGAGAGAAAAGGGAAGCTGCAAGCGGAGTACTATCAGCACAGGCAACAGTGATATCTTTAACACTCGTATTCTTTTGGGTGTCTTGTTGCTTTATTTTGCTCGACATGGAAAATCTCGAAAACTCATCTGGTCTAACCAGTAAACCTTCTGCACCAATAAAATGCAATATCCTAACTATTTATTTTGTTGATAGTTAGTGCTGAGTAATGAGTGAAGTGCAAGGAGAACGCAAATGCTATCGCTTAGCTGGGATAAGTAAGCGATAGCATTAACGTTTTTAAATAGATAGGTCTCACACCGTAAGGGTAAACACTTTAGAATTACGCTGGAAATTATACAGCTCTTTTTTCACGGCAGGTAAAGCACTAATGTCTGCGGGCTCAAACCCTTGTTCTAGGAACCAGTGCGCTGTTACCGTTGTTAATACAAATATGCTGTTAATACCAGCTTCTTTAGCACGCGTTCGTACTTCATCTAGAATCCGTTCGCCACGGTTTTTGCCGCGATAATCTTGGTGGGTCGCCACGCAAGCTAGTTCGGCACAGCCATCTTCTGGGTACAAATATAAAGCGGCGCAGGCGATGATCATGCCATCACGCACGATTACAATAAATTGGTTAATCTCACTTTCTAAACGCTCACGAGAACGCTTCACTAACACCCCGCTTTCTTCTAGCGGTTTTATTAGCTTTAAGATCCCGCCCACATCTTCGATGGTCGCTGCACGTAATTGCTCGTAATGGTGTTCCATAACTAGCGAGCCCGTTCCGTCGCGGGTAAACAATTCTTGAAGTAAAGCACCGTCCTTTTCAAAGCTGATACAGTGAGCGCGAGGCACACCGGCAGCTACGCTGGTGGTAAGGGCGCTTAACACCGTATCTTCCGTGGTAATGTCGCCCGCCATCATCAACTGTTCTAGCTGAGGACGTTCAATGGTGCGAAGTAAACGACCTTCGCGGTTGTATACGCCATCATAGTTTGAAAATACGATAAGTTTGTCAGCTTTAAGGGCGATAGCTGCCTGTGTAGCTACATCTTCATGGGATAAGTTAAATACTTCACCTGTTGATGAATAGCCCATAGGCGATAGCAGCACAATCGAGCCATCGTTAAGATGGTCGTTAATGCCAGTAGTATCAATACGACGCACTAAACCGGTGTTTTCAAAGTCTATACCGCCACGTACGCCCATAGGTTTGGCCACTACCAAGTTGCCCGAGCACACCCGTATTTGTGCACCATGCATGGGGGAGTTTGGAAGCCCCATAGTAAGTAGGGCTTCTACCTGTGAACGAACCGAACCTGCGGCGTCTTTTACACATTCAAGGGTTTGCTTATCGGTAATGCGCACGCCGTTTTCGAAACGGCCTTCTATACTGCGTAACGCAACACGCTGGTCTATTTGCGGTCTGGCGCCGTGCACCACTACCACACGTACGCCAAGGCTGTTCAATAGAGCGATATCTTGAATTATGTTGGGAAAATTAGGATGTTCAATGGCTTCGCCACCGAACATCAGTACAAAGGTCTTTCCCTGATGAGCATTAATGTATGGCAGTGAACTGCGAAACAGTTTTATGCCATCTTGCTGCGCTAGTACCATCTAAGTAGTTCCTTACCGCTACCCTTGCTTATCCAAGTCTTCCAGCTCTTGATACAGTGCTTTTGTCACGGTTTCTTTGCTGGTGCCGCCCAAGATATTGCGTTGATTAACGCCGTACTCTAGCTGTAGTACCGGGTATACGTCGTCTTCAATTTTATCGCAAATCGCCTGCATGTCGCTTAGCGGTAAATCTTCAATCGCACAGCCTTTATCTATGGCCTGAAGCACGACACGGCCCGCGATATCGTGGCCTGTTCTAAACGGTACCCCTTTGCCTACCAAGTAGTCGGCAAGCTCGGTTGCGTTAGAAAAGCCTTGAGTCGCCGCAGTACGACAGCGTTCTTCATTAAGCTGCAGTGAGTCGAGCACTTCGCTGGCAATGCATAAACAAATATGCCACTGATTTACCGTATCGATAGCGCCTTCTTTGTCTTCTTGCATATCTTTGTTATATGCAAGTGGAAGACCCTTCATGGTAACCAAAAGTGCTTGTAACGAGCCAAATACTCGGCCGCATTTGCCACGCATTAACTCTAGTGCATCTGGGTTCTTTTTCTGCGGCATAAGCGACGAACCAGAAGTTACGCTATCGCCCAACTGCAAGAAACCTGCTTCGCCAGAGTTATAGAAAATCATATCTTCAGCAAGACGCGATAAGTGCATCATGCTGGTGCTGGCCACAAACAAAAGTTCAAGAACGAAGTCTCTGTCCGATACGGCATCAAGGCTATTTAGGCAGGGAGAGTCGAAGCCTAACTCTTCTGCAATAGCGTGGCGGTCTACAGGAAACGTGGTACCTGCCAATGCGCCAGAGCCTAAAGGGCACTGATTCATGCGCACTTTAAGGTCGTCTAACCGGCTTAAGTCACGCTTTAGCATTTCGACGTAAGCTAAGCACCAGTGTGCGAAATGAATAGGCTGTGCACGCTGTAAGTGAGTGTAACCTGGAATAATGGCTTCTTGATGACGGCTTGCGGCATTTAGAAGTGATTTAATAACACCTAAAACATCAGCGCGAAGTGAGGCAATATGTTCTCGTACCCACAGGCGAAAGTCGGTAGCCACCTGGTCGTTACGGCTACGACCTGTGTGTAGTTTACGACCAATATCGCCAAGCTTTTCAATAAGCGCAGCTTCTACAAAGCTGTGAATATCTTCTTCGCTCGATGCGTTAAAGTCTAACTCTCCTGCATCGGCTTTCGCTTTTAACTCGCTAAGTGCTGCTTCAAGCTGGGCTTGTTCGTCAGCAGTTAGTACGCCTGCCTTTTGCAGCGCACGAGACCAGCTGATAGAGCCTTGAATATCTTGGCTTGCCATGACTTGGTCAAACGGCAGCGAGTCGTTAACCTGTTTAAACATACTACTTGCACCGGATTCAAACCGGCCACCCCACAACGCCATGCGATGCTCCTTAAATACTGTTTGTTGCCTTTGCTACCCGCGCGTAGCTGTTAAAAGCTACGCGCGGTATACAATTAACCTTGATTTTTTAGTGCTTCAATACGACTTGAAAGACTGAATAGGCGGATAAAGCCCTCAGCGTGCTTCTGGTCGTAAACATCGTCTGCACCAAAGGTAGCAAAGTCTTCAGAGTAAAGGCTGTTGGGCGATTTACGCTGGGTAACAGTAGCTTGGCCTTTATAAAGCTTAACCACTATCTCGCCTGTCACTTTCTTAGCGAAAGAAGCAGCGCCTGCAAGTAGCGCATCGTTAAGGGCAGTAAACCAACGGCCATCGTACATAACGTGTGAGAACTCAAGGCCAATTTGCTCGCGGTATTTAAGCGCCGCTTTGTCTAGCACCATGGTTTCAAGCGCTTTATACGCTTTAAGTAATACAGTGCCGCCAGGCGTTTCATAACAGCCACGAGACTTCATGCCTACAAGGCGGTTTTCAACAATGTCGATACGTCCAACACCGTGCGCTGCTGCGACTGTGTTTAGCTTAACAAGTGCTTGATAAGGCGATAATGCTTCACCATCAACGTGGGTCAGTTTACCTTCGTCAAAAGACAGGGTGACGCGCTCAGGCGTGTCTGGTGCATCTTCTGGGTCAACCGTCATGGTCCACACTTGCTTGGTAGGCTCTTGCCATGGGTCTTCAAGCTCGCCGCCTTCGTGTGAAATGTGCCATGCGTTTGCATCACGGCTGTAAATTTTTGTCGCTGACGCTGTTGTCGCAATATTACGTTCAGCTAGGTAAGCAAGTAAGTCTTCACGGCTTACCATGTCCCATTCACGCCACGGCGCGATAACGGTAAGATCAGGGGCTAGGGCGGCAAAGGTGCTTTCAAAACGCACCTGGTCGTTACCTTTACCGGTGCAACCGTGACATAGGGCGTCGGCACCTACTTTACGGGCAATCTCAACTTGCGCTTTTGCGATTACCGGGCGCGCCATTGACGTACCAAGTAAATATTCACCTTCGTATACCGCACCTGTCGTGATAGTAGGGAAGATATATTCGCTTACGAACTCTTCTTTCAAATCAACAATGTGGCACTCGCTTGCGCCAGATGCGATAGCTTTTTCATGAAGGCCTTCTAGCTCTTCATCACCTTGGCCCACATCTGCCGCAAATGCTACAACTTCACAGCCATAGTTTTCTTTGAGCCATGGAATGATGGCTGATGTATCAAGCCCGCCTGAATAGGCCAGCACGATTTTTTTTACGTTTTGCATCTATGTAATCCTTTTAAGCGTCTTTTCAGGCGCCTGCTTAGGCGTTAAGTAATTGAGTAAGAATGGCGTTTTGGCCATGCATTCTATTTTCAGCTTGCTGCATTAAGAGCGACTTGTCGCTATCAATTAACGAGCCTGTAATTTCTAGGTCGCGATGGGCAGGCTGGCAGTGCATAACATAGCTAGCACCCGTTGCCTCCATCAGTTTTTCATTTACCTGATAAGGCATGAACTTTTCTTTGATCACCTCAAGTGGAGTATCGTCACCCATTGAAAGCCATGTATCTGCATAGATAACGTCTGCGCCGTTAGCGGCACTAAGGTCTGTGCTTTCAACAATCGATACGCCCGTTTTCTCGGCAATTGCTTTGGCCTGCGCCACAATTTCAGGGGCCGCTTCGTGGCCTTCTGGTGTTACTACCACTTGGTTGCAACCTAAAAGTGCACCAACAATTAATAGTGAATGGGTCACATTATTGCCATCGCCTACATATGCCATGGTAAGACCTTCGGTCTTGCCAAAGCGTTCAAACATAGTGAGGTAATCGGCAAGGCCCTGACATGGGTGGTATTTATCGCACAATGCGTTAACTACTGGCACTTTTGCTGCCTTAGCAAAGGTCTCTAGGGTTTCGTGAGAAAACACGCGAGCGACAATAGCGTCAGCCCAGCAGGCTAGGTTAGCTGCTGTATCCACTGCATCTTCTCGACCTGCTAATTTGCCCGACTGTGCATCTAAGTACACCATATGACCGCCAAGCTTATTAATACCAATATCAAAGCTTACGCGGGTTCGCAAAGACGGTTTTTCAAACAGGGCAACAATTGATTTCCCCGCTAGCACATTACTGTAACTTGCTGGTGCTTGTTTAATTTCTACAGCCAATTGCAGCAAGTTTTTCATTGCGTCTGGTGTCCAGTCTGCAAAAGTAAGTAGGTCCTGTTTCATTGTACTTCTCCGGCATTGCCTTTTGTTGCGTCGGTGTGGTGTAAGTCAGCGTTTGTCGACTCTGAGTTTGCCAGCGCTGCGGGCAGAATTTGTGTGCCCGTTTTCTTATTTAAAATATCGTTGATATCAGCAGCCCAGCTTGCGATGTAAACCGCGCGATCTAGGCTTTCTGCAGACGCAAGTGCCGCATCTACTTTTACTTTCATTCCGTCTGTGATCACGCCTTCCTCAGCGTACTTTGAAATACTTGCAGCGTTAAGTTCGCTAATTAGCACTTTGTCGCCGTCTAGTACACCTTCAACATTAGAAAGTAATAAAAGTTCCGCGTTAAGAAGTTCAGCAATAACCGTGGCTGCTTGATCAGCATTTACATTCAGTAATCTACCTTGGGGGCTTGAACCAATAGAGCTAATTACGGGAAGTGTAGACTGCGCTAGTACGCTTTTTAGGAAAGAAGCATCAGCTGTTGAAGGTACACCTACCGCACCATATTGATCAGCTAGTGGTTCGCATACCACCATATTTCCATCTAGCAGAGATAAACCAACTGGCGTAATACCCGTGGCAAGTGCCGCTGCACAAAGCTGTTTGTTCGCAGAGCCTGCAAGTGCGCCACAGATATAAGGCATGTGCTCATCGGGCGTAACGCGAAGGCCATCAATTTTCGTACTTTGAAGACCTAGGCTTGCCATTAGGGTCTCAACCAACGGGCCGCCACCGTGCACGACCACTACGGGGCGTATGGCTTGAACTTCTTTTACGCTTAAAAATAAGCGTGTCATTGCTGCTGCATCGTCAAGCAATGCACCACCAACTTTAATTACGATAGGTGAAACACTCATAGTACTAACCCTGTTTCTACTGGTTGTTTCGTCATTATGTTTAGGCACTGTATAGCTTGAGAAGCAGCGCCTTTCATTACGTTATCTATAGCCGCTGTTACTACAGCGTATCCAGATGTTTCGTCCAGCTTCCAGTGAAGATCAACAAATGGAGTATGAGCAACGTCGTCAATTTTTGGAAAACTCTTGCGCAAACGCACAATGGGTTTATCAGCATAGGCGTCAGTGTACGCTTGTTCAAGCTGCTCGCTGGTGGTACCAGCTTTAACCTTCACGGTGACCGTTGCCAAGATACCTCTTTTGAAGTTGCCAAGGTGCGGCGTGAAGATAACGGGCGTGCCTAAATACGCTTCAATTTCAGGCGTATGACGATGACCTAACACGCCATATGCTTGAAGGCTGACCTCAAAAAAGCTGGTGGTTAAACTGGCTTTTCTACCCGCACCCGATACGCCGGAAACTGCGTTAATTACAGGGCGTACATTTGCATCAAGCAAGTTATTTTCAGCAAGTGGTTTAAGTGCACTAAGACTGGCCGTCGGGTAGCAACCCGGAACAGCAATTACATCTGCGCTGGCAATCTTTGCTTCGTGCCACTCGGCAAGACCGTAAACGGCTTGGGTTAGGCTTTCCTTTTGCGTATGAGGGAAGCCATAAAACTGTTCGAAAACTTGGGTGTCTTTCAACCTAAAAGCGCCTGATAAATCAAGTACCTTTGCTTTACCTGAAGATAGAACAGGCATCCAGTCGTGGCTTGCTTCATGAGGCGTTGCCAGAAAAATAAAATCAACACCGTTAGCCATCTCTTTCAGGGCAGCATCTGAGATAGGCGTGAGCGTAGCGTTGACATGGGCCAAGTTGCCGTGAAGCTGTGCGATATTTTTACCCGCATCGCTACTTTTCTCAGATACATAAGTACCCGCTAACTCAAGTTTTGGATGTTGATTAACCAACTGAACAAGTTGTGCACCTGTGTAACCACTGGCACCAATAATTGAAACGCTATACATAATTTAAAAATTCAATAAAAGGAGAAAAAAATCACTTTTTACCTTTGTAAACTGGTTGGGCGAATATCCTTGCCTAACCGCGACCACATTACAAAGGTAAAAAGTGTGCTACTGAATAAGCATAGATGTGCACACGCATCGTCGTGCGCTATGCATGGTGTAGCCAGCCAGGGGAGAGATAAACTCTTTATCGTTGCTAGTGGTTGAACCAACAACGCGAGTTGGTTGTGTCATCATCAATTCCTATAAAGTTACAACCCGAATTTAGGGGTTGGATGCTTTAACCGTGGACTAGTGTATCTAATTTGAATGGTTATGCAATAAAAATGTATAAATATTTTGACCTATCTTTATGCTGTTTAGCCTGTAACAAGATACTTAATAATATATTTATAGTTGTGACAGTAAGTTGACAACAAGACCAATAGAACTGAATATTTATATTTGGCGGCTAATAAGTAGTAGTTGTACTTATTTATGGCAGCGTTGCTGCTCAATAAGTTGAGAATTTAGTCTGTTTTTGCGAAGGAAAACGGGCCCTAATTGTAAAGCGCAAGTAGCGCATCAAATCAGACAGTAATAAGTGATAGGTTGCTATAGACCTAAGCAGAAGACTGTAAAAATAGGTTGTTGGGATTAAACTCGGAAAATAAAATGAGCAAACTTACTTTAGCGCTGGTTGCGCACGATCATAAGAAGCCCGAATTGCTAGCATGGGTAAAACAGCATATTGACGTGCTTAAGCAGTGTAATTTGGTGGGGACAGGAACAACGGGCGGCCTAATTGCCAGCGAAACAGGGCTAGAAGTTACACGTTATAAAAGTGGCCCGCTTGGTGGCGACCAGCAAATAGGCGCGTTGATCGCAGAAAACAAGCTAGACGCGCTATTTTTCTTTTGGGACCCTTTAAATCCAGCGCCCCATGACCCCGACGTAAAAGCGCTATTGCGGCTGTGCTCAGTGTGGAACGTACCAGTAGCCTGCACACCAGCCACGGCAGATTTAGTGATCACATCACCGCTCTTCCTATCTCCTGAATACAAGCCAGTTAAACCTAACTTCTAAGGCTTTAAGGTACACACTATTGTCGCTACGTGCGTTTGTTCAAAATAGAGGCTTTAATTTAAGCCTCGTTGAACGAATTGGTAAGTAGCGTCCGCGGCCTTATTGGCTATTCCCACCTTTATATCAGTAGTCTCGATAGACGTTGAGGCTAGTGCATTGTCATCCGAAACCAGTGAAGCACTATTTGTGTTGATCTCGTTAAGCGACGATGACACTAGAGCTTGGCCCATTGACCATAGGTTATTTGAAATACTTTGCCCAGTAACGTTTTCAACGGCTAAGTCTACAGCGTTATACATAAGGCCACCTACGCCCCCATATAAAAAGCTACCAGCCAAACTTGCCGCGGCAGCAGTGTGGCTAGAAGTAGTTGCCTCGTAAATATCAGAAACTATAGGCAGGTGGTTTGCAATATTTAAAACATCAAAGCCATCTTTAAGGTTAAGCCCGTCATCACCAAATGCGTTTGTGTATAGGGTGTCGAATAAAGTTGGGCTGGCTTCATTTTGATTAATACTAGTATTGTTGATGTCAGAAGTTGCGCTGGTAGTAGCAGTATTAGTGGTGTCGCTATTGGAGGATAACGCTTGAAATATATTGTTTTGCAATGCAGTTAATAGCGTACCTTGCATAGCGACTATAGCATCATCTGAAAGTGCATTGCTCATGTTTGTCAGTGGTGAGAGTGCATCTGCTGCAAGGCTTGCAGCACTGATAGCCTCTTCTTTATCTGCAATAGTATCCGCACTAATATCCGCAACAATATCCGATGTACCCACTGGTTCATTCATCTGGTTCTGTTGGTCAAGTAATAATGAGAAAATAGACGGCAAAGACTCGCCGCTTTTTGCCGCTTCATTATCTGACGTTGTTGAAGAATTTGTCGAATCCGTAGCTTTACTGTCATTGAAACCTGACGCTAAATCAAGTTTTGATAACAGTGCATTGAAGCCAGTTCCAACAGAGCTGGTGGTTGTGTTTTCTAAGGCCATAACATCCCCTTACCCGCAGGCATATATTTGATTTGTAAAGGTTTTGCAAATAGAGAAAGTGAACGAGATTTCTTCTGATTTGTTCGTTTAAACTTGCTCCTGTCAGGTCATGGATGGCACTTAAATTACACACTGCATAAAAAATAATACTGAGCAATGTCATGAAAGTTCGATGCCATATACACACACTTATCGCAATCTTTACACTTGGGGGTTGCGCCCAAACAATTACTGAAGAAGAGCAGGTGGTTCAAAACAGCCCTACTAACCCCAATGTGTCGCAACGGGCAGTTAGCCAAGTAGAAGACGAACCGAAACCTGGTCATCCGCGCTATTCACCACCCAGAGCGCAGCCCACACCCACTTTACATGTGCCTACCGGGTCTTTATTTAACCCTGAGCAATCAATAGGGCTTTATGAGCGTCATGCGAACTTTAAAGTAGGGGATATGATATTGGTTAAGCTCGACGAGCAGACCCAATCAGAGAAGTCTCTTGATTTTAATACCGACAAAAATACTTCGTTCGATTTGGCGCCCGTCACATTGAAACTAGGTGGTATTCGTGTTGAAGGCGACGATGTTGAAGTAGAGCATGAGCAAGACAGCGAATTTGCTAGCTCAGCTCAAACCAAACAATCAAATTCAATGAGTGGCAGCATTACTGTATATGTAACCGGTATAACCCCTGCTGGTAATTTACTTGTTACCGGAGAAAAGTGGATAACCATGAACAGGGGAAAAGAATACATTCGCTTTTCCGGAGAAGTACGTAAAAAGGACGTTGATGAAAGTAACACAGTATTGTCATCTAAAGTCGGTAACGCATTAATTGAATACAGCGGTACAGGTGATCTACAGGAAAATCAGCAGCCTACAGTAATCGGTAAACTGTTTTCAATTTTTGGTTAGTGACGAGAATTACATGTACAAGAGCCGATTACGTAAAACGCTTACTGGGTTAGTTTTATTCTCTTCATTAATCGTAATTAAGCAGCCTTGCGCTCAATGGGTACAAGGCGAATCTACTGTAGCCCTCGCAGGGGCAGAGTTAAGCGATATAAGAACCAGTGCCATACAAAACGCTATCGCAGATGCGGCTTTTCATAGTGGCAGCACGATATCAGCGCAAGATATTATGGTAGATGGTTTACTGCTTTCTAGTAAGGCAGAAATTCGCTCTCAGGGAAGAATACAGCGAGTAGAAATTATAAGTGAAACACTTAAAGACGACCTGCTTACTGTAGTGGTGAACGTTAATATTACGCCTCTGTTTAACTGTACTAATAATGGATTAGCCCATCGGATACTAGTAACAGAGTTTTCTTTAGCTTCACCGCAGCAAGCCGCTACCGGTATGCTTTATTCATTTGGTAGTCATGTATCTCAACGTTTTACACAGCAGCTCAATGGGCTTTATAGCGGCAATAGTGTTAGCCAGATTCCCGTTTCCCTCATTAACGTAAATACTTGGCTAACGTCTAGTCTCTCTGATGTCGATTTGACGGCGATGTCCACGTACCTTCGAAATGAGTATGGTCAGCAATTTGTGGTATTTGGGTTTGTTAAAGACATTTCGCTTTTTGAACAAGTGTCACAAGCAACGTCGGTATTTGAAAGCGATAGTACAGCACTTCGCAGAAACTTTACTGTTCAGGTTTACGTACTCGATACGTTTAAAGCAAAAGTTATTTTCAACGATAGCTATCACAGTGAAGCGGACTGGCCGTTCTCTCAACACGATTCTGTAGACAGTAACAATAGCCTTCTGTGGCGAAGTGATTTTGGTCGAATGGTGCTAAACACTATACACGCTGCCATTACCGATATTCATGCGTCATTACAGTGCGAAACAACCTATGCGCAAGTTATAGATATATCGCCGGACTATATTGCAATCGACCTGGGTAAAAATAGCGGTTTGATGGCAGGAGATAAATTTTCACTCGTAAAGCAACGGGCATTACCCACCCTAGGGTTATCAAGAAAATCCGGTTTATTTTCCAGTAACACCCTTACTTTAGAAGTATTTGAAGTGGCTGACGAGGTTAGCTTGCTTAAGGCTGAGCGAGGTAGTGATAGCGTACATCTTGGTGATTTTGTGACGCCACTAACCTTATCCGCAACACAAAAGTTGTCTGAGGCTCAGCCATAAAAAAGGCTGGCCGAAGCCAGCACTTTTTACGGTGGGTAAGGTGGGTAAAAAGGGTAAAAAAGGCTAAGCGTTAAGGCTTAAATAGCTCGTGTAGCTTACGTTCTTCTTCGCGCAGAGCTGCTAGTTGCGCTTGCTGCTCTGATGTTAGGACTTGAAACATGGCCTGATGCTGTCTAGCTTTTTCCACGCCGGCATTAACAAGGCTATCTTTGTATTGAGCGATAAGCGCGTCCCAAGCCTCTTCAGAGAAAGACTGGCTTTGAATTAAATCTCGCTGGGCGTCTTTAAAATTGCGTAGCGTCTCTCTATTTGTTTTCGATGTCTCTTTGAACGACTCGCGAAGCTCAGCAAGGCTTTCTATTTGTGCGTCGGTTAATTCAATGCCTTCGAACAAAAACTCCCTAGGCTTGGGTTTAGGACCTTTGCCCTCACCATCCATTCGTTTGGCAAAGTGTGCTTCTTGTTTTTTGAAAGCATCATGATGTTTCTGTCTATCTACTTCTCTTTTAGCGTCTCGAGCTAACAGAATTGCTTGCTGTTCTTCATTCAGCACCTTGTAGATGTCGTGGCGCAGTTGAGCAAAGGCAAAATGCTTTGCTTCGCGCTCTTCAATCTGGGTTTGGATAAAAGCGCTGAACTGGGCATCAGTGGCGGTAGCAAAATCTAAGTTAGGTTTTTGAATATCACCAAATTCAGGTCGAGGGTTAGCGTCTTTAAATGCGCTTACGAGTGTTTTTATTTCTTCGCGCTGCGCGTCACTTAAGCTGATGCCGCGAAGATGTTTAACAATTTCTTTTACCGGTTCGTGGTGACGCATACCAGGCCCGGCAGGATGCGCAAGTGCGAGGCCACCTAAGCCAATTGCTGCTACTGTTACACTAGCAATTAATAACTTTTTCATTGTCGTCTCCTTTTTTTCGGACATGCTAACTCTAGCGTGCGCGTCTAAAAAAGCAGTCAACGCAGTGTAAAGCTTATGTAAAGGTAATGCCGATTTGTGATTGTAAAGGTCTGAAAAGATATAGTACGCGTTTTGTCAGTGTTGTTTGTAAGCTTAAGGCGAGGCACCCCGAAAGCGTAGGTTGAGTTTTATCTAATTTACAGGCATTTTCATGAATCTAGCAGTTAAAGAGTTTAATACCATGAGTACAGATTTTCACTTGCAGTCTATCCTCGTTATTGATGATGACCTAGAGCTGACAGAAATGCTTTCCACGTATCTATCGGGTATGGGTTATCAGGTGCAAGTGCGCAACGATGGCGAAGAGGGGCTATCCGAAGCAGTGTCTGGGCGTCATTACGATCTGATATTGCTTGATGTGATGATGCCTAAAATGGATGGGTTTGACGTATTGAAAAAGCTTCGAGCAAGTCACAGTACCCCTGTGCTTATGCTTACCGCGAGAGGCGATGATTACGACCGCATCTTAGGCCTCGAGATGGGAGCCGATGACTATCTACCTAAGCCCTTTAATCATAGGGAACTCGTGGCGCGAATAAAAGCTATAGTGCGCCGACATAATTTGTCGTCTACCGGCGGAGCTGTTGAACAAGACTTATTCGTTAACGGGATCTTTTTAAGTCCTAGCAGTCAGCTGGCTAAAGTGGACGATGTCGAACTAACGCTTACCACAACGGAATTTTTAATTCTGCGACTGTTAATGCTCAATGCTGCTCAACGCGTTACGAAAGAAGAAATAAGCTTAAAGATACTGGGTAAGCCACTTCAGGCTTTTGATAGAAGTATTGATATGCACGTGAGTAACTTGCGCAAGAAAATCAGTGTAGTGGCCAGAGATGAAAAAATTAAAACCATCCGTGGTGTAGGGTATATGTTACTTGTTGGAAGCCACTAATGGTAAACCTGTTACGCAGTATAAGCCCAACCCGGGCCATTATGGGCCGATTGTTTCTTTGGTTTTGGGCAACATTTCTCGTAACCGCACTGTTGGCTATTTGGGGCAGTCGCCTTTTCTTTGAAGATCTTGAAATCGTGCCAATAAAGCCACGTGAAGTATCTGCCCTTAATCAAGTGGTGGAGAGCATTCAAAACGACCGTTTTCAAGATGCGCCATTACGCGGTGCGCTAGACCGCCATTCCAGAGCGGGAAGAGGTCGAGTGGTGGCTGTCGATACTACTGATAATCGTGTTATTTCAGGTGGTGGGCCACCGCTTCGTAATGAGGATCGAGAAGATTTACTCCGCTTAATGAGCCAAACATCACCCATAGCGGTTAAGCGAGGGGCGTTTAAAATTCTGGGCCCGGTTTTCTTTGAGCGCAACGGCACCCGATTTGCGCTTTTTTCAGTAAGATTGGAAATGCCTGAAAAGCAAACTCCTCCCGTCTTGCTGTTTCTTAGCATCGCATTGATCACCACCATATTATTGAGCTGGCTGTTTGCGAAATCACTCACTAACCCCATATTGCGAATCCAAAGCTCAGTGAAACGCATAGCAAACGGTGATTGGCAGGCGCGAGTAGGCAGAGCGGCTAAGCGTCAGGACGAGCTAGGGCAGCTTTCGCGCGACTTTAATAAAATGGCTGAGCAATTGGAGTCGATGTGGGGATCGCAAAAGCGATTGCTAGCCGATGTATCCCACGAACTTCGCTCACCGCTCGCGCGTTTGCAAATGGCGCTTGGTCTCGCCTATCAACAAAATGTAGATCCTGAAACGCTATCTCGGGTCGAGCGAGAGGCTGATCGCATGGAAGCGCTGGTAAGTCAGTTGCTTACACTAAGCCGTGCTGAAGCTGGCGAAGCAACGAAGGAAGAGCAATTGCTATCGCTAGTGCTCAACGATGTCTTTACCGATGCGAATTTTGAGGCAGCAAATAAAAACAAGCAGCTTAAAATTGATGACATTCCCACAAAGCGTGTAGTTGTCGACAGTATGATGCTCTGTCGCGCGGTTGAGAATGTTCTGCGCAATGCTATACGACATAGCGAGTTCTTAACCCATGTTTCTTTTAGCGAAGATGCGAAGCAATGGTGCATTCATATTACAGATGACGGTGAGGGACTGACTGTAGAGGAGTGCGAACGTATATTTTCACCTTTTTACCGCGCTACGCTTGCCAGAGAGCGAGAGTCAGGAGGTGTTGGGCTAGGTTTATCCATTGCAAAAGCGGCGGTTGAGTTGCATCATGGGCGCATTATCGCTGAACCTGTTGAGCGCGGTGGGCTGCGAGTAACTCTGTCATTCCCGAAGTAGTAACCTATACTTTGACAGTAGTATGTAGCTTCACAACGAGCGCAAATTGACCGTTATAGGGTATTTATGAACTGGACGTTCACGTCGGAAGAGAATTTAGCCAGCACCTTTGCCACTCACATCAACCCGTTTTGGCAGGAAAGTGTTACTGAAAGCCACTTCACCGGCAAAGATGATATAAAGGTGCGCTACGCCTACTGCATTCCTGAAACGCCGCGAGCAACTATCGTTATTTGTTCTGGGCGTATAGAGTCTTACTTAAAATACAAAGAATTTATTTACGACCTCTATCAAAATGGCTTTGCGGTTTTTATTCTTGATCACCGAGGGCAAGGCCTGTCAGACAGAATGACACGGGATCCCCAACACGGCTATGTTGCGCATTTCGATGACTATGTAGACGATTTCGTTGCCTTCGTTGAGTCTATCGTTAAGCCTATGCAACAAGGCCCTTTGTTGTTGGTTTGTCATTCGATGGGCGGCGCTATTGGTGCGCTTACGCTATTGCGTTTACCTAACTTATTTTCTAAAGCCGTGTTGGCTTCCCCCATGTTCGGGATTAAACCTTCATTGCCCAATTGGTTGGCGAACGGTTTAATTCGCACTGGTCTTGCGGTTAATAGAATGAAAAAAGCTGATGCAGGCTACTTTTTTGGGCAAACCCCGTATATCGCGTTTCCTTTTTCTTTGAATAAGCTTACCCATAGCAAATCCCGCTACTCGTTGTTTCGTGAGCTTTATGATGAAGAGCAAGATATCCAGCTTGGGGGCGTAACGACTGAGTGGTTGGCCGCAGCCCATCAGGCCATGAATAGAATTGAAACTAGTGCGGGGGCAATCACTACCCCTTCACTAGTTTTAAGCGCAGACGATGACGCCATAATAGATAATAAGCGCCAACGGCGGGTGGCACACCTAATGCCAAATGCTGAGCTCGAAATTATAACAAGGGCTTATCATGAATTATTCACCGAGTCAGACGACATTCGTGAGCGCTCACTTTCCCGAATTCTCGACTTCCTGACTGCAGAGTAGTGGTTGAATAAGAGTAGGTGATGAATTTCCGTGTTTCGTTGTAGAATACGTCGGTTATTAACAGTGAAGGTCGTTTAAAAACATGCTTGATGTCGTACTTTATCAGCCAGAGATCCCGCCAAATACGGGAAATATTATCCGTCTATGCGCAAACAGTGGGTTCACACTACATTTAATCGAGCCTTTAGGTTTTGAGTGGGACGACAAGCGAGTACGACGTGCAGGTTTAGATTATCATGAATTTGCTCACGTTAAGCGCCATGCAAACTTAGAAGCCTACCTTGAAGACGCGAAGCCGAAGCGAGTATTCGCTTGTACAACAAAAGGCAAAGCGTTTCATAGTGATGTATCGTATCAAAAAGGCGATGCACTCATATTTGGCCCTGAAACTCGCGGCTTACCGGACGATTATATTCAATCTTTACCTCCAGAACAGCGCATTCGCATTCCCATGTTGCCAGACAGTCGCAGTATGAACCTATCCAATGCGGTATCTGTGTTTGTTTATGAAAGCTGGCGTCAGTTTGGCTACGAAGGTGCCCGATAGTAGAAAGTAGGCGAAAGCTGCCTCAAGATACACCTGTTAAAAACGCCCTGTAACAAGGGCTTTTTTTATGCCTAATGTAAAGACAGTGTAAAGCCCCTTAAAGTCAGTTTTCGTTCAGCTTCGCTCATTAGTATAGCCATTGAATAGACACAAATGAGTTAGGAGTAGCATTATGAAACGCATAACACTAAGTATCATTACCGGCGTTTGTTTACTAGTGGCCGGGCAGGCTAGCGCGCACTCAGTCCATCATTCTCATGGAAAAAGAGCCAAAACTGAAACAGTAACTGTTATCTCGCAGCCCGTCCGTTCTTTGGTTGACGTAGTCATTAGCGTGCCTGAGATTGGGGTATTCGTTAACGTGTTACCGAGCGCACATAGGGTTGAGGTTGTTGATAACCACCGCTATTACGTTGCGAATAACCACTACTATCGCAAACATGGAAACCACTATGTGGTCGTAGAGTCACCCTATAAAAACGCGAAAAAAGCTAAACGCTATAAACGCAGCCAATATAGCTACCAAGGCGACAAGAAAGTTATTGTAGTAAGGGAAGGGCGTTAATTATTGGGTCATGAATGATAAGGTCGTCAGCAAGAATTAAAGCGAAGCGTAATGAGAAATTACGCTTCGTTTTTCAAATCTCGACCAAGCAAGGCTAACGCCGCCTCTTTAGGCGATTTTCCGTGATAAAGTACAGCGTATATCTGTTCGCAAATAGGCATTTCTACACCCACTTTTTTAGATAATACATGTACTTCTTCTGTATTGCGGTAACCTTCAACAACCTGACCAATTTCTTCAATGGCAACATCTACACTCTTTCCTTGGCCCAATGCCAAGCCGAAGCGTCGATTGCGCGACTGATTGTCAGTACAGGTTAATACTAAATCGCCAAGGCCTGCCATACCCATGAACGTCTCTGGATTGGCACCTAGCTTTACGCCCAAACGGGTAAGCTCTGCCAAGCCTCGGGTAATAAGGGCCGTACGCGCGTTTGCGCCAAAGCCTAGACCATCTGCTAAGCCCGCGCCTATAGCGATAACGTTTTTAACTGCGCCACCCAACTGCACACCAGTAAAATCTGAGTTTTTGTATACCCGAAAAGACTTTGCGCAATGAAGCTTTGCTGCAAACTCGTCACTTAAGGTATCGTCGGTAGAAGACAATGAAATTGCAGTAGGTAATCCCGCTACCATTTCTTTAGCGAAAGTAGGTCCGGATAAAACTGCTAAGGGATAATCTGTCCCTAGAATTTCTTCCGCCACATCGCGAAGCAAGCGCCCAGTCTTAGGTTCAAGCCCTTTAGTCGCCCAAATGATGCGTTGATGCGGTTTAAGCAATGGCTTCAAGCTTTGAAGCATAGCGGCAAATGCGTGACTAGGAACCACTACCAAGATGTCTCGGCTGGCAGCAACGACTTCTTCTAAGTTGGCATTTACAATAAGTGAATCGGGAAAAGTTGCGCCAGGAAGATATCGGCTGTTTTCTCGGTTCGCTTCCATTTCAGCAATGTGCTTTTCATCACGACCCCAAAGCAGTGTTGGGTTACCATTTCTGGCAAGACAAAAAGCAAGGGCGGTGCCATACGACCCCGCCCCCAATACTGACACTGAAACCGACTCAGAAACCGAACTCGACTTCATGTTCACCTGCTCCATGGTCACCTAATTAGGCGTCCATTTTAGGCGCTTCGCCTTGCGCTTGTTGTGCACGTTTTTGCACATAAGCCGCAAAGATAGCGTCAAAGTTAACAGGTGCAAGGTTAAGTGGAGGGAAGGTACCACGGTTAACCAAGTTAGAAATAGTCTCACGCGCATATGGGAAAAGCATGTTCGGGCAGAACGAGCCTAGCGTGTGCGCTTTGTTTTGATCTGGCATTTCGCCGATAGCAAAAATACCTGCCTGTTGAACTTCACAAAGGAAGGCTGTTTCTTCACCTAGCGTTGCAGTAACGGTAACTGAAAGTACAACTTCAAACGTATTTTCTTCTAGCTTGTTAGTGCTAGTGTCGATGTCTAGTTTAATTTCTGGCTTCCACTCTTTAGTGAAAATAGCCGGTGCGTTTGGCGATTCAAAAGAAATATCTTTTGTGTAGATACGCTGAATATTGAACTGAGCACCTTGTTGCGCTTGTGCGCCTGCTGCTTCACCTGGGTTTGTCTGATTTTCGTCAGCCATGGTATTTCCTATTTAATTGTCGTTTTAATTTAATGTAGTGCGTTGCCGTATGCGCTGACGCTTACGCTAAACCCAGCATTGGGTTTAGTTTGCTTTGTGCTTCCAAAGCCATCATATCGTCACAGCCACCAACGTGCTGATCGTCAATGAAAATTTGTGGGACAGTCCAGCCGCCATTTGCGCGTTCAATCATTTCGTCACGTAGCTCAGGCTTAACGTCTATTGGGTATTCGATAAATTCTACACCTTTTTGCGTTAACAGTGCTTTTGCACGGTGGCAGTAAGGGCAATGCCCCTTGGTGTAAAGTTCTACTTTGCTCATAAAGGTTACCTGTTATTTAGAAACGGGAAGGCTGGCACTTTGCCACGCGTTCATTCCGCCTTTTAATACATTCACATTCGCGAAGCCGTCTTTTAGCATCGCATTTGCTGTACCACGAGCCTGATTACCCATAGCGCATACTACGATAATGGGTTTGTCTTTGCTGTTTTCAAGTTTCTTGAAGTTTTTCTCACGCACTTCTTCAGGTTTAATTTGTCTGGCTCCTAAAATGTGGCCAGCTTTAAACTCTTTTGCAGGTCGTGTGTCTAACACTATCGCATCATCTTTATTAATTAAAAGCGTTGCTTCGTGTGTGCTTAATTCTTTTACCGAAGATGTCCATGTACTGATATAGCTAAATATCAACATGGCAATCAGCGCAACCCAAATACCAGCAAGAATAATATTGTTGCTAGCAAATTCTATTAGTTGATCCATTACCTCTAACCCTGTCTACAGACCATGAAAAGAGTGCAAAGTATATAGAAAAATGGGCGAGAAACCAGCTTACCTTTCAGTTAGCTAAGAGACTTTAACCATGCTTTGATCTTAAATACTTTAGATGATTGATATTACGGATAAATTGCACTGGGCATATGGGAAGCCGTCAGATACACTGGATGTTGTTATTAATAGTGGTGGTGAAATACAGCTGGTCAGGCAGTTATCACCATTGCAAAAGTAGAGGTTTTAAGCGCACGTTATGTCAGCACGTTCATTTCTTTCAGTTATCGGATGCATAGTAGCTCTGGCTGTTATGCCAATTGGAAGTGATGCGTTAGCCCAAGACAGCGAAGCTAGTGCGCAAAGAGAAAAGTTAGCAAAGCTGCAGGCTGAACTGCGTGCAAGGCAGCAAGTGCTCGAAAACAATAAAGCCAGCGCAGAAGAGCTAAAAGCTGTGCTAAAGGCGTCAGAGCTTGATATAGCGAAAGTAGCAAAAGCGTTATCTACCACTGAACAAACGCTTACAAGCGTTAAGCAAGAAGAAGCTACGCTAAAAGAAGAGCAAGATGCATTGAAAGTTGCTATTCGCAAACAGCAATCTTTACTGGCAAGTCAACTCAAAAGTGCCTTCATGGCTGGTCACTACGACTACGCTAAGATGCTTTTTTATCAAGATGATGCGCGTACTTTTGAGCGTGTTATTACCTACTATCAATACGTGGCGAAAGCGCGCCAAAAAGAAATCGAAAGTTTTAGAAGTAATGTTGCAAGACTTGAAGACGTTACCGCCGAACTCAGTGAAAAAGCATTGTCGCTAGTCGCGCTTAAAGAGGAGCAGGAAGGCCAGCGGGCAGTGCTTATCACCCGGCAAGCCGACCGCAAAGCTACGCTAAAGAAAATAAATAAAACCATTGCTTCAGAAAACCAGCGAATTGCGTCTTTGCAGGCCGATGAGAAAGCGCTAAAAGGCGCTATAGAGGCAGCCCGCATTGCAGCAGAGCGGGCCGCGCGTGCCGCTGAGTTCAGCATGAATGGACTTGCTAAGCAAAAGGGTAAACTTCCCGCACCTGTGAAAGGCAAAATACGTCATTTGTTTGGTAGTCGCCGCCAAGGGCAGATTTCTTGGAAAGGTATTGTAATTGATGGTGCTGAGGGCGATCCAGTTAACAGCATTGCGCCCGGACGAGTATTGTATGCCGACTGGCTGCGTGGTTTTGGTTTGGTTGCCATCATCGACCATGGCGAGGGTTATATGAGTGTCTATGGACACAATCAAGCATTGCTGAAACAGTCGGGTGATGAGGTTCGGCAAGGGGAACGCATTGCTCTTGTGGGTCGAAGCGGTGGTCAGGAATATCCTAATCTTTACTTTGAAATTCGCCACAAAGGCAAGGCGCTAAACCCGAAAGCTTGGCTGGATTAAACCGTTAAAGTCACGATAAAATTTAGGCAGTAACTTCAAATGTTGCTGTATCGGGCAGTGGACGTTGAGGTTTACCTTCACCTAAACCAGCGAGTTCGCCGATTTGTTTTGCGTCAAAACCCGCACTGCTAAGTGCACTTTCTAATGCTTTTCCAGGCTCGATGCCTTCGCTTTTCAATTGTTCAACAATAGATGTTGCGTCTTCACTGGTTAGTGAATCAGCGTCATATTGCTCTAAAATGGATTGCAAAGTCTGTGTTTGCTCGTCAGTAAGTGATGTTTGCTGCCCTTTTGGTGGCGGTGGTGGAGAACTTGGTCTTAGTTGTTGTGCTGTCGAAGAGTCATTAATACCTGAAATCATAGTGAAGCCTTAAATGATGAGTAGTTGTTTACCATAAAGTATCGACCTCTCTCTGATATTTTTAGTGTGTAGCGCTAGATTTACGTAATATTTACTTCCCTTTACAAAAGCTGTTTATGACTTACCTGTAGTAAGACAGTAATAAAACTCCTAGTTTTGTTGAAAGTGCGCTTGTTGTTGGTATGCTTAACCTTAAAGTGAATTCATTCACACAGTGCGCTTAATAATAATGATGAAAAACGGATGTGATCTAGATGCTTTTGCGTCTGCTAATGCCTTGTATAATCTTTGTTTTATGCGGGCTAATTAGCCCTAAAGTAAACGCAAAGTCAGACATAATAATAATATTAGATGACCTGGGATACAGGCCGTCCGATGTCGCTGCTTTTTCTCTCCCAAAAGAAATCACATTCTCCATACTTCCACAAACTCCATTGGCAGCTGAAATTGCGCACCGTGCTAAGCAAGAGGGCAGGGCGGTTATGCTTCATATGCCTATGCAAGCCCAAAATGGTAAAAACATGGGGCCGCTGGGGTTAACCACGGATATGTTTGCCGGAGCTATTACTTATAATCTGCGCAAAGCGATGAAAAGTGTGCCAAACGCAGTAGGTGTAAACAACCACATGGGCAGTGCCTTTACCGGTCAGCAAGAAGGAATGGAAGCGCTGTTAAAAGAGGTAAAGCGCCAAGGTCTCTTCTTTGTAGATAGCAGAACTACTGTGCTAACTAAAGGTGAAGAAATTGCGCAGCGTTTGGGTGTACCCAGTACAAGCAGGCAAATATTTCTCGACCACAAACTAGAGCCGTCGTTCTTGTTGAAGCAGTTTAATCATATGAAACGCATCGCTCAAAAGAATGGGCACGTTGTAGTGATTGGTCACCCTCATCCTGAAACGGTCGAGTTCTTGAAAACCCATTTACCCTCTCTTGAAAAAGAGGGTTTTACCCTTACTTCCGTAGCCGACTATTTTTCTTACGCACCTAAAGTGGCTAAACAGTTTGGTAAAGAACGGAGCCAAACAGCTCAGCTTACTCGTACAGGTGTAAACAAAACAGGCTTTGAAATAAGTGAGCAGGATAGGTTTGTTAGCAGTGAGTTTGTGCAGAGTTCCTCATATAAAGAGATAACTGAATTCAAAGAGAATACTGAATCTAAAGAGGTTACGGAACGCTCGACTACGGCGCCTAACGAGTAAAATCCTCGCCTTTTTTCTTACTTAATTAGTCTATTTTCATCTCAATAAGATCAAAATTTAATGTGGGAACGTTTCTCATTTTCGTGAGTCTGTTATAATATAACGTCTCTGGCGAATAATTCGCGTATACATTTTCAAGCACGGTGGTAATTAGAGTAATGACTCCAATTGACGAGAATCCAACAAAACTAGACAAACTTGGCATCTGGGTGTCGAGCTTGTGTGCGCTGCATTGCCTTGCGCTACCTGTTTTGGTGCCTCTGTTACCGCTTATCGGTTCTAGCTTTTTTGCCCAAGTATGGTTTGAAAGAACTATTTTGACGTTCTCACTGATTGTTGGGGCGGTAGCCTTGATTAGCGGTGCCATTCGCTACCACGGCAAATATTACCCGCTGGCACTACTGTTTACTGGTGGCGCAATTTACTGGCATAAAGATATTTTTGGGCATCATTACGAACCATTTACTATTGCGGTAGGGGCAGGGTTAATTGTAGCGGGTCACTGGATCAATATGCGCCTGTGTCGACAGTGTAAGTGCTGCAAAAACACAGTGTTTTCAGACCATCTATCTACTGAATTTAAGTAGCTAGTAAAACAGAGTTTTAAGAAACGAGCCAATGGCTCGTTTTTTTGTATCTGGTGTTTTTAAAAGAACATAGCCTCAAGAAAATACGTGATCTAATCAGATAGTGTATTAAATGCTACATTTGGCAGATTAGTAAATATGCCGGTTACCCCCCACTCTTTAAGCATTAGCATATCTCTAGGTTCGTCCACTGTATAAACGAAAACATCAAAGCCTTCCTGCAGCGCAGTTTGTACGAACAGCTTATTAACCGCGTCTAGCGCAATATTTACCGAGTAAGCACTAAGGGCTCTTGCGCTTGCCGTGCAGTCTAGTTCATAGCTTGCGGTTAAAGCGCCAAGTTTTACTTCCGGCCACAGGTGTGCAATCGCTTTAAGCCAATGGTGATTAAATGAAGAGATAAGTAGCTTGTTAACATTAACGCCGCTTTGCTGCACCGCCGCTCTAACATCTTTTACCCAGCTATCTACGTCATGCAAGTGCTTAATTTCAATGTTGCACCACTTATCATTTGGAACGCATTGAAGAGTTTCTGAAAGAGAGGGGATGCGCTCTCCATCACCAATGTCCATTTGTTTGAGGGATTGCCACGGCGTATCTAACAAATAACCTGTCTCGCGGGCTCTACGTGTAAGGGTTCTATCGTGAAAAACAATAATGCCGCTTTCGTGTTGATAAGTATCAAACTCAATGCCGTCGGCATCTTGCTCGAAGGCCAATTTAAACGCTTTTAGTGTATTTTCTGGGGCGGCTTTACTGGCGCCTCGGTGGGCAAAAATTAGCATCGACATTCCTTCCTTAAATTTCAGCGCGAATGTTACTTATCGTTCGCGCTGTGTAACTTATGGGTGTTAAGCGTTTCATAGACTGACGCCGACGTTATAAGAATGCCGCCTAGCAATGCGCTTAAACCGGGCTTTTCATTAAGCAAAATTATGGCAAGAAAGACACCGTAAAGCGGCTGCATGCAGGCAATAAGTGAGAATGTCTTTGCCCGCAAGTGACGTAGACTCGCCGCAATTAAAGCATGGGGAAGCGCGGTAAATACTGTGCCTAAAAGCAACAGCATTAGCCAAGAGCTCGTTGACGCCGAAGCTATTTCCGCACTGCCTACCGGCAACATCAGAATGCTGATAACCAAGGTCTGCCACGCCATGGCCTGTGCACCCGTATAGTGCTTAAAATGCTTACGGTGAATTAGGTTTCTAAATGAATACAAGATGGCAGAAGCAATACCGATGAGCACCCCAAGGGTAACGTCATTTTCCAACGATGTTTCAGGCACAATTAAATAAACACCAATGACTACGGTTAACGTAGATACAATGTCCTGCCACACCAGCCTAACCCGTTCGAAAAAAGGTTCAATAAGCACTGTGATAACGGGAAATGTGAATAGCGCAATCATGCCCACAGATACGCCAGCATATTGCATTGCGGCAAAATAGGTAACCCAATGTAGCGCCATTAAAAGCCCTAGACCAAGAGCGACGCCATAATCTTTTCTGGAATTTAGCTTTATTTTTTTTCCGGCCAGTTTCAAAAATGCCAGCAGGGCGATGCAAGCAAATACTGAACGCACCAAGGTAATGTCACTGGCACTAAGTGGTACAAGCCTAGAGAAAAGGGCTGTACCACCTAACAAAATGACCGTGAGATGAAGCGAAATCAGGCTTTTTTTAACAGCATCCATAAACTAGCTGTCAGCGCCCTCAGATGGTGTTTCTTTTTTTGTATCACCTGCATCGTCATCGAACTCATCGCTACTTTGCTCAGGCTCAGACGAAGCAAGGTCTTGGGAAACTATCTCTTGTGAAGATAGTTTTGAAGCCATAGGCTCACCTAGGCGAGTAACCATACCTGGGGCAATATCTTCAAAGTTGATCATGTCTTTTTCAAAACATACCACAATGGTAGAGCCCAGTTTGAATCGGCCAAGTTCGGCACCTTTTTCAAGGAAAACAGACGCTTCTGTGTCTTTTTCATATGACCAGTGCTGAACGTTTTTACCTGCAGGTGGCGTAACTGTGCCTGCCCAAACGGTCTCAATACTGGCCACAATAGTTGCGCCTACTAATACCATAGCCATTTTGCCTACAGGCGTATCAAACAGCGCCACTACACGTTCGTTACGTGCAAATAGCCCAGGTATATTTTGTGCCGTAAGCGGATTTACTGAAAACAATTCGCCTGGCACATACAGCATATCAGTTAATGTGCCCTCAACTGGCATATGAATTCTGTGATAATCGCGTGGGGCAAGGTAAATAGTAGCAAATTTACCATTTTTAAATGGTGCTGCTACTTCAGGCTTTCCGCCTAACAAGGTAGTTAAGCTAAAGTCGTGACCTTTGGCTTGGAAGATACTGTCGCTATGAATATCGCCAAACTGACTTACCGTACCGTCAACGGCGTGGATCAGTAGGTCCTCGTTTTCATCGATGGTACGTGCTTCAGGTTTAAGAGGGCGCGTGAAAAACTTATTGAAGCTTCGGTAATGCTCGGGCTTTTCATGCAGCGCTTCAGTCATATCAACATTGTATTGTTTGATAAACAGCTTGATGAAAAAGGTGGTCACGCTACCCATTTCCGCTTCTGCAAGTTTGCCCACAAGGCGTGAAAGCAGATGCTTGGGTGTAACGTATTGTAAATTAACTTTAAGCCAATCTAACACAAAATATCTCCGTTTCTTTTATGCAAGCAATAACGCATTGCATAGATAGCGTTATTGTATAGTAAGTTGTGGTAGTAAGAGTAACTTTAGGGTTATGAGTGCTTACACAAAAGCATAAGCACATGGTTCACACTGCAACATTTTCTTTACTGGTTTAGTCTCGCTACTCAATGCCAGCAAGTTCAATGTCAGTAATAAATGATGTGCTTTTCAGACGCTTCTGCAGGTTCGGCGTTTCAGCAACGTCAAAACCCTAGGGCAGTTGCTATGCCCCAGGTGGCTGACTATGGCTAGGACGCTGCTCTTCCATAGTCGTCAAAATTCTATGGTAGCTATCGAAGCGTTCAGCGCTAATTTTTCCTTCTTCTACAGCTTCTCTTAATAAGCAGCCGGGATCATTTAAGTGCTTGCAGTCTCTGAATTTGCAGCCGCCCAAATAATCTCTGAACTCAATAAAACCCCATGTAATTCTCTCGGTAGGAATATGCCACAGGCCAAATTCACGTACCCCTGGAGAATCAATTAAATCACCCCCAGCCGGTAAATGAAGCAGTTTAGCCGCTGTGGTTGTGTGTTGCCCCAGTCCTGAGTTATCTGAAATGTCACCCGTTAACTCATCCGCGTCTGGCAAAACTTGGTTAATAAGGCTCGATTTACCAACGCCCGACTGCCCTACGAAAACGCTGATATTATCGTTAAGGTATTCATTTAGTTTGCTAATGCCTTCACCGGTTTTACAACTGGTAAATAGCACTTCATAGCCTAAATTTTCGTACGTTTTAAGCTGCTCTGTAACAGTTGTGCGTTCCTCTTCACTGAGCAGCTCTACTTTATTAAGAACGATAAGCGGCGTGATACCAATGTCTTCACAGGCTACGAGATAGCGGTCGATAATATTCAGTGAAAGAGTAGGTAATATAGCGCTGACCACAATGATTCGGTCGATGTTTGCCGCAATGGGCTTAATGCCGTCGTAATAATCTGGGCGTGTAAGTACAGAATGCCTGTCTTTTACTATTTCAATAACACCCCTTACACCCGACTCAGCTTCATCTCCTTTGCTGAAAAACACCTTGTCTCCGCATACTACAGAGTCAACGGTTCGGCGAATGTGACAGCGGGATACGTCGCCACTGGCATCTTCAACGTCAGCGTGCTTACCGAAACGGCCAATCACAGTGCCACTTTCTAACGTGCTTTCATCTAGGTTGGCTGCGCCTTTAGTGGCGTGCTTTTCACGCAAGCGTTTGCTTCTGTTAGCTGCAACTTGTCGTTTCTGTCGTTGTGTAAGTTTTGGTTTTTTCGCCACGATTCTTTTCTAGTTTCACGTATACTATATCAATAATACCGTTTGTAGGGCATGGTTGCCATGCCTGTAGCGCAAAGAGGAAAGTAATGAGTAAACACGACAGTAACCTTGTTTGGATAGACATGGAAATGACAGGGTTAGATCCTGAAACCTGTGTAGTAATGGAAATTGCTACCATTGTCACTGATGCACAGCTTAATATTTTGGCAGAAGGCCCAGTGATTGCAGTACATCAAAGCGATGACGTGTTAGACAATATGGACGAGTGGTGCACACGCGTTCACGGAGAAAGCGGATTAACTGCGCGCTGCCGAGAAAGTAAAATAAGTGTAGAAGAGGCGACTGCACAAACCATTGCCTTTTTAGAGCAATGGGTAGATGCAGGTAAATCGCCACTGTGTGGAAACACCATTGGGCAAGACAGACGCTTTATGGTTAAGTACATGCCCGAGCTTGAAGCTTACTTCCACTATAGAAATATTGATGTAAGTACAATAAAAGAGCTAACGCGCCGCTGGAAGCCTGAAATATTAGATGGTTTTGAAAAGAAAGGCGTACACTTAGCCTTAGATGATATTCGCGAGTCTATTGAAGAAATGCGCTATTATCGAGAGAAAGTGTTTACGATTTAAGCATTCGAACATCGAGGTGCAAAAAAAGTAGAATTAAAGGTTGCGTTACCCCAAAATTTTTGTAAAATGCGCACCACTTCAAACGAAGTACCTCTTTTGTTGCGGGAATAGCTCAGTTGGTAGAGCACGACCTTGCCAAGGTCGGGGTCGCGAGTTCGAATCTCGTTTCCCGCTCCAAATTTTAATCTAGGTCTCTAGATTGCCTATAAGATGCACAGCATCGACTCTATGCGGGAATAGCTCAGTTGGTAGAGCACGACCTTGCCAAGGTCGGGGTCGCGAGTTCGAATCTCGTTTCCCGCTCCAAATTTTCAAACATCACAAACATCACGAAAATTTAAACATTTGCAGATGTATCAATGCGACCCCTTGAAGGGCCCGCGACCGAGTGTCGGCCATTGCCTCGCAACGAGTTCAAATCTGTTTCCCGCTCTAGACTTTTTCTTCAGTATTCATATCTCACAATCGCAGTTACTTTGTAAGTGAAAGCTATCTGAACTTTCTAATTTGTTAATGCTCAACTACTAGGTGCTTTTATGGATGGATGCATTAATGGTAGAGCCAAGGATTGATAGATATGAACTTGAGAGGAGCTGCTTCGCTCAAGTACGCCTGCCTAGTGCTTCTACTCTTCGTGCGCTTTTACTTTCACTTGGTATCAATGGGAGTTTGTTACTCGCGTTGGCATTTACCACAGAAAACCAGTCTGTAAGTAAGCAACACTTTACACCCGTATTATTAAAAGCAGTATTAGTAATGCCAACGACTGCCCCTCAAAAGACCGACATTGATTCACAACCAGTGAATGAGACTAGAACATAGCATTATTCTCTGGCTCTGGATATTAATTCTAACGCCTTTGCATCAAAATGGTGCACTCATTGTTAGGTTGTAGATTAAAGTCTATAACCAATTGAAGTGTAAATTAAAAAATCATTGCTTTATGAGTTCTTATACAGTGCGCCTGCCTCTTCTTGTGTCATTTTTTGAGATTAATTGCACTTTAAATGAATAAATACCCGTTTTGATCTGGCTTTTACCTGTTTTTATATTAGAATGCGCGCAAATTCCGGCACGTATTCTGCTGAGCCATAAGTTCTAGACCCTTTTCAGTGAATAGTAACGATAGATAAGAGTAAGGCGACCAAGAGCGAGCCGGTACGCATAATTACCCAATTTACGCTAGAAACACTCAATCAGAAGGACTCTGTTATTCCAATGGAATGGGCTAGTGACTTTTTAGTAATGTCCATTTAAAGAGAGAGAACATGCAGAATAAAAGTGCTCCTTTCCATATTTCTGCCGTAGCAGGCGCAGTATTAGCTGCTTGCTCAAGCCAAGGCGCATACGCCCAAACGGTTGCAGTAGACGAAAAACAAATTGAAAAAGTAGAAGTAACCGCAACGCGCAGAAGTGGCACCCTTCAGGAAGTGCCTATTAATATTTCTGCACTAACATCTGACGTGTTAGACCAACAGAATATTGAAGATCTTGACGGCGTAGCCCGTTGGGTTCCTGGTCTTACTGTGACAGATCAGGGCGGGAGAAACGACTCTCCAATTATCGTACGTGGTCTGAATACTAATTCATCAGGACCTGGTTCAAATGGCGGCACGGTAGCCACTTATTTTGGTGACATTCCTCTTTTCCTAAACATGCGTCTTGTTGACGTGGATCGGGTTGAAGTTCTTATTGGTCCGCAAGGTACGCTTTATGGAGCCGGTACTTTAGGTGGCGCTATACGCTACCTTCCGAAGAAAGTTGACCTAGAGTTTATGTCTGGTGAAGTAACGGGTGATGTATTCAGCATCAGCGAAAGCGATTCTCTAGGCGGAGAAAGCAGCATTGTCTTTAATGCACCTATTATTGATGGTGAATTAGCGGTACGTGCGTCACTAAACTATTTCAATAACCCTGGCTTCCTTGACTACAACTATGTAGTAAAAGAAGGCGGTGTATCGCTGCCTGACCCAGACTGGTCTAACGAAGAAGAAGTAAATAGCAACTTAAAACAGGTTGAAGATGCCAATGGCGAAGACACGCTAACCGGTCGTATCGCAGTGCGTTGGGCGCCAAACGAATGGTTTGACAGCACTTTGACTTACTTCTATCAAAAGCAAGACGTTGAAGGCCGTTCTATTACTCACTACGACTCACTTTCTTCTGAAAATCCTTTGAGCGAAGTTATTGGTGAGTATGAGTCAGCGTATCGTTATGAAGAGCCTCGCGAGAAAGAAGACGAACTTTTGAGTTTAGAAATGAGTGCCGACCTGGGCTTTGCGGAATTAGTGTCTGCGACGGGTTTATCTAACTTTAATGCAAACGGTCAGCGTGACCAAACCGACTTGCTGATTCGCTTAGACTATAGCTATGAAGAATTTCCAGCATTTTCTGCTTACACCGAAGAAGAATCTGAACGCGAAGTCTTTACACAAGAGCTTCGCTTAGTTTCGCAAACTGGCGGCCCTCTATCTTGGATAGTAGGTGGTTTTTATTACGACTTAGACAGTGAAGGCAGCAGTAAGGAATTCACGCCTAATTTTGATGTGTATGCTATCGAAGTGTGGGGCGTAGAGGGTAACTACCGTCCTGACTCGCTTGAATACTTTTCAGTAGACGAAAGCGAAGTGACTGAAAAAGCACTATTCGGCGAACTTACTTACGAGTTAACAAGAGACTGGGACGTAACATTAGGTCTGCGCGCATACCAATATGATGTCTATTCTCGTTCGGCAGTAGATTTACCGCTTTATAATTCTGTATTTGAAAGTCGAGCGTCTGATTCTATTGTACTAGATTATGGTGAGACAGAAGCTGATGATAGCGGCACGTTATTTAAGTTCAACACTAGCTATCAATTTACAGCTAGTACTATGGGTTATTTGACCATCAGTGAAGGCTTTAGAATTGGTGGCGCGAATAGCGTCGGTGCTTGCCCTGATAATGTTGACGATCTGAATAACCAAATAGTTTGTGCTACTCCTGAAGAGCAACTCTATGAGGCTGACACTACAACTAACTACGAGCTAGGCGTTAAAACCAGTTTCTTTAGAAATAAGCTTCAATTAAATACCGCGCTATTCTATGTTGACTGGCAGGACCCGCAGGTATCTGGGGCTACAATCAATGGTCAGCAGCCTATTATTGTTAACGCAGAGGGTGCAGAGTCGAAAGGGGCTGAGTTCTCGGTGCGTGGTATTATTGGCGACAATATAACGACTTATGCAACATATGCCTACACAAAAGCTGAGTTAACAGCCGACGCACCTTTCTTATTCGGCGTGTTCGATGATCAAGGTACAGAGCTTCAAGATTTCTACGATGGTAAAGAGGGTGATCGTTTACCAGGAACGGCAGAGCATCAGTTTTCATTCGGCATTACATACAGCCAAGAAGTATTTGACGACAAAATGCTAAACGTAAACTACGGTATCACTGCACAAAGTGATGTGTACACTACTGTTGGTCTACGTCAAGATGGTGAAGCGCTTCCTGGTTATGCAGTAAGTAATCTGAACGCCACTATTTCAGATGAAGACTGGTCGGTAACGCTATATATCGACAACTTATTTGATAAGTATGCGTTTACTTCAACACGTCGTAACGTAGGTGATATTGGTTTAGGTCAATTCAACGATACCCTAGAACCAAACGGTACCGAGTTACAGCGAAACTATGGTCACTATGTGTTAACACCGCGTACTGTAGGATTGATGTTTAAGTATCAATTTGGCATGTAGTATAGTTACTGCTACACGATACAATATAAGGGCGCTTACGCTTAACGTGTAAGCGCCTTTTTCGTATTAGAACGGTTTTAAAAAAAGCTAAAAATGAATACAAGTCAAACTCGTTTAGATGAGGCCCTAAGTTTTTTATCACAACGTGACTATCAGCAAGCGCATCGCTGTTGTGTAGAAGTAATTCAACAATTCGGGCCGCATGCTCACGCCTATTTTTTACTTGGCATAATTCATATTGAAATTGGCCAAATAGAAAAAGCAATCGCCTTGTTAAATAAATCTAACGAGATAGAAAACCGCCCCGTTACTTTTGCCTACCTAGCCAAATGTTTTGCGTTAAGGGGCGACATGCAGCAAGCACTAGAGCGAGTAGAGCAAGCTCCAGTGGAAAGCCTTTCTCGTGCACTCGATTTAGATACGGTTGGCGTTTCACTGTCTCGAGTCGGCCTACATGAAAAGGCTATCGCTTATTTTGAAAAAGCACTTACGCTAGCGCCAGCGAATCCGCAATACCTTTACAACTATGCTGTCAGCTGCAAGTTTGCGGGGAAGTTTGAGCTAGCCAGAAAACACTTTGAAAAGGCCATAAATAGCGAACCTCATTTTTTTCAGGCTCATTTTGCCTTGTCTGATCTTGGCGGTGTTTCAGCTGAAAATAATCATCTAGCGCGACTTGAACCCCTAGTTGAAAGGGTAGAGAAAAATTCTGATGCGCGTCTTCATATAGGGCATGCGCTTGCCAAGGAGTATGAAGCTATAGGTGATTACAGGTGTGCCTTCGAAGCGCTAAACCATGCGAAAGCACCCCAAAAGGCACGTAGCGAAAGGACACTGAAAGATTATCAGGCAATATTCAGTACTCTTCATAGTAATTTGCAGGCACAGGTAAACTCCGATTACTTTTCTGATAGTGCTTCTCAAAGTGACGCGCCTCTTTTTATAGTAGGTATGCCGCGTAGCGGTACGACGCTGGTAGAACGCATATTAAGTCATCACTCGTTGGTAGCGTCTGGAGGAGAACTACAAGACTTTGGCGTGGCTGTTAAAGAGGTAACTCAAACCAGCAGCCAACTGGTGCTCGATAAGCATACAATAGAAAGGGCATATGAATGCGATCTTTCCAAGGTTGGAGAACGCTATCTTCAGCGCACGTCATTCTTGCGACAAGATTCAAAGCACCTAGTCGACAAACTGCCGTTTAACTTTTTCTATATTGACCTAATAAGGCAGGCTCTACCAAACGCCAAAATAGTGTGCTTACTAAGAGATCCTATGGATACTTGCGTGGGTAATTTTAGACAATTGTTTTCTATCCATAGCCCTTATTACGCCTATGCTTACGACCTTGATGTCATAGGACAGCTGTATCAAAGCTTCGAAAAGTGGGTGAGAAAATTTGCTGAAACTTACCCAGATGCTATTCGCCTGCAGTCATATGAGCAACTTGCTCAGCGTCCAGAAACCGAAATTAAAGAGCTATTGGCGTTTTGCAATTTGCCTTGGGAAGAACAATGTTTGCACGTTGAAAACAATAAGCTTCCTGTATCAACAGCAAGTAAGGTTCAAGTAAGAGAGCCAATAAATACTCGTTCAATAGGTCGCTGGAAACGCTACGCGTTACAAACCGAAGCTTTGCAAAAGTCATTGGGTATTATTTAATAGAAAAATCGTAGATTCGTTTGCAACCTTTAAACGTAACGATTATGTTAACGCTATATTTACTGGTCTAACCAGATTGCATGGATTGCATAAGAGCCGAAGTATCGGCACCGCTTTCTGCAATAGCACTTTATAGAAAATGAGCGTGAACAATTATGTCAAAGAATTACGTATTAAATACTTATAACAAATTTATGAAGCTGCCCTTTGGCAAAAAGCTGTTTAGCTGGTATTCAGCCCGCAGAGCGCCTTATTTCTCAACAGTTTCCCCCCTTATTACAGACATTGAACCTAACTACTGTGAAGTGCTCATTAAAAAGCGCAAAGGGGTAGAAAATCATATCGGCACGGTTCATGTCATTGCTATTTGTAATGGTTTAGAAATGGCTATGGGCTTTATGTGTGAAGCATCAATTCCTAAAAACCTTAGGTGGATCCCAAAGGGTATGGAAGTGAAATATCCTGCAAAAGCAGACTCAGATATTCGTTGTGTTGCCGAAGTGCCAGCTGATGCGTGGAAGCCGGGTGATTTACCTATTTCTGTTAAAGCGTATAACGCCGAAGGGACCGTGGTCGTAGATGGTACTATTACTGTTTGGGTAAGCGAAAAACGCTAAACAATAACGTGCTATTTGAAGGTCGCTTTTGCGGCCTTTTTTTATGCCTAGTCACAGTTGCAATATTAAGTTTTTACGACATGCCTATTTCTAATTGACAGCATTCAAAAACACATCTAAGAATAGACTGGTAAGCGATTAAGGCGCTATATCGGAAGTCTATTTCATTCAACTTTTAAGTGGCAGCCCTCCTTTTAAGCAACACGAGGGGCCGCAATGAAAGAGGTTAAGATGTCTGTAATCACAAAAGAACAAGTCACAAGAAAACCCTTCGCAGATAAGAAGAACTATCCCTACGGCTTCGCACGCTCTGGTGATTTTTCAATTAATGAAAGCAAACTTCTACAAACTCATGGAAGTTTGTTTGCCGCTTTAGTTGACGGAAAGATCACACCAGAAAACGACGAAGAGCAAGCTTATTTGGAGTCGGCACTTGGGCACCGTGAACCCGCTACACCACAGGAAAAAGCGTGGTTAAAATACCAAGCGCGAATTAATAGACCGAAAACTGCAAGCATTTATGGCTCTAAGCGCCCGGCTGCAGAAGAAGTTGACGATGATGAAGATATAAGCGATAACAGTGACATTGATATTGATCTAGACGATTAAGCTTATGCCTTTATGCACGTTAGTGGATAAAGGCGCATCGTTCTCATTCTTAAACTTTATTGTTCACACTGTTAATTTTGTGTAAAAAAATATCCTATTTTCTGTCAAAATAAACCTTCAGTCGAAATGTCCATCCTATTTATTGCGAATATTGGGATATATATCTCACTTTTACGCAATTTGGTGTTTTATCTTCCTATTACCTTAGTTATAGTCGGGGCATCGTCAACGTACGCTGACAAACCCCCCAACCCATTACAGGAGAAAAGCACTGTGAAAATGATGTCGGGCGCAGCCATGGTGGTTGAAGCGCTAAAAGATGTAGGAGTGACACACGTGTTCGGTTACCCAGGTGGTGCCGTATTAGACATTTATGATGCGTTATTTGCGCAAGATGATGTCAAACACGTCCTCGTACGTCATGAACAGGCAGCCGCCCATATGGCGGATGGTTATGCACGTTCAACTGGCAAAACCGGCACAGTGCTCGTCACATCAGGTCCAGGCGCTACGAATACTATTACAGGTATTGCTACTGCGTACATGGACTCTATCCCGATGGTAATTTTATCGGGACAGGTGCCTTCCAAGCACATTGGTGAAGACGCATTCCAAGAAACTGACATGGTAGGGTGCTCGCGTCCTATCGTTAAGCACAGCTTCTTGGTAAAGCGCGCGGTTGATATTCCAGAAGCGATTGCTAAAGCCTATTATATCGCTAACACTGGCCGTCCTGGTCCGGTGGTTGTAGATTTGCCAAAAGATATTGTTAACGTAGCGGAAGAGCACCCTTATGTGTATCCAACTGACGTTACCATGCGCTCTTATAACCCTACCGAAAAGGGCCACCCCAAGCAGGTTAAGAAAGCGGTTGAGTCGCTACTTAAAGCAGAACGTCCGGTACTCTATGTAGGTGGTGGTGCAGTAGCGTGCGACGCATCAGAAAAAGTTATTGAATTAGCTGAGAAGCTAAATGCTCCGGTAACTTGTACGCTAATGGGCCTTGGTGCTATGCCGGGTACACACAAGCAATTTATCGGCATGCTAGGTATGCACGGTACGCTTGAAGCGAACAAGACCATGCATAACGCCGACTGCATCATTGCGCTAGGAGCACGTTTTGATGACCGTGTTACCAATAACGTTGATAAATTCTGCCCTCATGCAGACATTATCCATGTTGATATCGACCCAGCATCAATTTCTAAGACCGTCAATGCGCATATTCCTGTGGTAGGTTCGGTAGATAAAGTACTTGATCAAATTTTAAGTCAGGTAAATAAGAAAGATTTATCTGGGCAAAGCGAAAAGCTAGCCGATTGGTGGCAGCAGATAGAAACATGGCGTGCTCGTGAGTGTTTAAACTACACGCAAGGCGAAGAAGTTATTAAGCCACAGCGCGTTATCGAAGCACTGTACAAACACACCGACGGTAAAGCCTATGTAAGTTCTGACGTAGGTCAGCACCAAATGTTTGCTGCGCTTTATTACCCTTATGACAAACCGCGTCAGTGGATCAACTCAGGTGGTCTTGGCACTATGGGCTTTGGTTTGCCTGCGGCGATGGGCGTACAGTTTGCCCACCCAGGCTCAACGTCTGTGGTAGTAACCGGTGATGGCAGTATTCAAATGAATATTCAAGAGCTATCTACCTGCTTGCAGTACAACCTGCCTATTAAGATTATTTCATTGAATAACCGTGCGTTAGGTATGGTTCGTCAATGGCAGGATATGATTTATAAAGGGCGACACTCACACTCGTATATGGATTCAATGCCTGACTTTGTGAAGTTAGCAGAAGCTTACGGACATGTGGGCATTAAAGTAGACAAGCTCGAAGAGCTAGATGCAGCAATGGAGAAATGTTTCAGCTACACAGATCGCTTAGTGTTTATGGACATAGCAGTAGACCAAAACGAACACGTATATCCAATGCAAATTAAGTTTGGCGCAATGGATGACATGCGCTTAAGCAAGACGGAGCGAACCTGATGAAACGTATTATCTCTGTATTAATGGAAAACGCCCCCGGCGCACTATCTCGTATCGTTGGTGTATTCTCACAACGTGGTTACAACGTTGACTCACTGTGTGTGGCACCAACCGACGACGCGAGCCTTTCACGTCTAACGATTATCACGCACGGCGATGATAAGGTTATCGAGCAAATTACTAAGCAAGTGAACAAGCTTATTGATGTGCTAAAAGTGGTAGACCTTACTGAAGGTACCCACATTGAGCGCGAGCTTATGCTGATTAAAGTTGCGACTCGCACAGAGTCGGTACGTGCTGAAGTGAAGCGGAACTCTGATATCTTCCGTGCGCGTATTGTGGATGTGAACGTAAACAATTACACCATCGAAATTACGGGCACTACAGATAAGCTAGATGCATTTGCCACGACTATGGGGCAGTGTGCTGAAATTATCGAATCATCGCGCACCGGCGTGTGTGGGCTTGCTCGAGGTGATAGGGCGCTTCGTCCTTAAATTGAGTTGCGTAAACATCGACTCAATACTTCATAGTTAATAAACGAAAAAGGGCCCTTGCGCCCTTTTTCTTGTTAAGGAGCAACGTAGTGCGATGCAAAGTTTGTCGTGTAGGTTTAGCTATTCAAACGTGCCTTTGACCAACGCTTCGCCTTGCTTAACCAGCTGCCTGCCTTTAGCGATAACATGCACAATGTCCAGCGTTGCCTTATCGCATAGCACTATGTCAGCATCACAGCCAACCTCTATTTTTCCTTTGTGATGCAACTTGAGCCTTTTGGCTGGCGTACTACTGACAACGGCAATAGCGTTTTCTAGCGATACGTTGTGTTGTAAAACCAGAGCTTTAAATGCGTCAAATAAACTGCTTACTTTTCCCACTTCTAAGCCTACAAGCAGGCCATTATCATCAAAAACGGGAAGGCTAGCGTTGCCGTCTGAACTCATGCTTAAACAACTTGCAGGTACACCCTGATTTAAGCAGTAGGCAACGGCCTCTGCAGCGGGTATTTCGCCCTCTTCAATAAATTGCTCGTTGGTGCTGGTGGTCATATCAATAACACCGCCTTTCTGTGTCCAAGCGATTCCTGCATCTAATAAACTTTGGTTTCTATTGATGTGAGTTGGATAGAACTGGCTTGCCGGAATATCCGTGTTATCAACTACGTCGTGCAATACAGAAAGTTGGCGCTCTCCGTCGCCAGTATGAATGTAAACAATACCTGCTTTGCCAGAAATCATGCCGCCAGTTCGTGCTTGTGCTGCAACCTCTGCAAGAGCCTGGACAGTCGGTTCGGCAGCTCTATGATCGGCAATTGCGACTTCTCCGACCCCAATCATACAGTCGATTAGCACAACGTCATCAGTAACGTTGCCTGTAATGGTGCGAGCCGGAAGGTGGTAGGAGCCGGTGTAACAATACGCACTGATCCCCTCAATGTTTAGGCCTTTTGTCTTAGCCACTAAATCAGGAAGTGTTCGCGTAGTTGCATCGGTACCTAATGCACCAATAACAGTTGTTACGCCATGTAAACTAGCATCAGTCAGCGACATTTGCGGCGTACGTGTGTGAAAACCACCCTCGCCACCGCCACCAGAAATATGCACCAGACTGTCAACAAGGCCAGGCAGCGCAATCAAATTACTGCCGTCGATAATGTTTAAAGAAGGCGAATGCATCGAAATGTTAGGGGCAATATGTGCAACAGTATTGTTGGCGATTAAAATGTCTACTGTGCCTTGTGGTGAAGGTGAGTAGCACTCTATATTTTTGATAAGCGTTAGCATTTAAGAGAAACCTATTAGAACGGCGGTGATAACAGTAAGCGACGCAAGTGTGAAGAGGCCGGCGCAAAATTTTGCGATGAATTTTACCCATGTTGTCCAACTTACGCCAGCCACACCTAAACAGCCTATCAGCGAAGCAGAAGTTGGAATAATTAAGTTAGTTAGGCCATCGCCTAACTGAAAGGCTAGTACCGCAACTTGGCGAGTCACGCCCACAAGATCTGATAGCGGCGCCATTAGAGGCATAGTGATCGCAGCCTGTCCTGATCCAGAGGCAATAAAAAAATTGAAGATGCTTTGAAACAACAGCATGAGCCAAGCGCTCATTACAGAACCGGTTTGCGCTAATGTATTACCAGTGTGATGCAGCAAGGTGTTTAGCACAGAAGGTGAAGTCACCTCGTCACCGCCAAGCACTAATACAATGCCTTTGGCCATACCTACAATGAGGGCGGCAGGCAGCAGCGATTGTGCACCGCTAACAAACGCCGCACTGATATCGTTCATGCGCATACGGCCACCAACCCATGCAATGGCACCAATCAGAATTCCCATACAAAAAAACTGTGAGGCAATTTGAGGAATATAGTAAGCATGAACAATTACTCCCCACATTACCCAGTAAATACAAGCAAAAAAGGCGATCAGAATAAGTTTGTCGGTAACGGAAAAATGCGGCTCAGTGAACTCATTTGTTGATGCGGTAGATGACGTGAACTCTAAAGAAGACGCCTGTTTGCTTACTGAAGCTGCACCGTTAAATGCTTGGTTACTATTTTTTAGCTGCTTTGCATAACGCAAAGTGAAGATTAAGCCAAAAACGGTAAACATAGCCCATATGGCCAGGCGAAAATATTGGCCCGACATTAACGGCACATCAGCAATGCCTTGTGCTATAGCAACAGAGAAAGGGTTCATCCAGCTTGTAGCGAAGCCGATTTGCGTAGCCACATAAGTGACAAGCACTGCCATGATGCCGTTATAGCCCATGGCTGTCATTAGCGGCACTAGCACAATACAAAATGCAATGGCTTCCTCACCCATTCCAAATACCGCCCCACCTAATGAGAACAGCAAAAATAAAGCAGGGAGCAAGAGATTATCGGCGTGCTGGTAGCGCTTGATCAACGCCATAATACCGTTGTTGATTGCACCTGTTTGCATCACAATGCCAAAGGCGCCACCAACAATTAGAATAAAAGCGATAACACCAACTGCGGCGCCCCATTTGTCGCCGGAAACCATACCGTCAAACGCATAGTTGGCTATGCCTGTTGTGTTGCCAGTGCCATCGAATAACACAAAACCATGGCTTTCTTCTACATATCTGAAGCTATCGGCATCAAGTACGGTTTTCACGTTACCGTCTGATGTAGTGATACTTTTAGTGTCAAAGGTGCCTGCTGGCACAAGCCAAGCCACTAGCCCTGCAAGCAGTATTACAAAAAATAAGATTACGAATGCATCAGGCATTCGCGATGTTGAAGGTGAATGTTGCAACCTTACCTCCGAAAATGAAGAGGGCTTAACGCCCTCTGTTATCACTTAGTGAAAATAGTAACTAAACGCAAGCGTGTAGCGCGTGCCAAATGGGTCATGGTTAAAGGCATCAAAACCTCTACCAGAGCCATAAGCCGTAGGGGCATCTCGGTCAAATACGTTGTCGACAGTAAGGCGCAAGTCAGCATTCTCAAAGTAATAGCCCGCGCTGAGTGTTACGGTAGTCCAGCTGCTTACATCGCGGGTACCATCTTCATCTTCAATGGCGCCCAACTCGATTAACTCATCAATTTCTCTGCTGCGTAAACGAATAATATCGTCGTCATAGCTGCCAGTATAGAAAACGTAAGCACCTACGTACCAATCCTCTTGAACATAGAAAAGTTCAGCTGTAGCAACAGTTTCAGGATAAAGGAAAGTGCCCGCTAGTGATTCAATTTCATCAGAACCTGGTCTATTGCGGTCGTAGGTCAGGTAGTGAGTGCCAGAAAACCCTAGCTCCAACGTGCCGCTATCTAACTGAAAGTCATGGTCTATGTCCCAGTCGATACCTTCGAGTTCTTGAGTGCCCGTATTATCAAGCAATAAAATATGATCTCTAAATAGCGGTAACTCAGCAAAGCGGGGGTCGTCAAATTCAACCCAAGCATCTAGGATTTCAGTTAAGTTAGCGCCATCATCTTCAATGGTATTCCCTGCGCTATCGGTAACTAAACATAGGTCTTCCAAGTAAGAAATGCCAACCTCTCCCTCATCCAATACACCGCAATGGCGAAGTGAAGCATCGGTAATGGCACGGTCTAGAACCCCCGTCATGTTGGTATCGACAATGTCTTCGTGATCGAAGGTCCAGTAATCAACCGTAATCGTGGTGTTGTCAGTTGGGCTATAGGCAAAGCCAAATGAGTACGTTTCAGACTCTTCAGCGCGCAGCGCTGGGTTACCAAGTTCAAGTACGTTATTGCCGCGAACGCTACCTTGCCCCTCGCAATACAAATCTGCAACGGCGTCGTTCGCTGAACAGTCGAAAGACGCGCGAGTCGTTCGCAGCTGCACGCCTGCTTGAGTCAAAGAAGGCGCACGGAACGCTGTAGACCACGAGCCGCGCAGTACTAAGTCATCAATAGGGCGGTAGGTGAAGCCCACTTTTGGATTAAACGTGCTGCCAAAATCATTGTAGTCGTCAAAACGACCCGCAAGACTAATATCAAACTGATCGGTAATAGGAACAAAGAGTTCAGTAAAGACGCCCATCTGATTTCTGTCTGCCGCTGAGGCACTTGAACCGAATCCAAAAACATCGACAAGAAAGCTATTTTCCGCTCTCGCTTGTGAGTCTAAAGACGGCAAGTCAGTGATTTCTTCCCGTCTGAGTTCAACCCCAGCAGCTAGCAACACAGCATTGCCATTCCACTGCGCTATTTCACCGTTAATTTTGGCATCTAGGCCGAATATTTCGCTGGTTCCATCACGAGTGGGGCGTGCTTGTGTTAGGCCCAAGATAGCGTCATTTTGCGTATCGCCTACTAGGAAAGGGTTATAGGCAGGTAACAGCGCGCCGCTGCCACAGCTTAAAATATCGTTTGTGCTGTCATACTGCGCAGTCTCAACGGTATCACAGAGCTCTCCGTGAACGGCGGCTGTATATAGATAGCGGTTGTAGATACCTTGTGTTGCAATCTGTTCAGACTCACTACGAGAGTAAAGGGCGCCAGCCTCCCATTCCCACTCACCAAAGTACCCCTGTAAAGACGAAACTAGGCGAATGGCGTCAGTTTCTATTTCGACGGTACGTGGGGATACAAATCTAGCATCGTATTGAAGACCGTCAAGTTCACGACCTGCAACAGTATCAAAGGAGCCTATGAACAAGTTGTCAATAATTGCGTTACGCGCGTCGTCCTCAAGTACGTTAAGAGCATCGAGTTCTATCCATGCTCCTTCTTCATCGTTTACCTGATTAATCGGTGATGGTGTAGAGAACGACGTTGATTTGGTATGCGAGGCAAGAAGATCTGTCCGCCACGTAATGTCGTTACCTTGATAGGTATAGGTGAAGCCTCCTGACAAGGTTTCTAGCGGCGTTTCGAAATAGTCATCTTCATTGGCATAATATGCACAAATTTCCTCATCTAGCTCCGTTATTGTAAGCTCATCAGGACAGTTAGGTGCAGGCATTTCATAGCGGTCTAGTGTGCTATCAAAGTAAATGTTGGGCTGCCCTTTAGAAAGATATGAGTAACTACTTTCCAAAATAGGATCGCGGGTTTGCGAAAAATCGGTAGCGCGGATCGCTTTTCTGTCGAAGTAGTCGAAGAACGCCGTTAAATTACTGCCGTTATCAAAATTTTTACCCCACAGCATTTGAACATTGAAGGCACCATGATCATTGCCGTTGGTAGTATTCTCGTAATTAGTTTGAAGCTCTAGCCCTTCATAATCGTTTTTAAGAATATAGTTAATAACACCAGCAACGGCGTCTGCACCATAAATCGCCGATGCACCCGTTGCTAGCACTTCTACACGCTCTACCGCAGAGGCGGGAATACTATTGATATCAACAAAATTCTCAGTACCAGAAGCAAATGAACTTGCTGCAATTCTGCGTCCGTTCACAAGCGTTAATGTTGAAGAGGGCCCAATGCCTCGAAGGGACGCTGCCGCTTGACCGGGTGGTGTAGAGGTAGACGTCGCCCCACTTTGGGTAGTGTCAAATGTACCAACGCCGCCACGGGTTTGCGTCACCGTGCGCATTAGCTCTGAAATGGTAGATGCGCCTGTGCGTGCAATATCTTCTGAAGTGAGAATAGTTAGCGGCTGCGCACCTTCCATATCCGCACCGCGTATATTACTGCCGGTGACCTGAATGCGCTCTACAACTTCTTCCTCGCTTGCTTCCTGAACTGATACTGCTTGCGCCGATACAGATTGGGAAAATACAGCGCCAGATATACAAAGCGATAGGTAGCTTAGCGTGCCAACAGACACACCTATTTTGTGAAGTAACGTCGATTTTTTCATTATTGTGATCCCCATAACGCGCACGGTCTAATGCCGCTTTTTGCGCGATTCAACACTTGTTTAGATAAAAATTTGCTGCAAGGCGCAGCGTGACCGCTTCAATGAATTGAAGGGCGCAGGAGCTACTCGTCGAACCATTCCGACAAGTAAAAGTTTTGATAGCGATAGTTGCCTAGGTTGGCAGCTTTCTTAAGCATTTATAAAAACCAGTGTTGTGACGAATTATGCACTTCGTCTGAATCAAATACTGTTATACGGCGTGAACTTTACCGTTGACATTAATAATTAGTTAACACTACGGTGAATAAAAGTCAATCAATTAAATGTTCCGTTGGTTTTAATGAAAGTTATTTTTTTGCGCGCAAATTTTTACTGTTTTAAGAGTAGTTTGAAAACACTGGTGTCATTGCTTTTATGTGTTTATCTTTCTGTATTTTCGGTGTTTTGTTTCTCGGCGCCTAATCTTGTTTTGGCGGGAGGGGCATTGAAAACATGTTCGAGTATGTCAACGAAAAACTGCAGTTCGTCGTCAAACTTTGCGTCTGGGAAAGCGGAAATTTTGTACGAAATAAATCAGCAATCACTGCGTAGATATCAGGGTTTGGCGACCAAACACTCACAAAACAACGATTTTTTATATTCAAAATTAGTGAATGTATATTCATCTGAAGGTGGGCGGTTATATACAAAAAATGCGCTGCTAGATGCCCTCAATGATGCCGGGTTATCGAACAGCGATATTCGCTCCCTTTCTGATACTGACTACTTTATTTTGTTGGACTCCTTAGAAGCGCAGCAAGTAGACGAGCAAGGTAATCGATTACAAGAGCAAGTGTCGTTGGCAGATACAAAAGCTGGGGCGTCAGTTGATATCTATAACGCGTTTATTGAGGCTGCACATGCTAAACGACAGGCTAAAATTGCGAAAAAGGGGAACGCCGATACAAGCGCTCGAACGCTCATCGGTATTGTAACGGCATCGTCACGCGACCCATTTGAAGCGGTAGACTTCTACACAGGTGTTTTCCAGCAACCTAACGTAGAAGTGGTTTGGCTTCCATTAACTCCTGCTTTTCAGCAGGCCGTTTATGTTAAAAGTCTGGGAGGTCAAGGCTGTAACAATCTAGCGTTTTTCAGAGCGCAGCATTCTCTATTTGATAAAGAGAGGCTATATCCGGAGCGTACAAGTAAACAGCGTTCATGGTGTGAAGATAACCAGTTGGCTATGAATACACTGTCTAGCCTCGACGGTCTTTTTTTTAACGGCGGAGACCAAAGCAAAACCCTTGCTGCGCTAAGTACTCCGACAGGAAACCCCAGCGACTTTCTTATTGAACTGCGTGACCTCTGGCGAGACGATCAGCTAGTAGTAGGGGGGACCAGTGCAGGAACAGCAGTACAGGCTGGTGGATACAACAATCGTCGACCTGTTCCCATGTTAACAAGCGGAAATTCGATGGGCGTCTTATCCGGTGGTGTGTATGGCGTCGCTCCCACATCACAACGCTGTGAGGACAGCGCTCAATGTGAAAATCAATTAACAGATGGCGCAATGACTATTAACCCTGCTGGCGGTTTAGGACTTTTCAATTTTGGCTTACTTGATACTCACTTTTCAGAACGTGATCGCGAAGTCCGTCTGATCGCTGCCACAGCATCAAGCGGCCAATCGTTTGGCTTCGGTGTCGATGAAACTACGGCGTTGATGGTCGACGCAAAAGCGCCCTTTGAAAATGTGTCTTTCACTGTATTGGGCGAAGGCGGGGTGTTTATTGTAGATATGAGCAAAGGTAAAGAAGATATCACTCATTCTCGCAATGGCTCCAAACGCATAATTGCAGGTGAGGCGAGTTACTTACCAGCTAAGACTTCCGGACAAATAACATCGGGTGAGCTGAAACTCACAATTGAATCATCGGAAAAGCCTGCTTCTTTCAAACGCAACGAGCAGGGAAAGTGGCGACAGGAATCGGGCAACCTTTGTCGTTCTAAAGGCATGATTCGCTGGCAAAATGGTGGGAATATACACGTGTTGCAGCCTTCAGAGGCCTCGCGCTTTCACAAACTGCGTTACTGTGCTTATAGCAAGGTTCCGTTTGTAATTTACGATTAGGTTGTGTTTAAGTATCTCGCCCATAATAGGCTTCTACGCGCAAAGCTAAGCCATAAGAGGTTTTAAAATCCTCTTCACGTAGCCACAACACGAAGGGCTCTACTTCAAAGAAAAGCCAATCGCGTAACATATTGTTACGCCATCTAAACCCGCCGTAAATTTCTTCTACGCGATAGTTAGGTTGGCTCAGCCCCTCCACCATTAAGTGGGGAATAACGGCGTTATGTTGATCTACTGAAAACAAATGATGTACTTCGTGGCGCCACAACCAGTCATTTGTATTGTCTCGAAAATAAAAGCGGTTGTTTTGACGAATGAGATGTTTTTTGCTCATCTCGTATTGAACTGCCCACCCAAGTTCAGCCCCTAATCGGTCACGGGTGTAATAGTAAAGTTCGGCGTCGTATAGCATGGCCCACTGCTTGGAAAAGGCGAAGGCGTCTTTGTATCGCGTCATGGCATAGAGTTGGTCTCGGCGTCCTGCGCCAATTCTATACGAATAATGTGAATCTTGTTCTGGGCGAAACCTTAATGCAATAGTCGTCCTATCTCGGTCATTATTTCCGGTATCTCTTGCTGCCCGTATTGTATTGTTCTGCGTTTCGTCTTCATTGTCACTCAATAGTAAATCAACGCGCTCTTTTAAAGCCGGCAAACGAACACGAATACGAAAGCGTAAGTCAGTATCTGTAAGCATACTGCTTCTTGGCTCCCATGAGAGTTGAATACGGCCTTCCGCTCTTGCTTCTTTGCGTCCGGAAGTAATTGGAAGGCTGTCGCTCATAAACAAGCCATCGAGCTGTTTTACCGTAAAGTCCATAGTGTCAGTAAAACTGCGCTGCCAAATATCAAACCACTGTTCATCGTCTTGCACCTGTGCGGCAGACAGTATGTCATTTTCCGAATTGACAGAATTTGTAGTAAGGGCATGCGTAGGTTTAATAGCGTCGTGGTAAGCAGCGCTTCTACTGGTCGTGTTTACGGGTTGATTCAACGTGTGTGGAGTATTATTCAGCGTAGAAGGGGCAGAGAGCAACAAATGACAATAGACAATGGTAAGACACAGCATTGCTCACTAACTCCTTGTAAAAATTAGAATAGTTGAATGTATTTACTATTCGCTTTTAAGATATACAGAGAATGTATTGTCGATGCTAAAACGTCAATCTTTATTCATTCGAGTAAATATTCAGGTGAAAGCATTGGCGGGCAATGGCATACTGTGTACAACGATGTAATGGAGATTATTTTTATGGGTGGTATTAGTATTTGGCAGTTGCTGATCGTACTGGTTATCGTAGTGCTATTATTTGGTACAAAACGACTTAAAGGTATCGGCACTGACTTAGGCGGCGCAATCAAAGGCTTCAAAAAAGCAGTGAGCGAAGAAGACAAAGACGCCGACTTTGAGCAAAAGAAGCAAGTTGAAGAAAAGTCAGCGGCTGAGCCTGTTTCGACAAAAACACAGAGCGACGTTAAAGAAAAATCCTGATGTTTGATATCGGCTTTTGGGAGCTATTGGTAGTAGGCGTTTTGGCACTCCTTATTTTAGGGCCCGAACGACTGCCAGGTGCCATGCGCTCTACTATAAATACAATTCGCAGCGTGCGTAATGTAGCAACGGGCTTTAAGCAAGAAGTTGAGCATCAGCTGCGTGTGCATGAGTTGCATGAAAACTTGAAAAAAGCAGAGCAGCAAGGCCTTAAAGATCTTTCACCTGAACTTGAACAAAGTGTCGATGAGCTAAAAAAAGCCGCCGAGTCGGTTCAAGAACCATATAAAAAGCAATAGATGTCTGACGCTAACAATCTCATTTCTCATTTAATTGAATTACGCAGCCGTATTCTCAAAGCGCTTTTGAGCGTGCTGATCGTATTTGTGTGTCTTGCCGCTTTCGCACAAGACCTTTACCAGCTGTTAGCAATGCCATTACTTGCAACACTACCTGAAAACTCAAGTATGATTGCAACCGATGTGGCATCGCCCTTTTTCGCGCCTTTTAAACTTACCTTGGTGCTCTCGTTTTTCATTGCTATCCCCTATGTGCTTTATCAAGTGTGGGGCTTTGTTGCGCCGGGCTTATACCGAAATGAAAAACGCCTTGTTGCGCCTCTGCTTTTATCAAGTACCTTACTATTTTATGCCGGTATGGCCTTTGCCTATTTCGTTGTATTCCCTATTGCGTTCGCATTTTTCACCAGTGTGGCGCCTGAAGGAGTAACGGTAAGTACAGATATATCGAGTTACTTAAATTTCGTATTGAAACTGTTCTTCGCATTTGGGGTCTCATTCGAGATACCCATAGCTATTATTCTGATGTGTTGGACTGGCGTGACTGATGCTAAGTCGCTAAGAGCTAAACGTCCGTATGTGGTTGTAGGTGCGTTTGTAGTTGGCATGTTACTGACGCCACCAGATATTATCTCTCAGACTTTGTTAGCAATACCAATGTGGTTGCTATTCGAAGTCGGCGTTATTGTGGGTGGTTTCTACGCAGGTAAAAAGCCAAGTGACGACGAGTCAGAAGAAGTCACTGACAATACATAAAAGTTAAAAAGAGCAAGGAATAAGAATGAAAACTCGACTGATATCTATTGCCACATTATTGTGTGCTTTTGGAGCGCTTAACGTTCACGCCGAGACTGTAGCTGATGCTATGGAAAAATGCCGGAACACAGACAACAGCTTAAAGCGTTTAATTTGTTACGACAATATTGCGAAATCACTGAATCAATATGATGGCGCAGATGCATCTGTAAGCCAATTACAAGCGTACAAATCGCAGACGGTTGCTAAACCAAGATTGCAAGCTGAACCGAATACACGTCCTGCCGTAAGCAAACCTGCTACCGCAGCAGAGCCTGAAAACGACTTCGGTTTAGAACATAAACGTGATTTATCTGCTGAAGCCTCTGAGATTTCACTCACTATCGCATCGTTTAAAGACTCTCTTCGAGGTAAAAAGATTATTACGTTTAGCGATGGCTCAGTTTGGAAGCAGAGCGATAGCGCTTACTTGAAGATTGAAGAAGGTCAGCAAGTATCAATTGAAAGAGGTCTGTTAGGGTCATTCTATTTAAGCGTAGAAGGTGTTAACAAGCGCATGAAAGTAAAACGCGTTAAATAAATGTCTTGGTTCGACGCAGGCGTCAATCTGCTTGATAAGCGTTTTGACGCCGAAGAAGTCATACAACGTGCACAAGATGCCGATGTTGATAAACTGTGTGTCATTACCACTCATCCCAACGAGTGGGATACCGCGGTAGCGCTTTACGAAAAGTACCCTGATCAGTGCTGTTTCACCATTGGTGTACATCCTCATAATGCAAAAGATGTCACTGAAAGCGACTATGAGCGTTTACGTGAGCTCGCTCAACATAAAGGGTGTGTGGCTGTAGGTGAGTGCGGGTTAGACTTTAACCGTAACTTTTCACCTCAGGACGTTCAATTAGCGGTTTTTGAAGCGCAGTTAAAGTTAGCTACGTCATTGAACTTACCTGTGTACTTACATGAAAGAGATGCCTTTAACGAGCAGATTGGCTTGTTAACCCAATATATGCCGAGCTTAAAAGGGGGAATTGCCCACTGCTTTACTGGCACAACTGAACAAGTAAAAGCGTATTTGTCGTTAGGCCTTTATATTGGTATTACAGGATGGGTATGTGACGATAAGCGCGGTGCTGACTTACGTGATGCCGTAAAGCATATCCCGCTGAATAAGCTTATTCTTGAAACTGATGCCCCATATCTATTTCCAAAAACACTTCGTCCGCGAAAACGTAATAATGAGCCCGCTTTTTTGCCCCATATAGCTCAGCAATTAGGTGAATATCTTCAAGTTGACACTGATAAATTGCGTATTAGCAGTTATGCTAATAGCTGTGAGTTATTTTCTCTCAGCTAAACACGGGTTTATATGCAGACAAATCTAAAAGCGATCCGCAAGTATGATGCGGGTCTCATTCTTATTACAGCCCTTGCCGTTGTGACATTTGTCTTAGTTCTGCTTAACCTTTCACCAGCCACAAGCCTCTCCCCTCGGTTTTCACAGTTAACCTATCTCAAAGAAACTCAAGGGATGAAACTTGATTTTAATAGTGTTGTGCAAACCTCTGCTAGTGAATGGTCTCAAGTCTCGTCTCCAGTGAATTTAGGAATGGACACAAATGTGCACTGGCTTTCAATGGTGGTCGAGCCTACTCAAAGCAACCAAAGCCGGTTTCTTTTACATATAGACTATCCGCTGTTAGATAACTTGGATGTAGCTGTATATAGCCAAGTGGGTACTAAACCCATAGTGTCTTACTCTGGCGGCGACGGACAAAGCTTTGAAGATAGACCCATTGCGCACGTCAAACCCTTATTCCCCTTACCTGACAGTGCGCAATCTCTGCGCATTATTATTAAACTGCAAACATCGGGCAGCATACGCCTTCCCATTCGTATTTGGGAAGAGACAGAGTTTATAGAATACACATCAACGAGAAACTTGGTGTTAGGCATCTTCTTCGGCGTTCTGCTAGCAATGGGGGTGAGTAATGCCTTTTTAACTGTCACAACCAAAAACGTGTCTTTTTTGTTTTACTCGGGTTATGTAATCAACCTGGCGTTCACTTTAATTACGCTTCATGGCTATGGCTTTTCTTATATTTGGTCTTCGAGCACCTGGTTTCAGAGTAAGGCGATTATCGTATTTGCAAACGCTACCATTATGTTTGCCGCGTTATTTACGCGTAGCCTTCTGCCTATTAAAAATTACAGCAATAAACTGGATAACGTGACCAAAGCGATTAGTTGGATTTGCGGCCTGAGTATTGTTGCAGGTCTTGTTCTGCCTTATTGGCTAATGATAAAAGCATTTCTTTTATTGCTAAGCCTAGTGGTTATTTTTACTCTGTCTCTGGGCGTATGGCTTTCTCTTAAAGGAGAGGTGGTAGCTCGCTACTTTACTATTGCATGGGGCTTCCTACTAATTAGCGGGCTGAGTGCAAGTTTAGATAATGTAAATATTATTCAGCTACCTATATCATCGAATAACTTGCTGATTATCGGGGGGACGGTTGAAGCCCTTATTTTGGCGCTAATCTTAGCGATTAATTACAGCCACAGTCGTGACGACCTAATTAATGCTCAGCAGTTTGCCCTTGAACAAGAAAAGCAGGCGAATACCGCTAAGGAAAATTTGTTGGAAGTGCAAAAGCGCTACCAAGATGATCTTGAATATAAAGTTCAGGAGCGAACGCTCGAGTTAGAGATAACACTGCGTGAGCTTTCCGATGTGAATCAAGAGCTAGAAAGGCTTAACGCAATAGACCCGCTTACAGGGGCCCATAACCGCCGCCACTTTGATAAACGATTGCGGTCGGAGGGAAGGCGCAGCCGCCGTGAGCAAACGCCTTTATCACTGATCATTGTTGACGTGGATCACTTTAAAAAAATTAACGACGAATATGGACACGACGGTGGAGATGCGTGCTTAATTCACGTGACAAATGTCTTTCAAAAACTCATCCATCGCCCAACAGATGATTTGTGTCGCATAGGTGGTGAAGAGTTCGCCATTATATTGCCTAATACCGATTTAAGCGGCGCGTACCACGTTGCTGAGAATATCCGACATAGCTTAGAAAACAGTCCACTTGAATACGAGGGACAAGTAATTAAGCTAACCGCCAGCGCAGGTGTTTCTACAACCATTATCGCGGATGAAGAGCACGCGCAAAGTTTATTTAAATATGCTGATGACTGCCTGTACGAAGCGAAAGCTTCAGGGCGAAACACAGTAATACACAAACATTTACAGGAAAAACTATGACGTCTTCACCTTTCCCTCTCCGTCGTATGCGTAGACTACGTGCCAAAGATGCGTTAAGAGGGCTTGTGGCAGAGCACAGGCTAACTACGGATGATTTAATCTACCCCGTCTTTGTGTTGCCTGGTGATAACGCGAGGGAAGCCGTACCCTCTATGCCTGGTGTTGAAAGACTTTCTATTGATTTGCTAGTGCAAGAAACGGCGAAATGGGTAGAGCTGGGCATTAGAACGATTGCACTTTTCCCTGTAACACCTATGTCGCTTAAAACCGAATGCGCCAGTGAAGCATTTAATCCTGACGGCCTTGCTCAACAAGCTATGAGGGCGCTTAAAAAGGCGTTCCCTGAAGTCATGCTGATGTCTGATATTGCATTAGACCCTTTCACGTCTCATGGACAAGATGGTCTTTTAGATGAAACGGGTTATGTGATGAACGACGAAACCGTTGAGGTTCTCATCAAGCAAGCTTTGTCACATGCCGAAGCTGGTGCTGACATTGTTGCGCCTTCTGACATGATGGATGGCCGCATTGGCAGCATTCGTAAGGCACTTGAAGAAGCAGGCCATATCAATACATGTATTATGGCTTACTCGGCAAAATACGCCTCGGCTTACTATGGTCCATTTCGCGATGCAGTCGGCTCTGCTGCAAACATCAAAGGTGGTAACAAGAAAACCTATCAAATGGACCCTGCGAACACTGATGAGGCGCTTCATGAAATTGCCCTTGATATAGAAGAGGGCGCGGACATGGTAATGGTGAAGCCCGGCATGCCCTATTTAGATGTAGTACGACGCTGCAAAGATGAATTTAAAGTGCCAACGTTTGCCTACCAAGTAAGTGGCGAGTACGCTATGCATCAAGCTGCCTTTGCTAACGGCTGGCTCAACGAAGAGGCGGTAATTTTAGAGTCTTTACTTGCATTTAAACGCGCTGGGGCAGATGGCATCTTAACCTATTTTGCACCTAAAGTTGCGGAGCTTTTAGCAAAGCAAAATGGTCAATAGACATTAAAATTAAGTGATATCAAACTGCGTATTCCAACAAAAAGCCGTGCTTAGCACGGCTTTTTTAAGTATAGAATGTTGATGTGAGTATTTACTTACACACAAGCTCACACCCAGCTTTATGCTGTAGCCAGCACTCGTTAGCTAACTCAGCATTAATTAAAGGGTGAGACTTTAACCAGTTTTCGGGGAAAGTAAGTGTCCACTTACTATCATCACATTGTAGCGAAACTTCGGGAATATGTTTGTTTTGGCGGCGTAGACATAAAACTACCGCTATGCGTAGTACTCGAAGCATGCCTTTTAACATAGGGCGATAGTCTTCGTGGTACTTGTCAAAAATGTCTGCATCAATCGTTAAACGATGCTGCGCAACAAGGTCGCGAATTGCTGATCGCTGCAAGCGCGTAAACCCCGGTAAATCAATATGACTTAAAATATATTCACCGTGTTCGTGATGGCGTTTATATTCAATATGAAGACCAATTTCATGCAACTGTGCAGCGGCCCCTAAAATAGTTTCCGTATCTAGATGGCAAATATTTTGTTGAGCACAAAGCTGGTGGCATAAAGCTAGCGCCACGTGGCGAACAGAGTTAGCGTGGTTTTTATCAACGTGATAACGCTGCTTTGCTTGGTTGAGCGTTTGTTGGCGTCTATCGTTTTCAGTAACGTTATCTAACATCCCGTAGATAAGCCCTTCGCGCAATGCCCCGCCAGAAATATTCATATGCTTGATATTCAGCGCTTCAAACAAGCTGATAAGAATCGCCAACCCAGAAGGAAAAATAGCTTTTCTATTATCTTCTAATCCGTCGATATCAAGGCTTTTAATATTGCCGCATTCGATACACTGCTTTTCCAAGTGATACAGATAATCTAAGCGAATGGCATCGCTGATACCCTGTGCTACCAAAATCTCGGTAATCGCCTGCGGCGTCCCCGACGCACCTAAGCAATTCTCCCAGTCGAAACATAAAAAAGCGCTTGATACATCATCAATCAGTGCATGGGCCGCTTTTTTAGCATTTTCGAAGTTGTCTTGGGTTATGGTGCCGCCTGTAAAATAACGCTCCATAAAAGTCACACAGCCCATATCCAAACTTTTCAAATGAATAGGTTGCATGTCGTTACCGATAATAATTTCGGTGCTTGCACCACCAATATCAATGACAAGGCTGTTACCTTGGTTAGCTGATGTATAGGCTACGCCTAGGTAAATTTGTCGCGCTTCTTCCTCGCCGCTTATCACATTGAGCTTGTGATTAAGGATCTCTTCAGCTTTGCGAATGAAAACATGAGCGTTGGTCGCAAGGCGTAGGGTAGCAGTAGCGACTATCTTAATATTGGATGAAGGGATATCTTGCAGGCGTTCCGAGAAAACTTGCAGGCATTGCCAGCCGCGCTCCATGCTTACATCATCAAGTGCTAAGTTATCGTCTAAGCCAGCGGCTAAACGAACTTTTTGCTTAATTTTCCCTATTATTTGCACGCTGCCGTTAACAACGTGCACAATCACCATATGAAAGCTGTTAGAGCCCAAGTCCACGGCGGCATAATACTCGCCGTAAGTTTGTGCGTCGTGCTGGAGTTCTGCCTGCATAAAATCTCGTTTCTTATTGACTACCCTTGCGCCTTATTATTGCGCTCTGCTGTTTCGGTTTTGAGGCTTACCTCGGCCTCTACCGTTACCACGGCGAGAAGAGTTGCGGTTGTTAGGCGTACGTCTTCTGCGTGGCTTAGGTGGCGTCACATCGTCAAGTAAGGCACTGCGGTCATAATCGGTAACCGGAATTGCCTTTTGAATGTATTGCTCGATAGCCGGTAAGTTCAGTGCGTATTTCTCACATGCAAAACTAATCGCAACGCCGCTTTGACCTGCGCGACCAGTACGACCAATTCGGTGCACATAGTCTTCCGCATCATCAGGAAGGTCATAGTTAAATACGTGAGTAACCGCGTCGATATGAAGACCTCGTGCTGCAACGTCAGTTGCAACCAGAATATCAAGGTTACCCTTGGTAAAGCCTTCTAATATCCCCAGGCGTTTTTTCTGCGGTACATCACCGCTTAGTAAGCCTACGCGATGTCCATCAGCGGTAAGCCAGTCAGTGACTTTTTCACAGCTATTTTTAGTGTTGGCAAAAACAATCGCTTTTTCTGGCCACTCTTCTTCAAGTAACGTAAGAAGAAGCAACATTTTGTCATCGTCAGACGGGTAAAATAACTCTTGTGAAACGCGAGTCGCCGTGGTTTGCTCTGGAGCAACCTGAACATGAGTTGGGTTATTCATATGCTCATAGGCAAGTTCTTGTACGCGATAGCTTAGCGTAGCTGAAAACAGCATGCTTAGGCGGTCGCTTGCCGGTGGCATACGGCGGAATAAAAAGCGGATATCTTTAATAAAGCCTAAATCGAACATGCGATCGGCTTCATCAAGTACGGCAACCTGAATATTATTCAGAGTAAACACATTCTGTTTATAGTAATCAAGAATGCGTCCTGTCGTACCAATTATAATATCCACCCCTTCTTCCAAAGTTTCACGTTGACTTTGGTAACCTTCGCCCCCATAAATCAAACCAAGCGACAATCCAGTATGCTCACTAAGTAGTTTGGCGTCGTTATAGATTTGAACGGCGAGCTCTCTGGTCGGCGCCATAATAATTGCGCGAGGGCCATTTGATTTGCTGTTATCTGCATTTTCTGCTTTGCTTAGCAAATAGTGAAATGTAGCCACCAAAAAGGCAATGGTTTTACCTGTTCCCGTTTGAGCCTGCCCTGCAATGTCGTGACCTTCCAATAATGGAGGCAGTGCAAGTGCTTGAATTGGTGTACAATGTGAAAAATTAGCTGCCGTTAAGGCGTCAACAACCTTGCCGTTAATCGGCAGGTCGGAAAAATGAGTATCAGTTAAGTGAGTAGGCATAGCTTATAGCTTATCAGTGCTTGCATTAAAAAACAGTTTCTATATAACACTTATGGTCGGGCTGAGACAAATCAGCGACAGACCAATAATGGAGAAAAGAATGAGCGACAAAATTATCCAGTTATCTGACGATAAATTCGAAGCAGATGTTATCAATGCTGAAGGTCCTGTACTGGTTGACTTCTGGGCCGAATGGTGTGGCCCGTGTAAAATGATCGCACCAATCTTAGAAGAAGTTGCGACCGAGTTTGAAGGCAAGTTAACAGTTGGCAAGTTGAATGTCGATGAAAATAACGAAACTCCACCTAAATATGGTATTCGTGGTATTCCTACATTGCTACTTTTCAAAAATGGTAACGTTGCTGCTACTAAAGTTGGCGCGCTATCAAAAGCTCAATTAACAGAATTTCTAAACGAAAATCTGTAATTGAAACAAAATAAAAAACCGGTGCGAATAAAGCGCCGGTTTTTATTTGCATCACAGGTACTTACTAATTGTTTTAGAAAAGGGCATATCAATTTATTTAACATTTCGGTGGTAAAACGCTGGACGTTGATTAAATATAGTGCTAACTTTTCCTCAGCGCTCATCCGAGCAGCATTCTGCTTACGCCCACATCCGGGTGATATCAAATCTAAACTAGAACAGAGTGACTTTAAGTCCTGTAAGCGAAGTTCAAGCACAAAGACCCACCAGTATGAATTTAACTGAATTAAAGAACAAACCAATAAGCGAGTTGGTTAACCTGGCCGAGGAAATGGGCCTGGAAAACATGGCGCGCGCCAGAAAACAAGACATCATTTTCTCAATCCTAAAGACACACGCAAAAAGCGGTGAAGATATCTTTGGTGATGGGGTACTAGAAATTTTACAGGACGGTTTCGGCTTCTTACGCTCAGCTGACTCTTCGTATCTTGCAGGGCCGGACGATATCTATGTATCGCCAAGCCAAATCCGACGCTTCAACTTGCGTACAGGTGATACAATTGCTGGAAAAATTCGTCCACCAAAAGACAGTGAACGATATTTCGCTCTGCTTAAAATTCGCGAAGTTAACTTCGACAAGCCTGAAAATTCACGTAACAAAATCCTTTTCGAAAACCTTACACCGCTTCACGCAGCAGACCGCTTGCGTATGGAACGCGGCAACGGTTCAACGGAAGATATCACGGCTCGTGTACTCGATTTAGCATCGCCAATCGGTAAAGGTCAGCGTGGCCTTATCGTTGCACCACCTAAAGCCGGTAAAACCCTTCTTCTTCAAAACATTGCTCAGTCAATTGCTGCTAACCACCCAGATTGTGAGTTAATGGTATTGCTTATCGACGAGCGTCCAGAAGAAGTAACCGAGATGCACCGCCTTGTTCAGGGTGAAGTTGTTGCATCGACCTTTGATGAACCTGCAAGCCGTCACGTACAAGTGGCAGAAATGGTAATCGAAAAAGCGAAGCGTCTTGTAGAGCATAAAAAAGACGTGGTTATCCTGCTTGACTCAATCACAAGATTGGCGCGAGCGTATAACACGGTAATTCCTTCATCAGGTAAAGTACTTACCGGTGGTGTTGACGCAAACGCACTACATAAGCCTAAGCGCTTCTTCGGTGCTGCACGTAACGTTGAAGAAGGCGGAAGCTTAACCATTATCGCAACAGCGCTAATTGATACCGGCTCTAAGATGGATGAAGTTATCTACGAAGAGTTTAAAGGTACAGGTAACATGGAACTTCACCTTAACCGCAAGATTGCGGAAAAACGTGTATTCCCAGCTATCGACTTTAACCGCTCAGGTACCCGTCGTGAAGAGCTACTTACTGCGCAAGACGAACTACAGAAAATGTGGATCCTTCGCAAAATTGTTCACGAAATGTCTGAAATTGATGCCATGGACTTCCTTATCAGTAAGCTGTCGATGACCAAGACTAACGATGAGTTCTTTGACGCAATGCGTAGACAAAAGAGCTAATCGCGACTTAGCAATAAGTTGATATATACATTAAGGCGCCTCATGGCGCCTTTTTGTTTTCCAGGTTAGTTTGTTTCCCAAATTAGTCAGTGGCTTACCTTATACTTCCGTCTAATATTCACGGCTGCACGAATGGGGTATTTTCAAATGCCTGCTAATTCTTTGCTGCAATTGCAGAAGCATTAGTGTGTTCTCCTTTAAGATGATTTACTCTGTCTAAAAACATCAAAGGAAATAAAAGATATGAATCGGAAGTTGCTGTCACTTGTATTTGCCGGCCTAGCCTCTTTTACAGCTAGCGCTAACCCCATTAACGTTGATGAACTGGCTAACAAAGTAGAGCCAGACGTTATTAAATGGCGCCATCATTTTCATGAGTTTCCAGAACTGTCTAACCGCGAGTTCAAAACCGCTGAGTATGTGGCTGATTACCTTAAAAGCCTAGGCTTACAAGTTCAAACTGGTGTAGCTAAAACCGGGGTGGTAGCAATATTAGACTCTGGCAAGCCTGGCCCTGTTGTTGCCCTACGAGCAGATATGGATGGGCTTCCGGTCAAAGAGCAAAACGACCTAGCATATCGCTCTACGCAAGTAGGCGAATATAATGGTAAAGAAGTGCCAGTGATGCATGCCTGCGGTCACGATACGCATATGGCTATGCTAATGGGTGCCGCAAAAATCCTTACTGAAATAAAGGGTGAATTAAAGGGTAAAGTGAAATTTATCTTTCAGCCTGCAGAAGAGGGTGCCCCCGCTGGAGAAAAAGGCGGTGCTGAAGTTATGGTGGCAGAAGGCGTATTAAAGAATCCTGACGTCGACGCTATTTTTGGTTTGCATATTAATGCCAACACTGATGTGGGCAAAGTGCGCTATAACGCCGGTGGCACTATGGCCGCAGTAGATCCGTTCAAAATTGTTATTCACGGAAAGCAAGCGCATGGCGCTTATCCGTGGAAAAGCGTAGACCCAGTAGTTACTGCTGCGCAAATGATAATGTCTATTCAAACCATTGTAAGTCGTGAATTAAAACTGATTGACGATGCGGCAGTGGTATCGATTGGCTCAATCCATGGTGGTAATCGCTCTAACATCATTCCAAATGAAGTCGAAATGGTAGGCACTATCCGTACTCTTAACGAAGCCGCTCGCGATCATATTTACGAGTCACTTCCACGTAAAGTAAAAGCGATTGCAGAGAGTATGGGGGCAGAGGCAGAACTCACGCTACCACTAGATTACTATTACCCAATTACGTATAACGACCCAGAGCTTACAAAAGCCATGCTACCTACCATGCAGCGTACCGCTGGCGTCGAAAACACATTGCTTTCTAAGCCGGTAACCGGGGCTGAAGACTTTTCATTTTTCCAGGAGCAAGTTCCAGGCTTATACGTTTGGGTAGGCGGTAAGCCGCTAGATGTATCAGAAGAAGACAGCCCTGCTCATCACACGCCAGAGTTCTACGTTGATGATGAGGGAATGAAGCTGGGTGTGAAGCTACTTACTAACTTTACTTTAGATTATATGGCGCAACACTAACACTGGCGGCTGGAGACATGTGTTGAAAATTGGTAGTAATTCGTTTTCCATTTCATGGTCTCTGGCCTTCCAAGCATTAATTGTATGTGTGTTGGGTGCAAGTTTAAATGCCCTCTCTCCGCCTTTTGACAGCACTGGAATAGCTGCATTTGGTATAGGAGCGGCAGTTTACGCCTCCCTTCGCTTTTCCCCTTTTTTTTCAATTCCCATTGGACTGCTAATCAGTCTTCCACTTTGGCTAAACGAAGGCAGCATTGTAGGCAAAGAAAGTCTCACTCTTTTGCCAATAGTACTTAGCTTTTTCGGCTATGATAAATCGCTAAAGCAAGTGATTAAAGTAGGCGCAGGCTTCTGGTCTATCGTCTTTTTACCCATTTTGCTGTTAGAACACTCTCTGTTCGATGATGGCAACGTGAACATGGTGTTCTCTGGTGTTTTAGTTACTTGGGTCAGTGGTGTATTTGGTTTGATCATCGGCCATTTCGCTTACTTAGCTATTTATGGCCTGAAGCGGCAAACTTCTTACAAATCCGAGCGGGTCACGCTTCACTTTCTCTTTGGGTATTTTTTCTCTGGATGCTTTTTTGTTGCTTCTATGGCGGTGATATATCTGTCAGTCAGCTTGTTTCAGCATCAACAAGAGCGGCAAATTTACAGTTATATGGCCCAGCGAGTTAAAGTGCTGGAGTTCCAGCTTTCAAACTTTTTACGTCATCATCAAAATGCTATTACCGCTACAGCGAAAGTACTTTCTAATAGTGGTTCGGAAAAAAATGCCGAAAACATCGCAGCCAAAAATCTACAAATTGTGGCTTCTCATAACCCTGAATTTTTAACCTTTCTGGTAGCCAATGAAGATGGTGATATTACGCATGCCTATCCACCAAGCATGTTGGACAAAGCAAAACAAAATGGGCGGCCCAATGTGTCTTATCGGCCTTATTTTTATGAAGTTATGCAAAGTGGCGTGCCATTTTTATCTAACGTTTTTCAAGGCCGTGGCTTTGGTAACGACCCAATTGTCGCGCTATCTGCGCCTATATTAAATAGCAATGGGGCGCCTAAAGGTATTGTAGAAGGGTCATTATCTCTGAAGAGCTTTCATGCTATTGATAGCCTTAGTCTCGGTGGATTCTCGATGTTAATCGAAGATCAAAAGGGTGAGGTAATTTACGCCTCAGAGGCGTTAGCGTTAAAGCCGTTAACTAAAGCACCGTTTTATTCATGTGAGCCCAAATGTTCCATTGAAGTTGATGATGGTCCTCAAGGTAAGACGTGGCTTAGATTTACCAAGAACATTTCTTTTGCCAATTGGAAGGTTAGCTATTATTTCGACAAACGGCTTTTGATGGCATCAATGAGTAGTTATCTACTCAAAGATTTACTTTTATTGCTGGCTTTATCTGCGTTCGGGACCTTTACAGGCTATGTAGTAGCGAAAATGGTAGGAGCACCCATTCGCCGTCTCGTTCGCTATATTGCAGACTTCGAACCTACACGGCAACAAGGAAAAAAAGCGCCGCAAAGAGCGCTCCACATTCAAGAACTATCGTTACTAAGCGATGAGTTTATGCGCTTAGAAACCCGCTTGTCAGGTGCCTTTGATGAGCTTAAGAAAGCGAGAGAAATAGAGCAGGGGCTAAACGTAGAGCTTAATGAGTTAAACCAGTCCTTGGAAAAGCGCATAGAGGAAAAGACTGAGCATTTAGCACAAGCGTTAAAAGAAGCTGAAGCTGCTAACGTTGCCAAAACGCAATTTCTCGCCAATATGAGTCACGAGATAAGAACGCCAATGAACGGTATCGTTGGTTCTTGCGAATTGATGTTAGACAACGACCTTCCTGAACATATCGCAGTGAGAGCAAAAACGATTTCTCGTTCAGCTACTAATTTATTGATTATTTTAGACAGTATTTTGGATTGGTCGAAAATTGAATCAGGCAAAATGCTCAGTGATATCCAGCGCTGTGACATTCGTGAATTGCTTGAAGCTTCCTGTGAACTTTATCGCCATACGGCGCAGGTTAAGGGATACGACATTGCGCTTCATATTGGTGACCATGTACCCCATGCCTTAAACATTGATGCTGGAAAAGTAGCTCAGGTTATTAATAACCTTCTTAGTAACGCGATTAAATTTACCAATGAAGGTCAAGTTTCGGTTGACGTTGATTACGCGCACCAAGGGCTTAAAGTTTCGATACGGGATAGCGGCATCGGTATCGCTCCTGAAAAAATACACCTTATCTTTGAAAAGTTTGAACAAGCTGACACCTCAACCACCCGCCACTTTGGAGGAACCGGTCTAGGCTTGGCCATATCCAAAGGACTGGTTGAGTTGCTCGGCGGCGAACTCTACGTTGAAAGTGAATTGGGTAAGGGAACTAATTTTACCTTCCATATTCCGGCCACGACGAGTAATAGTGATAAGCAGGAGCAACGTAAGACCTCAGCAACACTCCCCACTGGTCTTCGCGTACTTCTTGCAGAAGATAATGATATAAACGCTGATATCGTGATGGATATGCTTAAATCAGCGAACATCAAATGTATTCGAACTAAGAATGGCAGAGATGCCGTTCAGGCAGAGAAAAAACATGATTTCGATCTAGTTTTAATGGACTGTCAGATGCCCATAATGGATGGATTAGCTGCATCCACACTTATCCGCAAAGAAGGTCGAAATAAAACTAAGATTAAAATTATAGCGCTAACGGCGAACGCATTTGTCGAAGATAAAAATGCCTGCTTAGAAGCAGGCATGAATGCGCATTTAAGTAAGCCTATACGCAAGCAAGTGCTATTTGACTGTATTGCCCGTGAGCTTGCTAGCGTTTGAGGCTACGTCAGTGTCATCACTCGGTGCATCACTTACCAGGCGCAATACAATGTAGCCCAAGCACGCAGACACGAGAGAGCCCGCTAAAATTCCGACCCGCTCATCAAAGATTTGATTAATCCCGGTTTGTTCAAAAGCAAGGCCTCCTATAAACAGACTCATGGTAAAACCAACGCCGCAAAGCAGCGCACAGCCATAAATATGCTTGAAGTTCAGGTCATCAGGTAACTTTGCTAGTTTCAGCTTTACCATTAAATAGCAAAACCCAAATACACCTATTTGTTTTCCCACAACCAAGCCAAGGAAAATGCCAAAGGTTACAGGGTGAAAAATTCCTTCTGGGCTAATATTGCCAAAACTAATGCCCGCATTAGCAAAGGCGAACAGAGGCAAAATGGCAAAACTTACAGAACCATTTAAACCGTGCTCAAGTCGAGTTACTGGAGAGTATGACGGGTCTTTTTGATCTCGCATGGGAATAAAACTAGCCAGTACCACACCGGCTAACGTCGCGTGCACACCCGACTTCAGCATAGCTACCCATAAAATGAGGCCTACAAAAACATAGGCTGGAATATCCACCACATTTCGCTTGTTCATTTGCCACAACAACAGTAGGCAGCCAGCAGCAATGTACAGCGCACCTGCGGTAATGTGCTCGGTGTAGAACAAAGCAATAATTACAATAGCGCCAATGTCGTCGATGATGGCTAGCGTAACTAAAAACACTTTTAGGCTAGTAGGTACTCTACTACCAAGTAGCGCCAAAATACCCAACGCAAAGGCAATGTCTGTGGCAGCGGGAATGGCCCACCCTGCAATCGCCACTGGGTTATCCCAGTTTATACCTACATAGATTAATGCTGGCAGTGCCATACCGCCCACGGCACCAGCAGCAGGTAGAATAATATCTTTAGGGTTTGCTAGCTCACCTTCACAAACTTCCCGTTTAAGCTCTAGGCCTACGTGAAAGAAAAAAACTGCCATCAAGCCATCGTTAATCCATAGCAGCAATGGTTTATCAATAGCCCACGACCCAGCGGATATTTGAACTGGCATGCTGATTAAATGGTCGTAAAGGGTATCTAATGGGGAATTGGCAATAATGAGTGCGAGTATTGTCGCTGCCATCAGCAAAATACCGGGAGCAGCCTCGCGGTTTAAGAAATCAGAGACCACGTCCTGCACTTCTTCTATGACTTCGTCAAGTACGTCGGGTTCATGCTTATCTGTCATCAATAACCTCTTGCGCCATTTAACTACTAACACCGCAAAGCTTATAACGTAGCGGTTGCTAATCCGTGTTATACGGCAGTTTTTCTTCACAAATTAATTATAGTTAATACGGGTTATTAGGTTTAGATAGATCACCGGTCAAGGTAGAGTGCTTTTATTCGCTCGTACTCTATAGCACTATATTTCACGCCATTTACGGTGGGATTTTGAACGGTTTTAAGCTACAATCGCGGCCTTTCCAAGGTTGTCCATTTTACCTACTCCGAGGATCTCTAGATGGCAAAAGTCGCGATTGTAATGGGTTCAACTTCAGACTGGCCTACCATGCAGCAGGCCGCAAAAATGCTGAAGTCGTTTGGTGTTGAATTTGAAGCGAAGGTGGTGTCGGCACATCGTACACCTAACTTGCTAGTAGAGTTTGCTGAAGGCGCTGCCGATGAAGGTTTTAGCGCAATAATTGCTGGCGCGGGCGGCGCAGCACACTTGCCGGGAATGATTGCCGCACACACCCATCTGCCGGTGTTTGGTTGCCCGGTGAAATCAAAAGCGCTCAACGGGTTAGATTCATTGCTTTCTATCGTTCAAATGCCGAAAGGCGTAGCAGTAGGCACATTAGCCATTGGTGAAGCTGGTGCAGCAAATGCAGGTCTACTGGCGGCGCAAGTCGTTGCGCTGCAAGAGAAGAGTGTGCGAGAAGCTGTTATCGCTTTTAGAAAGTCTCAGACTGAGACCGTACTTGCTTCAAGTAACACATTGGAGCTAGATGAATGAGAGTAGTTGTTTACGGCGCAGGCCAACTTGCTCAAATGATGTACTTAGCGGGAAGCCCGTTAGGTATTGAGGTTCAAGCTGTGGACGTAAACAACGATACCGTTGTACATCCAGTTAGCAAAACCCCACTCGATACACCACTAGCGCAAGCGCTAGAAGACGCCGATGCGTTAACGGTAGAGTTTGAGCATGTACCTGAAAGATTGCTTGAAGAAGCGGCTAAAACTAACAAGTTGATGCCAAATATCGACAGTATTCTAGTTGGTGCCGACCGCGTACGCGAGAAAAAGCTTCTCGAAAGCATGAAGGTTGCAAACTGTGATCACCAGATAGTGACCGACCTTGCTCAGTTAGATGATTGCGTAAAACAGCTTGGTAGCAAACTTATTCTTAAAGCGAGCCGCGATGGCTACGACGGTTACGGACAGTGGCGTTTAAGTGATGAAGCTGATTTGCCAGCGCTAAGAAGCTCGCTACAAGGCTTGGACTTAGAAAACGTGCCATTAGTGGTAGAAAAAATGGTGGCATTCGATAGAGAGCTGTCGTTAATCGGTGTACGCAATGCTAATGGCGACGTGAGAACCTATCCACTTGCTGAAAATCTGCATCACCAAGGTCAGCTTCATGTGTCGGTCGCGCCTGCGACTCGTGTAGATGACGCTCTTCAGGCTCAAGCTCACGATATTTTCGTGAAACTAGCTGAGGGTATGGACTACATAGGCGTGCTGGCAGTGGAGTTATTCCAAGTTGGCGATAAACTGCTTGTCAATGAACTTGCGCCGCGTGTACATAACTCTGGGCATTGGAGCCAGTCAGGCGCTGTCACCAGTCAATTTGAGAACCACTTGCGTGCTGTTTGCGGCTTGCCTCTTGGCGATACGTCAGCCATAGGGCCAAGTGCAATGGTTAACATTATTGGTTGCAGCAGCTTTTCTCGAGACCTGCTAAGTATTGATGGAAGTCACCTGCATTGGTACGGAAAGTCTGTGCGTGAAAAACGCAAAATGGGGCACATTAATGTCACCACTAATAGTTATGAGAGTTTAGGTGAAAAGCTCATGGCATTGAGCAAATATTTACCACTTGAGTACTTCCCGAAATTAGTTGGTGAAGCAACGCGATTAAAAGGTTGACACCCACGCGTTTATCGCTAGAATACGCATCCGCTGTCTAGGCAGCGGTTTTTAAAGTGTGCCGACTTAGCTCAGTTGGTAGAGCAACTGACTTGTAATCAGTAGGTCGCCAGTTCGATTCCGGCAGTCGGCACCATTTCTCTTTTTTCCTATGCCAAACTTACGTACACTTGCTTACGAATACTCATTCGGAGCAGACTGTATGTCACTTTTTTCCAAATCACTTAAACCGTTAGTTATCGTTACTGGCTTATTTTCTTTAAGCTTGTCTGGGACTATTTCTGCCCATGGCAATGATCATAATAACCACCACAAGCCAAAAGAGCAGCATAAGCACATCAGTAAGCAAACTGACGTTATGGTGATGAATGGTTACGCCAGAGCAACCTTTGCCTTGGCAAAAACCGGCGCAGTGTACTTTACTCTACATAATCAAAGTAAACACGACAAAACGCTGATATCTGTTTCAGTACCCCAAGATATAGCAAGTGAAGCGCAAATTCACACAACGGTGATGCAAGAAGACATCATGAAAATGCGTGAGCTAACTGAAGGCGTCAAAGTAGAAGCGGGCGAGATGGTCTCTTTTGAATCAGGTGGCCGTCACATCATGTTGATGGGGCTGACTAAGGGATTGGAAGAGGGCAGTGAAGTAGTGCTAACCCTCACATTTAGCGATGCAAGCGAGCTGAAGGTTTCGCTACCGGTTAAAAAAGAAGCGGGCGAAGGTCACCATCACCACCATTAATACAGCATGAGGCAGAATGGATAAAGTCATCGATTAATACGATGAAAGCAATTAACTAAACCGTTAATCTAAATCAATATTTCTGTAGTACTATTAACTTATATTATCAAGACCTAGATTTTTGATGGCCAAGAAACTGGTTGAACGAAAATCTCAAAAAGGGTTTCAACGTTAAGGAGTGTGACATGAGCAAGATTGATATTGGTATTTCTGAAAGCGATCGTAACGCAGTAGCAGAAGGCCTGAAAAAGCTATTGGCCGATTCTTACACTTTGTACCTTCAAACGCATAACTTCCACTGGAATGTAGAAGGGCCGCAGTTCCGTGAATTGCATCTTATGTTTGAAGAACACTACACAGAGCTTGCGGAAGCGGTAGATGAAATTGCAGAACGTATTCGTACTTTAGGTGTTTCAGCACCGGGCACATATAAGTCGTTCGCTGAGCTTAGCTCAATTGAAGAAGTTGAAGGTGTGCCTGAGGCCACGGAAATGGTTCGCTTACTGACTCATGGTCATGAGCAAGTAGTGAAAACGTGTCGCGAATCATTAAAGCTAGCGCAAGATGCTGACGATGAATCATCTGCAGCGCTGATTGGCGATCGTATGCGCGTTCACGAAAAAACAGCGTGGATGCTTCGCGCAACGCTTCCAAAATAAATACCGCGCGGTGGTGAAGGGGGTTAGTTTCGTTTAGTCGGCAAGCCAACTTTATCGCATTAGCGAGTAGAACTATCACAAAGGGTACAGCGGCGCTGTACCCTTTTTTGTATACTGCTATAACTTAAAAAATAAAAGAAGAAGTCTGTGCCACCAAACACAGCTTCTGTAAAAGAGGCTTCTAACGATGAAACCAGCAGTTATTTCCAAACCTGTAAGCATACTAGCGCGTTCAGTAGTATGTGCGATGGCGCTAGCAGTAAGTCAATTTGCCCTAGCTCATGGCGATCACAAGCATGACGAAGACCATGAAATCACCGACAGCGATATAACCGTAACCACGTTTGCTGAAGGTTTAGTACATCCATGGGGCATGGTGTTTTTACCTGATGGCGACTTGCTGGTAACCGAACGAGCGGGTGGTATCCAACGTTTGTCTAAAGACGGTAAATTGTCAGGGCGCCTAAATAACGTACCAGAAGTGGTCGCGCAGAACCAAGGTGGTATGTTAGACATTACCATCGACCCAGACTTTGCCAGCAACAACACAATTTATTTCTGTTACAGCAAAGCGAGTGAGACAGAAGGCAAACCTGGCAGTAGCAGTAGTGTTGCAAAAGCCACGCTTACTGATTCGGGCCTTGAAAATGTTGAAGTTATTTTTAGTGCCGACTCTATTGTCGATAACGGCTTTCACTTTGGCTGTCGTTTAGCGTTCGATGCTAAAAAGCACTTGTACGTGACTATGGGCGATCGCTATAAGTACATGAAAGAGGCGCAAAACACCAATAACCACTTCGGCAAAATTGTACGCATAAACCGTGACGGCAGCGCAGTAGAAGATAACCCTTTCACCGATGGCAATGCCCCTGAAATATTCAGCTATGGTCACCGCAACGTGCAAGGCGTCACTATACACCCTGAAACTGGCGTAGTCTGGGCAATGGAACACGGCCCCAAAGGCGGTGATGAAATTAATATCCTAGAGCGCGGTGCGAACTACGGTTGGCCAGAGATTACTTATGGCGTTGACTACAGCGGCGATATTATCAGCGATAAAACTCATATGGATGGTATGAAGCAACCTTGGTTGTACTGGAACCCGTCCATTGCACCAAGCGGCCTAACCTTCTATCAAGGCGACATGTTTAAAGAGTGGAACGGCGACATATTAGTGGGTTCTTTAAAATTTACCCACCTTCGTCGTATCAAGGTAGAGGATGGAAAGCCTAGTGAGCAGTTTGAATATGTTCGCGACAATCACGACCGCATCCGCGACGTAGAAGTGGGGCCAGATGGTGCCATTTACTTACTGACCGACGCCCCTAATGGCAAAGTAGTGAAGCTGACCAAATAAGGTCGATGATAAAAAAGGTAGGCGCCATTTCATTCACTAAAGGGCGCCTTTTTTCTTAAAAAGAACTGTGGGTTTAAAACGATTTATTCGCTGTCGTTGTCTTTCTTGTAGCGCTCAAACCACGCCACAATATTTCCCACTTTTTGAATCAAGCGAGATGGACGGCTTGCTATACCGTGTGATGCACCTGGAATTCGTACCATCGCCGCATCCACACCTTGCAGTTTCAGCGCTTGGTAGTATTGCTCGGTTTCACTGATGGGGGTGCGGTGATCGGCTTCGCCCGTTAGCAACATGGTTGGCGTAACCACGTTGCCCACTAAGCTCAAAGGACTGCGTTGCCAGAGTTTATCCGCAATATTCCATGGCATATCAGCCATCCAATATTGGCTAAAGTAAGGATATGCATCAGCCGTCAACGAAAAGCTCATCCAGTTGATAACGGGTTTCGCCACTACTGCCGCACTAAAGCGATCAGTTTTACCAATGGACCAGGCGGTAAGTGTACCGCCGCCTGAGCCACCAGTAATAAACAAGTTCTCTGAATCTACATAGCCTTGGCCAACAACCGCATCTACCACGTCCATCAAGTCGTTGTAGTCTTCTGACGGATAGTTATGGTGGATCAAATTACCAAAGTCTTCACCGTAAGAGCTACTGCCCCTTGGGTTAGCCCACACCACGACATAACCTTGCGCCGCCATTAGCTGAATTTCCATAGCAAAATGAGGGCCGTAGGCAGCATGAGGACCGCCGTGAATTTCTAATATCAGCGGGTATTTCTTGCTGCTATCGAACCCTGGGGGCAATGCAATCCATGCGTCGATAGGTAACTCGTCAATACTTGATACGACGGAAAGGTCTTGCACCTCTGCCAAGGTCTTATGGCCAAGTGCGTCGTTATTTAAATCGGTAAGCTGTGTGTCGTCTTTACCTTTTCTGTAAAGCGCCAAGTCACCAGGCCTAGTGCGGCTGGCAGTGGTATAAACGATGTCACCTTTGTCACTAACTGCAAAGTCGCCCGACGTGTAAGGGCGCCCAAATGCCTGACCGCCAATACTCACGTCGATAGTTTTTACATCACCTTTAAGGTTCACTGTAGCAAGCTTAGTCTCCCCATGATCAAGGTAAGAGAAAACTAATCCGCGACTGTCTTTACGCCACGTGAACTTACCTAAGCTTCTATCTAACGATGTAGTTAAGCGAGTGATATCACCACTTTTAAGCTCTAGTACAACAATGTCACCGTTTTGGTATGAAAGCTTTCTGTCGTTGAGCTGAGTAAACGCAAGGTACTTTCCGTCGGGGCTTAAGGTTGGTCTGCCTTCAGGGCCTTCCATATCGGTAACTTGTTCAACTGCCGCTGTGCTTACGTTCACTTTGTAGATATCGCCAGACAATGGGTGTAGCGCATAGTCTTCTCGCTGCGGTGTGGCGAAATAAATCCAATCATTGTTTCTAGAAAAGGCAAGGGTACCGCCGCTTGGAAATTTCCCCGTTGTTAACTGTCGCGGCGTGCCGCCTTCGACAGGCAAAACAAAAATCTGGTCGAAGCCTTCACGCAAGTAGCCTCTGCCGTCACCTCTATACTGCACCGCATCAATATAGGTGCCTTGGTCAGCCCACTTTGCTCCTTTTGGCTTGCTCGGCATTCCTGTAAACAGTGGCTTTTGCTTTTCTTCGGTAAACTGAGTAAAGGCTAAAGTCTTGCTGTCATGAGACCAGGTTAACTGGCGAGGTGTCTCGCTGGTATTGGTTAAACGCACAGACTGCATAGTGTCTAAGTAATAAAGATGGATTTGTGCGCGGCCGTTGACCGCTTTTGTATACGCCACCATTTTACCGTTGGGCGACAAGGTAGCCTGTGACAAGTTTTCGTCTACTCCAATAAACGGGCGATGTTCACCGGATTTAATGTTTACCTGCCACAATCGGCTTTGTCTTCCGTCAGTCATGATATCCATGCTTTGACGAGAATAAATAACCGTTTCCTTATCGAGGAATTGAGGGTTAGTGACAAACTCTAAGTTAAAGGTATCTTCATACGTTAGCGCATTTACGCTACCTGAATCAGATTGAGAGTTTTGCAATGCACTAGCTTGGCTCATGCCTAAAACCAACAGTGATAACGCTGTCGAGGTAGCTAATAAACCTTGTTGTATAGGGCGAAGGGGGAAACGAGACACAAACATGTTTGTTCCTTTTGTTATTCTTTTTGCGTTAAGCGCGATAGGCGGCGTTTTTCAAGATAATGTGTTCGCAGTCGTGCTCTTAACGTTAATGCTAGGGTTAATTTAGTAAACTGCGAACCTTATTCTCAACCATATCGCTTTCGTTTCCATTATGTAAAGGGTGTGCGGTGAAGGGGGTGGATTGTCCGTTAAAAATGCGTATTGCTGCATATATGGCAGCATATTACGCAATGTATAACAATGGGAGCGCTAACAGCGGGTGTTATCGTTATTATCGCACGGGTAGCCCTTGTGTAACTTTCATGAGCCTTATTCGCCTTTAAGACTAATTTTGCCCACCAGAATATCTTTAAACATGACCCAATCGCCCATCAAACTATAAAGGGGGTGTTTAAATGTAGCGGGACGATTTTTCTCAAAAAAGAAATGTCCTACCCATGCAAAGCCGTAACCTACTAGCGGTATAAACCACAGTAGCGACCAGCTCGCCATATATATTGCCAGCGCTATAACGCTAAGTACTAGCCAAGAGCCGATAAAATGAAGCGTGCGGCATGTGCCGTCTTTATGCTCATTTAAATATAATGGGTAAAACTCTTTGAACGAAGCAAACTGAGTGTCTGTGCTGGTTTGTGTAGTCATAAAACCTTCTTAGCCAAATCTTATAGAAATTAGCTGGCTTAATAATAAAGTATCTCAATAGAGAAATTTTACACTACATTAACATTCCTTGAAGGTAGAGATTGTCGTGAAAGCGACAAAGGCGAAATGACCGCTTTTACAAAAAAAGGGTATGCCGCTCGTTTCGGAGCTAAAGATAACTCCCCTTAGCCTTGTAATTTTACAGCGCCTGCCCCATATTCCTCCCAATACAAGAAATTAAAGGCCTGCGTTATGGAAAATCTCGTTGCAAATAGCCAAGCAACCATCGTGGATATTACGGTAGAAAACTTTCAGCAAATTATTGTAGAAGCATCGCAAGAAAAACTAGTGCTTATCGATTTTTGGGCTGATTGGTGCGAACCCTGTAAAGACCTAATGCCCATATTAGAAAAGCTGGCAGGTGAATATAGCCAGCATCTGATATTGGCCAAAGTAGACTGCGAAGCACAGCAAGAAGTGGCTGCTCAGTTTGGTATTAGAAGCCTACCAACGGTAATGGTGGTGCAAAATGGTCAGCCCGTCGATGGCTTTGCAGGTGTACAACCTGAGCAGCAAATTCGTGAAATGCTGGATAAATATTTGCCAAACCCAGAAGATGATCTACTTGCCACTGCAGGCAAGGCGATCCAACAAGGGGATTACGCAGAAGCACTGCCAGCGGCAAAAGAAGCCTTAACGCTTAACCCTGATAACGTAAACGCTAAGTACATGCTTATTGATTGCTACGTTGAGACTGGCTCTATCGATGCAGCTAAAGCTTTGCTTGAAGAGATTAAGCTGGTAGATCAAGACTCTCGCTATAAGAGTTTGGCGGGCAAAATTGAACTTGCAGAACAAGCGGCAGATACGCCTGAAATACGCCAGCTTCAAGCGGCAGTAGAAGCGAACCCTGATGACCTGCAGCTTAAGGTTGACTTAGCTGTACAGTTGCAGCAAGCGAACAAAGCACAAGATGCCCTAGAGCTTCTTTATACTGTATTAAAGAAAGAGCTTGGCTTTGGCGATGCCAGAAAGTTAATGATGGATATGATGAACGCACTCGCTGACGGCGACCCGCTTAAGTCAGAGTATCGTCGTAAAGTCTATAGCTTGTTGTACTAAGCCTATTCGGGTTTTAGCGTTCACCGTAACGCTAAAACCATCGCCTTGGGCTAGAAAACTAGCAAATAGGTGAAAACCCTTCTTTATGCAGCCAGTTAAGTGCCTCGAAGTATTTTTCAAAATACTCCCGTTCATAGTTGCTCGTTTCAAAATCACGTTGGTTTGATGGATGGGTGCGTTCCAGCTGAGCACGCTTGACCATTCCGCTATCTAACACATACGCTGAGCGACTAAGCCCTTTCGAAATATTCACCTTTATTGCATCTGCTAAACGGGTCTGACATTCCGGCGTAGATAATACCCAACGGCGTCCGTCCATTAAGGCTGCCCAAGGCTTATTGTCGAACCTATCAATAAGCGCATGCATTTCCTCTATAAAAAATTCTGTTGTTTTAAGGTTCCACGCTCCGGTAGCAAACACTTCAAGAACGTTACCTGAGACATCCAATGAATAATTTCCGTATTTAGGGAAACGCATAAAGTACCTTTAATGTGTGTCTGCGTGGAACAGATGGAGCTTGCTAACTAGACTTACAAAATTAACTCACCTCTATAGGGTATAGCAGAGTTTTTCAGTTTTGCAGTGGGCGTATGTATATAAGAAATAACATTAAGCGCAACGATTTGGGCAAAACTATTTACACCTATTTTGTAAATAAATGTTTTGCTGTAGGCGCAGGTTCATGCGAAGTATGCTGAAGTTTGATAGGGTTTAAGCGGTTTTTATTTTAGGCAATAAAGCATGGCATATCAGCAGTTTTATACAGGATTTCTCAACGCTAACAAAGGTAAACAGCATTATGCGTGTCACAGCCATTATTTTTGGCCAGACTGTACGCGCGAGGCAATGCTTGATTATTGGGATGACAGCGCTAAATACGTAGACGAAAAGTGGGGGTATTTTTTCCAAACTTTAGTACCGGAACTGCAGCAGCGTATTAGCAAAATACTGAATACTGGCGCGCCTCAGCAAATCGTTTTTGCGCCAAATACTCATGAATTGCTTTATCGTATTATGAGCTGCATAGATAGTGCTGCCCCTTATAAAGTGGTGTCGACAGACAGCGAGTTTCACAGTTTTCAGCGCCAAGCGAGTAGACTAGAAGAACAGGGTGCAATAGAACTTATTACCGTACCTAGCAAGCCTTATCATACTTTTGCTTCACGCTTTAAGGCGGCTATTGCTGAATACAATCCTGAGCTAGTTTTCTTTAGTCAGGTCTTTTTCAATTCTGGTTATGTGGTAAACGACGTTTCAGATATTGTAAATAGCGTGACTAACGACAATACCCTTGTTGTAGTTGATGGCTATCACGGCTTTATGGCAAAGCCTACTGACCTTGCCGATATTGCTCATCGTATATTCTATCTTTCGGGTAGTTACAAATACGCGCAGGCGGGAGAGGGGGCGTGCTTTGCTCACGTACCGTTGGGCTGTAAGCTAAGACCCACGTATACCGGCTGGTTTGCCGAATTTGGCGAGTTAGACAAACCCCGCGAGACGGGCGGCAAAAATGACGTTCAATATAGTTTAGATGGTATGCGCTTTGCCGGTGCCACTATGGATTTTACGGCGCTCTACAGGTTAAGAGCTGTACTTCGCATGTTTGAAGAAAATAGTTTAGATGTTGCCGCGATAAATGATTACGTAATGCGCATGCAGCGAACATTTTTAAAAAAGCTTGCTGGCTGCAATCATCCGTTACTCAATGAAAAGCACTTAGCCGTTAACAATGAAATGAATCGGGGGCATTTCCTTACCTTTGAATTAGATAATGCGGATGTGACAAAAGCCCTTGCTTCAAAGCTTAAAGCACATCATATTCTTACTGACTTCAGAGGTAACCGGTTACGCTTTGGTTTTGGCCTATACCATACTCCCGAATACATTGATTTACGTGCGCTTTCGGAAATACCTTAAAAGGTGTTAGTTCGTTACAGGAAAGGCAGTACAAGGTGTCGCGAAAAACGTGGCGAACTCATTAACAGCGCAGTTATCAACGACATGCCCATTAAAAGCATGCTCTTTAAGATCACAGTACTTTCACGGCTTTAAGGATAAATTTATGGAGTGGCTATTACCCGCTTTCGCTTTGGTACTTATAATCGAGGGAATAGGACCGCTGCTTTTTCCGAATAAATGGCGTAATTATTTGCTTCAAATTAGTCAGCAACCGAGTAATCAATTGCGTCAAATTGGCGGTACCCTTGTGATAATTGGCGCGCTACTGCTTTTTTATTTCAGTTAATGTAGGAAGAAGCTGTTTTGTGAGCTGCGCAGTCCAAGGTTGACCGCCTGTACAGGTTTTGCGCTAGCTAAACTTTAGAATGCTATAAAAATTAGCGCTTTAGGAAATATGTTTTATAAAACAATATGCCAAGCCTTATTTTAAAAAGCTGCCGGCGACGGTTGGGCATCTTTATGTTTTCAAAAATAAAAATCAAATAGTCGTATTTTTGTTCGAAAAAGAGATGATCCTTGCCCTAGAATTTTGTAGAATCCCCGCCTAATTTTCTTACACATATGATTCATGGCAAAGAACGTTGTGGTACTCGGCACTCAATGGGGTGACGAGGGTAAAGGCAAGGTCGTAGACCTACTCACTGATCGCGCAAAATATGTTGTTCGCTACCAAGGCGGACACAATGCAGGTCACACTCTAGTAATCGACGGTGAAAAAACCGTACTTCACTTAATTCCATCAGGCATCCTACGCGATAATGTTACCTGTATTATTGGTAACGGTGTCGTGCTTAGCCCAGACGCACTAATGAAAGAAATGACTATGCTTGAAGAGCGTGGCGTTCCAGTGCGCGAGCGATTAAAGATTAGTGAAGCTTGTCCGCTTATTCTTCCTTATCACATTGCACTTGACGTAGCGCGCGAAAAAGCCCGTGGCGCAAAAGCAATTGGTACAACGGGTCGTGGTATCGGTCCTGCTTATGAAGATAAGGTAGCTCGTCGCGGTTTACGCGTAGGCGACTTATTCAACGCCGAAGACTTCGCTGCAAAGCTGAAAGAAGTACTAGATGTGCATAACTTCACACTTACGCAATACTATGGCGAAGAAGCAGTAGACTTCGATGAAACCTTAAAAGGTGCAATGGAAGTTGCTGACATTCTTAAAGCAATGGTCGTTGATGTAACTGACGAACTAGACAAGGCACACAATGCTGGCTTGCCTATTATGTTTGAAGGTGCCCAAGGCACACTTCTAGACATCGACCACGGCACGTATCCTTATGTTACGTCGTCAAACACTACCGTTGGTGGTGTCGCAACGGGTGCTGGCTTTGGCCCACTTAAGTTAGATTACGTATTGGGTATCGTAAAAGCATACACCACGCGTGTAGGCTCAGGCCCTTTCCCTACTGAGCTAGATTGTGAAGTAGGTCAACACTTAGGTGTTAAAGGCCACGAGTTTGGTGCAACTACAGGGCGTAAGCGCCGTACTGGTTGGTTCGACGCAGTTGCAATGAAGCGCGCAGTACAAATTAACTCTATTACCGGGTTCTGCTTAACGAAGCTTGACGTACTAGACGGTCTTGAAAGCCTTCAAATTTGTGTTGGCTACAAAGATGCAGACGGTAATGTGAAAGACGTTCCACCTATGGCCGCTGACGGTTACGAAAAAGTAACGCCAGTATATGAAGAAATGCCAGGTTGGACAGACAACACCTTTGGTGTAACTGAGTTTGAAGCCCTTCCACAAGCGGCGAAAAACTACATTAAGCGTCTTGAAGAGCTAACAGGTGTGCCGGTTGATATTGTGTCAACAGGCCCTGACAGAAACGAAACTATCGTTTTGCGCAGCCCTTACGACGCGTAATAGCGCTACATTAAATACGTTTAAAAGCCCGGTGTTTACTGGGCTTTTTTGTTGCTAACAAACTTTACCTCTTTTTCACTTGCCTCTATCACGCCTCATTTTTCGGCGCCTGCATTTCACGCATAAAAAATTTACTTGTACCCTTTAATATTTAGTCGCATTAAACATTAATTAACAATTTAGTTGCGTTGTCTTAGAACATCCCTATTAATATAAGATAGTATCAGTTAATTATTACGCTGCTTTACCCGTCAACAATATCAAAGAGAGTCATCGAATTGTTGCAGTGGGTGTTATGCTATCGGAGCCTTCTTATGCCAAATAGACCTTCTCTTCACGCAGTGGAAACTGGCGTGTGTTTCGTTGACGTTGTTCACAAGCTTAACGACAGTTTCGATACAGGGAAAACCCAGTCCTTGGAGTGGCGTAAAAGCCAGTTAAAGGCATTAGAAACTTTACTGAAAGACAACCAGCACGACATTTTGCAGGCCCTTAAAAATGATCTGGGCAAATGTAAGACCGAAGCCATGGTGGCGGAACAAGGGTTTCTGCTTTCTGATATTAAGCATACGCTTAAGCATTTGGACAAATGGGCAAAACCGCGCAAAGTATCTACGCCTATGGTGGCGTGGCCAGGTAAGAGCTTTCGCAAGCCTGAGCCGCTTGGCACCGTGCTTATTATCGGAGCGTGGAATTACCCGCTTCAGTTACTACTAGCTCCTTACATTGCTGCCATCGCAGCGGGCAACTGTGCGGTATTGAAACCCTCTGAACTAGCACAAGAAACATCGTCGCTGGTGGCTAAGCTTATCCCTCAATATATGGATAATTCATGTGTTGCCATAGTAGAAGGCGGTAAAGATGAAGCGACGGCGCTGCTTGCCTGCAAATGGGACCATATTTTTTACACCGGTGGTGAAGTGGTGGGCAAAATTGTCATGAGCGCCGCGGCCAAACATTTAACGCCTGTAACCCTTGAACTTGGCGGTAAAAGCCCCTGTTTTGTTGATAAAAACACAAATCTTGCCGTAACCGCACGTCGTTTAGTGTGGGGTAAATGGATGAATGCGGGCCAAACCTGTATTGCCCCTGACTATGTCATTGTAGAAAAGGGCTTTGAGCAAAAGCTTATTGATGCGGTTAAAAAAGAGCTGAAAAAGCAATACGGCAAAGCGCCTTTATCGTCACGAGATTACGGCAATATAGTCAATCATCGACACTTAAAGCGTCTTGAAAGTTACCTCGAAAACGTCAATGTGGTGTATGGCGGCGAGCTAGATGAGTCTCGTCCAGCCATGGCGCCCACCCTTGTACTAGAGCCATCGCTAGATAGCCCGCTAATGAAAGAAGAGATCTTCGGCCCTATCCTACCTATCATCACTGTCGACAACATGGAGGCGGGCATTAAGTTTGTGAACAGCAGGCCTAAGCCACTTGCCCTTTATGCATTTGGTGATAAGGACGATGTGCTTGATAATATTATCAGCAAAACCAGTTCAGGCAGTGTGTGTACTAATGACACTATGCTGTTTATGACTAATCCTGAGTTGCCGTTTGGTGGCGTAGGAAATAGCGGCATGGGTAACTATCATGGCCAAGCAGGTTTTGATACATTCAGTCATATCAAAACGGTAATGAAACGTTCATTCGCCCTCGACGTATTCTTTCGTTATGCGCCGTTTTCTAAGTTTAAGCTATCGTTGCTTAAGAAGTTTTTATAACAGGAGTTTTCATGGTTCAGCCTTTTCACCTTGCCATTCCGGTCACTAATTTAACTGACGCAGAAGCGTTCTACGGTGAATTGTTGGGCTGTGAAAAGGGCCGCAGTGACACCCAGTGGATAGACTGGAACTTCTTCGGCCATCAGCTAGTGACCCACTGTGTAGAAGCTATGCCGTCACCGCCTGCCTACAACGGGGTAGACAATCACGCAGTGCCGGTGCCGCACTTCGGCGTTGTGCTAACCATGGACGATTGGCAAGCACTAGCAAGTAAATTAGAGGCTGCCAATACCGAGTTTGTTATCGCACCTTATATTCGCTTTAAAGGAAAGCCCGGCGAACAAGCCACTATGTTTTTTAAAGACCCTTTCGGCAACGCGTTAGAGTTCAAAGCGTTCGCAGATATTTCTCAGCTTTTCGCTTCATAATAATTGGTGTCAGCTGCTCTTTGCGCATAAACTCATCATCAGGTTTTTGGTTTTATTATCAAAAGGCTATAACATCAGAAAACAATAACCGAGTAAATCGATAAAGAGAGTGGTTTTGAATAAAGCATTAGTGCTGGTAGACGTACAAAACGTGTATTACACCTGCCGTCAGGCGTACAAACGTAACTTTAATTACAACCAGTTTTGGCGTGAACTTAGCGACAACCTTGATATAACCCATGCTTTTGCATACGCCATAGACAGGGGAGACAGCAAGCAGCGAGAATTTCAGAACATTCTTCGTGCTATTGGGTTTGAAGTAAAGTTAAAGCCTTTCATTCAACGCGCCGACGGCTCGGCAAAAGGCGATTGGGATGTAGGTATAACGGTAGATGCACTTGAACATGCCGATGATGTTGATGAGATCATTCTGGTGTCTGGCGACGGTGATTTCGATATTCTAGTAAATGCCCTTAAAGAAAAAGGGAAAACCGTAACGGTTTACGGCGTTCCCGCATTAACGGCTGAAAGTATTCAAAAAGTGGCGTCTAAGTACGTGCCTATCGACACCACGCTGTTGCTGTAGTTTTCTGCTTGTGCCTTGTTCAACGCTGAACTAATAACGCTGAACTAATAACGCTGAGCCCCTCAAAGTTCCACTAAGGGTGCTCAGCTAATGTGGCTCAACTGTTGGCGCTCAGCTAACAGCCCTGTGCTAATACGGTAGTACTAAGACGGCTGTACTAAGACGGTAGTACTAAGACGGTTGTGCTAATACGGTTGTACTAGGCTTTTACCCCGGCCGCTTTTCTCAGACGCGGCTTCCACACCCTCTTTAGTACGTTTAATTAAATGCACATCACCAAATCGACGGTTATCAATGGTATAGCCCATGGCTTTAAGCTCATTCACAGTTGCCTCTGTAAATCCGTCGTGCATACGAATAGTGTCTTTTGGCAGTAGTTGGTGATGGAAACGTGGTGAATTCACGGCTTCTTCGGCACTCATGTCGTAAAGTAGGGCATTCAAAAGTGATTGAGCAACTGACGAGATGATAGTGGTGCCGCCCGGCGAACCTGTTACCAGAACTACTTGGTCGTTTTTAGTAACCAGTGTGGGTGTCATAGAAGATAGCATGCGCTTATAGGGCTCAATCGCATTTGCTTCACCACCTACAGCGCCAAAAAAGTTTGGCACACCAGGTTTAGCGCTAAAGTCGTCCATTTCATCGTTCAACAAGAAGCCGGCGCCAGTCACAACAACGCCACTACCAAAAGTAAGGTTGATGGTTGTGGTATTAGCAACAGCGTTACCCCATCTATCCATAATCGAGAAGTGAGTAGTATCTTCGCTCTCTTTCAAGCCCGGCTTAACGCTTGGCGTATCAGAAATGCTGGCAGGCTGAATATCTGCTGCGCGTTCGATAATGTAGTTAGCGTCAGTGAGCGCTTTTACCGGAACACTAACAAAGTCAGGATCGCCCATGTATTCAGCGCGATCGGCAAACACACGCTTGCCTATTTCAGACATAACGTGAATATATTCAGTGCTGTTTTGCGCAGGCAAATCGTGGTTTGCATCATAGGCTTCTAGCATGCCAATCCATTGCGCTACGGCAACACCACCCGAACTTGGAGGGGGTGCGGTCACCAGCTCATAACCTTGCCAGTTTAGGTGAAGAGGTTTACGCCACACGGCTTTGTAAGCTTGCAAATCTTTGTAGGTAATAAGGCCGCCATTTTGCTGCATAAAATCAACAATATGTTTTGCTACATCGCCTTTATAAAAGCCGTCTTTGCCCTGCTGCTGGATAGCTTTAAGTGTTTTTGCTAGCTCAGGCTGCTTAAAAGTAGCGCCCGCTTTTGCATCTGCAAAGTATTCACTGAAATTGTTGTCGATGCCTTTTTCTTGGGTGCGCGAAATATAGCGGGCAATGTTGTTTGCTAATTTTTCATGCACCACAAAGCCCTGTTCAGCCAAATCAACGGCTGGTGCGAGTAGACGCTCCCAATCCAATGTGCCGTATTTTTTATGCGCGGCCCACATACCTGCAACGGTACCAGGAATGCCAGACGCTTTAGCCCCAAACAAAGACTCATACGGTTTTACATCACCTTGCTCGTCAAGATACATATCGCGGTGAGCTTTTTCAGGCGCCATTTCACGGTAATCAAGAAAGTCGGTACTATCTTCAAACTTTATTGTCATAAAGCCACCGCCGCCAACGTTACCCGCCTCTGGCAATGTTACGGCTAAAACAAACTGAGCAGTAATAGCCGCATCAATAGCGTTGCCGCCTTCCTTAAGTACCTGCATCGCAGCATCGGCGCTATAGCTGTCAGGCATGGCAACGGCCGGCTGACTTAAGCCTACGGCATTTTCTCCAACAGTATTAACAGTGTCGTTTGGCGAATGTGAACATGCTGCCATTACTGAAATAAATGCCACTATCATCGAGATAAACCCGATGTTTGCTATCCGTCTTTTCATTTAAAAACTCCTTGCTACAGATATTGCTAACACCTTGATATTAGCAATCGGCTACCAACAAACGTTAGTCACGTGTTTAGCCAAGCATGACTAAGCTTGCAACAAAATAGGCAATAAGCGTAAGTGCGCCGGCAAATAGTGCGTAAGGGAACTGGGTTTTAACGTGCGTTAATACGTCAGTACCCGCAGCTAGCGAAGATACGGCTGTGGTATCGGAAATAGGCGAACAGTGATCGCCAAATATACCGCCACCCAATATAGCGCCAATAACCAAAGAAGGAGGCAACCCTAAACTCTGAATTAGTGGTACACCAATAGGTATAAGGATGGCGAACGTACCCCATGACGTGCCTGTGGTAAACGACATGATCCCGCCGGCAATAAACAACATGGGGACAATCAGCACCATTGGAAGGTATTCACCCACTATTCCTGCCACGAATACGCCTGTTCCTAGCACCTTAAGGCTATTGCCTAAGGTTAATGAAAGTAACACTATGGTAACTAGGGGGAGTAGTTCACCCATCCCTTTAAAACCGATGTCTACCGCTTCTTTATGAGTAAAACGTTTATGGACGAGAAGCAGACCGTAGGCAATAGCAGTGGCAAGAGCCGTAGCATAAAGAACTGATTTACTGCCGCTGCCTTCAGACAAAACGCCGTTACCTGTCCAGAACATGAAGCCAACCATACTCAATACCATCACTAGCAGCGGAACCAGCATAAATCGCGCTTTAGTGGCAGGCTCAGTCGTGTGATTTACCTCAACATGAGACAGTGCTTTTTCTTCTTCAGCCATAGGGCCGTGCACTTTATCAGCCGAAATTGTATAAGCCACAATAAGTAAGGTGAAAATAGCGTAAAAGTTAAAAAATACGCTGCCCCATAAAATGGAAGCTGACGAAGCGGGTAGTTCGTAGGCATCTAGCAGGCTGAGTATAAAAGCGCCCCAGCCGTTTAATAAAATCAAAATACAAACTGGCGCGCTGGTGGAATCAATGATGTAAGCTAAACGTGCGCGGCTCATGTTGAAACGATCAAATAACCCTCGGGCGAATATACCAGCAGTAAGCACGCTCAAATTCGATTCTATGAATACGGCAATACCAGTAAACATGGTTAAACCGCCTACTTGTTTGCGGCTTTTCGCTACGCCCTTGTTGACAAGAAAGTTAACGGTTGCCGTTACGCCACCAGAATCACGAATAAAAGCCAGTAATGCGCCGACTAGAACAGAGAAAATAAGCACCCGCGTGTTACCTGGACTAGCAGCCGTATCAACCACACGCTCTATGGCATTAATAGGGGCCATGTAGCTAGTTGCGATATCAGCATTGACCAAAATTAAGGCTTCAGCAGACAGTACGGCCAGCGCCAATGCTAAGATAACTTCTTTTTTCCAAAAAACGACGGCAATAGCCACAAGAGGGGGGATGACTGACATCCAATCCATACTTCTTTCCAAACTTAAATTTATGTGTGCTTAGGACCTGCTGCTTTAGATTGTTTACCTAAGTTCAGCGTGCCCTACAGGTATGTCTTTTCACGTCGCATATTATATAAACTAACGCGTAAGAGAAGGAGTGAATACAGTTCAAAGTTGGCGAACATGCTTCTCTCATTTATGCTAGCGTACCGTATTGTGCTCTGTGTTACCAAGGATTAGATAAACATTGTTATTCCAGCAAGTTATTTGTAAAAAGCGTGCTTCTGTATTGGGCTTAAGTCATTTTCTTTCAGGCATTTTAGTTTTATTTAGTGTCGGCATTTTTGCTGCTAGCGCAACGGCAAACTCATTAAGCGTTGACGCATCAAATCCGGGTGCCGTAAATACAGCGTTGCCCAAAATTAATACCAAGAAGGTCAGCGCTAAAGAGGCTGGCGATGACGGGGCTAGTGAGGAATTGACTAGCGCGAAAACGATTAGCGGCGAAGCTATCAGTGCAGTAAGGAACATGCTTGGGCAAAAGATCATTTTAGATTTTCGCTATTTCTGTGAAGACGGTACGCCATCATCGCGCTGCCGTACGCCTATGACCGAAATTCCTCCTTCGCTTTTGAGTGTGCTCAGTACACACAATATAGGTGGCGTTATTTTGTTTTCGGAAAACATTCAAAATGCCGAGCAGTTAATTACGCTTAATCACACCATGCAGCGACATATGGTAAGTGCAGGTAGGCAACCGCTATTTATTGCTGTAGACCAAGAAGGAGGAAGAGTAGCGAGATTGCCTTCAGATATGCTTTCGCCGTTTGCAGGTAACATGGCTATCGGTGCTACCTTTCATCAGCGAGGACATGCCTTTGCCCAAAGCGTGGCATCGCATATAGGGCAAACGCTGTTACCTTTAGGGGTTAATACTAATTTTGCGCCGTCGGTGGATGTAAACAGTGAGCCAAAGAACCCCGTTATAAACATACGCAGTTTTTCTGAAAAACCAGAGCAGGTGGCGGCACTCGGACAGGCATTTGTAAGTGCAATGCAAAGTACGGGAGTCTTGGCCGCTATTAAACACTTTCCAGGTCACGGTGATACCCATGTGGACAGCCACAGTGGCTTACCGAAAGTCACCCATACCAAAGCTCAGGCTATGTCGGGGGATATTCTTCCTTTTGCTAATATCATAAACAGTGCAACCCCGCCTGCAATGGTTATGAGCGCACACATTCAATATCCGTCGTTAGATGATACTGAAATTGCAGATAAAAATGGCAAGCTACAAATTGTTCCCGCTACCTTGTCGAAAAAGATCTTAACCGACATGCTTCGCAAGCAGCTAGGGTATAAAGGCCTGGTCGTTACAGATGCTTTAGATATGGCTGGTATTACTCAGTTCTTCTCGCACGAAGAAGCACTCGTTCGCGCATTTAGTGCGGGAGCGGATATTGCGCTCATGCCTTTCACCATAAGAAATAAAACAGATATCAACGCATTCTCAAAGCTTTTAGATAATGTGGCAGTAAGACTTGTAAATAAGTCATCAGATTCATCCTTAGAAAGCGCTTTCTTAGTGTCTTCTCATAACCGCATTCTTAGAGTAAAACAACAGTTTACTTTAAAAAAATTCGTTTCCAAGCCTGTGTCTTGGTGGCTTAATGAAGCAAAAGAAAACACATCGATTGATAACCCTAACAGTCTAAAAAATAAAGGAATTCAAATTGAGAAAGGGCTTTCCAAGGCTTCGGTTTCGGTGCTGTTTGGAAAGGGGAAACTTCCGGTAACATCAACGCGTTGGCTTGCGCTAATGCCTGATGCCGCAAGGTGTTTAGCCTTTGAAAGTGCACTGATACGAGCAAGTTCAAAGAGTACTAATAAGCCCCTAGAATTTGCTTGTTTACCCTTGACGGCATTGCCAAAAAAACAGCTTGCTATGATGCTTTTGAAACAGGCAGAAGTGCTAGTGGTGGGTAATATTAGTCCGCTTCACGCGAACTATGAGTTAGGTGGGCTTGATCTACCTGAACATGTGAAGCAGCGCGCAAGTGAAACTGATGTGATGGCATTTAGCAAAATGATTATGACTGCTGCGAAAACACAGAACAAAACCGTGGTTTTTGCTCCGCTACGTATGCCGTATGATGCAAATGACCTCAAAAATGTGGCAGACATCGCTATTGCGACATTTAGTTATGCAATAAGCATAGACAGTCAAGGTGATAAGGAAGGTAACAAAGTTACCAGCTATAGTCTGAACACACTGGCTGATGTTTTAGTTGGTAATTCAGTTGCTGAAGGTCGTGCACCAGTCTCGTTGGAGTAGCTTTCACTATACCTAAAAGCGCCAGTTTGACCGACAATGTGAAAGGCTAGTTTAAAGGTGCTTCTTTAGACAACCTTAAAGGAAAACATGTGAATACAGAAAACTTATCAGGTACTACGCGAGCATCACTAATGGACTCTGTGTTAAGTGCGTTCGTTACATTTGTTCCTTTACTTGTTGCTATAGCACTTGTTGTAAGTACACTCATTACTCTACATTACCTTTTGCTTGCTAAACAGAGCCACCTTACCAGCGAACAGAAACTGCCTCGTCAAGTTGGCATGTTAGTACTTACTATTATTGGAGCAGTTGTTATAGCTATGACTCTTCCAGTAAGTGAAAGTACGCGAAATCAAGTTATAGCACTTATCGGTGTACTCATTTCTGGTGTCATTGCATTTTCATCTACCACTATGGTGGGTAATTTGATGGCAGGAATAGTACTTCGGGTAAACCGCCCCTTTAGGGTCGGTGACTTCATAAAAGTAGAAGGTTATAGCGGGCGCGTTACTGAAATGGGGTTGCTTGATGTTGAAATTCAAACCGAGAGCAGAGAACTAATTGCTTTCGCCAACACGCTTATGGTGAATTCGCCTGTCTCCGTCACGCGTGCTTCTGGTGCAATTGTTAGCGTGGATATTAGCTTAGGCTATGATATTCACCACAGCGTTATTGAAAAGCATCTACTTGCTGCTGCTGAAAATGCAAAGCTGGCAGAGCCTTTTGTACAGGTCATGGGGCTAGGCGATTTCTCTGTAAGCTATCGTATTTCCGGGTTACTAACCGAAGTAAAGAGCTTGCTGAGCGCTCGCTCAAGGCTGCATAAAGCTGTACTTGATGCCTTGCACAATTCTGATATTGAAATTGTTTCGCCTAGTTTCATGAACCAGCGTCCTCAGGCCGATGGTTTGAAAATGATTGCTAAATCGCCCAGCCAAACCACCAAAGAAGAAGCGTCTCCAGAAGATGTGATTTTTGACAAGGCTGAAGAGGCGGAGCAGAAAGAAAAGAATAAAGAAATGCTGATGCAGACCATTGCCGATATTGATGCAAAAATCGCAGAGGCTGAAAGTGAAAATAGAGATGAGCTAAAGCAACAAAAAGCCACAGCAGAAGCTAGACTTGCAACACTAGTAAAAACTAAAACAGAGGAAGGTTAGTTTTTACTAACTTTTTTAGGCTTATGATATAAGTCCTAAAAGCAGAGTAAGTGTTTACTTTCACCTTTACCCATCCAAAGGTTAATAGCAGTTCCTCTCCATTTTGTCTTTCTACCAGTTCGTTAAATTGGCAAGCCTACATGAGTTATTCTTGACGTCGTTCGGTGTCTTCATAAAGTAGATATGGCTTTCTTTTTTCTCTGAACGCACTCAAACTTTTTTGCCAGCTGTGGCGAATCTCAGCAGATGTTTTCCCGGTTCGGATTTGCTTTCGTAGTGCATCAGTACCCGCTAATTTATCGAAAAATTCTGGGCGGGTGAAAAATGTTTCTGTAGAACTTCCACTGGCGGTGGCAATACGGTTGTCTTCAGAAAAGCGAGAATAGGCATCAATCAAGGTTTCTATTTCTAATCCACTAATTGGTGAACCTTCTCGATTCTGTAACTTAAGGCTTGAGTTTTCCAAGTCCATATATTCAGCGTCGATAAGATCTGCGCGGGTAAAAACGTGTGCATTTAGTACGGTGTTTTCATGTTTAGGGTGGGGCGCTGCACTATTTGCTTTTACCGGTATTTGGTTTTCACCAAATGCAATATTAGGGTGACCAATAAGCTGAAATGGAAAATCAGTGCCACGGCCAATGCTCACATCGGTTCCCTCGAAAAAGCATAGCGTGGGGTATAGCTGGATAGATAAATCGTTTGGTAAGTTAGGGCTAGGTGCCACCGGCAGGGAATAATGCGCAGTGCGTTTATAATCTTCTACCGGCACTACGGTAAGTTTTGCTTGGTTGTAGTTAGTTGCCTCAATATCTAACCAGCGCTCTCCAACGATCATTTGAGCAAGTTCACCTAATGTCATGCCGTGCAAAACGGGAATAGGATGCATGCCAATAAACGATGAAAATGCGGGCTTTAGCACTGGGCCGTCGACATATCGGCCATTAGGGTTTGGTCTATCTAGCACCACAACCTGAATGCCTTGGGCAAAAGCGGCTTCCATTACATAGTGCAACGTACTTAAGTATGTGTAGAAACGTACGCCTACATCCTGAATATCGAAAACAATTACGTCGGTATTTTCCAGCATAGCCGGCGTGGGCTTTTTAGTTGCCCCGTAAAGCGAATGAATGGGTAAACCTGTTTTAGCATCAATATCGCTATTTACCTTTTCACCTGCGCCTTTATCCCCTCTAAATCCGTGCTCGGGTGACATAATGCTTACTAGGTCAATGTTACGTTGCAATAGGGCATCTACCAAATGCTGATAGGGTTGGTTTTCTTTTATCGGTCCTGAATGCCCAGTTATCTGGTTATTTCTAACCAAATCATCTCTAACCAAATCATTTCTAACTAAAGAGCTTTGGTTCACCACCAAACTAACTCGCTTACCTTCTAACAAAGGGAGGTATCTTGAATAGCGTTCAGCACCTACAGCAAGTTGATTGGCGTTTAAGCCTTCATTAGTCAGCCCACGTTGGTTTGCTTTTAAACTGTCACTATCGGTTGTATATACATGTGTAGATAAGCTGTTTTGCGCACATGAGGTCAAGAAGAAAAAACTGACCAACAAGATAAACGCGATGATTAATACGCTCTTTGTATAACGTGTAATAGTTGTGCTCATAGTGGCTAAACCTGAACCCCTTATTGCAATCTCTTATTGCAGAGAAGCACCTTAGCTATTTGCTTTCTTCAACGGCTTTACGTAAGTAGCCATCGTTAGCACTTAGCTGTGCGGCTGCCTGCTCTGCAGTTTGCCCTGTTAATACCATTAAAATGGCAACTTTTGCTTTGTTGTTGCATGCGCTAAGTGCTGCTAAAGCGGCATCTTCACTACAGTCGGTAGCCTGCATAACAATGCGAAGGGCACGAGCTTTTAGTTTTTCATTAGTAGCATTCACATCTACCATCAAATTTTGGTAGGTTTTCCCCAGCTTAATCATAGCGCTGGTGCTAATCATATTAAGTATAAGCTTTTGTGCCGTACCCGACTTCATGCGTGTGCTGCCGGTAAGTGCTTCAGGGCCGACAACGGGGCATATGGCCGTGTCAGCATTCTCAAAAATAGCAGCGTTAGGGCTACAAGCAATAGCGCCGGTAAAGCAGCCAAGTGAATGGGCATATTCCAATGCTCCACTTACATAGGGTGTGCGACCGCTAGCTGATATACCTATAACTGTATCGTTCTGCGTTAGTAATAAACTTTCAAGGTCAGTTCGACCTGCATTAAAATCGTCCTCTGCGCCTTCAACTGCGTGCTGAACGGCCTTCTCTCCGCCGGCTATGACACCCACAACCAATTCATCGGGTACACTAAAGGTAGGGCGACACTCAACTGCGTCAAGAATGCCCAACCTACCGCTAGTACCTGCACCGATATAAATAAGCCTTCCGCCGTTTTTAATGCTAATAGTTGCGGCATCAACCGCTTTTGCTATTTGGGGTATTTGAAGTGCTACCGCGTTTGCGACTTTAGCGTCCTCGTTGTTAAGGCGGGTAAGAATGCCTTGGGTACTTAACGTGTCTATATCCAAGGTATTGGGATTTCTGCCTTCTGAGACAACTTTATTCAGTGATTTAGCTAATTCATTCACGGTGGGAACATTATCTACCGCGTTGTTTTTAATACGAGTGATAGCGTGCGAATCTGAAGTAGAAGGGTTGTGCGAAGACATGAGAAACCTTGAAGCGACGAAATGATTATAATAAGCGAGCGCAAAGCATAACGGTATTTTAAGCCATAAGAAACCTTGCGTTAGACAGTCGGTTTTTCAATATTAATCCTGCGCCCTTGATGCGCTTCTCGTGGTACACTTCGGCTTTATATGTTTCCCCATTAAACATTTAAGGAACGTGTTTTTCAGTGAGCCGACAAACGCAAGCAATTATTCATGCTGACGCCATTTTACATAATTTTAAAGCCTTTGCCGCTTTAGCACCATCTAGCCAATCTATGGCGGTGGTAAAAGCCGATGCCTATGGTCATGGAGCCGTAAATGTGGCGCGTATTCTTCAGCATGTTTCTTCGCGTTTTGCTGTCGCTATTATCGAAGAAGCTATTGCCCTTCGCGATGCGGGAATTACCGCGCCAATTGTTGTTTTAGAAGGGGCTCATCAGGCAAAAGAGTGCCAAATGGCGTTTCAGCATAACTGTATTTTGGTTATGCATTGTGAAGAACAGCTTGCATGGTTAGAAAAATGCCCTGAACAACAACGCCCCCACATTTGGTTGAAAGTAGATAGCGGTATGCATCGCTTAGGCTTTGCGCTTTCCGATATCGAAGAGATTGCTGCTAAATACAACCACTTACTCAGCGAGCAAACAGTGATTGCTACACACTTTGCGTGCGCTGACGATATAAACAATAACTTTACTATCACGCAAATCGAAGCGTTTAATCAAATAGCAAATAAATTGGGCTTACCTACGAGCGTGGCTAACTCTCCGGCTACGGTAAATTGGCCGGCAAGTCGAAATGCGTGGAACCGGTTGGGAGTGGGCGTTTACGGTGGTGCGGTTTCAACCTCGCAAAACATAGATGTTGAAATGTATCCAGCCATGACCCTTCGTTCAAGCGTACTGGCTGTGCGAACTATACCCGCAGGCGAGGGGGTCGGGTACGGGCAAACCTGGGTGGCGAATAAACCCAGCAAAATTGCAACCGTAGGTATTGGTTATGCCGACGGCTATCCAAGGCACTGCAAAAACGGTACGCCAGTCATGGTTAGGGGGAAGCGCGCGTATTTGGCAGGCCGCGTATCTATGGACATGGTCACCATTGATGTGACGCATATCGACAACGTAGCTGTGGGCGATGAAGTAGAGCTTTGGGGAAAGAATGTATCTATTCAGGAAGTTGCAGCCAATGCAGACACTATCGACTACGAATTAATGACGCGAGTTTCTCAGCGAGTACCGCGCATTGTGAAATACCTTTAGTTTTCAACACTGTGCCAGTTTGAGCAATCTTTATATAAGTTTTAATAAAGCACTATTCATTAAAAGAATGAGACTTTTACCCCTAATTTGGGCTTTACTGTTGTGGCTTAGTTATGGGATTGCGGCGAATATTTCGCCTCCAACTGTTCTGAGCATCAACTCATAAGTGAGGTTTGTATGCGTACTTCGTTTTCTCGTCCGAGAGTGAATCGTGGAGTAGTTAGTCGACCGTCAAGACCTGTTCAAAAGAAACAATAGGTTTGTTGTAGGCGTCAAGGAATACAAATAAAAGATACATTAAAGCCGGTTAGGTTTGCCTAACCGGGCTTTCTATTAACTACTTATATGAACGGTTAAGTACTTTCAGCTTGCCGGTATCTGTTTACACGCTTAAGCCTTTAAACGTAAAACCTTAGGCGCTGACTACCAACTTAGCCGTTTTGGGCGCGAAGCTCGCTGTCTATGCTGCTGTGCTCATTGCTATCCACACGCTTCGCGTCAGCCTTTTTTGATTCTATTTTAGCCTTGTCTGAACTGTCTTCTCCGGGTGCCGGGAAGTAACGCTCTGGTCTATGGTTAAGCGAAATTACCATATTTAAACAAAACGCCGCGAGAATCGAGATAAGCACTAATGGCCAGGAAATAAAAAACAGCGCGCTAAGCAATATGCAGCTATCAACAGTTAACTGGAAAGTCCCAGCTCTGATATTAAAGCGTTGCTGTAAGTAGAAGGCCATAATACCAACGCCGCCTAGGCTAGAGCTGTGACGGAACATCATCAGCATGCCTACACCAATTAAAATTCCGCCAAATACCGCTGCGAAAAACGGGTTAACGTGGCTGATATCTACAAATGCCGGAATTTGCTCGGTTAATACCGAAACAGTGGTTACAGAGATAAACGTATTGATGGTGAAACGTTTACTAATTTGCGTCCACGCTAGGGTATAGAAAGGTAGGTTAATCAAAAAGAATAACAAGCCGAAGTCCATGTCGAAAGCATAGGTACCTAATAGCGCAAGACCTGCTGCGCCACCTACCATTAGATCTTGCGACTGGAACAAATATACGCCAAAAGCAACAAACAAGCCGGCGCTTATCAGGGCGAAAACATCCTCGATGACACTGTGTTTTGTTTTTTGCATAAAAAAGAGTTTGCGTTAAGAAGACACAGCGTAATTATACGTTTACAGCACATTCGGTGACAGCAAGATGAAAAGTTAACTCAGCATGATAAAAGTAAGAAGGTAAGTTTGCCTTTACGACTTTTAGCGCTTCGGTGAATAAGGTGTTGCGGCGATGTAAACGTTGCACCAAGGTGGTTCAGCTTTATGGCCACAAGAGCTTAATGCGTTCCTAATATTTGAAGGTTGAATGATTATTCTACAATAGAGAACACCACAATATCTTGCTTATTAAATTCTACACTGCACTTCATGATACCTAAGTGCAGTGGACTATATGCTTCAATCTTGCTGCCATTTGCTACAAACTCAGTATCCCACAACAATAAGTCTGCGGTGCCAAGCTGGCGTTCAACGCTTTTTTTCGACACCCCTGGCGTAAAGTTGTCGCAAAGAATAATGACCTCACGTCTTGCTTCAATCCAGTAAAAGGTAGTGGTGATCAACAGTGCTATCGCCGCTATTGCAACAACATCTGCAATAATTGAGCGTTTCATGGCCTGCACGTTTTACTTCTCCTCTACGTCTTTACTGTGGGTGATTAAAGCTTGTGATACAGAATGCGCTATAAGCAAGGTGCACTTGTATAAAGTGCTATTCAGTGGTTTGGATCAAATCCCACTTATTGCCGAACTTATCTTTAAAGATGGCTACCGTACCATAAACTTCTTCACGGGGAGTTTCTAAAAAAACCACACCTTTACTTTGCATTTCGTTAAAGTCGCGCCAAAAGTCATCGGTATTTAAAATTAAAAATACTTTGTCTGCGGCTTGGTTACCAATAAGCGCTAATTCAACGTCGTTTTTAGCTTGCGCTAGCAGTAAGCTGGCTGAACTGTCTGGCGGCGTTACTAACACAAAGCGCGAGTCTTCTCCGGTTGCTTTATCTTCAGTTAAGGTGAAATTTAAAATCGTTGTGAAGTACTCAATTGCGTTGTCGTAGTCGTCTACAAAGAAGGTAATCGCCGAAAGGTGTTGTGTCATAAATGTGGTTCAGTTCAAAATGGTTAAGTGAACTTGGCATACTACCTAAAAGCTCACCGAGCTGAAATGCGGGTTATCAGTTATTGCATGAAGTTGAGCGATTTCATTAAGGGCAATGTTTTCTACATTGCCGTTAATGCGCATTTGTATACATTCTGTTGGCGCGTCATTGCGTTTATCTATAACTGTATTTAATGCCTTACCGTTTTTTAGTTCCCCACTTTTTAATACGGCGCTTACCTCAAGTTTATACATGCAGGCTATTTCTATGTAGTCATAAAGCTGACAGGCTATATTCACAGACTTTCCTATAATTGCTTTTAAAGTGTTGCTCAAATTTTAGATAAACCCTGACGTTCACGGCAAAAAACTCTTTATTTACCGTACGTTCATTCCACTTCACTTTAAACATTCAGCTGCCAATGTTTAAATGCCGCTGCCTATCGGGGCGGCGAAGTTTCTCAACTCAATTCACAGAAGTCTGACCTTAACAAATGATCTTTTTTTAAGGTTTGCTCAGTATTGTAAGTACTAAGGATTTATTTTGGTGCACGAAATTCCTAAGCGCTTAAACGCCCCTTTACTCGTTAGAGGCAATTTTTAGCAAAGGGTTCCCGCCGAAAATTCAATACAGGAACAGTAATGAACAAGCTACTATCCGCATTTTCTTTAGTTTCAATTGCTACATGCGCTTCGAGCGGCGTAAAAGCCGACGAACTCCCCTTTAATTTAAGCGGTCACGTAAGGGTTAATTACGGACATCAAGATTGGCAAATTCCCGAGTTTAGAGATGGTTTTGAGTTCGAATCATTCAAGCTTGGCGTATCCGGCGAGTCGGACCAGTTTAGCTATAAAGCAGAGTACCGCTGGTACGAGAACACTGATTTTGATACCGTTCGCTTCGCTGATCTTACTTATCATTTTGACGATAAAACCGAAATTACCGCAGGTATAACGCAAACCCCGTTTGGTCTACAGCCCTTTGCCAGCAACAACTTTTGGTTTTCAGTTAACTACTATCTTGGCTTCGAAGATGACTACGATGCTGGTGTCAAAATTAATCACGATTGGGGCAAATGGGATTTTCAAGCCGCTTACTTTATGAACGATGAGTACAATGACGCAGCTGAGTTTGGTCGTTACTCATTTGATGTAGCAGATGACGGGGAATACCGAAATAAAGAAGACGGGCAGTACAATCTACGTGCTAACTACTCAGCGAATTTTATTCGCGGTGCGACTACCGATATCGGCGTGTCGTATCAGTACGGTAACATTTTAAACTTAGATACATTAGACGATGGTGATATGAATGCTTATGCCGTTCATATGCGTCATACCCAAGGTGACGTAAAAGTTGAGCTACAGTATATCGACTATGAATACGATTTGGCTGCACCTGAAGGGCAAGCTGACGACCGTATAGCGCTATCGTCTTTTACCTTTCCATTTCTGGCGGCTGCTGACGGCAAAACTTATTCAGCGAACCTTGTATACTCGGTGCCCTATAAGTTTACGCATATAGAGTCACTTACCTGCTATTCAGAATACAGTGTTGCCAAAGGCGAAGGGAATGAAGGGAAAAACTCTTCTCAGTGGATAAATGGCTGTAGCTTTGGCTGGGATAAATTGTTTGTATATGTAGATAGTATCCAAGGCAAAAATATGTGGTTTTCAGGCGGCCCTGGCGTAGGGCTAGACTTAGGCGGTAGACAAGAAACTACCCACCGGTTGAACATAAACCTTGGTATTTACTTCTAATTAATAACAGGACTTTGACATGCGATTACTACTTATAGCGACATTGATACTAGCGCTAATTCCAATGCAAAGTTTTGCCCATTCATGGATGAAACTGCGCATAGCAACCACAGAATATGCGCCTTACACGTCAACCGACATGCAGCACGAAGGTTACATAAACCATATTATCGCCGATGCGTTCAAAGAGACGGGCGTTGTAGTGGAGTTTGTATCTTTACCGTGGGAAGAAGCCTTAGAAGCAACCTTAAAAGGTGAATACGATGCGGTTTCTTACGGCAACTTTGTACGTTCTCGAGAAAGCGAGTTTTTTCACAGTAACCCAATAAGTGCAGAGAGCCTGGTGTTTTATGTTAACGCCGAAAAAGGCCCCGATAGTTGGCGTGACCTTAGCGATATGCAAGGTCTAAAAATGGGGATCACAGAAGGGTATTTATATAACGATGAGCTTGCTGCTTTCATTAAAGGTAACGAAAGCGTAGAGGAGCGCAAGACTGATAAAGCGAACCTAGAAGCGCTAATAAACGGTGATATCGATGTTTTCCCCATTGATGAACTTACCGGTTGGTATTTGCTACAGCGAGACTTCAATAGTGGCGACCGTCGTGATGTTATGCCTATTAAACCTTTTATCTCTACGGTAACCACGCATTTGTTAGTGCCTAAAGGGCAAGGCGATAGCCAGCTTATTTTGTCCTTATTCAATAAAGGACTAGAAGAGCTAACGTTGGAAGGTAAACTAACTCGCTTCAAGCGACTGCTAAAAGAAGGTTATTATCAGCACCCGCAAAAGAAGGTAAATTTCGACCGACGCTAACACACAACCGTGTTCTAAACGCGTGCTGATCCACGACTTTTCAAATTGAAAAAAGGTTGCGAACCAAACGCGGCTCGCAACCTTTTTTCATGCTGCTTTCTCATCACTTAGTGTCTTTTCTGCTGATTACTAAACTGATATGGTTAACGACTATTTTCTAATGCCCATTTAGAGGTTGCCTTGTCGTACTCAGCTGAAACATCCTTCCTTGCCCGCGTTATCGCCTTACTAAAATTACTCGGTCCTGGGGTGCTTATGGCAACGGCGGCGGTAGGTGGAAGCCATTTGGTGGCCTCAACTCAGGCGGGCGCAAAATTCGGATGGCAGTTAGCGCTTCTCATATTGGTGGTAAACCTACTCAAATACCCGTTTTTCAGGGCAGGCGTAAGTTACACCATCAGCACGAAGCAAACCCTACAGCAAGGTTATCTAGGAATGGGTAAGCAGTATTTAGCCATTGCCTTGTGCCTAAATACTATCGCATCGGTGGTCAATGCTGCGGCACTGTTACTGTTTGCAGCAAGTTTACTGTCGTATTTTATTCCATTTGATATAGCTATAGCGGTGTCTGCCTCAGTAGTTTTAGCGCTTATATTACTTATTTTACTCGCAGGGCATTTTGAAGGGCTCGACAACATTGCCAAAGGCATAATGGGTGTGCTTGTGGTGGCAACCATCGCAGTGTTTATCGTTGCACTTAGTAATTATACTGCGCCAATGGTGCCTGCCGAAGAGCAGCCTTCGCCGTGGACGCTCGCCACGCTCGGTTTCTTAGTGGTAACGATGGGTTGGATGCCTGCACCTATTGAAATATCCTCTATTACTTCTCTTTGGTTAAAGCGTCAGTGCAAAGGTCAAGCGGTGACGCCGAAGTCGGCCCTTTTTGATTTCAACTTGGGCTATGCGTTAACGGTATTGCTTGCCCTGTTATTTTTAGGGCTGGGAGCATTAATTCTGTATGGCAGCGGCACAGAGCTCAGCACTAGTGGTATTGGCTTCTCTCATCAGCTTATAAGCATGTACTCGTCAACCATCGGAGAGTGGGCGCATCTGCTTATTGCGATAGTGGCGTTTCTATGTATTTTCGGCTCGGCGCTAACGGTATATGACGGCTACGCGCGAGTGGTTGCCGAAGCAATTGCGCTATTGTTTAACAAGGATAAAGCCGCCCGAAATACACTTGTGACACCAGTATTGCTTTTCATGGCAATATTCAGCTTTATCATTGTACTCTTTTTCAAGTCTGCTCTATTGGCCATGCTAGGCTTTGCGATGACGTTAGCTTTTGTAACCACGCCTATGTTTGCTTGGCTTAATCATAAGCTGGTGGCACAAACTAAGCTGCACCCTGATGCCGCGCCTAATAAGGTAGTAAAGTTACTTAGTTTGCTAGGCCTAATTTACCTGTTTGGGTTTCTTTTGGTATTTGTTTGGTGGAAGTGGTTTAGCTAACGGCTTACCCCAGAACATAGCCTCACTCGCCCCCACCTTTGACAGCCGGTTACTGCTATTGCTAGCCGGCCCACTTCCGCAATTTAATACGAATCTTTTGAAAGCGCCTAAAGGCATGAGAGCCCTCGGTTAGTGCTTTATTTCTTCAAGCAGTAGTAAATTAGTTTAATTACTTATACCAATCCGCATAGATAATTGCCCACTCAGAAGGCGCTGGCAAGCTTTCTAGCGAAGCGTGGGAATGCAGGAATGGCTGTTCCCTTTCAAATTCCCAGAATGAAGCTAGGAAGCTTGCCAGACCTTCCCGAAGGGCGAGTTTAAAATGTCCGTACTCTTTGTTGTGTCACCTTGATGTAGAGCCACTATACCTTCGGTAACACGCCGCGATTACGAACATTTTAAATCTCGCTGAGTGGGTAATTATCTATGCGGATTGGTATTATATCCAAGTATTCATTTAAGACTCATCTATACTAAAAGCGACGCTGCTAAAGGAGTGGGCTATTCGGTGCGTAAAGTAAAATTATTTCCAACACTACATTCAGGTAAATACATAAGCTTTGTATTGCTTTGCTTCGTGTGTATGACAATGTGGGGATGCACAAAAGATGAGCCGAAATCCATACAATGGAACAATGCCTATGATATTGAAAGGGAGCTTCACCTTCTAGGGCAGCAGGATGACCCGAGAGAAATTTATAAGCGTTTGCAGGGCATTAAACAGCAAGCATCGCTTCAGCTATCCCAGCTTCGCAAGACAGGGCAGCACGACCCACTATTTACCGAATGGCTAGAGTCATTAAGAATAAGTTTGTCGCTAGCGCCACTGTATAGCAACACAATCGAAACCTGTGACGTGTGGCAAAATGCAATGGAAGAAGCATGGGGCATTCAAACTATTGAGTTTAACGAACGAGCTAAACTCGTGTGGCGGGTAATGGTCGCTACCTGCAACGCACGAGTTCGCTCTTTGTAAACCGCTAGGTTTTACTGAGTGTAAACAGGGCGAGCAGCAGTTAGCGTAGCAACCTTATCTTTAACTTGCTGAATAAGATTATTGTCGTTAGGTTCTGATAACACATCGCAAATCCAGTTAGCTAACTGGGCACAATCGTCTTCGCTAAAATTACGAGAAGTCACCGCTGGCGTACCTATCCGAATGCCACTTGTAACAAAAGGCGACTGTGGGTCGTTAGGCACAGTATTCTTATTAACAGTAATATTCACACTATTTAAGATAGCGTCTGCCTCTTTACCCGTCATTCCCTTACTAACCAGACTTAGTAAAAACATGTGGTTGTCAGTTCCGTTAGATACCACATCAAATCCACGCTTCATAAAAACGTCTGCCATAGCGCGTGCATTGGTAACCACTTGCTTTTGATACGCTTTAAATTCGGCTGTCATGGCTTCTTTAAACGCAACAGCTTTAGCCGCGATAACGTGCATCAGTGGGCCGCCTTGAATCCCCGGGAAAATAAGTGAGTTAAACTTCTTTTCAAGTTCAGGGTTTGACTTACACATAATGAGCCCGCCGCGAGGGCCACGTAGTGTTTTGTGGGTAGTGGTAGTAACCACGTGCGCGGCGTTAACTGGAGAGGGATAGACACCCGCAGCCACAAGACCTGCAACGTGTGCCATATCTACCAGCAAATACGCGCCTACACTATCAGCGATGTCTCTAAACTTTTGCCAATCGACAGCGCGAGAATAAGCTGAAAACCCTGCCACGATCATCTTTGGATTATGCTCTTTAGCTAAGGCTTGTACTTGGTCGTAGTCAATCTCACCGGTTTCGGTGTTTAGCCCATATTGAATAGCGTTGTATAGCTTGCCTGAAAAATTAGGTTTTGCGCCATGGGTTAGGTGACCGCCATGATCAAGACTTAACCCGAGTATGGTATCACCAGGGCTTAGTAGTGCCATGTAAACCGCAGTATTCGCTTGCGAACCAGAATGGGGCTGAACATTAACATAATCAGCTTCAAACAGGGCTTTGGCTCTGTCGATAGCAAGCTGTTCAACTTTATCCACGGCTTCACAGCCGCCGTAGTAGCGCTTACCCGGATAGCCTTCCGCATACTTATTCGTTAGCTGACTACCCTGCGCCTGCATAACGGCTTTGCTTGTGTAGTTCTCTGAAGCAATTAGTTCAATGTGATGTTTTTGGCGCTCGTCTTCTTGCGCAATAAATTCGGCGATATCTGGGTCTTGCTGGTTAAGGTTTTGGTTTAGCGTATTCATACTGCCTCCTAATTTTCATTGTTGTGTATTCGATACTAGAAGTGCAAAATGAATAAATAAAATTAATAAAAAATATGGCATTATAATTTTATTAAATGCCTGTAGCTGTACTTTTGGCACAGCACAGCACAGCACGTTTGTGTTCGTCTGTAATAGAGCGGCTAACAGAGTGAGCCTTTAAAGTCCACTAGTGAAAGGTCAGTGTATAGTTGACGCTATAAAGAAGGTGTAAAGCAAAGTAATGAAGAACTTGTCCATAGATTTCCTACGCTCGTTCGTGCTTATTGCACAGACGGGAAGCTATACACAGTGCGCCGAGCAGCTGCAACGTACTCAACCTGCTATTAGCCTACAAATAAAAAAGCTAGAAGAAATGATTGGGGAGAAGTTATTTTCTCGCGACAAAAATCGTTTAGCGCTTACTGGCGCTGGTAGTCGCTTGTTGTCATATGGTGAGAAAATAGTAGCCCTTAATGACCAAGCTATGGCTGAGTTCGGTAAGCCTCAGGTGACTGGAAATATTAAGTTAGGCATTCCCAGTGAATTTAGCACCACGCTTATGCCTAAAATTATTCGACGGTTCACACAAACTTACCCGGAAATATCGCTGGAAGTGCATTGTGCGCTAAGCAAAGATTTGTTGAGCGAACCGCTGAAAAGCCAGTTCGACTTAATTTTGTCATTACAGGAAACACCAGATCCACAGCAGGATGGCTTCATCATCTCAGATCAACTGGTATGGGTAGGCAGTCAGCGCTTTGTTAACAGTGTGCCTGCTAAGCTCCCTATTATTGCAGCCCCCTCACCGTGTATTTATCGCAAACGCGCCACTAACCTTTTATCCGCAATCAAAAAGCCGTGGCAGGTGGTATACACCATTGCAGATTTAAACGGTATTCAAACTGCTATTAATGAAGGGCTAGGTATTACAGTACTGGCAAAAAGCTCAGTACCGTCAGGATTACACATTTTATCTAATTCAGAAAACTTGCCCGAACTTGGACATGTAGGCGTTTGCTTAGTTAACCCTCAGAAAGTGTCATCTAAAGCGATTAGCCTGCTCACTGAAACCATTACTAATGAGGTCGCTAACTTCTAAAGTGTTATTTAGCTAGTGCGCCCTATGCGCTAAATGATAAGCGCGCTAAAAGATAAGCGCGCTAAGAGGTGAGGGGTTTTAAAAAAGTGCTGACTATGCCTTTTTAACAAACTGCGCGGTAAGCATCATCTCACCTGCACCATCTACTTTACAATCTAGCTGGTGGTCTTTGGCATCTTTCACATGACGGATAACCGCTTTGGTACCAATTTTAAGTACCAGCGAACTGCCTTTTACTTTCAAATCTTTTGCTAACGTTATCTTGTCACCGGCAACTAACGGCGTACCGTTATAATCTTTTGCAGAGACTTCTTCTTCAACATCGTTCGGGTTCCACTCGTGTCCACATTCGGGGCAAATAAGTAGAGACTGGTCTTCGTATACATATTCTGATTGGCAATGCGGGCAAGGAGGTAACGACATGTGGAATTCTCTTAAAATACTAAATTAAAGCGCTCGGGTCATAAAGTGGCTGTTGGGATCGATTGAATAACTGCCAAATGGACCGCAATCAACAAAACCAAACTTTTTGTATAGGGTTCTGGCCGCTAAAAAGTAGTCTTGCGTTCCTGTTTCTAAACTTACCGAACTAAATCCTTTCATTTTCGCATGTTCTAGGGCAAAAAGTAATAACTGAGACGCCACACCACATCCTCTGAAGGGCTGTGCCGTTCGCATAGATTTTAGCTCTGCGCTATGTGTATCAAGGGTTTTAATGGCGACACAACCAGCAAGCTGTTGCTGCTTCCAACCACTAAAAAAAGTAATGTTGGGTGCCTTTAGTGCATTAACGTCTAATGCGTGCACGCTCTCAGGTGGCGACGTTGCATACATATCTGACAAATGCTCTTCTAAAAGCGCTAGCACTTCTCCTCCGGTGAGATCGTCAATAATAATCTTCATGTGCTTTGGCCTTTAGGTATATTCTGAGTAGACGGCGGTACAAGCCTGTTTGTTAAGTGCTTAAGGGTTTAGTCATGTTAAAAAAGCGGTCGTCTTCACTTTTAGCGACAAATCCCACTTTTTTATAAAGCGAAACTGCAGGGCTAACTTTGAATACTCGTAGTTCAAGCGAGTTAGTATTGGCCCCTAACGCAAGTCTTTCGGCTTCTTCAATGGCAGCACGACCTATGCCTTTGTTTTGTGCACTCGGTATAACTTGGAGATCGCGCAATATACAGGTGTTATCTTCAAACTGTAGGCGCATAACACCCACTGTTTGGTTGTCTAATTGAATGTCGTAGTTGACTAGTGCAGCCGTAACCTCTAACACTTTTTCAGTATTCCACTCGGGAGCGAATTTTGCGTAATATTCTTGCATGTTCGCAAAGGTAAATTCGGCTGCTCGCTGAAGGTTTGTAGTTCGAAAGAAAGTAATTTTCATAGTTATAACTACACCTCAAATTTCTCTTTTACTACAAACTCAAACATAACGATAAACATCGGTATATCCTCCAGTCGCTATTCGCAAGCCATTGCGGCTTGTTTCTTACACTTTGAAATAGATTCTGCCTCTGTATTACCACCCATGCAGAAATCTAACCTCAATAGCTTTTCTTCGCGGGTCGGAGATTTGCTTTTAGCCAATGTCCACTCCCAATCTTGAATAACTTTCGTTACCGGTTTAGAAATAACCTTTTTAGGTACTGAACTTATAAGCTCAATGCTTTCGGTCAAGCCATTTTCGTCCACTATTACCTTAAATACTCCGCAGCCAACAATGCCTTTTCTTGCTAATTCAACGGGGTAGCGTGGCATAAATTGCTTTTCTCTCAACCAAGTGGTTTCAGTAATTGTTGGCTTTAGATGTGTCAACTCCACAGAAGCATAATTAACTGCTGCGAGTGTGCCAGTAGATAAAAAATAGATGACGAAGAGTAAATTCTTATAGTTCATACAACCTTCCTTAGTGGGTTCAAAAAACATTCGCATAAAAAACTCAAATACGGCTTCTATGGACGGAGCGATGGGGCGAAGTCTAATGTAGCGTGTCAGTTTACGAAGAGACTTTATTGTTACGTGCGTGCATTGTCAGACCCACAGACAAATGTTTCTTCACCCAGATGGTAGACATTATTGATAGCTACGTATGTGCCAGAAATAACACCTGATATGGGGAGTAGTACAAGGCCACTAATTGAATAGAAGGTATTGGTATCCTCAAATCCATTAATAACTTTAAGGGTTTTGCGGTCCGACGATATCTCACACTTGTTCACTTTTGCCGTATCGGTTTCTGGAACGACTACACAAGCACTAAGCAAAGGCATGCTTAAAATTAAAAACGCGAGTAATTTCATAAAATAATTCCTTTTATCTTTCGTCGCACAGATTAGCACATATTTTCGCCTAGCCTACAAAGAGGGCGAACTAAGTTTTTTGTTATACGTGCATCATTGAGCCAACACATAAAAGTATAAAAGCGCAAAGAAAATATTTACTACTCACTGAGTTGACGCTTACATTTTGTTTGAACCAAGCCTTCACTGGCATGGTTAACATATACGGCGATAACAACAATCCGCATAATAAACATAAGACGCCCAATGTCATGGTGATAGAACCGAAGTTCAGTGTCTTAGTGTTTTGGTAAGCGACTGCTTCTATAAGAATTACGGCTGCCATAGCTACTTTTATCAAAATTGCAGCCCTTTGGACTTTAATTGCTTCGTATTCCATTGCGAATAAATCCTAATAGTACTTATAACATCCACTAAGGGGCAGTTATGTATAGATTGAAGATCTCTTAACCATCTAACATAGTGCGATGAATTGAGACTATAGGATCTTCCTTATACAGCTAATGCCCCGCAGAACTGATTTGATATGTAGCCTTCTATCCTTGAGTGTATTTTTGTTCGCAAGAAACAACCGCAGCGCATAAGCCGCTAACAACTAGAAAGCAAATAGTAGCGGAAAATGTGCCTATGCTAACAAATAAACAAGTTTCTCTGACTCTAGGGTCGACAACAAAAGCTGCGCCCCATAGTAGAACAGTAAAAAAAGAGAATATATAAGCGAAAATACCAAGAGCTCTAGCTGCGAATAAAAGAGTGGGTAGGTTTACAGTTTGTATCGTTTGGTAAGGGTAAAGTTTCATAAAAAGTCCTTCTACATAATGCAAAGCTTCATAGCCACATAGCGTTTAAATAACGGGCGTAGGCGTGTGGGGCATAATGGGGAAACCGCCCCACGAGTACATTTCCCCGCTTGCGAAACGAGTGTGTCGATTGCTTTATTTCGGTGCATTCATGAAATGACCGTTTTCTTCTACATCTTTCTTAAGAACCAAAACAATTAAAAATATTAGCGATAGGGGCGGGATAAAAGCCGTGAAAAAACCAATTACGGAGGTTACGACAGGTGTGGTGGTTTTACGCTTTCCGAGATAATAGCCAGCTACAGTCATGAGTATTGCTAAAACGATTATGATTTGACCGAAAAGTGTCGCGTTGATATTCATAAATAATTCCTTCTACTTGTGATAATTTTGGTAGCACATTACTTTCCAAAAACGGGCGCAGACTTGTGGGCTGTAATGCGAAGCAGGCCACGTATCTGCGTCCCAGCGAACGCTGTGAGCAAATTACAGCGCTTGTAATATGCCCTTTGATTCGTTACCCAGTAACTTTGCTTTGTTTTAGTTCTTGAGACTTCTCAGCGAACCCTTTGTTAACACCTTCAACAAATCCCCCTGCGGAGAGAGATAAGAAAAGACAAAATGAGCCAAGTAACATCATATTCCGGTTATTTTTCCTATAGCCGAAACTGATAAAATAAACAAAAAAGATAAAGAGAATAACTTCAAAATAAAACATCATAATTCCTTTTTTTGCAAATGATGTGATGGGCACATTACTTCATCGCCTTTTCTCGTGCTTTGATTCTTTGAGCCAAATGCGGTGGCAAAGACGAGATTACTTCTTTTTTATCACTGCTATTTTTAATGCATAAAACAATGCCGGCAATGGGAGGCAAAAATAATCCAAAGAAGAACCAGAGCCAAGCATTCCTGCCCGTCTCTTGAGCCCAGTATGCTCAAAAAATACCAAATAAGAAACTGACCATGCCCTGAGTTGCAAAATTATGTTCCATTTAAATAGGCTCCCTTTCTTAAATAATGAAAATGATTTTTGGGGTTAACCAAGAAGTACCTAACTTTTAAATAACGGGTATAGGTATGTGGGGCATAATAGCGAAGCCTTCCCAGATGTATGCGCCCCAGCGAACCTGCGAACGGCTTAATGTGATTGTTATGCGCTATTGACTTACAACGCGCAAGTACCATAATTAGGTATATATTGGTACTTGGAGAAACCAGATGGCTAAAAACACCAGCATTACCCTTGGAGACCATTTTGATGGCTTTATTGCTAGCCAAATTCAAACTGGTCGGTATGGTTCAGCAAGCGAGGTGATTCGTTCAGCTCTTCGCTTGCTAGAAACACAGGAAACCAAATTAAACACTCTGCGTCAATTACTTGTAGCAGGTGAAGAAAGCGGCGAAGCTGAATACGACCTTGAGCATCTGATATCAGAACTAGACGGTGAATTAAAAGAGTGAAACCGGTTAAGTTAACCGTACTAGCAAAATCAGATCTCAAAGATATTGCATGGTTTACTCAAAGGAAATGGGGCCGACAACAGCGTAATGTATATCTTAAACAATTCGACGATTCATTTTGGATGTTGTCAGAAAATCCTGATATTGGTAAAAGCTGCGACGAAATAAGAGATGGATACAGAAAATTTCCTCAAGGTAGCCATGTTATTTTCTACAAACAAACGGGCAGTCAGGAAATTCTGATCATAAGAATCCTTCATAAAAGTATGGATGTAAATCCTGTACGCTTTGGCGCATAGACACAATGACTCCCTGTAAAAGTGCTAGCCCCCGCATTTTCGTGGGTTAACTTTTCAGCCAGAGCCATAATTAGTTTGTTCAATACTAAATCAATTTGGAGGCTAGCATGAACAAACATAGCATGATTTTTATAGGGTTGGATACGCATAAAGAGTTTCATGAGGTTGCTTATTGTGAAGAACAGCGAGGTGCAACCCCGGTTCATTATGGGCGTATTCCCTCATCTAAGGTCAGTGTCAAAAAGCTGCTCCGCCAGTTTGAATCTAAATACCCTGGTGCAACACTTCACGTTGTTTACGAAGCAGGGCCATGTGGTTATTGGATTTATCGTCTCATTACCAGTCTTGGGCATTGTTGCTATGTAGTGGCTCCGTCTCTTATTCCCAAAAAGCCAGGAGAGCGAATTAAAACCGACCGCCGAGATGCGCTTAAACTCGTTAGGTCGCTAAAGTCTGAAGACCTTACACCCATCTATGTGCCCGAACCGGAAGATGAAGCTGTGCGGGATTTATCTCGAGCTCGAGAAGCCGCAATGAAGGATTTAAAAGAAGCAAAGTATCAACTCAAAGCCTTATTACTTCGCAACAACATACGTTATGAAGGCACTGCCAACTGGTCGAAGAAGCATCTGCGCTGGCTCACCGAACTTATTTTACCTCATCCAGCCCAGCAAATTGTCTTGCAGGAACAACTGCAAACCATTGAGGAACGTATCCTGCGACTGGAAAGGCTCGACAATGAGTTAACCCACCATGTACATCAATGGCGTTATTATCCAGTAGTGAAAGCCGTTCAGGCGATGCGAGGCGTTCGATTGCTCGTTGCTGTTGGTGTGGTGGCAGAGCTCGGTGATTTACACCGCTTCGACCATCCCAGAAAGCTCATGGCTTATCTGGGCTTAGTTCCCAGTGAACAATCATCAGGTGGAAAGCGACAATTAGGCGCCATTACTAAAGCGGGAAATGGAAGAGAAAGGCGTTTACTGATTGAAGGTGCACACAGCTATCGTTATCCGGCCAATGTCTCTACCGAATTACAGTTAAGGCAGGAAGGCTTACCTAAAGACATCGTTGATATTGCCTGGAAAGCGCAATTGCGTTTGTGCAAACGCTATCAGCGCATGAGTAAAAAGGGAAAACACTACAACTTAATCATTACCGCAATAGCTAGAGAAATGGCGGCATACATCTGGGCTATTGCAAAGGAAGTGGTACTTACACCGGTTAACCCAAAACTAAGACTGAGCCGAGTACCTGCATGATAAACGAGTTTGAGCTAACGCATTCGGATCAGGCCGCGGAATGTGGCACAACCTACGAGGGCGTTATGATGGCAATCACTTAATCGTGATTGACCCACGAGCATAGACTGATGAGAAGGTGCTACGGCGGAACACGTAAGGTCAGCTCTGCTTATTTAATGAATAAGTAATCTACGAATACCAGCATACCAACCGACGACATTACTGCCTCATCCGGTGCGTTAGCTCATTTATTTTAATTGAGAAACAAAGCTAATTATGGACTGAAAGAATGTCAGGGATGCACTCGCTCAGGGTTGACAAAGGGAGTCATACCAACGCCCGCATAAATGGCGCATAAAAGCTTGGCTATACTAAGCGAAGAATGAGCGCAGCCAAGCTTTTTGCGTCCACCCTTAATGCGTTTGTTATGTGCTTTTTTTACGAAGGATCTCTTTCAGTTGCTCGATCAGTAATGGTGGCTGCGTTTTATGAAGCATTGCATGACAATTAGGGCATACGGGTACCAAATCTTTGGTTGGATTTAACTTGTACTCTTTCTTAATATCAGACAGGGGCACCAGATGATGGACGTGGATGAACTCTTTACCCAATTCACCATATTTTTCTTCAAAGTCAAATTCACAAACTTGGCAAGAATAACCATATTTAGCTATACACTTACGTCTAGCCTCAGAGTTTCTTTCATAAATATTCACAGAAACTTTTTTTGTAGCACCTTCCTTGTAAATCTCTGGATATTGCACCTCTTCGGGGGGTAAAGCAATGCGCTCAGGTGTAGCTACGTACCAATTTGAACTCACGTTAAAGACACGCTTAACCGTTAGTTCTGGTTTGAAGGATTTGATTTGAGGTTTGCCATCTTCAGTTTGAGCATATTCCATCGGGAAAGTTTTTAATAAATAACCTTCTTCCTCAACTAAACGGATGTGCTCTCGGGACTGCTTACTTCCAGGGCCATTCCAGTCTTCACTAAAAATTAACCCGTCAGCGTTAGCGTCCCACTCCCCGAAAATGATGAATTTTTCTTCTACATTGATGAATGACCAACTCCATTGCCAATTAGCACACGTTGCACCAACAGATTCAATAAACTTCTTTCGACTAATTTTTGCCATGCTGGAAACTCCTTATTGCCGACAAAAGCACATAACTTTTAAATAAGGGGCGCAGGCATGTGGGGCATAATGGCGAAGCCGCCCCGCATGTATGCGTCCCAGCGAACGCAGTGAGTGACTTGATTTTTTTGTTATGTGCGTCCCTAAAATTACCTAGAATTTGCATTTAATCTGATACTCCTTTTCTCCAGTTTTCCATTTTGCTGACTAAACCTGGATAGCGCCAGTCCATGATATAGATAAAAGGCGATAAAAAAAGAACAACCAAACCCAATAACAACAAAGATTCTCTAATAGAGCTGATACCCAATTGGTTAATTTTGGTTTGAATAATAGATAGGAAGAGCAGCATGCCGAAAATAAAAGGTAGCATTAAAAGATAATGCTTAATCAAATTAGAAACTGTTCTTTGTTTAGCTATATGGCGAGTTTGAAGCCTGCAATGAAACTCTACAGTTAACGCATTTAGGATAGTTGCAATTACTGCTATTAAGGCTAATTCAAACAATTAAAATATCCATATCGTAGAAGCACATAACAATTTAGTGTAAGGAAAAAATCCTTTATGCAAGGCGGATAATTTCCATATATCACATTTATAGTTTTCTTACTTTCGCACGTAAATACCCTTTCATCAATAACCTACACTTAGTATCTGAAAATACTGCACTTAAGTACGGAATCTTTCCTTTTTATTTTACGGTCGCATCAAAAACCGTAATTCTGTATTTATTTACAGTAATTAAAATCAAAAAAATGAAATCAATGTTCATGCAAATGGTGATAGAGCATATGCACAACCGTCGCTATGCGAAGCGTTCGATTGAACTCTATAGTAAATGGATAATTAGCTTTATTCGCTTCAACAACAATAGGCACCCATCTGAAATGGGAGACCAAGAAGTTGAAGTGTTTCTGTCTCACCTAGTTAACGCTAAAAACGTAGCTCCAGCTACTCAGGCTAGCGCGCTAAATGCACTGGCGTTCTTGTATCGCGATATATTAGAACGTCCACTTTCTTGCGAACTCAACTTTGTTTTAAGTCGTCGGCAAGCCAAGCTTCCAGTTGCATTAACGCAGGAAGAGGTCGTTTCTCTTTTCGAGCAAATCCCTGCCAACTTAAAATTGCCCATATCTTTACTTTACGGAAGTGGGCTGCGACTAATGGAAGCGGTTAGACTACGAGTTAAAGATATTGATTTTGACTACAACGCTATTCGCATATGGGATGGGAAAGGCGGTAAGCATCGCATTGTAACCTTGGCTGCGGAACTAAAACCGGGTCTTACACGACAAATCGCTATGGTAGAAAGCTTCTTGGCGGCTGATTTAGAAAATCCTAAATACGCAGGCGTTTATCTACCTCACCGATTACGTTTGAAATACAAAAACGCGCCCAGAGAGTTAGGATGGCAGTATTTATTTCCATCTTCTATTGTCTGTCGATCCTGAAAACAAAAAAGTGCGAAGGCATCATATTGATGAATCGAATATACAAAAAGCAATTCGAAACACGGCTAAAACCTGCGACATCAAGAAAAAAGTAACGCCTCACACGCTGCGCCACTCTTTTGCAACGCACTTACTGCAATCAGGGGCTGATATTAGAACGGTGCAAACACAGTTAGGGCATTCAGATGTGAAAACTACGCAAATTTACACCCACGTGCTTCAGCAAGGTGCGCAGGGTGTGGTAAGTCCTTTATCTCGTGTTTTGAAGTAATCTGAAGGGTAATTAAAACCAACAAAAAAGGGCCCGAAGGCCCTTTTCAAAATTTAGCTTTAAACGCTCTTATATAAACGCTTATACGCGCTCAAATACGGTAGCGATACCTTGGCCTAAACCAATACACATAGTCGCTAAACCTAGGCTTACGTCTTGCGATTCCATTAGGTTGATAAGCGTACCCGAGATACGTGAACCAGAACAACCTAGTGGGTGACCAAGTGCAATCGCACCACCGTTAAGGTTAATCTTAGTATCTAGGTGGTCCATCCAACCTAGTTGCTTAATGCACGATAGTGCCTGCGCCGCGAACGCTTCGTTAAACTCAGCAAGTTCAATATCGTCCATAGTAAGGCCAGCACGCTTAAGGGCTTTCTGTGTTGCTGGAACTGGACCGTAGCCCATAATTGCCGCATCACAACCAGCCACAGCCATTGCGCGAATTTTCGCACGTGGCGTTAGGCCAAGCTCTTTCGCACGGTCTGCCGACATAAGCAGCATACCAGATGCTCCGTCAGACAGCGCAGAAGACGTACCCGCAGTAACGGTTCCGTTTACTGGGTCAAACACTGGGCGAAGCGCCGCCATGCTCTCAGCTGTGCTTTCTGGGCGTACTACTTCATCGTAGTCAATTAGCTTTAATACGCCGTTTGCATCGTGACCTTCAACAGGCACAATCTCGTTAGCCCAGCGGCCTTCAAGGTGTGCTTTGTGCGCTAGCTGGTGTGAGCGCGCACCAAATGCATCTTGTTGCTCACGAGTAATACCGTTTTGGCGGCCAAGCAGCTCAGCTGTCATACCCATCATACCCGACGCTTTTGCTGTGTATTTAGCAAGGCCTGGGTGGAAGTCGATGTTGTAGTTCATCGGTACGTGACCCATGTGTTCAACACCACCAATCATGTAAATGTCACCACGGCCGCTCATGATACCGCTTGTTGCATCGTGAAGGGCCTGCATTGATGAACCACATAAACGGTTAACCGTTACCGCGCCTGTTGTGCGTGGAATTTGTGTGAGTAGTTGCGCGTTACGTGCAACGTTGAAGCCTTGTTCTTTAGTTTGCTGAACACAGCCCCAAATGATGTCTTCAATTTCCGCTGGGTTTACGCCAGGGTTACGCTCTAGTAGCGCGGTCATTAGCGCTGCAGATAGGTCTTCTGCACGCACATTTCTGAAAACACCGTTTTTTGAACGACCCATAGGGGTACGTACGCAATCGATTACGACCACTTCTTTCATTAGATTTTCCTCCGGGTCTTATGCGAAATAGGATTTACCAGCAGCGGCCATTTCACGAACGCCATCTGAAATCTGATAAATTGGACCAAGTTCAGCGTACTTATCTGCCATAGCAACAAAGTTCGCCAAGCCAATGGTTTCAATCCAACGGAAAATACCACCGCGGAATGGAGGGAAACCTAAGCCGTAAAGTAGCGCCATATCTGCTTCAGCTGCGCTATCTACAATGCCTTCTTCCAGGCAGCGAATTGCTTCGTTTGCCATAGGGATCATAAGGCGTGCAATAATGTCGTCAGCTTCAAAGTCTGTCTTCTCAGCTACGTGTGGCGCCATTAGTGCGTATGCTTCTTCAGCAGGTGTTTTCTTAGGCTTACCGCGCTTATCAACACCGTAGTTGTAGAAACCTTTACCGTTCTTCTGACCTAAACGCTCTTCTTTGTAGAACAAGGTTACAGGGTCGTTGTCTAGGCGAGCCATACGCTCTGGAATACCCGCAGCCATTACATCTGCTGCGTGATCGCCAGTGTCGATACCTACAACGTCCATTAGGTACGCTGGGCCCATAGGCCAGCCGAAGATTTTTTCCATTACTTTATCAACTGCAACAAAGTCTGCGCCGTCGATAAGTAGCTTACTGAAGCCGGCAAAGTATGGGAACAATACGCGGTTTACCAAGAACCCTGGGCAGTCGTTAACCACAATAGGGGTTTTACCCATTTTAAGGGTTGCCGCTACTACTGCATTGATGGTTTCTTCAGAGGTTTTTTCGCCACGAATAATTTCAACAAGCGGCATGCGGTGCACTGGGTTAAAGAAGTGCATACCACAGAAGCGTTCTGGCTTGTCTAGGCTTTCAGCTAGCTGGTTAATAGAGATAGTTGAAGTGTTTGAACAGATAATAGCGTCATCTGCTACATTGTCTTCTACTTCTTTAAGTACAATACCTTTTACCTTCGGGTTTTCTACAACCGCTTCAATGACAAGGTCTGCATCTTTAAGTGTGCTGTACTCAAGGGTAGGCGTAATAGCGTTAAGTGTTTGCGCCATTTTAGTCGCGTCTACTTTACCGCGCTGCATACCTTTGCCAAGAATTTTCGCTGCTTCTGAAAGGCCAAGGTCTAGTGCACCTTGATTAATGTCTTTCATGATTACCGGCGTGCCTTTCACAGCGCTTTGGTATGCAATACCGCCACCCATGATGCCCGCACCTAGTACAGCGTTAAGCTTAGACTGCTTAGTGGCTGCTTTCGCCTGCTTTTTACCTTTGCCTTTAACTAGCTGGTCGGCTAGGAAAATACCAATTTGCGCTTTCGCTGCGTCGGTTTTCGCAAGGGCTACAAAGCCTTCGTTCTCAAGCTTAAGTGCACCTTCACGGTCTAGGCCCGCTGCTTTTTGAACAGTCTCAACCATTTTGTGAGGAGCTGGGTAATGTTTGCCAGCTTGTGCAAATACCATAGCTTGAGCAGTAGAGAAACTCATCATGGCTTCGTTTTTGTTTAACTGTAGCGGGGCTTTCTTAACTGCACGACGTGCTTGCCAATCAAACTTACCGTCAGCGGCGTCTTTCACCATTGAAAGCGCGCCTTCAACTAGCGCCTCTGGTGCTACAACTGCATCAACTGCACCTTCAGCAAGGGCTTTCGCGCCTTTTCTGTCGCGGCCAGTGGTCATCCACTCAAGGGCATTGTCTGCACCAATAAGGCGAGGTAGACGAACCGTACCACCAAAACCAGGCATAAGGCCTAGCTTAACTTCTGGCAAACCAATTGAAGCGGTGGTGTCAGCAATACGCATGTCACACGCCAATGCCATCTCACAGCCACCACCTAGCGCGAAGCCGTTAACTGCAGCAATGGTAGGGAAAGGTAGGTCTTCGAAGCGGTCGAATACTTGTGACGTATTGGCAACCCACTGTAGTACTTCGGCATCGTCCATAGCGAAAAGGCCAGTGAACTCAGTGATATCAGCACCTACGATAAATGCAGGTTTTGCACTGCGTACTACTAAGCCTTTTACATCGCCTTTAGCAAGTAGGGCTTGAGTTGCTTCATCAAGTTCGCTCACGGTTTGGCGGTCGAACTTGTTTACTGAACCTTCGGCGTCGAATACCAGCTCAGCAAAGCCGTCATCTAACAGGCTGACGGAAAGACTTTTGCCTGTGTATATCATTATCATCTCCTTCGGCATTGGCCAGGATGTTAGTGAAGTAATCCAACTAATTTGTAGGGTCGTATGCATTCACTAACGCGTTAGGGTGGCTAGATTCTTTACAAAGCCACACAAAATTTCAACAAAAAATCAAACAAGCGTTTCAATTTGTCTAAGGTAGTGGTCCGATGACTTAAATTCAAGTCTAAATATCGAATTCACACTTCATTTCGGTATTGGTGGTTGTATAATGAGCGTTATTGGCCCAAAGCGCCAATCCAGCAAAAGAATAATCTACAATCATGTCAACTATGTTTGTAAAGCATAGCTAACGACAGCTGGCACAACATCTTCTTTGGCACGGAGCCAGGCTGAAATTTTCCCTTTGTTTATAAAACAAATGTAGTGGGTCAGTCGTAATGCTGCTTTATCAGCAACATTTTACAATCAGCTCGATTAGGCAAAGTTGCCAGCGCTCATAAGCGTTCGAGTGTAGAGCAGGGTAGGAGTTCTATTGTGTCTGGTTTTAATTTTAGTTCGAGGTTAGGTCAGCGCTCGCTGACAAAAAACAATAAATTACTCGCCACGCTAGTGGGGGCGCTAGTTTGCTCGCTTTCTTCAGTTTTTTCTATCAGCGCATGGGCTGCACAGCCGTTAACGCTACCCAATGATATTTTCGAAAGCGATCGTGCCCGCTATTTAGAAGTTGAAAAGAAGCTACTTACTTACTCGAAACACCGCCTTCAACACCTTGATAACGACATTTATGAGTTAGCGCATTATCCACTTTATCCGTACCTGCTACGGCTTAAACTAGAGCGCACCATGTCAATCAAAACAAAGCGCGAAGTTAGTCAGTTTTTGGACGACTTTAACGGTCAGCCAGTAAGCTACGGGGTGCGCTACAAGTGGCTCAACTACTTAGCTAAAAAAGATTACCGCAGCACCTTTCTAGAAAATTATCGCCCCGGTATGGGCGCGCGGCTTACCTGTGTTGCGCTTAATTACCGTTTAAAAGAAGGTGAAAGCGAACAAGATATTCTCCATGAAGTGGATGCGCTTTGGCTTCATGGTCAGTCCCAGCCTGACGAATGCGATCCGCTTTTTGCGAAGTGGAAAAAAGCAGGCATGATGACGCCAGACATGGTGATAAAACGCATTGAAATTGCGGCAAAAGAAGACAACCGAAGTATTATCTCTTACCTAAAACGCCAACTTCCCAGCGATAAGCAATACATTGCAGACGCATGGTTATCGGTAACCCGCGACACCAGCCGCGTTAATAAAACCGCGCTTTTCCCACTTAAAAATACTTCGTATGAAGCTGAGGTAATAGTGTGGGCAATAGAAAAACTAGCCTGGCGAAACCCTGATTTAGCGGGCAAGGTATTTAACCGCTACAACGATAAGATCGTGTTTTCCAAAGCCCAGCAACACGTTATGCGAAGAGCAATAGCGCTTAGCTACACACTAGACCGCCTTCCCCAAGCCCATCAGTGGCTAGAACTAGCTGATGTTAACGGCGCCAGTGATGATGTAAAGCTATGGCACGTTTCTCATTTGTTGCGCATGAAGAAATGGCAGGAGGTGATTGATGTTATTGATAACGCCCCGGTTAACCTGCAGCAAGAAGAAAATTTCCGTTACTGGAAAGCTCGTGCCTTAGAAGCGCTTGGTCAAACTATGCAGGCAACTGTGTTGTATAAAGAACTTGCGCAAGAGCGACATTATTATGGCTTTATGGCCAGTGCACATGTAGGCGAAATTCCATCGCTTGCGCATACGCCAGCGCCAAGAGACACGGCAGCTATAGCCAGTGTAGCGAAAACCCCCGCTACCATGCGCGCTGTAGAATTTTTCAGGTTAGACAGAACCACAGAAGCGCGCCGTGAGTGGTTCTATTTACTGTCACATTTACCCAAATCAAAAGTAACCGATGCGGGCATTTTGGCGTACGAGTGGGGTTTATACGACCAAGCAATTACCAGCTTCGCAAGAAGCGGCTATTGGGACGATGTTGAGCGCCGGTTCCCACTAGCGTTTAGCGATGTATTTAGCGAAAAATCGCAGGCCTATAGCATTTCGAAGTCACTGGCTATGGCTATTGCACGTCGCGAAAGCTCGTTTAGAAGTGACGCTATCTCGCCTGTTGGAGCGGCAGGTTTAATGCAGCTAATGCCAGGAACAGCGCGTTACGTGGCAAAAGAGAAAGTAAGTAGAAACAAGCTGTTTAAAGTCGATGACAACGTTGATTATGGTGTGCAGTACCTTCGTTACTTAATGGACAAGCTCAATAATAACCCGGTGCTGGTTTCTGCCTCTTACAACGCGGGATGGCGTAAAGTGTTGGAATGGCTGCCTGCTGATGAAGCGCTTCCGGTCGATATCTGGATTGAGAATATCCCTTATAAAGAAACTCGCGCCTACGTAAAAGCGGTAATGGCGTACCAGCATATCTACGACCACCAGTTAGGTGGAAACGAGAATATCTTCCCTCAACTTACCCAAGATATGATCCCATCGGCTGATGCGGTCAGTACACATCCGGTAACAGGCACACTGCAACTAGCGCCACGATAGCGATGTAAGGGGGGCGTACCCAGGTACACAGGGTTTACCTTGTGCGGCGGCGAGCTCTAGCGACTTACCGTAAACCACAGCGCAATGGTCGGGGTCAGCATGCACGTCATGTTGGCCTCGTGATACACTAGTGGCTAATGTGTTCCATCTAACGACTAAAAAGATAAGAGGGGCTATGTCGCAACATAAAGCAACCTACCAACAGCATATCGAAGAGCTTCAAGCTCGTACTCGCGAAGCATTACAGCGAGAAGGACTTGACGGGCTAGTGATTCACTCGGGGCAGGGCAAGCGCCTTTTCTTAGACGATAATCACTACCCATTCAAGGTAAACCCGCAGTTCAAAGCATGGGTGCCAGTTATTGATAACCCTAACTGTTGGCTGGTGGTGAACGGTGTAGACAAGCCTACGCTTATTTTCTATCGTCCCGAAGACTTCTGGCATAAGGTGCCGCCAGAGCCAAATGATTTCTGGACTGACAGCTTCGACATTAAATTGCTTCAACAGGCCGATGCAGTAGAGAAATTCCTGCCTTATGACAAAAGCCGTTTGGCTTATGTAGGCGAATATATTGAAGTGGCAAAAGCGCTGGGCTTTGATAACGTAAACCCAGACCGCGTGTTACATTATTTGCACTATCAACGTGCTTATAAAACCGATTACGAGCTAGATTGTATGCGCGAAGCTAACAAGTTAGCGGTAGCAGGTCATAAGGCCGCTGAGCAAGCCTTCCGTGAAGGAAAAAGCGAGTTTGATATTAACCTTGCTTATGCAACGGCAAGCCGACAAGGCGATAACGATGTGCCTTACACCAGTATTGTGGCACTTAACGAGCATGCTTCAATTCTTCACTATATGCAGTGCGATACAGTAGCGCCAAAAGAATCACGTTCTTTTCTGATTGATGCAGGTGCGAATTATCATGGCTATGCGGCAGATATTACGCGTACTTATGCTCAAGACGGTGTTCAGAACTCAGCAATGTTCCGCGACCTTATTCAGGCGGTAGATAAGGTAACGCTGACCTTGGTTGATTCGTTGAAACCTGGCGTAGCTTACACAGACATTCACTTGCTAGCCCATGACGGCATTGCACAAATTCTTCACGATACCGGCATGGTGAATTTAACGCCGCCAGAAATCGTAGAAATGGGGATTACGCGCACGTTCTTCCCACACGGCATTGGTCACTTCTTAGGCCTTCAGGTGCACGACGTAGGTGGACTTGTAAACGACGATCGCGGTACGCCTAAGCCTGCTCCTGACGATCATCCATTCTTGCGCTGTACGCGTATGGTTGAAGCCCGTCAGGTTTTCACTATTGAACCTGGCTTGTACTTCATCGAAAGCTTGCTTCGAGACCTAAAAGCGACGCCTGCGTCTAAATACATTAACTGGGATACAATTGATGCATACAAGCCGTTTGGCGGTATTCGTATTGAAGACAATATTATTGTGCATCGCGATAAGAACGAGAATATGACTCGAGATTTAGATTTAAATTAATCGGGCTTTTTTGAGCATAGCTAATAGCTAACACAACCCATCATCATGAATGCAAAGAGCAGCCTTAGGCTGCTCTTTTTTGTTACGCGTTTAGAAAAAGGCTCTGAAATTTAAATTATTCTGGCAATCTGAAACGGAACAGCCATTCCTGCATTCCCACGCTTCGCTATGAAGCTTGCGAGCGCCTTCTGAATGGGCAATTATCTATGCGGATTGGAATTACTTGTAAACCAATGGTGCTGTGTGAAGTAATTAATAAATAAACATGTACTGACAAAAGCGAGAAAGGAGTCTTTATGTCACAAGGCGATATTGTAGGTTTATTGGTAATGGCAACGGTAGCTGGCCTTGCCATGCCCGCGGGCGCTATTTTAGCGACGTACCAAGGTATTCAACCTAAGTGGTTAGAAAAAGAGTTACGTCACGGCATTTTAGCACTTGGGGCAGGGGCGCTTATTTCGGCGGTAGGTCTTGTGCTTGTGCCAGAAGGGATAAAAGACGTATCGGTATTTGCTGCCATATTGTGTTTTATTGGTGGCGCCTTAGCTTTTATGGCCCTTGATATTTATTTAGCGAAAAAGAAAACCGCAGGCAGCCAGTTAGCCGCTATGCTCAGTGACTTTGTGCCAGAGTCTATCGCCCTTGGTACCACGGCAGCTTTAGGCGGAGGTACCATGCTATTAGGCCTATTGATTGCGGTTCAAAATTTACCTGAAGGGTTTAACGCCTACAGAGAGATGTTGCCCAAAAACAAACAGCGCAGCAATAAACTTATTGTTATCTTTGTTCTGATGGCGTTACTCGGGCCCTTATTCAGTTTGCTAGGCTTTTACTACTTAGCCCAGTTCCCAGTGGTCATGAGTGGGATTATGCTGTTTGCTGCGGGTGGTATTCTTTATTCAGTGTTCCAGGATATAGCACCGCAAATCCGTATGGAAAACCATTGGCTACCACCCCTAGGCGGTATTCTTGGCTTCTTAGTAGGGCTTGTAGGTTTTATGCTTGAAGGTTAGCGTTTCAATAAGTAGTTAGTTTTAGTAATTGGTTAACGCCAATAAAAAAGGCGTGTTGCTTACAACACGCCTACTCATATCACTTATCGACAATTGTTTATTTATCGCTAGTTAGCTCGTACGCTCAATTGAAATATGCGCCAGCGCAATAAGCGCTTCTTTGTATTCAGAATCTTCTACAGCATTTAGACTATCAATGGCCATTTGCACTTCTTTTTGGGCACATTCTCGTGTGTAGTCCAAAGCGCCGGTTTCTTCCATAATACCTTGAATACGGGTTAAATGTGGCAGGCCATTGCTTTGCTCAATGGCTTCTTGAATGAGTGCTTTATCGTCATCATTCTTTGCGTGCCACATAGCGTACAGTAATGGCAGGGTAGGTTTACCCTCAGCTAAGTCATCACCGGCATTTTTACCCATTTCTTCGCTGTCAGCCATGTAGTCAAGAATATCATCAGCAAGCTGAAAGGCTGTGCCTAAGTGCTTACCATATTCTTGCATAGCATGTTCAATATGCTCGTTTTGGTCAGTTAAAACAGCCGCTAACTGTGTTGCTGCTTCAAACAGACGGGCCGTTTTACCGTAGATAACGTCAAAGTAGCGCGCTTCGGTAGTGCTGGCATCGTTACAATTCATCAACTGCAACACTTCGCCTTCTGCTATTTGGTTCGTGGCTTCCGACAATATTTCCATAACGCGCATGCGTTTTAGGCTTACCATCATTTGGAAAGAGCGGGTGTAAAGAAAGTCACCTACTAATACCGAGGCCTGATTACCAAAGATAGCATTCGCAGTCTCCCGACCTCTGCGCATGGTCGACTCGTCAACCACATCGTCGTGCAACAGTGTCGCGGTATGAATGAATTCTACAATGGCTGCAAGGGTGTGATGGTCGTTGTTACCTATGCCCATTGCCCGCGCACTTAACACGGTAAGTAGGGGGCGTAAGCGTTTGCCGCCACTGTTTACAATATAAAAGCCAAGCTGATTAATAAGCGCAACATCAGAATCGACTTGTTGTTGAATCAGCTGGTTAACCGCCTGCATATCATCATTAGACAGGGCGCGGATTTGATCTATATCCATAGGCATGGCAATAAATACTTACTCTTACGTCTTGGGCAATGGTTGCTGGCGATTGTACCTTAATCATTTGTACTATCCACCAAATTGTCTTAAAAAATGACGGCTTAACGTATTTACGTGTAATTTCTTAATTACGCTTAAACTCGTTTTAGAAATTGCATAAAAGCATTTTTCATCAGAGTTTCTCAATTCTTTGGAATATTGTTTTTCCAATAGTATCTAATTTACAGTATTCGCTTACTTGAGCCTTGCCCATTAATACTTCCGTATACAATTTCTTATAATTATAGGCACTCTTAATTGTTTTTCCTTCCAAAGGGCGATTTTTTAACATTTTATGTTTGAATAGCAATACGCTCCACTGGTTACTAAAACGAGCAATTAAGCGAGCTATTTAGCCGAGCAATTAAACCGGATGATCGTTTACGTAAATTCATGGATCCTGTATCAAGCAAAAGGGGAGCGTAACGATCTAAACTTGCGATCCAATAGGTAATCGGAAAGTAAAACTACAAAAAGTAGCACTATGACCTACTAGCGAGTAGGGACACAATTCATCTCGTAAGAAACAATCTTTTATCCTTTAACCGATTGTGCCGATCTATTCGGGATCTCGTTTGGGCGATCGCAAATAGCCTCTATTGGATCGTTAAATTTTTCCTAGATCGCTAATGGCTTCTTTGACCGCTAATGGCTTAATCAGATCGCCAGTTGCTTTCGCGGATCGCTAGCGGCTCAAGTCCAACCGCCAGCGGCCTTTATCAATTCGCTGTAGTTATGCTCGCACTTTTCGCCAAAATTTTTGGAAATAGGCTAGGTTTCCATAGTTAGCGATCCTACTTTTCTGCTGATTTCTCGAAATAATTTGTGAAATTTTAATAGTTTCTGAGCATTTGAAGCTGCATCAAATAAGCAATTGAGGCATAATTCGCCCCATGTTGGAAAAATAATCATTTTTTCTGCGAATCGGGCTTGTGATTTACGGATGTTTCACGTACAATTCGCGCCCTGTTTTTTGAATTGAAGCGTCAGTGGACGCAGAGCGGAGTTAACTATGTACGCGGTTTTCCAAAGTGGCGGTAAACAACACCGTGTGGCCGAAGGCCAAACCGTTCGTCTTGAAAAAATCGAAGTAGCCCCAGGCGAAACGGTTGAATTTGACAAAGTTTTAATGGTAAGCAACGGTGACGACGTAAAAATCGGCACACCAATCGTTGCTGGTGGTAAGGTGACTGCTGAGGTTGTTACACACGGTCGTGGCGATAAAGTAAAAATCGTTAAGTTCCGTCGTCGTAAGCACTCTCGTAAGCAAGCGGGTCACCGTCAGTGGTTCACAGAAGTGAAAATCACTGGTATCAACGCATAATAGGAGCACGAACACATGGCACACAAAAAAGCTGGTGGTAGTACCAAAAACGGTCGTGATTCAGAGAGTAAACGCCTAGGTGTTAAGCGCTTTGGTGGCGAATCTGTTCTTGCTGGTAACATCATTGTTCGTCAACGTGGTACTCGTTTCCACGCTGGTGACAACATGGGTATCGGTAAAGACCACACGTTGTTTGCACTAAAAGACGGTAAAGTTCAGTTCGACGTTAAAGGACCGAAGAACCGTAAATTTGTAAGCATCGTAGCTGAGTAAGCGCGAAAGCTTCTCGCCGAACAGGCTTAGAAAAACCCCGCGCAAGCGGGGTTTTTTGTTTTGTGAAACCTTTCTTTCTTTTACTGTTCTTATTTGTAGCGTGTAAATTCTAGAACGAATTAACGCTAGGCAAGGTTTTACTTCTCGTTTTTTAGAATGCTGACCAGACACAAAAGCGCCCATGGGTAATTTGGTGTAAACTTAGTATTCGCATTAAAAAGTTAACAACCCACGGCATTACAGCCCGGAGTGATAAATGAAATTTGTAGATGAAGCTGAAATTCGCGTTGAAGCCGGTGACGGTGGCAACGGTACCATTGGCTTTAGAAGGGAAAAATACGTACCTAAAGGTGGCCCAGACGGTGGCGACGGTGGTGACGGCGGCAGCGTATACTTACAAGCCGATGAAAACCTAAATACATTGATCGATTATCGCTTCGAACGTTTTCATCGCGCTGAACGCGGTCAAAACGGTCAAGGTAGTAATTGTATCGGTAAGAAAGGTCAAGACCTTACCGTGATGGTACCCGTGGGTACACGCGCCACTGATAGCGATACTGGTGAAGTATTGGGTGACTTAACTCGTCATGGTCAAAAACTAAAAGTGGCACAAGGCGGTTTTCACGGTTTAGGTAATGCTCGCTTTAAAAGCAGTACTAACCGTGCCCCACGTCAAAAGACTAATGGTACGCCTGGTGAAATTCGCAACCTTAAGCTAGAGCTTATGCTTCTAGCAGATGTGGGCTTACTCGGTATGCCTAACGCGGGTAAATCAACTTTTATCCGCTCTGTATCGGCAGCTAAGCCTAAAGTGGCTGACTACCCGTTTACTACGCTAGTGCCTAACTTAGGTGTGGTTCGCCAAGACTCACAGCGTAGCTTCGTTGTCGCTGATATTCCTGGTTTGATTGAAGGTGCAGCCGATGGGGCAGGTTTAGGTATACGCTTCTTAAAGCACTTAGAGCGCTGCCGTATCTTGCTTCACGTGGTAGATATCTTCCCTGTTGATGAAACCGATCCTGCCGAAAATGCTAAAGCGATTATTGAAGAGCTTGAAAAATACAGCCCTAAATTGGCTGAAAAGCCACGTTGGTTAGTATTTAACAAAGTTGATTTGCTGCTTGAAGAAGAAGCTGAAGAGCGCTGCCAGCACGTTATTGATGCGTTAGAGTGGGATGGCCCAGTTTATCAAATCTCTGCGTTCCAGAAGATGAACTTAGATCCGCTCTGTAACGACATTATGGACTTCATTGAAACTCTTCCAGCAGAAATAGAAGAGGAAGAAGAGAAGAAAGAAGTGGAATTTAAGTGGGACACTTACCACAAGAATACGCTTGAGGCTCACGATGAATTCGAAGATGGTTTAGGTGACGATCTCGATGACGACGACTGGGACGAAGACGATTACGACGTGGAAGTTGAGTATCGTCGTTGAGAAACAATCGCTGAGAAACAGTCGTTGAGAAACAGTCGCTGACTAACAGCCATTCGGAAGCACTGGTCGAAGATAGATTCTGTGAGTTAGTGATTTAAACAGTCACTAGCAATCAACTCACAAAACATTAAGCTCGTACATTTGCCAAAGCAAAGTGCGAGCTTTTTTGTAAGGTGAACACCATTTCTACACCGCAAATCGCAGCGGTATTTCGTTGTTTACAATATTGTTAGAAGCTTCTATTACTGTGTGGGCTCTGTCTACTATGGCATTTCTGTGATGGCTAAGTCTCAAATGAAAATAAATATCTTCAAGTAAACTGGTCAAACTCATAATTTTAGTCGTCATAGCGCTGTTTTCGCCACCATCAACTTCAAGAAGTATGACGGCGATATCAAATGCACAACCAAGATAGGGAATCGCTTCACTTAACTGACCACTTTGCATAAGCATAGTGCCCTGCATTTCGTCCCGTGCCATTACGTGTAGCGCTTGCTCTGGATTGTTGTAAACCCAGTCTGCATGTTTAGGGCATAAATAATTTATAAGCATGGTAGCTACCTCCTAACTCTACACTAAATTACTTTTACAACGCATGCAAATGATAATTGTTATTGTTTGCTTTAAGGTGTTGGCGCATTTCCTATCTGATGTTGATATACTTTGCCTTGAAGAATTAGAACTTAGTCTGAAGGTGTAAAAAATGAAAATAGCGATGATTGCTGCTATGGCAAAAAACAGAATTATCGGTGCAGACAATGATATGCCGTGGCATTTACCCGCTGACTTGAAGCATTTTAAAGCTATCACCTTAGGCAAGGCAGTTATCATGGGGCGAAAAACTTACGATTCAATTGGCAAAGCACTTCCTGGTAGGCCAAATATCGTCATTACCACTAATGCTGACTACAGCTTATCTGACGCTACCGTGGTCGACTCGCCGGAATCAGCATTTGAGGTCGCAAAAGCGCTAAGTAACGATAGTGGAGAGAATGACGAGGTAATGATTATTGGTGGCGGTACTATCTACCAGTCATTTTTAGATAGAGCGGATACCCTGTACCTTACGTATATTGATCTTTCAGTAGAGGGAGATACCCAGTTCCCAGATTATGAGGCAGCAGCAAGTTGGACTGAAGTATCGCGAGAAACACATAGCGCCGATGAAAAGAATGCGCATGATTATACTTTTGTGACGCTTGAAAGGAACTAATATAGCCAGAACGAGAAGAAGCTTGCTAGGTTACTTTGAATTTAAAATAAAAAAATGCCAGTGTTGAAACGCTCGTTTAAGAGCGTCACAACACTGGCATTTTAGCATTACTCTGCAATATGAGTAGTAGCTACTTCATTTGGTCGAACAAGTTCTCTAATGAAAGACCTTGATGACCCAGCATATCGCGAAGACGGCGAAGTGCTTCTACTTGAATTTGACGAACACGCTCACGTGTTAAGCCAATTTCTGCACCTACATCTTCAAGGGTTGAAGGCTCATATCCCATAAGACCAAAACGGCGAGCGAGTACCTCGCGCTGCTTAGGATTTAGCTCTTCAAGCCAAGTTACGATATTACTCTTGATATCAGAGTCTTGTAAGCTCTCTTCAGGGCTAAACTCTTTCTCATCAGCAATAATATCAAGCAGTGCTTTGTCATTTTCTCCGCCAATAGGTGTATCGACAGAGGTAATGCGTTCATTTAAACGAAGCATCTTTGTTACATCTTCCACTGGCTTATCAAGCGCCGCCGCAATTTCTTCTGCAGTTGGCTCATGGTCAAGCTTTTGTGAAAGTTCACGAGAGGCACGTAGATAAACGTTTAGCTCTTTCACTACGTGGATTGGCAAACGAATAGTACGCGTTTGATTCATAATAGCGCGTTCGATAGTTTGGCGAATCCACCAGGTTGCATACGTTGAAAAGCGGAATCCGCGTTCAGGATCAAACTTTTCTACGGCACGGATTAGACCCAAGTTACCTTCTTCAATTAAATCGAGAAGTGCTAATCCACGGTTGTTATAACGGCGAGCAATCTTTACGACAAGGCGAAGGTTGCTAACAATCATACGTTTGCGAGAGGCTTCGCAGCCTTTCAGTGAGCGGCGCGCAAAATAAACTTCTTCTTCTGCGGTTAGCAGTGGTGAAAAACCAATCTCGCCTAGATAAAGCTGTGTAGCATCTAGGTTTTTAGGTTGGTCATCCTGACTGAAAATGGCATCGTCATTTTCTAGTTCAGCGTCGTTTGTTAAGGTTTCGTCTGCTTTCATATCAGCTGGCATATCGATGACATCTAAGTCATCTTGCGGTTTTGATTCCAAGGCTTTATTTGACTTACCCATCATGAATCTCCTGCTACAAGGTTTACCTTATGACGTTTCTCCTTTGTCTTTTTTTATTGTTATTTATTTTTATTATTTTAATACTGGCAGGTATTTCATCGGGTCTAATGATTTCCCTCTATACCTAACTTCAAAGTGAAGTTTTACCGAATTTGTTCCGCTATCACCCATGGTTGCAATCTGCTGGCCCGCTGACACCCATTCTCGTTCTTTAACTAAAATAGTGTCGTTATAGGCGTAAGCACTTAAGAAAGTATCGGTGTGTTTGATAATAACTAACTTACCGTAACCTCTTAAGGCACTCCCTGAGTAAACAACTTTTCCATCTGCTGCTGCGACGACTTTACTGCCTTTGGCACCAGCGATATCAATTCCTTTGTTGCCTGACTCTGACTTACTGAAGGTACCAACTAACTTACCTTCTGCAGGCCAAACCCACTTTTGTACTTTGCCTGGGAAGCTCGTTGGCGTTTGTTCTTTGACGCTTTGTGACGGCTTCTTGACAGTCGTAACTTTTTGTGGCTTAACAACTTTTTCACTTTCACGATACGCTGGTGGCGATGGGCGGTCAACCAAACTTTTGTCTACATTTGAGGTGGTCGGAGTTGTTGACCGTTTGGTCTTCGCCTTAGGTTTTACGGGGGCTACGGCTACATTTGAGGGTGGTGTAACCTTTAAGATTTGACCAGGAAAAATGGTGTAAGGGGCTGATAACTGGTTGTATTTTGCTAAATCGCGATAGTCGTTTCCGGTGTACCAAGCTACTGCGTAAAGTGTATCGCCTCGTTGTACTTTATAGGTTTTTTTTGTGTACTCTTCGCTTCCATCTGAAACTTGACTATTTAATAAAACAACGGGGGCAGGAGCACTTCTTCCTGCGCATCCCCCGATAAGTACACAAAAATATAACAAAAAACCTATATAAAAAAGAGGCTTATGCATATCATCGCAGCAGTAAATAGGCGACTACTGCAAGGATGACAACTGCCCACCCAAGCACTTCTACGTACTGTCTTAGCTTTTGCTCCATTGCGGCTCCTCCCCAGCGCATAAGAGCTGCAACTAAGAAAAATCGCGCGCCGCGCCCAATGGCGGATGCAAGCACAAAGGGAAGAAAAGCCATCTGTAAAAAACCGGCACTAACGGTGAAGATCTTATAAGGAATGGGTGAGAAACCCGCTAAGAAGACTACCCATACACCATAATCTTTAAACCACTGCATTGCAGTTTCAATTTTATGGGTATACCCCCAGCTTTCTATAAGCGGAGCTAGCCAAGCATCAAACGCGAAGTAACCAAGCCAGTAGCCAGCAATACCACCCAAAATAGAGGCAATGGTTGTAATTAGAGCAAACTGCCATGCCTTATTAGGCTGCGACAAGGCCATTGGTGCAAGCATCACGTCAGGGGGAATGGGGAAGAAAACTGACTCTGAGAAGCTTAACCCACCTAAATATTTAGTTGCGTGGCGATGCCTCGCCCAGCGTAACGCCATGTCATAACACGGCTCAAAAAGCTTCACATTAGCTCTCCTGCTACAAGAGGAACAAATCGAACCGATTCAATGGTCGACGTTTTTAGTTCCCCTTCAATCCTATCAATACACAGCAACGATTGTTGTTCGTTACCCACGGGAATTATAAGTCGCCCACCTTCTTTTAGCTGATCGCACAAGTCTTGCGGAAGGCTAGCAGCGGCAGCGGTAACAATAATGGCGTCATATGGGCCTTTTGACGCCCAGCCTTTCCAACCATCGCCGTGTTTCATTGCAATATTGTGAAGGTCGAGTTGATTCATTCGACGCTTCGCTTGAAACTGCAATGATTTAATACGTTCTACACTAAAAACTTTCGCAAAAAGCTGTGCAAGAATAGCCGTTTGATAACCTGAGCCTGTACCTATCTCCAGCACTTTTTCAGGTTTGTTGGGGCTATCAAGCAATAGCTCTGTCATTTTCGCAACGATATAAGGCTGCGAAATTGTCTGGCCTTGGCCTATAGGCAATGCCGTATTTTGATAAGCCTTATGTTTTAGCGCATCGGGCAAGAAGCTCTCCCGCGGCGTACCAGCAATGGCGTTTAATACTGCTTGTGAACGTATTCCCTCGTTATAAAGCAGTTGTGCTAACGCGTCTCCTTTTCTAGAAGCTCTCATGATGTTGCGTACTTTCCTTTATTTTTATTCACAGCTACGCGAGGTTAAATCTGTTGCGCGCCACACTTTTTTATCAATACTGTTAAACCCGGTTAATGGGGGATAAGGTCTCCACGCACTCTCTAAGGACCGAGGTTGCAAAGCAGCCGCTTGGAAGCGCAAACGAGATAGTAAATGTATCACCCTTACTCTGCCATTCAAGCTGCGAAGGCCAAATTTTTATCGCTCGGCGCTCTTGTTCGAACCCGCATTGACTTAGAAAATCGATAACTTCGCTATTTTGCGCAGCAACGGACTGTTCCAAAGCTAAGGAATCTGCTTGCGTAACAAGTGTACCTTTACCCCAAAGCGGCGCTGAAGGACACACGTCTTTGGCAGCAAAGCGACGTTGAGCATCTTGTTGCTGTTCTGAACCTTCAGCACCTTCGTTGATGAAAAAGCTATTAGACCCGGAAAGCACCAGTGCATCGCCATGGTTTACTTTATCAAACGTGCCTTTTTCAAGGCGCGTAGAAAGCATTTCATTGAACAGCCAGCTGCGCAGAGCTGAAAGCGCCATAGAGCGTTTGTTACGATGCCTAATGGTTTCGCCATTGACCATGCGTTCGGCCATTACCAGGTTTCCGCCACGCTGCACTTCACCCATATCATTTAAGCGCATTACCCCAAAGCGTTGCTCGCCGTAGTAATTAGGTACCCCGTGTGCTGCTATTTCTTGCAAACGCTCTTCAATAGCTTCTGGGTGCAATACCTGACGCAAGGTAATAGTAAAGTGGTTGCCTTTAAGCTGACCGGTACGCAGCTTTTTGTTGTGGCGCATTTGTTTGAGTACTTTAACGCCTTCCAGTTCGAAATTGCTAAAATCGAAATCTGGTTTGCCTGGGGCGTGTATGCCAAACCACTGTTGTGTTACTGCGTATTTATCTTTACGACCAGCATATGTAATTTGGCGTAGTGGCAAGTTAACGAAGCGCGCAAGTTGTTCCGCTACAAATGCGGTATTTGTGTTGGTTTTTTCAATAAACACAAACTGGTGCTCACCTTCACCGCAGGGCGTATAGCCTAAATCTTCAACAACTTGAAAGTCGTCGGCTTGGAATTTAAATATGCCAGTAGATACAGGCTTTGTGAAATAGTACTGCCAGTGATCAGTGTTTAAGGGCTTCATAGTTTTTCCAATAGCACGACAGCGTGAGAGGCAATGCCTTCTTTGCGGCCGGTATAACCGAGTTTTTCCGTCGTCGTAGCTTTTACATTAATGTCGTCAAGCGCGACATTACAGTCTTTGGCTATAACCTCGCGCATAGCAGAAATATGCGGTGCCATTTTAGGCGCTTGCGCCACAATGGTCATATCAGCATTACTTAGCTTGTAGCCTTTTTGTTTTACTACATTCACAACGTGACGTAACAGTACGCGACTGTCTGCACCTGCATAGGCATCGTCTGTATCCGGGAAATGATTGCCGATATCACCAAGTGCTGCTGCACCTAGCATTGCATCGCAAAGTGCGTGAAGCAATACGTCGCCATCAGAATGTGCCACTAGGCCTTGTTCGTAGTCGATGCGCACGCCACCTATGGTGATGGGACCTTCGCCGCCAAATTTGTGTACATCGAAACCGTGTCCTATTCGCATTATAAGTTTGCCTTTTGATCTTGTGCGCTATGGCTTTGTAGGTTGTTGCCTTGCGCGCTAAATTTTTGCTTAAGATAGAATTCTGCCAAAGGAAGGTCGGCTGGGTGAGTTATTTTTATATTTGCTGGGCTTCCATTAACCATAGCTACCTTGTAGCCAGCAAGTTCCATAGCCGACGCCTCGTCAGTAATCGCTGCGCCTTTTGCTAAACCGTCCTGAAGGGCCTGCTTTAAAAGTGTTGCGGGAAAGAACTGTGGCGTTAGTGCGTGCCATAGGCCGTCTCTGTCCTCGGTGTGAGAAATGATACTGGTATCGGTATTGGTATCAAGCGCAACTCGCTTCATGGTATCTCTAACAGGCGTTGCCAGAATACCGCCGGCAACCGACTTATTGTCTATTAAGGCGATAAGCGCCGAAATATCACTCTTTTCAATACAGGGGCGAGCTGCATCGTGCACCAAAGCCCAGTCATGCTCTCCTAAAGACATGATACCATTGAGTACGCTGTCTGCCCGTTCCTTGCCACCGTCTACCACGTGAATCGGTTTTTCCCGCAGTCCATAGGTATCGAAATATGCGTCGCCTGGGCTAATGGCCACTACAACCTCGTTAACTAATGGGTGGGTTAACAAGGCGTCTATAGTGTGTTCAAGAATGGTTTTACCGTTCAAGGTAAGGTACTGTTTGGGGCGGTCGGCTTTCATACGGCTGCCAACTCCGGCTGCGGGGATAACCGCAACAACGCGGGGCGATGTCATTTTATTCACTTAGCATCTGCGGGCAAAATACGGTAAAAGGTTTCTCCCTTTTTAATCAAACCGAGTTCATTTCGCGCTCTTTCTTCAATGGCTTCTAAACCAATTTTTAAATCGCTGATATCAGCTTTAAGTAACGCATTGCGTTGAGCAAGGTTCGCGTTTTGAAGGGCTTGTGTATGAACTTCTTGTTTTCGGTTGAAGTAATCGGGAATGCTATTTTTTCCAAACCATAGCCTGTATTGCAATAGACCAAGAAGTACTATTAATACGATGGGAAGCCATTTACCTTGTAACACAGATTCACCTGACAGTATGGTTAAGCGGAAAAAAAGCAGAGGCGCTGTGCCTCTGCTGTGTTGTATTATGCCGCGAAGAAGCGCCGAGTCAAAGGTGCATTATTCACCCTGACCAAATTTACCCTTCAATTTGTCAAACAGTTTGCTTTTTTGCTGTTCAACAACGTTGTTAAGCTGAGCTTGAAGTAGTTCCTGAAGGGCTGCACTGTCGCCTTGGGCTGCGCTTAGCATACTGTTAACGTCAACGAGCTCACCAGACAGTAGTGATTGCTCGCTACTTATCATGCTATTGAGCTTATTGTTTAATTCATCAAGTTTGTCTTTCTGGCTGTCAGTTAGCTGGGAAAGCGCCGCCTTAGCTAACTTATTATCAAGGTCAGACTTGATATTAAAGCCAGGATCCGAAAGGGTACCATCAAGCAGCATAGTCATGTTCAAGCTGGTTAGTGTTTGCAATGCCTGAGCGATAGCACTGGTAATATCGCTAGTACCCGTTGCTTCCATGACAAGTTGCTGTAGATCAACTTCGCCGGTACCGGTAAGCATGTTATCTGTGACTTTCATCGACCCGTTTGTTTTCATTAGCGCAGATTTGAGCACGGCATTAAGCGTTTCATTGCCGCTAAAAGAAATGTCAGTCATATTCACGCCGGCTAGCTCCCAAACTTGGCTAGCATCAACACCTTCACCATCAATCCAAAACTCACCGCTAGAGGTAAACGACTTTAGTAAATCGCCAGCCGCTTCAATAGTAAAGGTGGTTGGGTTACCAAATACCTCGTGAACGTTAGTGATATTGTTCCATTTGCTGGTGATAGATTCATTTTGCAATAGTACAGAGACATTAGCCTCTTTCACTAAAATTGACGGCACTTCAGTAGGCGCTTCACTTTTTTCTTCACCTTGAATAAGCGGCATAACAATTTGCATTGCGGCCATTAAATACTCAGTATATTCCGCCGCTTTATCACCAAATACAAAATAAGTCACTTGAGAAAGGGCGGCTTGATCGCCTGCAATCACCCCTTTTAGTAACGCGTAATCTTCTTGTGGTGCTTTTTTTAGTGCTTCAACACTTTCACTTAAAGCTTGTTTTGCATCGCTAGCCTTTTCAGTGAAGTTGCTGATAAGCGCGCGGTCTGCCTGCATCTCTTCTTTCAGTTTATCGAATGCTGACTTGGCTTGAACCAACGCTTGAGGATCTTTGTAATCCGTTTCTTTTAGCTCAGCGACCTGTGTTTTGTAGTACTCAATGCGCGATTTATCAGGCAAAGATTCATAGTCGTCTTTCAAACCTTTGCCATAGGTTTCGTAAGCAGCCTTTGCTTTTTCAACGGCTGCTGTGGTTTTCAGCGGGTTGCGTGCAAGAAGCTCATCAACCGTAGGTACGGCCTCTTTGGCTTTTGCTTTAATTTCGTCAAACGATAGAGAGCGTTCTGGGACGCGATACACTTCACCTTCAGACTCACGCTCAGTATCAAACTGTACTTTAAGTAGGTTTAGGTTATTAACAATAACCTGATCATCAAGCAGTGGCTTTAACTCTACGTCCGCATTCGCTTCACCCACAAAAACTTGGTTGTGAGATGGCTTGGTTGGGTTGGTTAGCGCGATGCCTTTCAGCGTAACGGTAGTGGGGAAAAGAGAATGGTCGAACTCGTCGATGTTCACTTCTGCGCCGTATGACTCACCTAATTTTGACTCAAGAATAGATTTTATAATGGTGTTGGCGAACAAAAAGTACACCAAGAATAACAACACAAAAAAACCGGCAACCCATGTTAAAATAGGCTTCCCCTTAGAACCACTACTCATATTCAACTCCTTGATTTGATACGCGTCTAACGTTACAAGCGCTTAAGCCATTGCCAAATTGCGATAGCACAGCCGATAACCTAGAAGAAATCGGCACTCGGCCACTTAATGTGATTCTGAGTGTAATGCACTCAGGCATTTTGTTCCACAGGCAGAGCTTGTCGCTGATGGTTTAAGAGCGTCTAAATGCTACAAAGTTTCGTTATTAGTATCGAAAACAATCGCATTTAAAGTTTGAGTTAAAGCAAGGAAGGATATAAAGAAAGGTGTAAGCGGCCTGAACACGCGCGAATTGCTTCACGGGTTCTTTAGGCCGCGGTCGTTAAGAAGTTTACAGCTTAAAACGGTTAGCTATATCCATAATTGCCAGACAACTGCTTTTTAGTGCTTGGCTTGCAGCTGCCAGTTCATCTGCTGTTTTCAAGCTACTATCTGCAGCCCCCGATAATGCATTTATTCGCATATTCGCTTCAGTGGCGGCTTCTGCTTGCTGTTCAGTAGCCCGGGCAATTTCACTGCTCATATCCGCAATTTCCGTCATTAGGCGGTCAGCTTCCTGAAGGTTTTGGTTTGCTTGAATCGCGTTGTCTACTGTTGTGGCTGACGCAGCCTGACTGACTTTCACCGCATCTACTGCGCTTTTGGCATTAGTCTGTAGCTTTTCTATCATAGCTTGAATTTCATCGGTACTTTGTCCAGTTCGACTTGCCAAGGTGCGAACTTCATCTGCTACTACGGCGAAGCCCCTTCCTTGTTCACCGGCCCGAGCAGCTTCAATCGCAGCATTTAGGGCGAGTAAGTTGGTTTGTTCCGCAATGCCTCGAATTACGTCAAGCACAGCGCCGATACTGTCTGTTTGCGCAGCTAGTTCGGTCACTACGTTGCTTACGCTTTCTATATCAGAGGTTAGCGAACGGATATCTTGTACCGTACTGTCTACTACAGCTGCACCGTTTTGAACGTTCCCTCGGGCACTACTGGTACTCTTCTCGGCAGAATCCGCATTGCTGCTGACATCGTTAATCTGCGTTGTCATTTCTTCCATTGCTGCGGCAACTTGGAGCATATTCTCGTTTTGTGTCTGCGCTTGTGCATTACTATTTTGGCTGGATGACTCTACGAGTTCAGCTTGCTGGGTAAGAGAGCTAATATTTTCGCGAATACCCAGTAAAGACTGACGCATTTTATCGGTATACTCGTTAAAGTAGCGGGCTAACCGAGTAACTTCGTCTTGCCCAGTTTCAGGAAGAGAGCGAGTCAGGTCGCCTTCTCCCTGAGAAATATCCTTCATCCGTTCAGACACTTCTTGGACTGGTTTTACAATGCTTCCACCTATTACATAGACCAGCAGTACAACCAATACAATGCTCACTAGGCAAAATACCAAGATTAGATTGCGAAGGTGTGCGAACTCTTCTTCAAGGTTTGTAAGGTAGATCCCAGAACCTACAGTCCAGCCCCATGGTTTAAATTCTTTTACATAAGAAATCTTGTCAGTAGGAGTTTCTTCGCCGGGAAGGGGCCACACGTAATCGACAAAGCCGTCACCTTGCGCTTTGACTTTCTGCGCCATTTCTATAAAGAAGGCTTTGCCGTTTCCGTCTTTAAACGTTTTTAGGTCTTTACCGTCGAGCGCCGGCTTGATGGGATGCATAACCATAGAAGGGGTTTGGTCTTGGATCCAAAAGTAATTGCTGCCGTCATATCGCAGCGCTTTTACCGCTGCTAGCGCTTGTTGTTTAGCCGTAGCCTCATCTACGTCGGTACGCGCTTCGAAGCTGGCGAGCATAGTGTGAACTACTTCAACTAAGTGTTGGTTTTCGTCATAGGACTTTTGCTTTAAAGCTTCATAGTGCCTGTTTAAGACAACAGCGGTTAGCAATACAAACAGCAGAGTAATTAGGGCAACAATAATGCCCAGTCGTTGAATTAAGCTAAATTTTCGTAACCACATTGGCAATACCTAATTATTATTTTGTTTTTTTATAGTGTAGTCGGTTTTTAGTTAGCCGCTTTTTATTGCGATTAAAAATGCATCATTTTCAACAAGCTTTTACTACGACCTTTGGCGCAGTGAGTTAACGGACTGATTAACTAAAGCTGGAGGAGCTTTGAAAGGGTGGTATATGTCATCTAACGCACTGAATACGTAGCTTGACAGAGAAAATGAAAAACTTTGATTATGGGGTCTTGGCAGAGCATTTTTGTGTGCTACTATCGGCCCAAATTTGGCTCCATCGTGATCTTCATCCAAAAGTATGAAGTTAAAAGAAGAACGATAGGTCAACGCAGGGTTACGACTTTGCTTGTTATTTAGCCGCTTCCATGTAACCGTGGGCAGTCATACACGGCGGGAACGCTTTTTGTTACAGCTATTTCTATGAAAGGGTTGCAATGCTCATTAACGACACACTTCATACAACTTCACCCCTACGCCAGCGTATAAGAGACTACTATCGCATTAGTGAGTCGGTGGCTGTGGATCAAATTCTTCCTATTGCCGAGGTTAACCCGCGTGCACGAAGTCGTGCATGGGAGCGCGCTCGCAAGATGGTACTTCAAATTCGTCGTGAACAAGAAGGTCACGGTGGCGTTGACGCGTTATTGAATGAATACTCGCTATCTACTGCAGAAGGTGTGGTATTGATGTGCTTGGCTGAAGCCCTGCTGCGTGTTCCAGATAAAGCCACTCAAGATGAGCTTATTCGTGACAAGTTGTCTCAAGGCCAATGGACGCCGCACTTAGGCAATTCAGAATCTTTGTTTGTTAATGCGTCTGCCTGGGGCCTATTGTTCACCGGTAACATGGTGAACTATGCCGACAAGCGCAAGAAAGAACAGTTTGGTTTATTAAAACAAACCCTTGGCCGCTTAGGTGAGCCGGTTATTCGCCGTGCAATGAACATTGCCATGCGCGTTATGGGCCGTCAGTTCGTTATGGGTGAAACCATTGAAGATGCGGTGGATCGCGCCAAAGAGAAAGAAACCAAAGGATATGTGTATTCTTACGATATGCTTGGTGAAGGCGCACGTACCATGCATGATGCTGAGCGTTACTACGATGCATACGTGAAAGCCATTAAAGTTATCGGTAAAGCGGCCAATGGTCGTGGGCCTAAGCGTTCACCGGGTATTTCGGTAAAACTCTCTGCTATTCATCCGCGCTTTGAATTTTCTCATCGCGAACGCGCCATGGAAGAAATACCGCCGCGTTTAAAAGCGCTGTGTATGATGGCGAAGGAATACGACATTGGTTTAACGGTAGATGCGGAAGAAGCCGACCGTCTTGAGCTTTCTTTAGACATCATCGAAGCAGTATTTCGCGACGAAGACTTAAACGGTTGGACGGGCTTTGGCTTGGCGGTGCAGGCTTACCAAAAGCGTGCAATCCACGTTATAGAGCACTTACGTGAACTTACCCTAGAGGTAGGTCGCCCGCTAATGGTGCGTTTGGTTAAAGGCGCATATTGGGATACTGAGATTAAGCTAACCCAACAGGCGGGTCTTGAAGAGTTCCCTGTGTTTACCCGTAAGTCTTCAACCGACGTGTCATACCACGCTTGTGCGAACCGCTTACTTGAGTACCGCGATACCATCTATCCGCAGTTTGCTACGCATAATGCTTACACAGCATCTGTTATTGTTGAGCTTGCTGGCGATGACAAAGAAGGCTTCGAGTTCCAGTGCCTGCACGGTATGGGCGATACGCTTTATGACCAGGTGGTAACCGAAGATAAAATTCAGTGTCGCGTGTACGCGCCAGTTGGTGAACACGAAGACCTCTTGGCCTACTTGGTGCGCCGTCTTCTTGAAAATGGTGCGAACTCTTCATTCGTGAATGCCATTGTTGATGATGAAAAGCCAGTTGAAGCCTTGCTTGAAGATCCTGTAGAGAAAACGCAGCGCTTGAAAGTGCGTTATAACAAGTTAATTAAAACGCCACGTGGGCTGTATGCGCCAGAGCGCGACAACTCGCGCGGTTTAGACCTTACCGACACTAATGCGGTAACAGCACTTAAACATGAACTTGAACGCTGGCAGGATTACTACAAAGCGAAAGGCGACATTCCTGCAGGCGCTACACCTGTTGTAAACCCTCTAGATCACAATGATATTGTGGGCTACCACCACTACGCAACGCCCGACGAAATGCGTAAAGCGTTAGATGACACTGATGCAGGTTTTGATGCCTGGTCTAAGCGTGATGTGAGCGAACGTGCAGAGATCCTGAATCGTACGGCAGATGCGCTTGAGCGCCATATGGCTGAGCTTATTGCCATTTGTATGCGCGAAGCGGGTAAAGTTGCGCAAGACAGCATTGATGAAGTACGTGAAGCGGTAGACTTCTGTCGCTATTATGCAGTGCGCGCTGAAGAGCTTGCTGAAGACCAGCGCTTAAAGCCTCGTGGCGTAGTACTTTGTATTAGCCCATGGAACTTCCCATTGGCCATATTCCTTGGACAGGTTACAGCGGCATTAGCAACGGGCAATACGGTTATTGCTAAACCTGCTGAGCAAACCAGCATTGTTGCACAGCGTGCGATCGACATTATGCACTCAGTAGGTTTACCGGAAGATGCATTAAAGCTTATCGTATCGCCGGGTAAAGAAGTGGGTGAAACCTTATTGCCTGATGAGCGAATTAAAGCGGTAATGTTTACGGGCTCAACGCAAACGGGTACGTTGATTTCACAAGTGCTTGCAGAGCGCGGAGGCGAACAGGTACCGCTTATTGCAGAAACGGGCGGTCAAAACTGTATGATTGTCGATTCGACGGCACTGCCAGAGCAGGTTGTTGACGATGTCATTCGCTCAGGCTTCCAGAGTGCTGGTCAGCGCTGTTCTGCGCTTCGTGTGCTCTATGTACAGGAAGAGATTGCAGATGATCTTACTGAAATGCTTATTGGTGCAATGAAGGAGTTAACCGTAGGCGACCCCACGCAGCTAGCAACCGATGTGGGCCCTGTTATCGATGAGAAGGCACTTAAAAGCCTAACAGACCATCAAAAAGCAATGGAAGATAAAGCAAAGCTACTTTATCGCTCATCATTGCCTGAGCAATTCGAAAACGGTACCTTCTTCCCACCGACTTTGTATGAAATCAAGAACATTGATGTGTTGGAAAAGGAAGTATTCGGTCCAGTGGTTCATATTGTGCGCTTTAAGTCGAAAGACCTTGATGGCGTACTAGAGCAAATTAACGGCACGGGCTATGGCTTAACAATGGGTGTTCACTCGCGCATTGAAGAACGTGCTAACGAAATTGCAGCAAAAAGTCGCGCAGGTAACGTTTATATTAACCGCGATATCATTGGCGCTATCGTTGGTGTTCAGCCGTTTGGTGGCCGTGGGCTATCTGGTACGGGTCCAAAAGCAGGTGGTCCTAACTATTTGTCTCGCTTGATGATGGAGCGTGCTACGCCTAAGCCTTCACATATTGACGATGTAGACGGTACTGATACTGCGCTTGTAGGTGATGAAAAGATTGCCGAGCGTGCTCACGTTATGATGGATAGAGCAAAGGCAGTGGAAGTGCAGTGGCGTCATACGCCGTTGAACGACCGGATCTCTATGGTACGCCAACTTCTAGCGAAAATTGCGAAAGTAGACATTGTTGACGAGCTAGCCGACGACTTAAACCGTACGCTTGCGACGGCGCGTCAGCAGCTGATCAGCGTTGAGCGCAAGTTAGCAAAACCACAAGTTCTGCCGGGGCCAACAGGTGAGTCGAACAAACTTTACCTAGAGCCGCGCGGTATCTTGGTATGTTTTGCCGATAAAGAAGTAACCTTTGAATATTGGTTACTCTCTGTTGTAACAGCACTTTCAACCGGCAACCCAGTAGTGTCAGTTGTGTCTGAAATCTTCTATGATGAAGCCGTAGAAATTCAGAACAAATTTGAATCGACAGGCGCACCAAAAGGCTTATTCCAAGTAGCGCGCCTTGCCCACTTAGATACCCTGTTGATGGATGAAGATTTATCGGGTGTTGTAGTGGATTCGAGTACTGAACGTACGGCGAGAATCTCGGCCATGCTGTCTTCTCGTGAAGGGGCTATTTTGCCGGTAATTACCGCGGAATATAACGATAACCTTATTCAGCGTTTGATGACCGAAAAAACTATCAGTATTGATACAACGGCATCAGGCGGCAACACGTCGTTGATGACCCTAGTTGAAGATGATGAATAAGCGGTAGCGTTTGCTTCAAATAGCTAATTAGCGATTGTATCAATATATTAGGCCAGCTTGACGCTGGCCTTTTTTATTCGACTTACTCTGGGCTTCATCTAAGCCTTTTCATGCCTTTCTCCTCTTTTTCTTATCACTTTCTCATGCCTTAACCCTGCCTTAACCCTGCGTTTGAAATACTAGCGTTAGTTAATTTAAACAAGTTGCGTATAGGCCTTAAAAAGTAAGCTATGCGCCAAGCAATAGGCATAAGTAATGGGCAAGATAAAACTTACGGTAAATAGTATTACCCTTTGTATTTTATTATCTGCATGCACAAGTACTGATGACAGAAGATTGAGCGAATCAGCATCCCTTACAACGGGAAATGATGTCGTGTGGCAGTCCCAAGCGCAGCAACAAGTTTCAGCGCAAACCCTAGTGTTGAATTCAGACACTGGGTTAACCGACGTAATAGATCTCAATCAGCTTCCGCATTTAGCAGACTATATTGATGAAGCTTTGTCTTCCAATGCAAGTCTGCAGCAGGCGTTAATCACGCTTCGAAAAGCACAAGTTGCTATCGATAGCGCAAAAGCAGACAGAAACGTGAATGTGGACACAAGTTTCTCAGCATCAAAAAGTGAAACTACAGGCAGCAGTTCATCTACTACTAGTACGGACGTAAATACAAGTAATCAGCTAAACAACCCAAGCTATAGCGCAAGTTTAAACGTTAGCTGGGAGCTGGATTTGTGGCAGAAAATTAGCGATGGCATAAGTGCTGCTAACTTAGATGCCGCGAGCGCCAGAGCCAGCTATCAATCGGCCAGAGATTCATTGGTTGCTAGCATAATAAGAAGCTATATCGATGTACTCACTCAACAGCAATTACTAAATATCGAACAGGCTCGGTTATCGGTACTAGAAAACAACGAAGCAGTGATCTTAACGCGCTATCGCACCGGGCTTGGAAGCCTAGACGATTTAGATACTGCGCGTACAAGCAGTGCAAATACCCGAGCTTCTATTGCCCAGTATGAATATGCTCTGTCATCAGCCAAGCGCACATTGGCAGTACTCCTAGGCAGGCAGGACCAATCGCTAAGCGAGCTTGATACGCAGGTGAATTTTCCAGATATCCTGTTGCCGCTTGCTAATCTGCCAAAACAAGACCTTGCCCGCAGACCCGACCTTCAGGCGGCCTTCTATACGATACAAGCAACAGAGTTCGAAGTTGATGTGGCCTATAAAGCTTTACTGCCCAGTATTAGTTTATCGGCATCGCTATCTGATTCTGCCTCTACACCCTCACAAGCTTTGTTTACAAACCCTGTATGGACATTGCTTGGACAGATGACGGCACCTCTTTTTCAGGGAGGCGCATTAAGGGCGCAAGTAGAAGACGCAAAACTTACCGCAGCAAATGCTTGGTGGCAGTATCGCGAAACGCTATTAACTGCGGTGCAGGAAACCCAAAACGCACTAGATAGTGAAACTGCCTACAGTGCGCGAATTGGCCATACAAATGTGGCGCTCGCCAATGCTGAGCGCAGTGTAGCTACCATTGAAGGTCAATATCGACAAGGTCTTGCTGATATCTTGGACTTACTTTCGGTGTATGACACGCGCTTTGACTTACAAGCTCAAGCTGTTGAGCTTCACGCCCAAAAATTACAAAACCGAATTGACTTAGGCCTGGCTCTTGGCCTTGGAGTGTCGCAATGAGAAATAAACGAATTATCGTAACCTTAATCGCTGCTGCGAGTATAGCGCTGGCAGTCATGTATACCATGGTGAACATGGGGGCTCAGCATCCTGGCGCTCGGCCGCAGGGGGCGCCTAAGTCAGAACCACCGTCTTCGCAATTACCCGATGATGCAGAGCAATTAAAAGATGACGCCTCAACAGTGAGACCAGCAGGTAGTGGAAGACCGTCAAGAGGTGATACGGCTGAAGGCACTATGCTTCGCCCATCTAGGGGTAATGAGAATGAAGTAGCCAAAGAAGCAGGTGAAAGGCCATCTGCAGATAGCCCTTCTTACCGAAGCCAAAAAGTAGAACAAAGTGTTGATTCTCAGCTAGCTCAAGTAGGGGTTATTAAGGTAACCGCCAACAGCTACAAGGCCAAAGTAAAGGGGTATGGTCAGGTAGTTCCTCAAGATAGCTTGAGCTTAGTCGCACAGGTTAGCGGGCAAGTTACTCACTTATCGCCAGCTTTTAAGACGGGCACGTTAGTTGAAAGTAACACAACTTTAGCGCGCATTGATGACACCAGCTATCAGCAGGCATTAGCAAGTGCCAATGCGACCTATCAGACAGCTGTAGTAAGCCTAGAAGAGGAGCGCTTGCAGGGAACACAAGCTAAAGATGAATGGACACGTTCGGGGCTTGAAGGCGAGCCACTATCCGCGTTGGTTTTAAGAGAGCCACAGCTTAAAGCCGCGCAGGCGACCTTGGATGAAGCCGAGCAGTCGGTAAACTCAGCAAAGCGAGACTTGGCGTTTACCTCCTTACGTGCCCCTTTTAATGCTGTGGTGGTTAGCCGTGATATAGCTCTGGGAAGTTTTGTACAGGCCGGCAGTGCTGTCGCAACACTTTATTCTACTGATGTTGCCGAAGTAGCTATAGGGCTCTCTCCGAGCCAATGGACTCAGTTACCTTCGGTTTCTGGAGCGCAGCTCTCTGGTGATGCTGCTTTTAATTGGTCGGTCACGCTGACCGATACCACCACAGGCAATAAATGGGATGCCAACATCGCTCGCGCTGAATGGCATCAAAGCGATACAACGCGCCAGCGCAATGCTATTGCGGTTATTGAAAAGCCATTAGATCAAGCAACTCCGCTTTTATTCGGCAGCTTTGTGCAGGCAGAAATTGAAGGAAGACAGCTCGAAAATGTATGGAAGCTACCGGCTTCTGCCATTTCACAAAAACAAGAAGTTTGGTTGGTAATGCCGGGCACCGGGCAACTAGCGAAGTTTACTCCCTCAGTGCTTTTTGAAAGCGATGGCTATGCCTATATCACTCCACCTAAGGCAAGTGATATTAAGGGCAATATTGCAAATGAGTCTTGGGGCAATGCGGGCAGTGAAGCCGAGCCAGAACCTGAAAGCGAAGTACGTCAAGCGATGGTCGTTGCGCGCCCTTTAAACAGTTACCTGATCAACACGAAAGTTAAGCCTGTTGTGGAAGGACAAACGGGAGGGCAAACCAATGACAAATAACCGAAACGGCGGGCCTTTTGATGGCAGCGAAGAGCCTAAAGGTAATAGACATAACGGGAAAAGTCCTCGGGGAATTATCGCTTGGTTTGCACAAAATTCGGTGGCGGCCAATTTACTGATGGTTAGTCTTATCGTACTGGGTTTAGTTTCCATGAACGATATCCGCAAAGAGGCGTTTCCAAGCATGGAGCCACGCTTTGTTACCATATCGATGACATATGATAGCGGTGACCCCAAGCAAGCCGAAGAAGGCATTGCCATCAAAATTGAAACTGCGCTAGAGGCCATTCCCGGTATTAAACGAATTTCGTCTACCTCAAATGCCAGCGGCGCCAGTGTGCAGGTAGAAAAGGAAACCGAATACGATTTAGACACGCTTTTCAACGACATCAAAACCGAAGTAGACAGTATTTCTAACTTCCCGTCGGATGCTGAAAACCCGGTTATCAGCAAAGCGCGCCGTCAAGAGCATGCTATTTGGGTACAGCTTTATGGTGATGTCGACCACGCTACGCTGCAGTACTTGGGAGAGCAATTAGAGCGAGATTTACTGGCCAAAGAGGATATTCGGGAGGTCAGCGCGGGTAGTTTTGTCGACCCCATGATGTCTATAGAAATAGACGAGGGCAAGCTTCAGGCCTATGGTTTAACGCTATCTGATGTGGCAGATGCGGTAAACCAAGAGTCTAATACCGCCCTTACAACCAGTTTGCGTAACAAAGAAAAAGTAATTCGGTTAAAAGCCTCTGAGCAGTCTTACTGGGCGAAAGATTTTGCTGACATCCCCCTTATTGCCGATACCAGTGGCGTAATACTTTCCGTTGGCGATGTGGCGACGGTACGCGATATGTTTGCCGATGACAGCTATCACTTGTCTCGTTACAACGGAACCAATGGATATGGTATTCAGGTGCTAATGGATGAATATGGCGACGTAACGAAAATGGTGCAGCAGGCCCACGAGGTAGTGGATGCGTGGCATGATAAAGGTTTACTACCTCAAGGTGTCGAACTCGAAACTTGGTATGACAAAAGCACGCTCATTACCGAGCGCTTGGAATTGCTTACCAGTAACGCACTAATGGGCATTGTGTTGGTGTTTGTTACTCTTGCTGTGTTTCTTAATTTGCGTGTGGCATTTTGGGTGGCGGCTGGCTTGCCGTTTATTTTCTTCGGCACCTTGTACTTCATGACCGATAGCTACACGGGAATGACGCTAAACGAGATGACCACGTTCGGCTTTATAATGGCACTTGGTATAGTGGTAGACGATGCCGTAGTGGTAGGAGAGAGCGTTTACGCCACGCGAAAACAACACGGCGATACGTTACATAATACCATTTTAGGTACGCATAAAGTGGCGGTGCCCACACTGTTTGGGGTGTTGACCACGGTAGCAACCTTCTTCGCGCTATCGAACGTATCTGGCGGCTTAGGTACCTTGTACTCGCAGTTTGGCACTATTGTTACTTTGTGTTTGCTGCTCTCGGTGGTGGAGTCAAAGCTCATTTTGCCCTCGCATTTAGCCCACTTGCCAACCAAACAGAAAACCCGAAAGGGGATAGGCGGCCTGTGGAATAAAGTGCAGCAAAAAGCGGATGGTGGACTTCAATGGTTTAACTACCGAGTCTATCAACGCTTGTTGAAGGTCACTGTAGCCTACCGCTATGCAGCCGTTTTATTGTTTATCGCGCTTTTTATCTTGGTTGTTAGTTTACCGCTAACGGGCGCTGTACGTGTAAGCTTTTTCCCCAGCATGCAAGGTGATACTGTTTCGGCGAATATGTCCCTATATAGTGATGCTAGCTACGGACAGAACGAACGCAACTTAATGCTGCTAGAGGAAAATGCGCTTGAAGCAGATCGCCAGCTAATCCAAGAAAATGGCACTAGTGAAAGCGGTATTAGTAGTTTGCAAGTAACGGCGAGTAGCGATCAAAGTGGCACAATCACCATATCACTTGATGAAGACTCGCCTTATTCTTTGGATGAGTTGTCTGCACGCTGGAATGCCTTAACTGGCAACTTAGAAGGCGTAAAAAGCTTAAAGATACGCTCTCGACGAGAAATGGTCGACGGGTTCAATGTTGAAATAAAAAGCATTAACGACGATACCTTAACGGCGGCGAATGACGCTTTTGTTCAAGTGCTTAACAATATTGATGGCGTATATGCAGTAGAAAGCTCGCTTACACCCGGCGAAGCCATGATGCGCTTTGAACTTACTCCCGAAGGACGAGCCTTGGGGTTAAATACCCAAAGCCTATCGCAGCAGCTGTTAAAAGCGTTCGGTGGAGAAATTGTTCAGCGCTACCTGCGCGATAAAAACGAAGTGAAAGTGCGGGTACGTTACCCTGAAAAGGATAGGATGAACCCGTCAGATGTAATGAATACCCAGGTGCGCCTGGATGATGGCACAGTGGTACCAATTTCCGTAGTGGCGAATGTTATTCAAGATGTACAAGAAAAACAGGTAGTACGTATTGATGGATTGCGCGCTTTAACGGTAAGTGCCTCGGTGGATAGCGATGTTATTACTTCTACAGAATTGGTTAACTATCTTAACAGCGAGTTTGTACCCCAGTTGGAACGCCAATACCAAGACTTATCGCTTTACTTTGCCGGTGAAGCCGAGCAGCAAGCGGAAACGCAAAGCTCAATGCAAAGCGTGTTTATATTAGCCTTGTTGTCTATTTTTGCGTTGTTGGCTATTCCGCTTAAATCCTATGTACAGCCGCTTATTATTATGACCGCCATCCCCTTCGGTATAGTCGGAGCCATTCTTGGGCACTGGTCAAATGGCCTTATGATAAGCCTACTGTCGTTAAACGGCATATTGGCGCTTAGCGGCGTGGTAGTTAACGATAGCTTGTTATTGGTCTCGCGATTTAATGCGTTACGTGAAAATGGCATGCCTGCGCATGCGGCGGTTATTGAAGCGTGCACCAGTCGCTTACGTGCTGTGCTTTTAACTTCAATTACTACCTTTGTAGGTTTATACCCCATATTAGGGGAAACCTCGGTACAGGCGCAGTTCCTCATTCCGGCAGCGGCGTCATTGGGTTACGGTATTTTGTTCGCCACTCTTATCACGCTTTTATTAATTCCGGCATTACTGTTAATTTATGAAGATGTAAGCCGTTTAATGGCAAAGTATTTGGTAAAACCTTTAACGGAGAGTACGGTTAATGATCCGCGTGTTACTAGTGGAAGATGATATGGGCCTAGCCGGCAATATCATTGACTATTTAGAGCTTGAAGATATGGTGTGCGACCACGCTGCTAATGGCGTGGCAGCACTAACATTTATGCAAATTAATCCATATGACGTTGTGGTCTTAGATATCAATTTACCAAGACTTGATGGCTTAAGCGTATGCGAAAAAGTGCGCGGTGACGGCAACGATACGCCTATCATTATGCTAACGGCCCGTGACCAGCTAGAAAATAAGCTCGAAGGGTTCCAAAAGGGTGCTGATGATTATTTAGTAAAACCCTTTGATATGCCTGAACTGGTAGCACGAGTTTCAGTGTTGGCGCACAGGCGCTCATCGCAAGTGAAAAGGCTAAACTTCGGTAATGTGAGCTTAGAATTAGGTAGTGAAGTGGCAAGTGTTGATAACACGCCAATTAAGCTAAGTCCTACTGGCTTTACCTTGCTAAAATCCTTATTGCAGCAGCAAGGAAAGGTTATGCCACGGGAGCGTTTACTCAATGCGGTGTGGGGGGAGGACGCGCCCGAAAGTAATGCGCTAAAAGTCCACCTTCACAATTTGCGCAAATCGTTGGCTCAAGCTAAGGCAAACATAGAAATTAAAGCCGTACCGGGCGCAGGATTTTGTGTTGCCTTAAAAACTGATCAAATGGCAAATGAGAGCTTGGGTAACACTTTGTCGTCAAATAAAAGTAAGGACACTGACCAATGGTAAACGGCCTTCGCATCAGCTTAAGACGTTATGTCTTATGGTCGTTGCTAAGTTTAGCGACTATAGTCATTGTGCTGTTTTCTATACAAAGTAGCGATAGCTTTTTCGATGGTATGGACGGCATGCTCAGAAATACCATGATAAGGGCCGCAAACAGTACCGAGCTTGATAACAGCAATCATGCACAGATCCTCGATTTACATGTTTATGCTCATTACAATGACTTGCCTGATGAAGTGAAGCAAAGCTTTTCCAAAGAGCGCTTTGAGCCATATATCCTATTAAAAGATATCAACAAGCCAGATTGGTTTTCTCGCCCAGTTTCGGCGCACTTTGCTGTGTTGGTCCCTCTGGATGATGGAAGGCTTCGATACGTTTCCCAAGTGTTCCGAGCGCCGCCCTCAGATGGTCAAAAGCACTTTAGAATTAACCATGTTATCTACAGTGCTATTGTAGGTTTTGTCGCACTTATTTCCTTTTCTGTCGCGCTTCTATTTTTAATGCGCAGCGTGTCTCGTCCTATAGAATCATTACAACGCTGGGCAGCCTCTCTTGATGAGAAAGAGCTCGATAAACCTATTCCTGAGTTTCGCTACAAAGAGCTTAACGCGCTTGCGGCGATAATTCACGGTAGCTTGCAAAACGTACGTACTACGCTTAACCGAGAGCGGGAGTTTGTTAATCATGCCAGCCATGAGCTTAGAACGCCTATTGCCGTTATTAGAAGCAGTGCGGCTTTACTGCATAGAGTGATAGATAGTGAGAATACCAAAGGCAACAACGCTCTAGCGCGGGTGGACCATGCCTCAAAAACCATGGCGGATTTGACAGAAACATTACTGTGGTTAGGAAGAAATGAAGAGACTGCGCTGCCTAAAGAAAAAGTGAATCTAAAAGCTATGGTTGAGGCTCTTAGCCAAGACTTAATGTATTTGCTGTCAGGCAAAAATGTGAATGTGCAATTGCACCTGAATGAGTGTGAATTAATGCTGCCTAAAACCGCAAGCGAAATAGTGATTGGAAACGTAATTCGAAACGCTTACCAGCATACCCAGCAAGGTAACGTCACCATCACGCTTTCAGGTGCAACGCTTACCGTACTTAATGAAGAAGATGGCATTGAGCAAAACGAAAATGCCTCCTTATCGGTAACGCCAAATAGTGAGTTAGATGGCGGTTTTGGAATAGGCTTAAAGCTTATCGATAAGCTATGTACGAAGTTGGAATGGGGTTATTCACACAAGAAGATCATCGCACAAGATACAAAAGATAGTATGAAAGGTATGAGTTCTGTGGCGCAGGGGTATAGCGTTGTGCTTGAGCTGCAGTAGCCTGCAAACAGGGCAGAGTTAATATACTATTATTGCTGTACTGTTCTTAGAAAGATTATATTAGACCCTCTAAATGCATCTACAAAAAACGCCGATGTTTAACATCGGCGTTTTTTTCTGTTTAAGCATTTTTTATAAATGCTAGCACTACATCCATTCGCTGTTTCTACGTTTGCGCTTAGGAAGGTAAGTGAGCATTACACCAAGCAATATCCCCACGCCTGCCACTATGCCACCGCGCGTAAACCAAGTAACAAGCTCATCTTTATTCGCGCTTTCAACCTTGGCGGTTAAACGAATGATTTGAGACGCTTGTTCGTCGTTTGTAGTGGTAAGTTTAGACACCTTTTGACGAGCATCGTTAAGCTGCTGACGAAGTCTGGCGTTTTCTGACTGTGCAGCTTGCAGACCACTTTGGCTCTCAGCAAGCTTCTCACTAACTATAGGCAACTGCTCTGCCTGCGACATTGTGTTAGACACAAATTTACTTTCCACCCAGCCTTTACGTCCTTCATCGTCGGTAATTTGCGTGAATTCAGCATCATTGTCGCGCGAAATTACCGTAATAGGGGTGCCAGCTTCTATTGAACCTAGGATACGATAGTTACGACCAGGTCCAGTATGCATAAAGATAAACAAGTCATCTCTTATGTAGTGCGAAGAAGACGCTTCTAAATCAGCGGTATCTTGTAGCGAAAATGCTTGAAAAGAGCATGCAATAAGGGCTGCTGCTAACCACTTTCGAATCATATGGAGTCCAATTTTAGAATTTAAAACGTGAAGATGGTATTGGTTGACCGCGATAAAGGCAAGTTTGTTCCACTTTTGTCTAATTTAAGCGACTTGTTTAACAGCAGCAACATTGCGAAAAGTAATCGACAAGGGTAAGGTGTCAGCATCATAAGCTGTGCTTAGCGCAACCATGTCAGAAATAGAATTAAAATTTGTAACGGGTGACAATGCTCACCAGGCGTTTACCCAACGTGTACTCCCTCTTTTTGAAAAACACAATATCCAGGTTAACTCTCATCGCGAAATGCGCTTAGAGAACGATTATTACGATACGGATCAGCTCGATTTTCAAAACAATAGAATGGGCTTTCGAGTACGTGGTAATAATGGCGAGTACGAACAAACGTTAAAAACCAATGGTGTAGTAAGCGGTGGCTTGCACAAACGCATGGAATATAACGTAAGTCTTGATAACGCAAGGCCGGATCTCACGTTATTCGAGTCGAATGTGTGGCCCGAAGGTTGGGACATCACAACAAAGAATGCGAGCCTTTCTAAACAGTTTAGTACACACTTTACGCGCAATGCCTATGTGGTTACTTTAGGCGATAGCCAAGTTGAAATTGTCTTAGACTGCGGTCAAGCCAGTACGGATAAAGCCAACTCCCCCATCAATGAGATTGAGCTTGAATTAATGTCAGGGGACATCAACAGTCTGTTTTCGTTGGCTGTGCTAATAAACGACAATATGCCGGTGCGTTTAAGCGATGTGTCAAAAGCCGCGCAGGGCTATCAATTGCTACACGGCTTTAACGCTAAAGTTCGCCATCTGCCAGACTTTCTAGCCCTTGAAGAGACCACCACCACAGAAGAGGCATTCGGCCAAGCAGTGCAAACCGCTTTGGCACATTGGCAGCATCACGAGCATGTCTTCTGCGAGAGTGGCTCTATAAAAATGCTGGCTGAGGTTGCTAAAAGCGTTAGGTTGCTACTGCAGAGTGTGTCGCTTTATCTACCCGTATTGCAGTGCCCAGAGCTATTAGCCTTGCACAAAAAACTGGTAACCCATGCGCAAAAGTGGGGCTGGCAAGATGATTTACAAAGTTTGCGCTACTTGCTGTCTAAAAAGAGCATGTTTAACAAAACCTTAAGCAAGCACCCAGCGGTAGTAAGCTACCTGCAAGGGCGCCAGACAGGTTTAATGCAGGCCCATGAGCCTGAAAAACTATTTTTCGACAATGATGCTACAGACATTAAGCTTCACGCTATAAGTCTTATACAGAATAAGCCTTGGCAAAAGGTAGCAACGGGGTTTGATCACCCTGTACTTGACCATGCAAAAGGATGGTTATCGCAAGGGTGGCAAACCGTGCAGCAGAGTATGCCCCTCAATAAAACCATGGGACCAGCTAATTACAGTGCAGCGGAAATAATGCTAAGACAAACCCTGTGGAGTGGCTTTTTGCTTGGTGACCTATTTGTTGAAGAGCGAGGTAACTTTCGTGCGCCTTGGTTAGATTTACTTACTGGCATTGATGAATTAAACGCATTGCTCATGCTGAAGCAATCAATAGACGATGCGGAAGTGGACTCTCACGATGAGGTACGCAAATGGACAGCAGAGAAACTCAGTACGTTAATTCGAATTATGGAGCGAACGCGCACTGTGGCTATGCAACGTGAAATCTACTGGTAACCCATGTCGGTGGACACGTATTGCGTTAGCAAATTTTATCTCAGGGAGGGAGGACGCTGATGACTTCAAGCTACTATGATTATTTTCTTTATTCGCTACTAGGCGTTTATATTTTCTGTTTTGCGCGTCTGTTCGTTCAAAAAGTAAACTTAACCAGCATGCGCTGGCTAATTGGTGCCTTTATCTGCTGGCCACTATTTATGCTAGATGAATGGCTGCGAATAGCACAAGCGAGTTCATTAGCTATCTTGTATGGTTTATCAGATGTATTTGCCGTCATCGCGATTACTTGTTGTTATCGTGCCATAAAGCCCATGTTATTGGCTTATCCTACGGCAAGAAAGCGGCTATGGTGGCCTGCCGTGGTAACGGCAATTTTTCAATGTACCGTTTTACTTATTCCAGTGGGTGACAAACAACAATGGCTTTCATCGTCGCCGAGCGGCGAGCCTTTATTGCTATGGCCAGCCTATTGTGCCTCGCTACTTACAGGCTTTAGTGTATTGCTCATTGGTATTCTTATAACCGAACACATTCAAATGTACCACCGACATTTACCTGAGCAGGCGGTGGACATTAAAAACTTAAAAATGCCTAAGCTTGCCGGAGTAATGGGAAGCTTGGTCGGTGTTGCCTTTATGAGTATTTTACTTGTTACCGCCGCAACCTTTGGTTTTTTCCCCGTACCTTTTTGGGAAAGCTTTCATCACTTAATGATTGGCTGTGCACTGTTAGTGGTATTGTTTTCATTAACCTTTATTCGCCGAACAGCGCCGTCGCCATTGAACTACGAGCGACTGGACGAAAGCAAAGCCACACCGTATGAAATAAGCAGTATTATTTCTAAAGCAGAACGCTATACCATTGAGTCAAAAGCCTATAAAACCCGTTTCCTTACGCTAAGTGAGTTTTGCAAAGGGGCTGATATCGACCCTACATCTTTGGCTATTGCGCTTCAGCTTACTGAAAAGAAAAATTTTAGGCGGTTTATATTTCACTACCGCCTGGAGTATGCGAAAAAAGTGCTGCTCCACAGCGATGCCAAATTAGAAGCTGTGGCAAAACGTCTTGGTGTTAATTCAGAAAAGTTTTTAAGCGAATACCTTGTTAAACATTTGAATGCTGATCCTACAAAGTGAAAAACATTTTCTTTTCGTACAGCTTACTTCAAACACCAAATGCATTGCGCAGTATTTGGTGGGTAAAGGTTTTGCGCAAGTAAAAGCCTCTAGGGCGAGTCTTAATACGCTGGCCCTCTGGTCCTAATGCGTCGGTAAGTACCTTACCATTGGCTGCTTTGGGGCGAATATGAAGTGCCTCGCCTTGTCGAGAGGTAATCGATTCCACCTGTCCCGTGGCAATTTGTTCTACCAATTCTTCCCAATCGTGTCTAAGCGTTACGTCTTCATCCTCATTTGGACGCCAATAAAACCCAGTCGCCACACGCCTGTGTGCTAATGGAATAGCTCTGTCACCTTCAATGGGTAGCCACAACACCTGCTGTAGCTTGTTTCGCACATTGGATGTTTCCCACGTGATACCCGGCGCCATCAAAAGCGGCGCAAAACAAACATACGTGGTTTCTAGTGGGGAGAAATTAGCATCGATGGGTATGGTTTTAAGCTCTATACCTAACTCGGGGAAGTCCTGTTGAGGCTTTGAACCTGCACTGGCGCCAAGCCATTTTTCAATAAGCATGCCCGGCCACCCTTTGTGGCGCTGTAAATTGGCAGGGATGGCAACATTGGCCATGTCAGCTAACTCTCCTAAGGTTAAACCTGCAATAGCGTGACACCGCGCTAAAAGACTATCTGGCGAAGATGGAGGCGATGAAGGAGGCTGCATAAAAAGTGGTTAATTTCCTGTTTGAAAGCGAAGGCGAACATTAAGACTATGATTGGAGCATAGTTTGTGGAAGAATGAAAACATATACAAGTATAGTGTGCCCGGGAGTCTATGTGATAGATGCCGATGGATTCCGTGCGAATGTGGGCATAGTGATTTGCAACAAAATGGGTCAAGTATTTTGGGCAAGACGTTATGGTCAACATTCATGGCAGTTCCCTCAAGGCGGAATTGATGAAGGGGAATCTGCTGAACAAGCTATGTACCGCGAGCTTCACGAAGAAGTAGGGCTGACACCGAAAGATGTCACCATTTTAAGTGTTACCCGTAACTGGCTTAGATATAAGCTACCAAAGCGATTAATTCGACAAGGCAGCAACCCTGTTTGTATAGGGCAAAAACAAAAGTGGTTCTTGTTGCAGCTAGATTGCAACGAGCGCGACGTTAATGTGCTTAAAACAGGCCATCCTGAATTTGACGACTGGAGGTGGGTAAGTTACTGGTATCCCATTAGAAATGTTGTATCGTTTAAGCGAGATGTATACAGACGAGTAATGAAAGAGTTCTCGCCTGTAGTAATATCTGCGCAACATCGACCTCAACAGCGCCAAAATGTAGCCCCGCATAAGCGTGGTAAAAAACGCAGGCGCGGTTAAGCCGCTAATGGAAAAAGTGTAAAGGGGCAGAGATGTTAAAGGTGTCAGAGGCAGCGATGTGCAACAGTAAGCGACGAGCAAACTGCAATTACACAAGGATAAACCGGTGAGCCCTCAGAGCCAACAAGGCGCAATGTTAACTACATTAAAACGTATCGTGCAGGAAATGAATCAAATTCCTGCACTCGATACCGCGTTGTTTAGGCTAGCTTCACGTGTAAAGCATACGCTTAGTGTTGACTCATGTTCTATTTACCTTGCCGATTACGACACCCAAGAATTCATCCTTAAAGCTACTGACGGTCTTCACCCCGATGCGGTAGAACAAGTTCGTATTGGTTTTTCGGAAGGTCTTATCGGTTTAGTTGGTCAACGGGAAGAACCGCTCAATATCGTAAACGCGCACAATCACCCTAGATTCAAACACTACCCTGAAGTAAAAGAAGAAAAGTATAATGCTTTTTTAGGTACGCCCATTATCAATCAAAGGCGTGTACTGGGTGTTATCACACTTCAGCAGTCTCAGATGCGACGCTTTAGCGAAGATGAAGAGGCGTTTTTAGTTACCCTTGCCGCACAGTTAGCGCTAGAGATCACCAACGCTGATATACGTGGCGCATTGACACTCTCTAACTCCACCGACAACATTGCTCGACAAAAAAATGTGCGTGGTATCGCTGGCTCGCCTGGCTTAGCTATTGGTAAAGGGGTGTCCCCCGATAAGTCTATCAACCTCAAAAACTGGGTGGTTAAGCGCACCCAATCACCACAAGAGCAAATTCAGCTTTACCGCAAAGGTGTTGAGGTAACACGAGGCCATGTTGACGCCCTGTCTCAGCGATTGGATGACGGAATCCCCGATGACGTTAAATCAATTTTCCAGCTCTATCATCACCTTTTAGATGCCAACAGTCTTGGGCGCGAAGTAGAAGAAAAGATTCGCCAAGGTTGGGACGCTGCTTCGTCGTTGAAGATGGTAGTCGAAAGCTACGCAGCTCGTTTTCAGGCTATGGACGACCCTTACATGCAAGAGCGTGCTATTGATATTGTCGATTTATCCGACCGTATATTAGCCAATATTTTGTATGAAGCGAACGGACAAAAAGTTTCTGAGCAGGTTATTACTGAGGCAAGTATTTTAGTCGCTGATGAAGTGTCAGCCCCCATGCTTGCTGAGTTTCCGCGAGATAAGCTCAAAGGGATTATCTCTATTCGGGGCTCGAACAACTCTCACGCAGCCATATTAGCAAGGGCTATGGGCGTGCCTGCCGTAATGGGCTGTCAAAACGTTACACCAGCGCTACTTGAAGACAAAGAAATTCTGCTTGATGGCTACTCCGGGGAAGTCATTATTTCGCCAGAGCGCAACATTAAGACCGAATTTATTCAGCTTATTGAAGAAGAGTCGGCCATTGCGGATAAAATCGACGCAGAGGCGGATAAACCGTGTGAAAGCGTTGATGGTTGCAGAATGTCCTTATACATCAACGCGGGCCTTTCTGCTGAAGTAGAACTTAACGCCGAACAGATTGGGGCAGGCGTGGGTTTATACCGCACCGAAATTCCCTTTATGCTTCGCGAGCGATTCCCTTCGGAACAAGAGCAGGTTCAGCTGTATCGCCAAGTCCTTGAGGCTGCGCCGTCGTTACCCATCACCATGCGTACTTTGGATGTGGGAGGCGATAAGCCGCTACCCTATTTTCCTATTAACGAAGAGAACCCGTTTTTAGGATGGCGTGGCATTCGACTTACACTCGACCATCCCGAAATATTCTTGGTTCAAGTTCGCGCTATGCTTCGGGCAAGCGTAGGGCTAAGCAACCTGCAAATTATGCTGCCCATGATATCTACGGTATCTGAAGTGCAGGAGTCTAAGCGCCTTATCAATCAGGCGTTTTATGAGATATCTGACGAAATTGCAGAATCAGGGCAAACCCTGAATAAACCAAAATTAGGCATTATGCTCGAAGTACCATCGGTACTTTATCAATTGCCCCAGCTGGCCAAGCATGTTGATTTCTTTTCAGTTGGCAGCAATGACTTAACCCAATACCTACTGGCAGTCGATAGAAACAATACGCGGGTGGCGGGGCTTTACAATAGCTATCATCCAGCCGTACTAGGCGCGCTTTACGATGTGGTTCAAAAAGCTAACCAAAATCAAGTGCCTGTGACTATCTGCGGAGAAATCGCGGGAGAGCCCGCGGGGGCGTTGCTGCTAATGGGAATGGGTTACCGCCGTTTGAGCATGAACGGCTTTAACCTTAGAAAGATAAACTGGCTTATTCGAAAAGTAACGCTTGATGAGTGTAAGCAGTTACTTTCACTAGCGCTAACTTCTGTTAGCCAAGAAGAAGTTTTTGTGCACTTGAATCAGTATCTTGAAACTAAGGGCCTGGGAGGCCTTATCCGGGCAGGTGCTTAAATAATGGATCCACTCGTTGTAATTGTTGCCAGCTGTCTGATCTTAGGCTCTATTGTCGGTATTCTTGCAGGTATGTTGGGTATCGGTGGCGGCTTAATTATTGTACCCGCGCTGTCGTACCTAATGATTCATTTTCTGGGCATGACCACCGAAACGGTTATGCCTGTCGCTATCGCAACTTCTTTATCTACCATTATTTTCACGGGTATGTCGTCGGCTTTAGCACATTATAAACTGGGTAATATTCAGCGTCATATTGTGCTTTATACGGGATTAGGGATCGCGTTTGGTGCAATTGCCGGTGCGCAGGTGGCAAGTCATATCTCGGGCGAAGTGCTTAAAGATGTGTTCGCCGTACTGGTTATATTGATAGCGCTGCAAATGATTTTTGGCAAACAAAAAGCGTCTGAGAACGAAGCCTCTAAAGGTTCACTGGCTGCTGTTGGCGGTGGAGCAGGCATGCTAAGTGCGCTTATGGGTATTGGCGGTGGCGCATTACTTGTACCCGCTTTAGTGTGGTTTCGTGTTAATGTACGCGCGGCTATAGGTTGCGCCGCTTTTTGCGGGCTTGTTATTGCCGTTTTTGGTACCACCAGTTTTATTATTGCTGGGTGGGGTGAGATAGATGTACCAGAATACAGTATGGGTTATGTTTATCTGCCTGCTACAGCTGGTATTGTTGCAACCTCCATGTTTACCGCAAACATAGGTGCGAAGCTTGGGCAGCGCGTTAATACACGTGTGTTAAAAGCGATGTTGGCATGTTTACTTGTTTTAGTAAGCATTAGAATGATTTTAGGAATTGAATAAAATAATGGAACAGAGCAGTTATCTGGTATTTCCCAGTATCGACCCCGTTATCTTCAGTGTCGGTCCATTAAGTGTCCGCTGGTACGGCTTAATGTATTTGGTAGGTTTTATTGCAGCGTATCTGTTAGCACAAAAGCGTCTATCACAAACTAACTGGAGCAGAGAACAGTTAAGCGACCTGCTTTTCTGGAGTTTCGTGGGCGTGATTTTGGGTGGTCGCATTGGCTATGTGTTTTTCTACCAGTTTGGCATGTTCTTAGACGACCCTCTGTATCTATTTAAAATTTGGGCTGGCGGAATGTCTTTCCACGGCGGCTTGTTAGGGGTATTAGCAGCCCTGTTTTGGCGCGCAAAGTGTATGAATACGACCTTCCTACGTTTAGGAGATTTCGTTGCGCCACTTGTGCCCATTGGCTTGGGGGCTGGTCGAATTGGCAATTTTCTAAACGCAGAACTATGGGGGCGCACCACTGACGTACCTTGGGCTGTCATTTTCCCTAACGCAGGCTATGTGCCTCGCCACCCTTCACAGCTTTACGAGTTTGCTTTAGAGGGCGTGCTGCTCTTTATTATCCTATGGCTTTATTCTGCCAAGAAGCGCCCTGTAGGGGCGGTGAGTGGCTTATTCTTGCTCGGTTACGGTAGCTTTAGGTTTATCGTTGAGTACTTCAGAGAGCCTGATGCTCATATTGGCTTATACCAAATGGGCCTAAGCCAGGGGCAACTTCTTTGTTTACCTATGATAGCTTTAGGAATAGGATTAATAGTCCGTGCTTATATGCGCGGAAAAGACCGTGTTGAACAACAAAAAATATAAGAATAACGATGAAAGAATATCTCGCATTAATGCGCCATGTACGTGATACGGGTGTGAAAAAGGAAGATCGAACTGGTACAGGTACATTAAGTGTATTCGGCTATCAGATGCGTTTTAATTTACAGGAAGGTTTCCCTTTGGTGACAACAAAGAAGTGTCACCTAAAATCAATCATTCACGAACTACTTTGGTTCTTAAAAGGCGAAACAAATATTGCCTATTTAAAAGAACATGGCGTAAAAATTTGGGATGAATGGGCTACCGATGAAGGCGAGCTTGGCCCTGTATATGGCCATCAATGGCGTAGTTGGGATCGCGGTGACGGTACCTCGGTTGACCAAATTGCCGAAGTGGTAGAGCAAATTAAAAATAACCCTGATTCACGTCGTCTGATCGTTAGCGGCTGGAACCCTGCGGTCTTGCCTGATACTAGCTATTCACCCAAAGAAAATGCGGCAATGGGCAAGCAGGCGCTACCTCCCTGCCATACGCTTTTTCAATTCTACGTTTTAGAAGGCAAGCTAAGCTGCCAGCTTTACCAACGTAGCGGTGATATCTTCCTTGGCGTTCCGTTTAACATTGCAAGCTATGCACTGCTTACCATGATGATTGCACAAGTGTGTGATTTAGAGCCGGGGGATTTTATCCATACGCTAGGTGATGCGCACTTGTATTCAAATCATCTTGAACAGGTAGAACTGCAGCTTAGTCGCGAACCTTTTGCCCGTCCAACGATGGAAATTAACCCAGATATTAAAGATATCTTTGGTTTTTCATACGATGACTTCACGCTAAAGAATTACCAGTCACACCCACATATCAAAGCCCCTGTCGCTATTTAAGGAGTTACCATGAGTACTCCAATATTGATTTGCGATGACTCGGGCTTCGCAAGGCGGCAAATGGCGCGCAGTTTACCCGACGGGTGGGATGTAGATGTCTCGTTTGCCGAGAATGGTGAACAAGCCCTAGCTCTTATCAAAGAAGGTAAGGGCGACGTGGTCTTTCTCGATTTAAACATGCCGATAATGGATGGCTACCAAACTATGGAAGCCATTCGTCAACAGGACTTGCCGTGCTTAGTGGTGGTAGTGTCTGGTGATGTTCAGGCGCAAGCGCGGGAAAAAATGCTCGCCCTGGGTGCTTTAGATTTCATTCGAAAGCCAATTGATAATGATAAGCTTAGTCATATCTTATCTTCCTACGGCATTTATAGCGGTGAGAGCCATTCATCAGGGGCTAACTTACAAAAGGCCCAGGGGCAAAGTGAGTCAAGTGCGCCTAAAGCCAAGGGCCCAGCGAGTAATGAAGAGCAGTTAGACGCATGCCGTGAAATGGTCAATATTGCCATGGGGCGCGCAGGAGAAAATCTAGCCCAGCTGCTAGGTGAGTTTATTGACCTACCCATACCTAATGTTAACTTAATTGAAAGCAACGAATTGTCTATGGCGATTGCCGAGATTAATCGTAATGACAGCGTTTCTGCGGTTTCAAAAGGGTTTATTAGCGAAGGTATAAGTGGTGAAGCCCTGGTTATCTTTAACGATACGAATACGCAAAATATTGTTGAATTGTTGAAATACCCTTCGTCGGCATCGTCAGATAAACTTGCCCTAGAAGCCCTAATGGACGTGTCGAATATTCTAATCGGTGCTTGTTTAAATGGTTTGTCAGAACAACTCAATGTTGCTTTCAGTCATACGCATCCTATCTTACTCGGGCAGCACCAAGGTTTATCAACGCTTTTAAGCGATAACGTACAGCGCTGGGGAAAATTAATGGCCATTGAAATTGGCTATGCGATAAAGTCGAGAGATATTTCCTTCGACCTTCTATTGCTGTTCCCCGGTGATGCTATGAGTCACATTTATGCGCGGCTGTTCGATGATGGTTTTATAATACAAGACAAGGAAAGTCTATGAATGCTTCAACTGGTACACTCGCTGCAGAAACCCTCGTTAGTTCATCTCACGTACCTGCAGAATTACTCGACTCAATTGAAGTAGGGATTGCGGTAATTGATCGCAACTTCAACGTGCAGGTCTGGAATAAATTTCTTGAGGATCATAGCGCTAAGAAAGCGAACGCTATGGTTGGAACTAGCTTGTTTACACACTTCCCAGAAATAGAAGAGAAGTGGCTCAGAACCAAAGTTGACCCTGTATTTAATTTAAAAAGTCCGGTGTTTATCATTTGGGAGCAGCGCCCTTACTTATTAAAGTTCGATTGTAATCGTCCGGTTACTTGCGCCGCTGAGTTTATGTACCAAAACGTGACCATCTTCCCTATTGTAGATAAAAGTGGACGTGTAGAGCGGTTCTGTATGCTGGTTTACGATGTGACCGAGCAGGCCCTAGGCAAACTGGGAATGCAGCATCTTAACGAAGAGTTGAAAACTGCAAGCCGAGTCGATGGGCTTACAGGGTTATTTAACCGCCGCTATTGGCAAGAACGCTTTGATGAAATGCACAAGTTATGCGTTCGACGAGGAAAGCCCAGTACCGCACTCATGCTAGATATCGATCATTTCAAGCGGGTTAATGATACCTACGGGCACCAAGCTGGCGACAAAGTCATAAAAATGCTTGCTGCCCTGATTAAACGTTGTGTGCGGGAAACCGATCTGGCGGGGCGTTATGGCGGTGAGGAGTTTGCAATTATCCTTAACGATTCAACGGTAGACGATGCGAAAGCGGTGGCCGAGCGTATTCGACAATTTGCACAGCGTTTGGTGGTTGAGCATGAGGGCGAATCGATAAGCTTCACTGTAAGCCTTGGGCTTGCCCAGTTTTCTCCCGACTTTAAGGAGTCGATGGCATGGCTTGAGTGTGCCGACCAAGCGCTTTATCAGGCGAAAGAAAACGGTCGAAATCAGTACCGTATCTATACTTAGAAAAACACCATCTATAAAAGTGCAAGACGTAAGGTATTTTTGAGTTCCTGGAAGGTAACAGGCTTCACAAGGTGATATCGAATACCCGCCTGCAGTGAAGCTTCTTTATCGTTTCTGTGGGCATTAGCGGTAAGTGCAATTATAGAGAGGTTAGGGTGCCCTTCTTTCATTATTTTTGCTACTTCCAAGCCGTTAATATCTGGCAATTGAATGTCGAGCAACACGCAGTCAAAGTCGGTTTCGTTAACTCGGCTAATTGCATCGTCGCCGGTATAACTCACCGTCACATTGTGACCCATACTTTGTAGCATATACTCCACCATCTCGGCGTTAATCGGCTCATCTTCAACAACTAATATGTTGGCCTTGGCTACATCTTTTATGACTTTTGCATTATTTGCCGTTAGTTGATGAATGGCGTCTACAAACCGATTTCGGTCGATAGGTTTAACAAAGCTCTGATATATGGGTAGCTCACTTTTGGCGATAATATTGGCGATATCCGGTGTTGCAGACAATACGATGACCGGCGGCACTCGTTCTCCATAGATTGCGCGCAGTGTTTTTACCAGTTCAAGTCCATTCATCCCTGGCATATATAAGTCGGCAATGATGCCCGAGAATTGAAGCAGTTCTTCGTGGAGGTTCAAAAGGTTGGCGCCAGACGAGAATGTGCGAACGCTAAAGCCTTCTTTCGTGACAATAGACTGTAGATGAAGCCTTGAGATTTCTAAATCGTCGACAACCGCGAATTTGGCATTTGAAGGGGTAGATGACACCGATGGTGAATCTTCTACTGGCTTAATAGGCAGTGATATTTTAAATTCAGATCCGACGCCAACGGTACTGTTGACTTGAAGTGCACCGCCAAGTCTATCAATACTGCGTTTGGCAACCGATAGCCCAATCCCCGCCCCTGGGTAGCGCTGACTTTGCGAATGCTCTCCTCTATAAAAGCGCTCAAACATGCGTTTTTGCGTACTATCATCAATGCCAATGCCGGTGTCGTTAATAATGATTACTAGAAAAACTTTTTTGTTTTTAACTAGCGTTGTAACGGTCACGTCAATTAAACCCGTTGAAGTAAATTTCACGGCATTATCGAGAATATTCACTATGACTTTGGAAAGGGCCATAGCATCGGTTTCAGCATAACTTGGCACGCTATGACTGCAGTGCATGTTAAATTCGAGCTTTTTGTCTTTAATCCTTACCGAAAAAGGGGATATGCATTCGTCTAACAAGCTGATCAAGTCTACCTTTGAAAGTTGAAGGTCATCCTCTATGTGATTATTGAGTATATCAGTAAGGTTGTTGGTTAAATTTAGCAGTCGATAACTGGATTGCTCTGCTTGTTGAATTAACCGAGTACGCTGATCTTCCAAATTAGGAATAAGCTCTAAGGCACTAATTATGGCGCTAATCGGGGCCCTAAACTCATGGCTGATAAGCTGTAAAAACTCTTTGTTCTGTAGATCTTGATCATTATCAGCAATAGCAAGCCGTACCTTTGACTTGTTGAGTTTTCGCAGAGATTTCTTGGGTGAGCTTTTACTAATAATCCACGCACCAAGATACCAAAGAACCAGAACAACTGCGCCAAATAAAGTGGTTATCAACATCTTTTGCCGCAGTACCTGTACACGGAGTAACGCCGCATTTTCTTCCGCTTGTAAGGTGCTTAGAAGAGGAAGAAGGCTAAAGCCATCATCAATATAAGGCTTCATTTCAGTAGGGGCGAGCGCCATAAACGTATAAAGCAATATTCGCGTTGTTTTGGCGCTTTCTTCGGCTGTGGCTCTATTTAAACCTTTATATGCCTTTGTAAACTCTTCTTTAGAAACGGGCGCAGGAGCGTCGCTGACCCTCCATCTGTCTTGTAAATATCGATGTAACCCCTGGTACGTTACCTGTAACTGATGGGCTAGAGCGGTATGATTGCCATTATCGCTTTGAGTTTGTCTGTTGAATTGGTGAATTCGATGTTCAGCGGTAATTATACTCGTTTCTAAATCACTCTTTTGCTTAAGGTTAGTAATGAAAGACTGCTGTTTAGTGTTCAATACAAGCAAGATTGAGATAATAATGGCCGCGAAAAACATAGCCGTGGCGTTTACTTTTGAAAAGGTAAAAGCGGAAAATGCCAATGATGACTTGCGTTGCGGTGGATAAGCCTTGTTTGCGCTCAAATTTCTTCCTTGCAAGAGTTTGTATTAACTACCTTCTTTAAATGTAGGCAACTAATACAAAGTTGCAAGGCCACTAAATGTAGACAGCAACAGGGTGTAAGGAATTTATGGCGCTTCGACGCGCTTTATGTGATCTCTTATGGAATATAAAAAGCAAAGGCTTGGGACCACCATGACAGCGGTCAAAATGAAAAACAAACTCCAGTTTCCATTAAGACTATCAACAACTAGACCACTGCTAGAAGCAACCAATGTTCGTCCTGCAACACTTAGTGAGGCCATAAGTGCATATTGAGTTGCGCTAAAAGCGCGGTTACATAAAAGCGATATAAAGGCGACCATGGCAACGGTGCTCCATGCTCCGGTAAAACCGTCGACGACTACAGTGATGGCTAACAGTGAAGTTGAAGGCCCAGTTTGCGCGATAAGAGCAAACAGAAGGTTTGAAGCCGCCATGGCAACCCCTGCAATCATCAGTCCTCGGTAAATACCATAGCGAATATTGACTAATCCACCGAGCAGAGAAAAGACAATCGTCACCCACCAGTTAAGCAGCTTTGAGTAAGTGGCGATATCGCTATTTGAAAAACCCACTTCTTTATAGAAGACGATGCTCATACGACCTAAAAACGCTTCTCCAATTTTAAAAAGAAAAATAAACAGTAAGAATGAAGCAGCCAGCTTAATGCCATTGCGGTTAAAGAACTCCGAAAATGGTGTTATGAGTGTTGTTCTTATCCAGTTAATTGCTGCAGAGCTGTTTGCGTCTACATCCGTTACTTGCTCAAGCAAAGCTTCCCTATTAACAGCTGGTTCATTAGCAAACCAGGTAGCTATTGCCAAAGAGGCCATGATAGCGCCAAGTAATAAGTAAATATCTGGCCAAGTCCAGGAAGTGAGGTCTGCTAAGAAAAAGGGGATAGCGCCAAGGCCACCGTAGCCCGTCCACCATCCAGCTGTTGCTACTGATGATGCAGTAGACATACCATCTTTGTCTTCTTTTTCAATGCAATCAATACGAAAGCCATCAATAGCAATATCTTGGGTGGCAGAAGCAATGGCAATGAGTAAACCAATTAGGGCTACGTAGAATAGGTCTTGGTTTGCGGTAAGTTGGGACATGGCCAGACACAGGAAAACAACAGCGCTTTGCATCAAAAAGATCCAACCTCGTCTTTGTCCTAGCATTGGCGGCTTAAGCTTATCGACAAGGGGCGACCATAGAAAATTAAATGAGTAGGTGGCGAAGATAATACCGAACAAACCAATCGCCGAACGCGATAACCCTTCATCCTTTAACCATGCCGATAATACTGAACCAATCATGATCCAAGGGAAGCCACTGGAAACGCCAAAAAGAAAAATGGTTAAGAAGCGTTTGTCATTGAACGTTTTTAATGCAGTTAGCAATACTTCGGCCTTCGGCGTTGACTCAAAAGTGTATTGAGCCATGAACCATTGTGTTTAGCAATAAAACTGTGGGGGCATGATGAACTTTTAAGCGATACGTTTTAACCCAAGGGGGGAGTATACCGTTGTAAGTGAGCGGAAATTAGGGGCGGATCCCGACGCAATCCAGAGGGCAGTGCCCTAAACCTTCCAAAAAGTTAACACAGTTTGTTAACTCATCAACAAGAAACTGGTCTTTTGTTAGTTTATCTTCATTCCAGTAATGCACTTGATGAAGCAAATGCCAAAAAACACGCTCTTTTTGCGTATATGGCTGGGTTAACGTGCATTCAATTTGCCCCCATTCTTCCATACTATCCCAAAAGAATAGCTCGATCTCCTCGATAGGAAGCTCTCCCTGCCAAAATGCTCGCAAATAGAAACACAGCTGTTTCGCTTTGTTATCTACAAAATCTTGAACATTCACAAGCCACTCAACCGTCGTTGTTTGCTAAAAAATAGTATAGCCCATAACATGACTACCATTGACTTCAACATCCCATTATTCGTATGAATAAAGGTAGGTAACTGTTTTGGATACTGATTTAGCCTAATCCTAAGATAGAGGAATTACCAGCCTAGATGCCTGGTCCAGCCTATGATGCTATTTGCAACTATATGAATATTCGGGGTTTTGTTGATTTCTTTTATACTAAAGGTTAAAGAATTATTTGGCAGGTGGACTTGCCTATAGTGCAATTTCAGTTCGTTTTTTGCACGAACCTTTCTTTTCATTGCGGTGCTTGCTTCCCAGTCATTAAAGTTTATTAAAGACAAGTCAAGAATGGGAAAGCTGGCTTTCGCGATAGTATCAATCACTAAGTTATTTGTTTTTTCTTGTGGCCAGAATGGCGATATAGCGACAAATGAGTCTGGTTGTAAACCAGGCTGCATTTCTACTGCAGACAAGTAGGCCGTTGCAAGCATTCCTTGCGCAATGACCATGCGGTATCCCGTTCTATCTTGCAAATAATTATCTAAAGCACTGAGTTGCAGCGTTAGTGCTGTCGTTGTTGATTCAAAGTCAAGGTACTGAGTCAGTTGATCACTTCTCGGGTGGATGATTGATTCACTACCCATCGATGGGGATGCGCTTTCTGCTTGGGCTTCACTGGTTTGTTCTTCAGTAGTTAGAACCGATGGTGAGCTTGTCGACAAATTAAATGGGCTGATAATTACGTTCCACCCTTTCTCAGCAAGCATACTCGCTAGGCTGTTACCTTCTGCAAGGGTCAAGCTAGATGGAAAGGGTTCAGTGAGTATCACGGCAACACCCAAAGGGAGCGGAGTTCGTGCCTCAACCATAATAACAGGGGCTTTCTCTTCGCCCACCATTAACGCGTCCACTTCTCCGGGCAAATAGGCATTACTTACATCTGTGAAAAAATCACAATGCGCCGTTACAGGCAGCAGCGATACGATAACTGCAAATGTTATAAGAAGAGCGTGCCTTTTCATAAAAAACGGTTTGCCTTTACCTATTTTTGATTTGCGCGGTTACGGCAGCATCAAATCAATTCATACACCAAGTATTCTAAGAAGGTTATCGGCAGAACCTTATAAAACTGAAATGAAGTCCATAGATAAAATAAAGAACCGCTAACTACTCAATACTTTCAGAAAGGGCTTTGGGTTGGTACTGGCTAAAAGGTATAGGAATGTGAAAATGCTGCCAGTGCCCGAATGTAGGGTGGGAAAAGCTTAAGCTTTCTGCATGTAGCTGCAAGCGAGAGGCCATAGATAACGCTTCTTCATGGGCATAAAGTCTGTCCCCTAAAATAGGGTGGCCTAAAGCAAGCATATGCACGCGCAGTTGGTGAGAGCGACCTGTGATGGGATAAAGGGCAACTAAAGAATAGGGCAATCCATTTTCATCATGGGTACGCTCGACAACGTCAAATTGCGTCACTGCTTTCTTACCGCGCTCGAAATCTACCATTTGCTTCGGCCTGTTCGGCCAGTCGCAAATAAGGGGTAAATTAACCTCTCCACTGTCTTGTGCTACATGACCATGTACTCGGGCAAAATACCGCTTTTTAGTTTGTCGGAGCTCAAATTGCTTTGATATATGGCGATGACTCTCTTTATTCAGTGCCAGCACTAAGATACCCGATGTCGCCATATCTAGCCGATGAACTACCGTCGCGGTAGGGTATACACAATTAACACGGCTAATGAGCGAGTCTCGGTGCTCTAAGGCCTTTCCTGGCACGCTTAACAGTCCGCTAGGCTTGTGCGCTACCACCATATCCTCATCTTGATACAGGATATCAAGATAAGGCGTCATAGGTGGGTTATAAACAAAACTCGGGTTTGCCATTATGTACTCGTTACTTCAACGTTGTTCTTTCAGTGCTTAACATTTCGCATTTACGGGTTGTTCACCACAATACGTATTGCGTCTAGCTGAACATCGGCTTCCTGAATGACCTTATCGAGCGCATTCATTTGCGTTTCAATAAATTCAATTTCGCTATCGCGCACAGCAGGATTGCGCTTTTGAAGATCGCGCAAGCGCTGTATTTCATCATTCAATGTGCTATGCATATCGTTAAGGGCATCATGCTGCTTTTGGTTAGCCTCATGATGGGCAAGCTTACGTGCTTTCTCGATTGCAAGTTCAAGCGGCTGTTGCAGTGCTTTTAGAAGTTGAGAAGAAATTTTGCGGCCAATTTTACGCTTAACATCAAAACTTAAGTCAGAAGGATTGCCCTGCGCATCTAAACATACCCGCACAGGCGTTTGTGGCAAGAAACGGCCTAATTGAAGCGTTTTCGGCGCTTGTGCATGCAGCACAAAAAGGGTTTCTATCCAGTAGGCGCCCTTCGGTAAAGATGGCTCGGCAATAAAGCCCATGCTGCTTTTTCCGTGTACGTCGGTGAGTACTACATCAATCGCGGTATGTACTAGCGGGTGGTCCCAGCTAAGAAACTGTACGTTTTCAAGCGTGGTGGCAACACGGCGCTTGTAAGTGACCGTCATGCCTTCTGGGTCAAGCCCTGGAAGCTGGCTTACCATGGATTCGGTTGGCATAAGGATAAAGCAGTCATTACCTTTTTCGTCCTGCTGAACACCGATAGCGTCAAATACACGGCCCATAAAGCGCGACAAATCTTGTTCGCTATCAAGTGTAATAATGTCTTCAAGCAGTTGCTCTACACGGCCTTCTCCAGAAGCATTAAGCTCAAGAAGTCGATCGCGACCGGCTTCAAGCTGTGCCACCAGTTGGCTATTTAGCGTAACGCTCATGTTTACAAGCTCGTCACGGGCACTCATATCGTCAGGGTGCAAGCAGGCACCAATAAGCAAAGGCTTAACGTCGTCGAACACGCCAGAGCCGGTCGGACAGGTCTTCTCAAAGGCATTAAGTCCTTCGTGATACCAATCTAGTAAGACGTGCTGCGCGGTTTTCGCTAAATACGGCACGTGAATTTGTACAGTTTGAGTTTGGCCAATACGGTCAAGACGACCAATACGCTGTTCAAGCAGGTCTGGCGTAATGGGCAAGTCGAACAGAACCAAGTGGTGAGCGAACTGGAAGTTACGGCCTTCACTGCCAATTTCACTGCACAATAGAATTTGAGCGCCGTCTTCTTCGTCAGCAAAGTAATGGGCGGCCTTATCGCGCTCTACTATGCTCATGCCTTCGTGGAATACACTGTGGCGTATGCCGGTTTGCGTGCGAATGACTTCGCCTAACTCTTGTGCCGTACGAGCGCTTGCGCAAATAAGCAGAATTTTTTCTGGCTTAACGCTTTGCATAAAATCTAGCAGCCATTCAACGCGAGGGTCGTGCTTAGTCCAGCTATTAACCACGCTTGCCATACGCTCAGGGTATAGTGAATAGGTTAGGTCGCCACCGCTCACTGCCTCTGAATAAACCTCCGGCAACGCCAATTCATATGCACTTAGTTTACGCTCTGGGAACCCTTCGATATTGGCGCGGCGATTTCTAAATAGCATGCGACCTGTACCGTGACAGTCAATAAGTTGATGCAACAACGCATGGCGATTGTCCGGCGAGCTTAAATCACCCGCATGTTCCATTACGTCAGGCGCAAACTCAGCAAGTTTGCTACGTTGCTTGTCGTTAGGCTCGGCGTCTGAAAGTAATGGCGCGACCGCATCGGCGAGCTGACTGTATTTCGATTCTTCATCTAAGAAAGCGTCGTAACTATGGAAGCGAGCCGGGTCGAGTAGGCGTAAGCGTGCAAAGTGGCTCTCGTGACCAAGTTGATCGGGCGTTGCGGTAAGTAGCAATACGCCAGGCGTTTGATTCGCTAGTGCTTCAACACATAGGTATTCGGCAGAAGGAGCCTCACTTGACCACGCAAGGTGGTGGGCTTCATCGACAACCATTAAATCCCAACCTGCGGCTTGAATTTGTTGCTGGCGTTTTTCGCTCTTACTGAGAAAGTCGATACTGCAAAGTACCAACTGATCGCTTTCAAATGGGTTTACTGCGGCTGTGTCAGCTGTATCGTCATCTTCTAGACCTTCGCTCTCTTCTATCGCTTCGCAGCGACTCTCATCGTAAATGGCGAAGGGAAGATTTACACGGCGCAGCATTTCAACTAGCCATTGGTGCATGAGCGAGTCTGGAACCAAGATAAGCACGCGCTCTGCACGACCAGTTTTAAGCTGCTGGTGAATAATTAGCGCTGCTTCAATAGTTTTACCAAGCCCTACTTCATCAGCAAGCAATACGCGAGGCGCGTGTCTTCCGCCTACCTCTGACGCTATGTGTAGCTGGTGCGGGATAAGCGATATACGGGCACCGGCAAGGCCGATAGTACTTGAACGCAAATATTCGTATTGATGGTCTAGGGCGCGTTCACGTAAGTCGAACCATTTCGGATTGTCTAGTTGCTGACTAAACAGGCGCTTTTCAGGTTGGTTTAAGCGAATGTGGCTGTCTAGCATGGTTTCAGGTAAACGCACTTGGGCCTTGGTATCTTCACGAAGCCCGTGATATATAAATAAACCTTGGCTTTCTTCTTTTTCAGTAATGGTCATTTCCCAGCCATCTTGGCTTTTGACCGTTTCGCCAATTTCGAATATTAGTCGCGTAAGCGGCGCGTCCTGCTTTGTGTATTTTCGCGCTTCGCCTGTTGCCGGATACAACACTTCAACTGAGCGGAAATCGTTACCGATAACCACGCCCAGCCCCAGCTCTATTTCGGTGTTGCTTAACCAACGCTGACCAACTAAAAATTGACTATCTGAACTCATAAATCACCAACCTGTTTTTCGGGGGGCGGTATTGTACGCATTGCGTTGTGATAAGTCATTAATACTAGCTTATTTGATTTACGGTTGCAGGTGGAGGACGTGATTGAGTAACTATGCCTCTGCGTCAATAAGACGATTAGCACGAGTAGTGCCTTCATTACTTCACAACGAGAATGCTGGTTAGCAAAAGAATAAGAACGTTAACGTACCCATCAGGCTTGCTTTGTCACAGGGTTGACGTAAAACTGTCGTATCACTGACCATGGATATTTCTTACTGTTAACCGCGTTACGTTTTTAACGTATGTGAAGCGCAGCTAACAGGAGGAAGCGCGAGATGGATATGAAAGTAGACAGTCAAAAGCTTATACAACTTCGCAATGCTAAGGCATGGAGTCAGCAGCATCTGGCAGATGTGTCCGGATTGAGTTTGCGTACTATACAGCGAATTGAGAAAACACAATCTGCATCACACGATTCAATAGGCGCACTTGCTTCGGTTTTCGAAACGACGCCCGATGCGCTTTTAATGGGTGAACCCCTCGCCACTACAAGTCATGCTCAAGGGCAGCCAACCTCGCAAACTTCTACTGCGGGCGAGAATGCCTCAGCTCATCATGCAATTAAACAGCAGCTTGACCGGCCAACGTCGTTGAATCCCCAACATGTTCTTTGGATCACGCTAGCGCTCGCCATCAGTTTGTTTGTTGCTATTTATTATGCGCAAACGGTCAATGCGAACAATGGTAGCAACCAAGTAATTGAAGCTGGCAAGCCAGTTAATGTCAGTAGCGAAGTCCTTGAAGATGCAAAAAGCTGGTTGGAACTTATCGACAGCAGAGAATATGAACAAAGCTGGAAAGATAGTGCGGCTATATTCAGAAGTAATATTTCCCAAGCGAAATGGGCTGAAGCACTTCAGCTTGTTAGAAAGCCTCTAGGCGATCTAAAAAATCGAGAGTTTGCTTTAGCTCAAGCGCCTTCTTCACTACCAGGGTTGCCAAAAGGCAATTACCTAATCTTATCATTCAGCACCCAGTTCACTGAAAGTACCTCTATGAATGTAGAAACACTCTCTATGGTAGAGGTAAATGGTGAATATAAAGCAATAGGGTACTTCATCAAGTAGACCCTTTTATCACTCACCCATGCGATACAGGGTCTGTAAGCCCAGTATCGCCTTTTTATCGTTTTCGCTAGTTGCATTGTTTATGGCGTCAATAAGTTCAGGTGCGTTATAAGGTTCAAGTAATGCTAAGAAGGTCGCTGTGCCAGGCGGCATGCCACTATTCACTACTTTTTGAAGTCGCTTCCATACGGTGAACAGCGACTCCTCACCTAACGTTTTTTGCTGCACCACGCTATCGATGGCGCGGTGCATTACCATTCCGCACGAGTAATAAAGATTGAAGCGTCCGTTCTTATAAGCGTTGGCTAGCGTGCTTTGCGTTAAACCTTGCGTGCAGCTTTCAAAGGCGTGGGTTATACGCCTATCCACATAGCTATTGGCATCTTCATAAAGGTAGTTCATGGCTAGTGCCGCAAAGTAGTCGGCGCTACCTTCATGTAACCATGACTGTTCGTCATTTTCTGAGACGCCGTCGGTATTACCTGGCTGATATAAATGTGCTGCTTCATGGGCAAAGAACCACAACGTCTTATTGGCAAAGTCGATATTCTCAGCGCGTTTGTCCAAATCATTTCGGTTCCAGTGCATAAAAATTTGATTTGGCAGCGTGCCGCCTTGTGAGGAATGACCGTCAACCATGGCGTAAGAAGCAAATAGCATAGGTTTCTCAGTGGCAAGTGAGTTAAGAGAGTGAGAGAAATAAGCCATGATATTGGGCATGTCGTACTTAAGCTTCGCTTGTATGCTCTCAGGTAAGGCTGGGTCAATAAGAGCAACAGCGCTGTCTGTGATAATAGGTTGCTGCTTACCTACATAAACCTGTCTGCCATTATTTTTATCTACCCATGAGGCGCTGCCACTAACTACTTTTCCGTTTAAAACGATATGTTCGCCACTTGGCACTTTAAGGGTGATAGGCCATTCATTATGTTCCTCTTTACAAGTATTAGCACAAGCAAACAGACGACCAGAATGAAAAGCATTGCCACCGTTCGAGAAAGGCGAAAACGGCGCATAGTCTTTGCCCAAGTGTTTGTAAGTGGGGGTGAGTACAAAAGAAACCTTAGAAATAGGTTTTCCCGTTTTAGATCGCACAATTTCTTGTTGTGAAATGGTGTCGTAGGCAATCTCAATGTCACTACTTTTTGGTAGCCAGCGAGTGGTTCTAGAAGCGTCAGGGTTTCGGACGAATACTAGCTGTTGTGAGGGCTTATCAAGGGTATAGCTTAGCTCCCAGGTAGCACCGCTCTCTGTCTGAGTTTTTTCAATTTCGGTGTCGACCTGACTAGCGAAACTTACGCCGTTCGTAAAGTTAGTGATTAACAACACTAAAAGGGTAAGAAAGGGATGAGCTATAGTTCGTAAGGAGGGCGTCACAACTAAAAGATCCTTTTTAAGTGCAGTGATAATGGCTTTCTTTCGCGTATTACGACTGTAGCCAATATCAGCATTTACGTGTATTTCCCGCAAACGACGTTAAAATAATGTTAATGAGGGGTGGCTGATTTAATGTTAGTTTATTTAGTGATAGTAACGCACTTTTTGTTTTTTTCTGCTATTTAAACTTACATCTAATGAACACTGGAAACTATATAATGCCAAATTTAGCGGGTGATGTTGTTTACCTTCTTACCCGTACGTCGATACCCAAAACGGCGATAGGGTTGTACTTGCTATGTTTGGTTTTTCTCCTTGGCACCAATTTTACTTATGCACGCCCTATTAAGCTTGCAACATCAGAGGTAAGCCCCTTTAGCGATAGCCAAGACGTGTCGAAAGGGTACGTGAATGAAATAGTGGTAAAGGCTTTTGAAGAGTTGGGCGAGCCGCTCAATGTAGAGCGTTACCCTCATGCCCGGGCTTTAATGTTGGCGAAAACGGGTGCCTTAGACGGTGTATTTCCTGTTCATGACTACGAAGGTGTTAATGATGCATTTCTTCTATCTGATGCTATCCCAGCGGGAGCGAGTGGATTCCTAATTAGGATGAAAGACTTTAAAGGTAGCAGTGAAATACCTAATCTAGTTGAATGGCTCAAACGACAAAACTTGCGAGGAATTGGGCACCTCAGAGGCACAGTAGCGCCGCAATTTTTATCAAATGAAGCGTTTTTCAATATGTACCCAGGAAAGTCTACGGTTAATCTATTAGATTTACTTGGAAGAGAGAGAATTGATGTTTTATTCATTGATAAGTATAGCGCCAAGGAAGCATTAGTTAACGAGCGACCTAGCCTCAAAGGTGAGTTTATATTTATCCCTGGGAAGGAAGTGCAATGCTCTTTTCATCTAGCGCTTTCGAAACAAAACCCTAAGTCTTCCAAGCTAATTGAGAAGTTCAACCTAGCGTTACAGAAACAAAAACAGAATGGGCTTTTGGCGCGCACACTCGAAAAGTATGGTGTATATAACACTTCACAAAACGAAGATGCATTAATTGTTGGCGCGCCAGATATTAATGCTGTTTTTAATGCAAAAGCATACCTGGATAAATACGGCTCTCCTCTATTACTGTCAAATATCCAATGGCGAATAATGGATGAAACCGTTTTACGCCGCCGATTGCTCGGTAATTTTTCAGTTAATGAAAATAGCTTTGATTTGGTACTAATTGGTAATTACGGGCTTCCTATTTGGGCGAAGCGGGATATTCTCGTTCCTTTTAACACGCATCCTGACGATTATGATATTGATGATGTCATTCCTGCAGCTCTTAATGCAAACACCGTTAACGGTAAACTTTACGGGTTACCGTTTGTCGCTGAAACAACACTGACTTTCTACCGAAAGGACCTGCTTGATAAGTTTAATTTAAGCCTTCCCTCAGTGCTCACATATACCGACGTTAAGGCGCTCGCTCAACAAGTACATATGCCCGAAAAAGAAGTTTATGGCGTAGGGCTTAGAACGCGCGTGGGGTGGGGACAGAATATGGCATTAGTGAGTACCATGGCCAATACCTATGGGGCATCGTGGTTAGATGAAAAAATGCGACCTACCCTAGACAGCACGGCGTGGCTTGATGCAGTAAATATGTATGCTGACCTTGCAAAGAACGTTGGCCCCCCAAGAAATGAAGATATGGGGTGGCAAGAGAACCAAAAACTTTTTGCTCAAGGCAAGTTAGCGTTTTTCATTGATGCCTCTTCTTTAGGCGGCGCGCTATTTGATAAAAACTTCTCTAAGGTTACTCAATCCACTGGCGTTACTTATGCGCCGCTCGGAACGCAACAGAAAGGGGCGCAGTGGTTTTGGTCATGGAATTTTGCCGTTCCGAAACAATCGCGCTATGTGAAAGAGTCCCAGCGACTTGCGCATTTTTTAACATCAAAAACCTTTATTGATGACCTCAAGAAAGTTAGCGGTGAATACGCAGCCCCTTCAGGTACTAGGCATTCTACGTATTCAAGTGCTTATCAGCAAGTCGTGCCTTATGCTGCGTTTGAGCACCAAGCGTTGAAGTTACTTTCAAGCGATGAACCGAGTGAATCCATGATTGGAAGCCAGTTTATCCCTATCCCAGAGTTTACTGCTATTGGCTATGCAGTAGGGGCACAAGTCAATGACGTGGTTACCGGTAAAAAAAGCGTGAAGGCGGCATTAGAAAGCGCGCAGAATCAAACAGAGATAATTTTAGAGCGCGCTGGGTACTTCACGAACAAAGAGAACTAGCTTGTTAGCATTGCGTATGTGAAAAAAGACCAAGACGATTGCGCTTTACATTTGTTCTAAATGAAAATAAAAAAAGAAAAAACAGTGCTAAATCTTAAAAACTGGATTATGGTGGAATTAAGGGTTCGCTAATTCAACTGACGAACCTTTGAGGCAGAAAGTGTAGTACTGCTTCTCAGTCGACGCGAGTAGGGGAAGAAGTCCTGTTTCGAGCGGCATTCTCCTACAACCGTAACTGTAGCTTGTTAGTGCGCGGGTTCATAAATGAACTATGCGCCTAACCTGGCTTTATTTACCGGAGTGAAGGATGCCAAAAAAAAATTCTACCGATACTAAGATTTACGTCCTCGATACCAATATTCTGCTGCACGAACCTCACGCTTTTCTCTCCTTTAAAGAACATGATGTTGTTATTCCAATGACCGTATTGGAAGAACTCGACTACATAAAAGACAGTAAGAAAGACGTGGCGCGCGACGCACGGGTATCCATTCGGGCGATGGAGGACTTACTCCACGACGCAACGCCAGAAGATATGCTTGCAGGTGTATCGATGGAAGGACTTGGCGCGGGGCAAACTGCGCCTACAGGTAGCCTATCTATCTTTGCCGACCTTAATATGGTCGAAGCCCAGCAAGTTTTTACCAGCAACGAGAACGACAATCGTATTATCAACGTTGCGCTGCACTTGCAAAAGACCTTTGCGCCGCAAAAAGTGGTGTTGGTAACCAAAGACTTAAACATGCGCCTTAAGGCAAAAGGGGCCGGCCTTGCTCATGTTGAGGACTATCGAACCGACCAGCTTATTACCGATATCAAATATTTATCTCGCGGGTTCCATACCTTTGAGGGAAATTTCTGGGACAGCGTAAAAAGTGTGGATAGTCGTAGTGAAGGTCGAGACACCATTCACACCATACCAAAATCCATGTTGCCCGAGGCCTATGTAAACGAGTTCTTACTCGATGAAACAAGGCAGTTTGCAGGCCTTGTTGAAGAGATCACCGACGATCATTTAGAAGTACTGGATTTAGGTTACGAACGCTTAATGGGTCGCCATGCCTGGGGCATTACACCAAAAAATATAGGACAGGCAATGGCGCTTCATGCCCTGCTAGACCCGCATATTGATATGGTTATTCTCACAGGGCCTGCAGGCAGCGGTAAAACGTTACTTGCGCTAGCGGCTGCCCTTGAAATGGTGGTAGAGCGCAACATGTATGACAAAATCATTGTTACGCGCAGCACGCCAGAAATAGCGGAGTCTATTGGCTTCTTACCGGGTACTGAAGAAGAAAAAATGCTGCCTTGGTTGGCGGCGATTACTGACTCACTTGAAGTACTTCACAAGCATGATGAAAATACGAAAGGCTCTATGAACTACATCATGGAAAAGGCCAATATCCAGTATAAGTCGGTAAACTTTATGCGAGGCCGAAGCATTCAAAATGCGATTGTAATCTTGGATGAGTCGCAGAACTTAACGGCATCACAGCTTAAAACCATCATCACCCGTTGTGGTGAAGGAACTAAGCTCATTGTAGGTGGTAACTTGGCGCAAATAGACAGTAACTACTTAAGTGCTGTGACTTCGGGCCTGACCTATCTAGTTGAGAAATTTAAAGACTTCTCGGGCAGTGCCACCATTAATCTAGATGGCGTTGTAAGAAGTCGACTAGCGAGCTTTGCAGAAGAAAACCTCTAGCGAGTTACTCTTCCCAAGTATTTTATTTAAAGCGCCTTAATCAAAAAGGCGCTTTTTATTTTTACATTCAGTGAAGATATTTTCCCAATACACCAAGGATGAATTTGTTCCTTTTATTCGACAGTTTCCACTTGATAGCGCCCAGTGACAATGTGGCGTTCGGTATCTTCAGATACTTGTCCAAATGGAATGAGTGCTGGGCCAGTGGGGTCGTAGAGCACGTAGGTGTCGCCCTCGTGCTCTATAGTTCTGTCATCGGCCATGGGCGTCAAGGCAATGCCGAGCAAGGCATGATTTGGTAAAAATACCATGATCATTTTGGTTGACGGTAAAAATGCGCGAACCATTGACGATGCCAATACTGCCTTACTGTCGCAATCACCAAGGTTCTGCATAAGTACGCTGACAGGCGGCGCATAGCCAGAGCCATTACTTACTACTCTGTCTTCTAATGTGTCGTAAGGGATACTTTGAAGCCAACTAAGAAGTAGTGAAAAATATCCTCTGTAGTCTGACTGTACGTTCACCTTTTCATAAAACGCCTGCGATGCTGTTATTAAAGGCTTTACCGACTCGGCAACATATCGGACATGATCGGGTTTTATTGCCTGTTGATTAAACAAGGTAGTGAAGCGGGTAAAGTAATGATCTTGCAAGTACTTATCGTACTCTTGTTGCTGAATAGCTTTTAAATTATTGAGTATTTCTTCAACTTGCGCTTCGTCTGAGCCTGTCACTTGAATATCAATAGACTCTCTTTTTGGCGTTATCTTCACACGCGCAACTTTAGGGTCTATTTTTTTAGCTTCTTTGGTTAATGCAACAATAATGTATCGCTGTGCTATTTTCGGTTTGTAGTTAGCTTGCTGAGAGGGGGCTTCTTTCATTGCACTTTTAGATAACTCAAAAGAAATGGATTGTCGCGTATTATCGTTATCTAGCCATTCGTAGCTAAAATTTACCCCAGTATCCGTGTTAACTTTGCTGTATTTAAGCTGTTCGCCATGTGCAGCAGTCAATAAGAAAAGGCTAGAAAGCAGCATAAGCATGCTGGCTGGTTTTAATGTGCTAAGCGCGTGAAATTGAGACACGAATACATATCTTTTCAACGCATTTCTAATCATTGTCTGTGCATCGCACTTCACACGGTTTAACACATCTTATCCCACATATTCATCACATTACTGAGTATGCGCGCCTATATGTAAAAAACAAGTTTATGCTGAATTTGGTCTAAGGGGATTGAGAGACGAAGCCACGTTAAGGTGCTCTTTGGATAAAACGCAGCCTTCGGCTGCTAGAAAAAACAAACCCCTCCGGAAAAAAAGAGGGGTTTATCATCAATCTGAGGTGACATATGTCGCCTATTCTTGAAACCAGTTTAATTCATCGTGAAGGCTTACTACGCTACCCACAATAATCAGTGTGGGCGGCTGAAGCTGCGCTTTTTCCTGCTTTTCCACAATGTCTTCTAGTGTACCGGTTAACACCTGCTGCTTTTCAGTAGTGGCTGACTGAACCAGTGCTATTGGCGTTGAGGCATCAAGTCCGTGCTCAATCATTTTTTCACAAATGATAGGCAAACCGGTTAGCCCCATGTAAAACACAGCGGTTTGATTTTTTTGCGCAAGGGCAGGCCAATTAAGTTCTATAGTGCCGTTTTTTAAATGGCCAGTAGCAAACACCACAGACTGTGCATGATCTCTATGAGTAAGTGGAATGCCTGCATAGCTTGATGCGCCGCTTGCTGCGGTAATGCCGGGAACTACCTGAAACTCAATACCGTGCTGAATAAGAGTTTGAATTTCTTCTCCACCACGCCCAAATATGAAGGGGTCGCCGCCTTTTAAACGCACCACGCGATTACCTTTTTTCGCTTCATCAACCATCAGCTGATTAATATCGTCCTGAGGAAGCGTGTGATTGCTTTTAGCCTTACCTACATAGATTTTCTCCGCATCGCGACGCACAAGCTCAAGAATTTGTGGGGAAACTAAGCGGTCGTAAACAACAACGTCAGCTTTTTGCATTAAGCGAAGGGCGCGAAAGGTAAGCAAGTCTGGATCGCCAGGACCTGCCCCTACCAAATACACTTGCCCTTCGACTTTTTTGTCTTCGGCGGCAGCTTGTAGTGCCAATTCAAAGGCCTCATCAGCTTTTTGGTCTTGGCCCTTTTCAACCATTTCCGCGATGTCGCCGTCAAGTACGTCCTCCCAAAAGTAGCGTCTTGCGGTTACACCGTTAAGCGTCTGTTTTACTTTTTCGCGGAATTTTTCAGAAAACGCGCCCAATCGACTTAAATTGGCCGGCAGAACAGTCTCTAATTTCTGACGTAAATAACGCAGCAGAACCGGCGCAACACCGCCACTGCTCATAGCGATAATAATGGGAGAGCGGTCAACAATAGAAGGGGTAATAAATTGGCATAGTGGCGTGTTATCTACCACATTAACCAAAACTTTGTTGGCGCGAGCTAAGTCGTGAATATACTGGTTAACATCGCCTTTATCCGTGGCAATAAACACCATGTCTTTATGGGTAAGGTCGCTATTTTCAAACTCACGTTCTATCAGCGTGACTTTCTCATTTAACGCTAGTTGCTTAACCGTGTCACAAACCCAAGGTGCAACCACTGTAATGGTTGCAGGCGTCTTCATAATAAGCTCTAGCTTACGGGCTGCCACTTCACCGGCCCCAACAATAAGGACATTGAGTTTTCTAGCGTCTAGGAATAGCGGAAAGTAATCCATAAAGGTTTTCTTAGCTTTAAATACAAAAAAAGAACTGACACTATTTTGCGCCAATTCTTTTTAATTAGAAAACAACGAAAACAGCCTTCATATTGCAATTAGTTATATAAAGGCTGAATGTGTTGCTATTTAGTTCTTACGCTTACGGTTTTCGCGGTCTCCGCGATTGCCTCGGTCTTCACGGTTGCCGCGAGGTGCTCTGTCACCGCGATTACCACGATCGCCACGACCTTCTCGCTTAGCCGGTGGCGTATCAGACCATTCGCGAATATTTAAACGCTGACCTGCAACACGTGTGCCTTGAAGCGTATCGCGGGTTTCCTTAGGCATGCCGTCAGGAAGGTCTACCGTGCTGAAGTTGTCATAAATTTCGATAGCACCAATGTGCTTCGAGTTTATGTTTGCTTCGTTCGCAATAGCGCCTACGATATTGCCAGGCTTAGCGCCGTGAACATGACCTACTTCAATACGGAAGCGCTGCATGCCTTCTTCTGGCTTGCGGTTGCCACGTGGCACTCTTGGCTTTCTTTCGCGACCATCACGAGAGTTTCTATCACGGTTGTCGCGCGGAGGCTTGCTATTAATGTCTGGTCGATCTGATTCTTTAAGAATTAACGGCTCGTCGCCTTGCGCAATTTTAAGTAGCGCAGCCATGATGGTTTCAGGCGATGCTTCGTTTTCTTCTTTAATCATCTCAACAATAGGCATTAATGATTCAATGCTATCGTCTTGAGTTGCTTCGGCAACTGACTGCTTAAAGCGGCTTAAACGGGTCTCATTGATTTCGCTAATTGAAGGAATAGGCATCGCTTCAATAGGCTGCTTAGTGGTTTTCTCAATCGAGAACAACAAGCGCTTTTCACGGTGAGAGATAAATAAGATTGCATCACCTTGACGACCAGCACGACCGGTACGACCAATACGGTGTACATATGACTCACTGTCATACGGGATATCGTAGTTGATAACGTGGCTTACACGCTCAACGTCAAGACCACGGGCTACTACGTCAGTAGCTACAAGGATGTCGATCTTACCCTGTTTAAGCTTTTCAACAGTACGCTCACGGGCGGCCTGAGGAATATCACCGTTTAGCGGCTCTACATCGTAACCACGGGCAGACAGTTTATCTGCTAATTCAACAGTAGCGGTTTTCGTACGTACGAAAATGATCATACCGTCGAATACTTCCACTTCCATGATGCGGGTTAGCGCTTCAAGTTTGTGGTGCGGTGCAATTTGGCAGTAACGCTGACGAATCGTACTTGCTGTGCTTACCTTTGAGGCAATTTTAACGTGCTTAGGGTCTTTTAAATAACGCTGAGTAATTTTCTTAATTGGACCAGGCATAGTTGCCGAGAACAGCGCAGTTTGGCGCTCTTCTGGTGCGTGGCTAAGAATAAGTTCAACGTCATCAATAAAGCCCATACGAAGCATTTCATCAGCTTCGTCTAACACTAAGAACTTAAGTTCGCTTAAGTCTAGTGTTTTGCGCTTTATATGGTCGATGATACGGCCTGGTGTACCTACAACCACTTGAACGCCGCGCTTAAGCTGGCGAATTTGGTTGTCGTACGACTGACCGCCGTATACTGGAAGTACTTTAATTTTTTGACTAAAGCTCGCATAAACCTGAAACGCCTCTGCAACCTGAATAGCTAGTTCACGGGTTGGGGCCAATACCAGTAATTGCGGCTTACGTTGCTCAGGATCGATATTTGCCAACATAGGCAGGGCAAACGCAGCGGTTTTTCCTGTCCCTGTCTGTGCCTGACCGAGTAAATCGTGTCCTTCTAGAATAAGAGGAATACTCTCAGCCTGAATAGGAGACGGTTTCTCGTAGCCAACTTTTTCAAGGGCTTGTAAGATTGGTTCTGGTAAATTGAGGTCTTTAAATGTCATGTCGACAGTTGTGGTCATTAAGGGTCCTGGTGCATTAAGTAAGGAGGGTGCGGCATACGACTAAACCGTACTTTTTCGGTTTATTATCGCAAGACGCTATACAGCGTTGAACTGGCCTGTCCGGCGAGTTAATGAAGCGTATTCTTAGCGTATTTCGCGATATGCTTGCCAGCAGTGTTGCAAAAAACCGTATTATATTCGAATAATGGACAGGTTGCCACGAAATTGCACAAATTCGATGAAATAATAAGCAGTTTAGTCAGTGCTTTTGACAAAGAGCAGGAATGTGACGACAAAAATCTGAGGAAGGGCAAGGAATTACAATGACAAAGCAGAGAACTGATACATTAATTAAACGCACTACGCTAGCAGTTATGTTAACCAGTGCACTTTTGTCAGGGTGTAGCGAAAAGTCGATGGAACGCCATTTGGCTGATGCACGAAACTATGCCTCTCAACAGCAGCTTGATGCCGCCATCGTTGAATACAAAAACGCTATTCAAAAGGGCCCTAATGCGGCAGAACCTCGCTTCGAGCTAGGAAAACTGTACCTACAACAAAACAATTATGCGGCCGCAGAAAAAGAACTTAACAAAGCAATGGACTTAGGCCATCCCGTTAGCCAAGTTATTCCATTGTTATCTGTGGCCTATCAACAGTCAGGAGCAGAAAACGCCCTCGCTGAAGTAGATTATCGCGCAGAAGGAATGACCGCGGTTGAATCAGCAGAAGTGGGATTTTATAAGCTTCAAGCCCTTATGCAACTTGGTAAAAATGAAGAGGCGCAAGCGCTTCTAGCCGATCTTTCTACCCTAGATACCAGTTCGGTTTACAAAGGCCTTATTGATAGTTACGCCTTTGTGCTAGAAAACGATATGGAAGGCGCATTAGCCGCAACAGAAGCCTTGCGTGAGCAAGCGCCAACCAACAAAGACGTATTGCAACAGCTTGCCAAAATTTACCTGCAAAATGGCGAACCTGAAAAAGCCGCAGAGGTATACGGCGTTTATGTTAGCCAGTTTCCAGATGACGTTACCAGTAAATTTGCGTATGCCGCGCTTCTTATTGAAATAAGAGATCTAGATAAAGCTCAACCTATTGTCGATGATTTGTTGGTGCTAAACGAAAACCATCCGCTGCTAAATACTTTCAAAGGCATTATTGAGTCGGCCAACGAAAATTACTCGAAAGCCCTTGAGCACCTAGAAATTGCCGTTCAAAACGGTAGGAGCGATCAGGTTGTGCGTTTGGTTGCGGGTTTTAGTGCGTATCAAATTCAAGACTTCGAAGCAGCCCAGCGCCACTTAACCATGGTGGCGTCTAGCTTGCCTGATAATCACCCTGGCCTTCGAATGCTGGCAGACAGTATGCTCCAACTAGGTGAAAACGATGAGGCTCTTGAAGTATTAGCAAGAGTTGAAGGTGAGCAGGGTGTTGATGCGGCGTTGTTTTCGAAAGCCAGTTACCAGTTGCTTAGAGAAGGCAACGTCGTTGGCGCTCAGCAAATGGTAGAAAAATCAGAAGGGGTCAGCACAACAGCTGAAGACTTATCTCGTTTAGGTGTGTTACAGCTTTCATTAAACGACATTGATGGATTAGTAAATCTTGAACAGGCGGTTGAGCAAGCGCCTGAGTCTGTCACTTCACAAGCAACCTTACTGCGCGCCTACATAGCGACTAACCAACTCGATAAGGCGAAAAGTGCGGCAAAAGAGTGGTATGAAGCGTCGCCACAAACAGCCGCTCCCTTAATTTATTTGGGAAACATTGCAACGGCAGAAGGCGCTTATCAAGAAGCGGCGCAGTACTTAGACAAAGCGAGCGAGCTTAGCGATGCTGGTAACGAGGTTACGTACTCAAGAGCTAAATTGCTTGTTGCCGAGGGCAAGAAAGAAAATGCAGTTGCGTTTATTCGCGCTTTTATCGACGAGAACCCTGCTGACGTCCAAGCACTGGCGCTGTGGTTTGCGTTGGCAATGGAAAGTGGTGATGCAGACGACGTGGTTAAGCATACTCAAGCACAGTTTAATGCCAATAAGGGCAATATTAACCTGCGCCTTTTACTTGCAAGAATGTATTCGCTTAATAACCAGCTAGATAAAACTGTCTCGCTGTTGACGGCTGTTGAAGGTGACGAGTCATCACCTCAGACTTTCTGGAATTTAAAAGGCCAGGCACTTATTGCCACTAATAACGTAAAAGATGCAACGACCTTCTTTGATCGCTGGTTATCATTTTACCCACAAGATAAAAATGCGGTATTGGGTAAGCTGCTTATCGTCGACTCTCAAAAGCAATTCAAGAAAGGGTTGGAGCTAACGAACAAGGTGTTGTCTAAGCGCCCAGACGCCCAATTAACGCTTTTGAAAGCGTATTTTCATAGCCGTCTTGGTCAATCAAAACCGGCATGGGAGATCATCAATAATGTCTCTGACGAGGTTAAGGCATTGCCCTTTGTAAGAGGCGTTATTGCACGTTTACATCTTATAGATAAAGCGCCAGAGCAGGCCGTTGAACACGCGAAAGCGGCTTATGATGCCACCTCAAACTCAGACAATGCTTTGCTGCTTGTTGCCGCCCTGGAGATGTCAGGTAAAAAAGAGCAAGCGTTTAGCTTTCTACAAAAGCACGTAAATGCGCACAATAACGATGTACAAAGTGCAATGCTGTTAGCTGAGCGTCAAATTGGTAATGATAGAGCCGCAGCCATTGATACCTATGAGCTTATACTTACTAAAACGCCTGATAACTTTGTGGTGCTTAACAACTTGGCGTATTTAGCGTTTGAAGATAAAGACCTTCAGCGAGCTGAAGAGCTAGCGAAAAAAGCGGTATCGCTGCAGCGTGAAAATGCTGATGCTGTAGACACATTAGCGCAGATTTATATCGCTAAAGGTGAGAAAGAAGAAGCGCTAACCCTGTATGAGCAAATATCAACAGGCCCCATTGCTAGCGATGAAGTGTATTTAAATCACGTAGCTTTGTTACTTGAACTCGATAAAAAGGCCTTAGCGAAGCGACGCCTAGCAAGTAGGGAGTTCACCTCTGAAGCTGCAAAGCAAAGAGTAGAAAGCCTAAAGCAGCAATACGGCGTGTAAGGCGTTTTAATAAAGGTTTTAGCTATTTATCTAACGCTGTTAGTTTTCTTTAGTAACAAAAACTGAAATGAAAGAGGGCCATTTATCGTGGCCTTCTCTTTATGTTTACCCGCGTTTCTGCCTGCCTGTCTGCTTGGGTAGCTTCTGATTTACTACCTGTGTCTAGACAGCCTCTGGCAGTTATTCTCTGCTATTTTTTGACGCGACCTGCGCTTTTAGCTCTCGCAACTCTTTGAGCACATCATGCAGTGTAGGTTCAATATTACCTTGTGCGATTTGCTCTTCAAGTAAGGCAGCTTCTTTTTCTGCTCTTGCCTTTTCGTTTTCTCTTTCCATCACATTGACCACAATACCAATGACCATATTGAGGAATGCGAAGGCGGTAAAGAAGATAAAGGTTAAGTAAAAAATCCAGCTGAGTGAGTACACTTCTTGAGTTTCGTACATCACATCTGTCCAATCTTCGAAGGTCATGATCCTAAAGAGTGTCAGCATAGAAATAGTGATATCGCCCCACAGCACCGGATTAATATTTTCAAATAGTGTGCTGCCTACCGCTGCGTATATATAGAAGATGATAAACATCAGCAGCATGACATAGCCTAGCTGAGGGAGAGCTTTCACTAGAGAAACAAGTAATATTCGAAGCTCTGGGATGATTGAAATCATACGAAGCACGCGGAAGACCCGCACTAAACGCGCAATCAGCGCAAGTTCAGTGTCGTCTGCCGGGATTAGACTGATAACTACAATGAGGGTATCAAACCAGTTCCAGAAACTTTTGAAAAAGTAACGCTTTTGCTTTTCCGCTAAAAAGCGAATTGTGATTTCAGTTAGAAAGAAAGCGCTGATAAACCAGTCTAAAAACAACGTAATAGATGACATGCCGGTAGGTAGTTCATAGGTCTTCGCACCGACTAATAGCGCCGATATCACGATGACGCTGATAACAAAGGCTTCAAACCATTTATTTGCTCTTATGCGCTCAAATTTATTTTGTAGTTCAGAGGCTTGCATTTTTATTTATCACTCAAGAAAAAAACAATAAACCAAGAGGCTTGTCGTAAGCTTACTTGGCGTTATACTAAAGTTGTTGTTCGCACACTTTATGCGCCAAAATGTAGGGGCAAAAAGGCAACTTTAAAGCCTTAAACCCGGCAAAAATAACATCACTAAAAATAGAGACAAATTCAAAGGGCATAATCATGGATGATGAGTTACAGCTGTTGCAAGAGAAATTACGCGTCGTTTCAATGCGTCTATCTAATTTTGTAATGACTAAGCAAAACGCTGAAGCATTATGTGATGAATATCGGCAGTTGTTGGGCGCATTAAAGAAGTTCTCTTGCGCAAAATAGCGAGTAGATATTCCTGCTAAACCTCAAATCACCAATTTTCAAATACGGGAGTAGGCACAAAAAAGGGCAGCCAGTTGCCACCCTCTTTATGTCGTACTCAAATGCTTACTTAGCGGTATAAAAAACCTATTGGTCGTTATTGCTCTCGACCGGCTTAAGACCGCGGTTGATCATAGCCACATCTTCACCTGTAAGGGTTCCCGCCGCTTGCTTAAGTGTAATCACAGACTGAATGAAGTCATAGCGAGCACCAGCAAGGTTACGACGCGCATCAAACAGGTTACGTGTGCTATCAAGTACATCAACGATAGTACGTGTACCTACATCAAATCCAGCTTCTGTTGCTTTAAGGGCGCTGTCTGCCGACACAACAGACTGCTCTAGAGCGCGAATAGTAGAGATAGACGCTTTTACGTTGTTAAACGAGCTACGAACCGACTGTACGGTCTGACGATACGTCTGCTCTGCAGCTTGGCTCGCAGCAACGTAGTTGTACTTCGCCTGCGATGTTTGCGCGCTAACACTGCCGCCTTGGTAAATAGGTACGTTCAGAGAGATACCAATTGACTGGCTATCTAGATAAGGGGTTTCATAACCAAATGGGGTCGTTGAGCCATCGTCGTTCAGAATCTCGGCGTCTACATCATCTTTTGAGCGACCATAACTGCCTGACAAAGATAACGTTGGCAAGTGACCAGAACGCGCAATGGCAATGTCTTCTTTAGCCACATCCATGGCTAAACGGTCTACCAACAATGCTAGGTTTTTGTCTTGGGCGGTTTCTAACCAGCTATCTACGGTTTCAGGTACCGGCATTGTGGCCGAGAAATTATCTTTGTTTAATCCGTAAAGGCGGTCGTGGTATTTACCCGTAATCACGCGCAGCGCTTCAAGGGCAAATTCCAGTTCGTTTTTAGCCTGAATTTCCTGAGCGACTGTGCTGTCGTAATTTGCTTGCGCTTCATGCACGTCTGTAATCGCAGTAAGACCCACTTCGAAACGTTGACGTGTTTGTTCAAGTTGACGTTCAATCGCACGTTTTTCTGAACCTACAAACTCTACGTTGTCGCGGGCGCGCAATACGTCAAAATAAGCAGTAACTGTACGTACAATTACATCCTGCATGCTTGCTGCAAGCTGCGCATCGCTTTGTTCAGCAATTTTTTCAGCGCGATCTAAGCCCAGCCAGTTAGCGTGGTCATACAACGACATCGAAAGTGTTAACCCGTAGTCAATGGTGTCTACTTCTGTATCTGTCGTGAATACCTGAAGGCCATTGTCACCGGCAGCCTGTTGAAAGCGTTCGGAATCTGACATGGTGTAGCCCACAGAGCCAGAGATTTGGGGTAGTAGGCTTGCGCGGCTAATACTAATTCCTTCAAACGCAGCATCACGTTGCGCTTTCGCTTGGTTTACCAATGGATCGTTTGCCAGTGCTTGTTGATATACCTGTAGTAGGTCATCGGCTAGTGCACCAGTTGTCATCGAAACACCGATAACCAGCGACAGAAGTGTTCGTTTCATGCTTACGTCTTCCTGTTGTGTTCAAGTTGCGTCGTCACTTTTTTGTTAAGACGACTTATTAAAACCAAGTGTATGAAAATTCAACCACAAACCGAAAGTCCAAACTCGTAACAGTATTCGATTAACTGTAACAGAATATGTGATCTACCCACGCAATTTTTATAGTAATAGACGACTTGTAATATGAGTTTTCTGTTATTCGTACACACTCAACATCGCATTTTTCATGCGTATACATGGTTGGTGTGTAAATGTACTATGTATGATAAATCTATTTGAACCATAAGTGTCAGCAAATGAGCAAGGAAATCCTTTCATTTACCTCAAATGACGTCGAAATTACCGACATTAAGCCAGTGTATCGTGGTTTCTTTACCATGAATCAGTATCAATTTAAGCACAAGTGTTTCAATGGAGAATGGAGCGACACGGTTACACGCGAAATTTTTGAACGCGGCCATGCGGTGGGCGTTTTGCCCTACGATCCTATTCTGCAAGAATTCGTGCTAATTGAGCAAGTTAGAATTGGGGCGTTAGCTACATCTTCAAGCCCTTGGTTAATAGAAATTATCGCAGGCATGATAGATAAAGGTGAGACTCCAGAGTCTGTATGCCATAGAGAGTCCATGGAAGAGGCGGGAATAGAGTTACAAAACTTGACCAAGGCCTTAAGCTATTTATCGAGTCCAGGTGGTACCACGGAAAGATTACATATATTTATAGCAAAGACTGATGCTAGTAAAGCGCAAGGCATTCACGGCCTAGAAAGTGAGTCTGAGGATATCAAAGTGCATCGCGTAAAAGAGAATACCGCTCTTGAATGGTTGGAAAATGGCCATATAGACAACGCCGCAGCAGTAATTGCGCTACAATGGTTCTTTATGCATAAAACACAACTTCTGGAGCAGTGGCAGACATCGTGACACAACGCAATCAACGAAAATACATCCCTCATCTTCCGTCAATGCAGGCGCTTTGCGAACTGAACTATGCTTATGTTCTTAGAATGCTACCTGACTGCGATACGGAAGATTTGAGTTATGAATTTTCTGTTGGCGTGGGATTAGCCTATGAGATTAGGATAGTGGACTCTGCTCGCTACACCAGCACGTTGAGCATAAAACAAACCACTAAAGACATGCCCTTGTACCTAACGCCAAGTATGACGGTTCGCCTATATCATGATGCGCGCATGGCTGAAGTGATAAACAGCCAAAATACAGGGGCCCTTGAGCCTTCTTACGAATACCCTAATTTGAAGATGCGCCAGCGCAACGAAAAGCATATGGTAAATATCTTTTTAGCTGAGTGGCTAAACTTTTGCCTGCAACATTCAACAAACGTTACCTCTGAAGCGTGATATCACTAATACAGATAAGTGATTGCCACTTATTTAAGGATAAAGACAAGACTGGTTACGCGGGTATAGCGCCTTACCATGCACTAACGCGAGTGCTTATCGCTGTTCGAGAGGACCTTGCAGATATTGCTGACTTAAAAAAACAGAGCGCTAATCAAGGCAACAACGGGCAAGAACAGAAAGTGATAGTGTTGGTTACTGGTGATATCAGCGGCGATAACTCCCCCGAAAGCTATCAGCATTTTACCGCATTGATGGAGCAATACATCGAGCCAGAAAATGTAGACTGGTTTGTTCTTGCGGGGAATCACGACAATAATCCGCATTTCGAAAGCTATCTTGGTAGCCGTCACTTACAAAGCACCAACCCGATAAGCTTTTCAAACTGGCAAATACACGGTATGGATACCCGCGCTTCAGGCAATATTCACACGGCGGCGGGCGAAGTAAAAGGCGGCGATTTAATTGCGTTAAAGCAATCGCTAGATGCATCTTCGCACCTTAATCATCTTGTTGCGCTTCATCACCATATATTGCCTTCGAAAAGCTGGATGGATAAACATTTTTTGGCTAATGCACAGCACCTTGAGTTGCTTATCAATGAATATCCGCAAATAAAGGCGTTAATTCACGGTCATATTCATTCGCCATTGCGCCAATACATAGGAACGAATAGCACGCCTTCTTACGGGAGCCCTGCTACCTGCTGGCAGTGGCAAATGCGTGCTGAATTCGGTGTAAGCGAAGACTCACCTGGGTATCAGCTGATTAACTTAATGGATAATGGAACGGTAGACGTTAGGGTTACCGAGGTCTGGGTTTGAAATAGTCCAAAATACAGAGAACAACACAGTAGAGAACAGTATGCAGCACATTTTATATCTTCATGGCTTCTTGAGCTCGCCGAAGTCGATAAAGGCCCAAGCCACTAAACAATATTTTGAGCAGCATCATTCAAACGTCACCTTACATATACCTGAACTGTCTAACTTTCCTAGTAAAGTTGAAAGTCAGCTGCTTGAGCTTATTGATAGCACCCCGGCACTGCTTGAAAACGGGCTTAAACTGATTGGTAGCTCAATGGGCGGCTATCTCTCTACCTTTTTACTTGAGAAGTTCGGTGGTAAAGCCGTATTAATCAATCCAGCGGTACGCCCCTATGAACTGCTGCAAAACTTCATAGGCTCTCATGAGAACCCATACAGCAGAGAAAAATTTGAGATAGTAGAAAGCGATATGGGGGTGATAAAAGCCTTAGAGGCTGCTTCAATTAAACAGCCATCTAGTTACAAAGTGCTGCTTCAAACTGAAGATGAAACCCTAGACTATCGCTTGGCTGCAGAGAAGTACCAGAAAAGTCACTTACTTATTGAAGAGGGGGGTGATCACAGCTTTGTTGGTTACGAAAACCACTTACCTGCTATCGCAGAGTTTTTGCTAAAATAAGCGCATTGCCAGTCTTTACTAGCCCTGCTAACATCAAATATACGCCGTGCAGTGCTGTAATTACTCACAGTAGTGCGTGCTTTCTTTCCTTATCGCTGGCTTAAATAACAACCATAACTATGTCAAATCAATATAATTCAGAAGCTATAGAGGTTTTAAACGGCCTTGACCCCGTAAAACGCCGTCCAGGTATGTATACCGACACCACCCGCCCAAATCATTTAGGGCAGGAAGTTATCGATAACAGTGTGGATGAAGCGCTCGCCGGCCATGCCTCTAATATCAAAGTTATTTTGCATGAAGACCAATCGTTAGAAGTTATTGACGATGGTCGTGGTATGCCGGTGGATATACACCCTGAAGAGGGAATATCAGGCGTAGAGCTTATATTATGTAAGCTTCACGCAGGCGGTAAGTTTTCAAATAAAAACTACGCCTTCTCTGGTGGTCTTCACGGGGTGGGGATTTCGGTAGTTAATGCGCTTTCAACCCGCGTAGAAGTGACAATTCGACGAGACAGTAACGTATACCAAATCGCCTTTGAAAACGGCGACAAGGTAGAAGATTTACAGGTTATCGATACTTGCGGCAAGCGCAACACAGGTACCCGTGTTCATTTTTGGCCCGACCCGCAATATTTTGATTCTGCAAAGTTCTCGGTTAGCCGTCTTGTTCATAATTTGCGTGCCAAAGCGGTATTAAGCCCTGGCTTACGCATTCGCTTTGACAACAAAATTACCAAAGAAAGCCAAGAATGGTATTACGAAGACGGTCTGAAAGACTATCTTTACCAAGCGGTGGAAGAGTTCGAAACTTTACCGTCAGATACGCCATTTGTAGGTACGTTCAGTGGCAATACGGAAGCCGCGGATTGGGCTGTGATGTGGCTGCCCGAAGGTGGTGATTTGGTCACCGAGAGCTACGTTAACCTTATTCCTACCGCGCAAGGTGGTACACACGTTAACGGATTGCGCCAAGGCTTACTGGAGTCGATGCGGGAGTTTTGCGAATTTAGAAACTTAATGCCCCGTGGCGTTAAGCTATCGCCGGATGATATTTGGGACCGCTGCGCCTATATCCTTTCAACTAAAATGCAGGACCCTCAGTTCGCCGGTCAAACCAAAGAGCGTTTATCTTCACGTCAGGCCAGTGCATTTGTATCGGGTGTGGTGAAAGACGCATTTAGTTTATGGCTAAACCAGCACACTGAAATTGCTGAAGCGCTGGCTGAAATGTGTATTAACAATGCACAGCGTCGTCTTCGACAGGTGAAAAAAGTCGCCCGTAAAAAGGTTACCCAAGGCCCTGCACTACCGGGTAAATTAACTGACTGCTCGTCACAAGATATCTCTTACTCTGAGTTGTTTTTAGTAGAGGGAGACTCGGCAGGTGGCTCGGCTAAACAAGCGCGTGACCGAGAGTTTCAGGCGATAATGCCTCTGCGCGGTAAAATCTTAAATAGCTGGGAAGTCGACTCTTCTCAGGTGCTGGCATCACAGGAAATTCACGATATTTCTGTGGCGCTGGGTATAGATCCAGATTCAACAGACCTGTCTGGTTTACGCTACGGTAAAATTTGTATTCTTGCCGATGCTGACTCGGATGGGCTACACATTGCAACCTTGCTATGTGCACTCTTTGTACGTCATTTCAGAACCTTAGTAGAGCAAGGCCATGTGTATGTCGCTATGCCGCCGCTATTTAGAATAGATGTAGGCAAAGAAGTGTATTACGCCTTAGATGAGGGTGAAAAGCAGGGGATTCTGGATCGTATTGAAGCGGAAAAGAAACGCGGAAAAGTGAACGTACAGCGCTTCAAAGGCTTGGGTGAAATGAACCCGCTACAGCTTCGTGAAACGACCATGGACCCGAACACCCGTCGACTTGTTCAGCTGACTATTGAAGATGCTGAAGAGATGATGGAGCTAATGGATATGCTGCTTGCTAAGAAGCGTTCTGGCGATCGTAAAACGTGGCTTGAAAGCAAAGGGAATATGGCAGAAGTTGCGCTATAGCGCACAGCTCTAGCGCTTGTAATAGCTAACGCGCAGAATAAACGTCGATGCTTTAAAAGTTAGTCAAAAAGCAAAAAGTCAAAAAGTGAATAGAAAACGCCGAGAGTCTATCCTGAAACATGGAGTTCTCGGCGTTTTAGTTTGTGCATCTGCAATAAAATACTGCCACGCATTATGACACTGGTGCCGTTTAAGATGAGTAGCGGCCAGCTTTGGCTTAACGGCATTGTTAAGCCAAACATTAAGGTGCTAACGTCTTTAATCAAGATGTTTCGAAATAACGCAAAGGACAGCGAGCCTACTTTTTGTCTACGCTGCAACACAAGCCACTGATGCAGCGAACCTTGAAATAATATGACGGTGACTACCAGCATCAACGTGTTTGCGCCAAGTTGCGCAAGCGTTGGGAAGGGGCGAAAAGCGATGGAAAGGGTACCGCCAACAAGCGCAAGCAAAGCAATAGCGGCAACGTAGCCTGAAATAGTAGTGCGCCTATGTTGCCATATCTTCCAAATTATTATGAGCGTAAGAATGAGCGCGCCAAAACGCGTCCAAACCAAGTAATGGTTAAAAGGCTCTACCGAAATGCCGAATAGGAAAATAGAGAAAAACGCAAAATAGCTAGATCCAAACTGGTTTAGCGACAGGCTGTGGTTCGCATTGCTTTTCTCGCTTGTAACGGACACTTGATGGTGCGTCATAGCTTTAATTTGTGACCATAAGCCTAACCATGTCAGTAAAAAAAGCGCCGCACTAGCAAAGCCTAATATGTGGTAAAGCACGCAGTTAGCTCCACGTAAAAAATATTTAAACTGGTGAGAGGCTCTCAGTGTATCACAGGAGTGGCTGGCCTAGTCTCTGCATCATTTGTCATTGGTAATGACTACGTTGTTTCACCTTCTCGAAATGAAATAACGGACAATAGACAGAGACAGGATGATATCGGTTTTTCGGTGCTGATAGCATTCTATGTATTCTCAACATCGAAATTTAGTTTTAATAGCAAGGAGGTTTATTTTGGCATTGCATTCAGTTTCTTCATCTACACGCCAGTTAGCGGTGAGCGATAACACCACAACGCTGTTATTTGACCACGATGGTACTCTGATTGACTCAGAAACCGTACATTTTGACCTTTGGAAAGACATTTTATTGAAATATGATGTTGAGCTAAGCAAGGATTTTTATTGCGAAGTAATGGCCGGGATACCGGTAAAGCAAAATGCAGTGGACTTAGTTGAGCATTTTAAGATTGATATAGAACCGCAGTTGCTGGCTCAGCAGAAACATAAAAGCGTGAGCGACTACCTCGACAAGCAAGCTTTTCCTTTGATGCCATTTGCTAGGGAGACCATTACACAATGTGCAGACAAGGGATTTACTATTGGTATTGTGACCGGGGGAAGTAAAAAGGCAGTAGAAAAAACGTTATCTCAATATGAGTTGAGTGATTATATTTCCTGTGTGGTGGCCGTAGAGGACGTAGAAAACAGTAAGCCCTCCCCAGATTGTTATGCCCTTGCAATGGATAAGCTAGGTAAATCGCCTAGCGAGTGTGTAGCCATTGAAGACACGCAAACCGGCATGACAGCGGCACTTGAGGCAAAGTTGGCTTGTATTGTAATACCTACAGACTTATCGCAGCATCACGATTTGTCCCGTGCTACTGTGCGTTACGATAGCTTGAAAGAGTGTAGCGATAGTGAGCTCAAGACACGTTGATTAATAAAGATACGTTAATTAAAAAGGTTATATACGACCAACTTGTCATTCCACTTGTCACTGGTGGCGCAATAATAGATAACGTAGTATAACCAGCATCTTAGCGCCTATTGTGTTTCGCTTCACAACAACGCATTTAGGCGCTAATTCCTTTTTATTAGTTGTAATTACAGGTAAAGCTGATTTCTTATGATTTTGCGTAGCCTCAAATGGCTTTTAATAACTATCGCCATCATCCTTGTTCTGCTTGTAGTAGGCGTGGCTACGGTTACCGTTATGGCTGTACAAAAAGCGCCCTTGGTAGCATCGACAGCGCCCACACAACTAGATGGTGCTGACAGTGTTAACGAACTGCTCGGCCAGCTAAAACAGGCATTTTCACGCCGAGAAGAAGGTCATCAGGTAACGCTTACCGAAACGCAAGTCGAAAGCTTGGTGGGCGTGTTACAGCGGGCCTTACCTGAGTTTAAAGGCGTAGTAAACATCACCCCATTGGGGGGCACTGTAAATGTTACTTACGCCATTGATAATACGGGCTATTACATTAATGCCTCGGCATTAGTATTACCTGGAGATAGCTTGCGTATAGAGCAAGTTCAAGTAGGGGACTTAACCATTCCAGGCCGTTTTTTACTCGGCTTTTTAGAACGCACAGTGAACTCTTATACCCAATCAGAAATAGCCACTATTGCGCTGTCTCGTGTTGAGCGCGTGACCATGGGACGCGGTGAACTTACCCTAGATGTTGGGCGTTTAGATGAACTGCTAAGCGAGTTAAACGTAGTGGCGTCGAACATGTCGATAAGTGAACAGACCGAGCTTCAGCAATTATCTGCGTACTATTTACGTTATTTGTCTGGTAGAGAAATAGCCTTATCAACTAAACCGGTATCCCTTATTGAATACTTGCGCGAAGGGATGGCACGAGCGAGAGAGCAAAGCCAAACCCCTGAAGATGCAGTACTGCATAATAATGCAGTAATCCTCGCTTTAGCGGTTTACGTTGGGCATCATCGTGTTGGGACTCTGGTGGGCGACATACAGCCAGATTCCGAAAAAGCGTTAAAGCCTCGCAGAGGTGCGGTGCTGCACAAGCGCAATGACTTGGCTCGTCACTTCATTATTTCTGCTGCATTAGAGCTAATGGCCGAACAAGGTATGTCCCTAGCAATTGGCGAGTTTAAAGAGTTGATGGACCGAGGCAACGGTGGCTCGGGCTATAGCTTTGTAGATTTAGCGGCAGATATGTCGGGTACTGAGTTTGCGAAGGTTGCTACAAATCCAAACACCGCAATGGAAGTACAAAACGCCATGGCGCGCATTCAAAGTGAACTTGAAATCATCCCGCCTATTGAAGGTCTGCCTGAAGGCTTGAGTAAGCAAGCTTTCACTGAACAATATCAGCGCGTGGACAGTGAATCCTATGTAAAAGAAGTAAAGGAAATTAAGCGTAGAATCAGCTTGCTGCCGCTTTACCAAAAATAAGCGCTAAGGCGTGGAATAGTGCGAAGTAAGTGATACGCTAATCTATAAAAAAGCCCGCTGTTAAAGCGGGCTTTGTTTTACTCACTTGCAGTTCTACGCTACTTTTTAGTAAGAGACTGCTGAAACTGTGCAATGGTTACTAGAGCCAACTCTATTTTTTTAACCAATGGCGCTAGGGCTTGTTTGGCCGCATCATCATCCAGTTCCTTTAGCGATTGCCAGTCATTCGCAATCTCTTGAACATAGGGGCCAAAGCGCTTGGCTGATGTGGTAAAACCGCTATCGTCAGCGAATACGGCTGCAAACTTACCTTTTTGATCGCGCTGTAAGTTATCTAAAACCTGGTCGGCATCAACGGCTTTGCGGTGCAGCGTTTGAAGTGTTTCTTGAAGTTGTTGATGGACAGCTTGCATCTCTTGGCTCTGTTGCATAGTCACGCCTTTTATTTCTAATGTGATTAGGTGTGCTTACTACCTGCACACCTAAGTTTATATGGTTTGCGTCGCAATTATTTTTTGCCACGCCAAATGTATTACGGTAAATAATGGTTAAAGTTTCGCCTTTCAAGGCCGATAACTTAACGATGTTGTAAATTACAAAACCTACGGTTCACTAACGAACTCGCTGGTTACGTGATGCTCAACACATCGTAAGGGTGGGCAATTCTGCCCATTTTTTTACTTTGCTACAAGCAACAAAGGAAAATGGTATGGATCTACAAGGTGCTAGTGCCTCTGGAGCGTCCGGTGCGTCACTTGAGTTGGCCTCTCTTAAGTTGGCAAAAAGCCAACAAGAGCAAGAGGGTAAAGCGTCGCTTCAGCTGCTGGAATCAGCCGCTGACGTACCAAAACCGTCATCTTCAAACCCCGCGTTAGGCGCCAACATCGATACCTACGCGTAAGTTACGGATGCAAATGTAAGTCGATAGGCGTTTTGCCAGGTTGACCGCCAATTTCTCTCACCAGTTTTGGCACTAAAAAGCCTGGCAGACGCTTTATCGCTTCTTCCATAATCAGGCGACCTTCATCGTCGCTGACATAAAAATGGCTTGCACCCTGCACTTTATCTAATACGTGTAAGTAATAAGGCAGGACACCCGCTTCAAAAAGTGACTCGCTTAAGTTACTGATGGCCTCGCCAGAATCATTAATGCCTTTAAGTAATACCGACTGATTGAGCAAGGTGACGCCCTTGTCTCGCAATGTGCGCAGTCGACTTTTTAAGGGCTCAGAGACTTCATTCGCGTGGTTCGCGTGCAGCACCAGCACTTTTTGAAGAGGCAAGTCCGTAAACCATTCAATAAAGTCATGGCTGATTCTTTCTGGCAATACCACAGGCAAGCGGCTATGTATGCGCAAGCGTTTTATGTGGGGAATGGCGGCAATTTCGTTAGCTAACCACGACAAATGATCATCTTTCGCCATAAGTGGGTCGCCGCCGGAAAAAATCACCTCGTTAATCTTGCTGTTACTGCGAAGGTATTCAAGTACATCAAGCCACTGATGTTTACTGACCGAATTGTCGGCATACGGGAAGTGGCGACGAAAACAGTAACGGCAGTTTACTGCACAGCCAGTGCGTACCATCAATAGCACACGAGAATCGTATTTATGCAAAATACCCTTGCCTGCTGTCTCATGCTCATCTAACGGATCTTCGCTATAGCCCGGCGAGGTGAGAAATTCGTCGCTAAGCGGCATAACCTGTAAAAACAGGGGGTCGTTAGGGTTTCCCTTTTCCATAAGGCTAACGAAATGCCGTGGAACACGCATAGGAAACAGACGGCGCGCTTTAATGTGTTGAGCGTATTTTTCTTCGTCTAAACCTAAGTGCTGTAACAGTTTTGCAGGATCGGTGTAGCTACTTGCTAATTCTTTTTGCCAGTTATGCTCTACAGAAATCGGTTTTTTAGGTATTATTTGTTCCACGAAACTTTTTGTACCTTATGTTTAGACAGAGGAATTATGGCTAATTACAGCACTAACGAGTTCAAAGGCGGCCTGAAAATCATGCTGGACGGCGAACCTTGCAACATTCTAGAAAACGAATACGTAAAGCCGGGTAAGGGCCAAGCGTTTAACCGCGTAAAAATCCGCAAGCTTATTTCAGGTAAAGTTTTAGAAAAAACTTTCCGCTCAGGTGAATCAGTAGAAGGCGCTGATGTAATGGATACAGAGCTTGCCTACTTGTACACCGACGGCGAATTCTACCACTTTATGAACAACGATACATTCGAACAAATCGCTGCAGACGAAAAAGCGGTGGGCGAGAACCAAAAGTGGTTGGTAGAAAACGACGTTTGTACTATTACACTGTGGAATGGTTCTCCTATTACGGTAACGCCACCTAACTTTGTTGAGCTAGAAATCACTGAAACGGACCCAGGTCTTAAAGGTGATACAGCAGGTACGGGCGGTAAACCAGCGACACTTAGCACGGGTGCAGTTGTTCGCGTTCCTCTATTCGTACAAACAGGTGAAGTTATCCGCGTTGATACGCGCTCTGGCGAATACGTGTCTCGTGCACAAAAATAATAGCGAAAACTAAAGCGCTTTACGCGCATATTGTTTACGTATAAAAGCCGGTGCCTTGTGTACCGGTTTTTTGTTTAAGCTTTACTATTTAGGTTTTAATACATGCAACCTTGGCAGCCGACTACCACACATGATGCGCGTGTAGCGCGTGCAGAATTACTCAGAACCATCCGAGAGTTTTTTTACGCAAGAAACGTGTTAGAGGTAGACACGCCTTTACTTTCAAATGGCACAGTTACTGACGAACACCTAGATGCGTTTGATACACAGTTTAATTTTGCCTCATCTGGTAAGCCAAGTAAGTTGTATCTTCAGACCTCGCCAGAATATGCCATGAAGCGTTTACTGTGCGCTGATAGCGGCAGTATTTATCAAGTGTGTAAAGCGTTTCGCCACGAAGGGGAAGGGCGCTGGCACAACCCAGAATTTACCATGCTAGAGTGGTATCGCTTAGGCTATGATCACTTCGCTTTAATGGACGAGGTTGACGCCTTATTGCAAGAAACCTTAAACACCGCCTCAGCCGATAAAATGACTTATCAGCAAGCCTTTCAGCACTATCTAAATATTGACCCACTAAGCGCTGATGATGAAATTTTGCTAAGCGCAATGGCGCAGCACCATATAGATATTCATGCGCCACAAAGCCTTAGCTATGACAGCAAGTTACAACTGTTATTTAGCTATGTTATCGAACCTGAAATCGGTATTGAACGGCCTTGTTTTGTCTACAACTTTCCGGCCTCTCAGGCTGCGCTTGCACAGTTAAGTTCTGCTGATGAGCGGGTTGCTGAACGCTTTGAGGTGTATTACCAAGGTGCTGAACTGGCCAACGGTTTTCATGAGCTAAGTGCGGCGAAAGAGCAAAGGCTTCGCTTTGAGACGGACAACGAAAAGCGCAAAGAAAACGGGTTACCTACAAAGCCCATTGATGAGAATTTTTTAAGTGCCCTTGATGCTGGGTTGCCCGCATGTGCAGGCGTAGCCTTAGGTGTCGACAGGTTACTGATGTTGAAAACAGGCGCGTCACATATTAAAGAAGTCATTAACTTTAATGTAAGTAGAGCTTAAGCACTTTTTGCGTATGTTGGGGCGAAAAAAGTTAACTAAGCACCTAAATAGTCACAAAACATTAAATTACGTTAGAACAAAGGGAAGTTACGCTAGCCCGCGGTTGACATAAGCAGGTCAATGCTGAAAAATGTTATAACATCACTAGATAATGTTATAACATCCTTGAAGGAAACCTCATGAAAATGCGTTCGCTGCTAAGTTTGTCCATAGCAGGGCTTTTAAGTGCGCCTGTGTATGCCACTACAGTAACGGGAAAAGTAACCGATACTGCTGGCCAACCAGTTGCTGGTGCAGAAGTTAAAATTGAAGGTAGCCGTCGCGTGGCTTACACCGATGAAAATGGCGTTTACCGTTTTGACGATGTTAAGCAGCCACATATTCATTTACATGTTTATTCTTCTAACTACATTCATGGTGATAACGACCTAGGCGACGTAAACGCAGATCAAAACGTCGACTTTGTTTTGCAGCCAGCATCTGTTGAAAATATTGTTGTAACCGCTAATGCGCTTCAATCATCAGTACTTGAATCGGTTACACCTGTAACTGTTATCGGGGCTGATAAACTACGTAAAATAGAAGCGCCAACTCTAGGCGAGACCCTTAAAAACGCGCCGGGTGTACACAGCACGTATTTCGGTCCAGTATCAAGTAGCCCAGTTATTCGCGGCAACGATGGTCCTCGCGTAAAGATAGTTCAAAACGGCTTAGATGTTTCTGACGTATCGCGCGTTGGGCCAGACCATAACGTAGCGACTACGCTTTCAAGCGCAACCCAGGTAGAAGTGCTTCGCGGCCCAGCAACACTTCAATACGGCAGCGGTGCTATCGGTGGTGTGGTTAACGTAGTAGATAAACGCATTCCCCAGTACCAAATAGACGGCGTAGAAGGCGAAGCAGAAACTAGCTACAGCACGGTTAACAATGGTTCGTACACTCGCGCTGATGTGACTGGCGGTAGTGGCAATATTGTGTGGCATGTAGACGGTTTCTATCGCGACACAGATAATGCTGACATCCCAGGCTTCGCGTCTATCGAACCTGATGAAGATGAACCTTACGGTGAATTAGAAAGCAGCGCCATGGAGACCCGCAACGTGGTTGCAGGCCTATCTTATGTAGCAGAAGAAGGTTACTTTGGCTTCTCGGTTGAGCAGTTAGACAATGAGTATGGCGTACCGGGCCACAGCCATGAGCACGAAGAAGAACATGACGAAGACGAGCATGATGAGCTGGATGGTGACCACGACGAAGAAGATCACGATCATGAAGAAGAAGGCGTGCTACTTGATGTAGATATGACTCGCTACCAAGCAGCGGGTGAATGGCATTCTCCTTTCGAGGGACTAACTAACCTTAAATTTGCCGCGGCTTATACCGATTATGAGCACGCAGAAATTGAAGACGGCGAGCCGGGTACTGTATTCACAAACGAATCAAGCGATATTCGCCTGTCTGCTTACCATGAAGAAGTAAACGGATGGCACGGCGTATTCGGGTTACAGTTTAACCATAGCGATTATAATGCTGTCGGCGAAGAAGCTTTCACGCCAGCCAATACCACGTCAAGCTATGCACTTTATGTCGTTGAGCAGAAAAAAGTAGGTGACGTTACCTTTGAGTTAGGTGGCCGACTTGAACGCACAACCTTGGATGCTGAAGCAAGCGAAGTAGAGCTTGACGTATTACATGAAGATGAGGAGCACGAAGGCGAAGAGCATGAGGGTGAAGAGCATGAAGAGCACGCTGTTGCCTTCAACTTCCCTGATTATGACTTCACCAGCCTGTCGCTTTCAGCGGGCGCTAACTGGGAATACCAGGAAGGCCACTCAATTGCAGTGACTTTATCACGCAGCGAACGCGCGCCTAGCCAGCAAGAACTTTTCTCTGCAGGTCAGCACTTAGCAACTCAAAGCTACGAAGTGGGTCTGGTGTTCGATATGGACGAAGAGGGCCATATTGAAGAAGACTTAAGAAGCGTTAACGAAGAAGTTAGCACCAACCTAGATATTACTTTCCGTAAATTTACCGGAAGCTGGGGTTACAGCGCATCTTTCTTCTACAATCAGGCTGATGACTATATTTTCCAGTCGAGTACGGGTTTGCTTGCCCTAAGCGAACACGAACATGAGGAAGAGCACGACGAGCTTGAAGAAGAGCATGAAGACCATGAAGAGCACAGCGATGAAGAGGGCACGCCGGTTTATTATTTCCAACAAGCTGACGCTGACATCTGGGGCTTTGAAGCAGAAACTTACGTAGACTTAACAGACACGCTACGCTTGACTGTATTTGGTGACTACATTCGCGCTGAAGTAGAAGATGACAACCTTCCACGCACGCCTCCTATGCGCTTTGGTAGTGAATTAAGCTATGTGAACGATGGTTTAAGTGCTGACGTGGGCTTTACATGGTATGACGACCAAGATGAAGTGGCGTCGTTTGAAACCTCAACCGATGGCTACACACTAGTTAATGCTAGCGTTCAATACGAATTTGGTTCGCAAGGTATCGACTGGGTATTGTTTGCCCGTGGTGAGAACCTTACTGATGAAGAAGCACGCGTTCATACATCTTTCTTAAAAGACCAAGCACCGCTTCCAGGTAGAAACTTTACTATGGGTGTGCGAGCCTTGTTTTAATTAACAGCTTTACTGTAGTAAGCAAAGGCGGTGTAACGTGTTACACCGCCTTTATCATTTATGAAGCGTGAAAAAATATTTATGAAGTGTGAAAAAATGCGTAACGCCATTTTTTCTTGGGGCTATACAAAGTAAAGATAAACAGCCCTAAAATTGTGATGATGAGACAGCTATGAAGTAGAGGTGAAAATGAATGAGATAGCGAACTGGTTAAGTACGCAAACCGAAAAACACATGGTTTTAGGTTACGGAAGCTTACTCAGCAAAGATAGTCGAGAGCGCTACTCGAACATTTTCACAAAAGGGATCCCTGTAACCGTATCAGGGTTCGAACGAGCTTGGGTGACGCGCAGTCTTCACGAAGAGCAAACCTATGTAGGCGCCGTAGCCAACGCTCATAGCCAGCTGAACGCTCAGCTTATCCCCACGCAAATTAACCCCGCATTACAGGCGCGCGAGAAGGACTATCGATTTGTACAAGTAAGCCCTAAAGCGCTTAGTTTTCAACTTCACCAAGGTGAGGTAACAGATGCGTTAAATGAGCGATTGGCGCAGTTCACTTTCTGGATTTGTGAAACACTCGCGTGCGAGCCAGCAAGCGAAGCTTTTCCTGTTAGCCAAACCTATGTTGATACTTGTATGGCCGGTTGCTTAGAACACGGTGGCATTGAAGAAGCGGAGCGATTTGTAACACACACGTCGCTATGGGAACACCCAAGGATAAACGATAGAGCACAACCCAAATACCCACGTGCGGCAAAAGTAAATAATGAAACTATTGAGCATATAGACAGAATTCTAGCGAAGCGCTAGTTTTAGCAGTAACAAACGCCCTTAAGCAGAGAGTTTAGTGTGAATACTGAAGCATCAATTTTAACCTCCGAAAGAATTACCTTAAGACCGCTTACGTTTGATGATCAACACTGGGTACTAGCATTACAGCAAGATGAGCTGTGGCTTAAATACATTGGAAGTAAGAATGTTAATACACTCGATGACGCCTGCGACTACATTGGGAAAACCAATGCGCAACGAGAAGAGTGGGGTTACGGTTTACTTGCTGTTGAGTTAAATGACACTAAACAGCCGTTAGGAGTTTGCGGGTTATTTAATCGCTTTGCCTTTGAATGCCCAGACTTGGGCTTCGCCATGTTGCCTGAAGCACGAGGTAGCGGCTTATGCCACGAGGCATGCAAGAAGGTTATAGCTTGGGCTACTTCACAAGGGTATGGTTTTTTAACCGCTATGACGCACCCAGACAATAAGGCATCGCAAAAGCTATTGCAGCGACTAGGGTTTAAAAAGCAGGGCCTCTACTTCGATAAAACCTTTCCAAAACAGCATTTGTTTAGAGTTGAGCTGTAAAACTTGGCGGCGATCTAACAGAATCGGGCAGTCCACCTAAAGAGTCTTATACTTTTGTCTAATTTGGTGCATTGCCTTTTTGAAGTGCCCTTTTTGTAAATATCCCTTTTCATCTTTTTGTTATGAAAACGTTATTAATCCTCCATTGTTTCCATCTAGCTTTTCTTAAAACGTCACTTATCTCCGTTTAATGTTACTTCGTCCAATCTTTATCTTCCTAACTTCGTCTTGGTACAGCTGTTGAAAACACCTTAGTCATCACCGCACAAGGAAGCGCGTAGAATAAAAATAGGGTTGCTAATCAGACAATAAAACAGATAAAGAAGAGCGCAACTATGAACACAAGACGTACACAAAAAAGCTTTAAATACTCACTTCTAGCTGGCGTCATCGGCCAAGTATTAGTCTCACCGCACGTGCACGCGCAGCAAGCGCCAACTGCTCAGCAAACCGAAACTGAAGAGAAAATCGTCGTAACTGGGCGTCGCGTTTCACAAACCGATATCGCTATTGGTACTGATGAAGCAACTAATACACTTGCGGTAAGCCGCGAAGAATTGCTTTCAGCACCATCGGGTATATCAGGCTTGAAAATGCTAGAAAGCTTACCAGGCTTTAACGTGCAAACTGATGGTGCACTGGGCCTTTATGAGTTCGGTAACTCAGTGCAGGTAAGGGCTTTTCAACTCAGTCAGATGGGTTTTGTTCTTGATGGTGTTCCTATGGGACGTTCTGATGCCTTCGGTGGTAGTCCTATCTTTCGTTATGTTGATAACGAAAATTTAGGGGCTGTAATTGCCTCTCCAGGGGCGGGGGATGTATCTGCTCCAACCTACGCATCACTTGGACCTATTGCGCAATACAATACGGTAAGACCTTCAGATGAAATGGGCGGCATGGTAGCCGTGACCGCAGGAGACTTCGATTTACAGCGAACTTTCGTGAAACTAGAAACGGGTGACATTGACGGGTTTAAAGCTTACGTAAGCCGCTCAAAAACCGATTCAGAGTTATGGCGCGGCCCTGGCACAATTGATCGTGAACACATTGAAGCTAAAGCGCTCTACGAGTTTGGCAGCAGCTATATACAAGCTACCTATGTTGCCAATGATTTCTTTGATTACGACTCTCCTTCTGCGCCTGCGTCAGTCTTCGAAGATAACTATTACTATAGTTACTTAGACAGCATCCCTGAAGGGTGTATCGACGCGCAGCCGGAAGTATATGACTTCAATAGTGACGGGACGATAGACGATACTGATTTTACGCCTGTATTCACGGGCTCAAACTGTACAAGCTATTACGAAGACAGAATTAATATACGCGACGACAAGCTTTATTCATTAGGCTTTGGTACTTACTTAACTGACGAAGTACAGCTTGAAGTTACCGCTTACTATGAAGATAAAAATGGCTATGGAGTTTCGCCTGATAGCTACACCAACACACTAAGTATTTATACTGACCAAGCTGCCGCAGGTCTAGATGTAGTTCACCCTAGAGGAGTCCAGTACGGCCTATCGACAGTTGGTGGCGAGCGTGAAGGTCTTGTTGGAAGTGTGACCTGGTTCATGGGAGATCATAAATTAGAAGCAGGTGGTTGGATTGAAGAGGATACTTATAACCGAACACAAGCCCGCCTTAACAAAACCGGGGGGAGTGCTGATGGTGAAGTTATTTACGACGAGGTAGCGTACTATCGTCGCGACTACACTGCAGTTCGAGATACTACGCAACTCTTTATAAAAGATAACTTTAGCATGATGGATGACGACCTTTTGTTGGAGGTTGGCTTTAAGTCACTGTCTATAGATTATTCATTAGATGGCTATCGCGATTATGACGACTATGAAATTGATGGAGAGCCTGGCTATGGGCCACAGTCAGTAGACGCTGAATACACCGATAATTTCTTGCCAATGGTGGGGGCTGTATATCGTCTTAACGATACTGATCAGCTTTTTGCATCATATGCACAAAATTTCGCATTGCCTGCGGGAACCGACGACATCTTTGATAACGCGGTAGGCTTTGATGTGGAGGCACCACAAGGTGAGGAAGCAGACAACTATGAACTGGGTTTTAGAACTAATCGCGAGCATTACAACGGGGCTGTTGCGCTGTTTTACACACGTTTCGATAATCGTTTGATTGCAAGTAGCGTCATCAATCCTGCTACAGGTCAGCCAGAAACCTTTTATGTGAATGCTGGTGCATCGAAAGCTTATGGTATTGAGTTTAGTGGTGTTTTTCAGCCAGAAATGTTCGATAGAAAACTCTATTTCAATGCAAATGTTTCGTATAAAAAAGCAGAGTTAGTGGATGGTTTTGCAGGCAATCCTGCTGGTAGTCAATTACCCGATAGCCCTAAATGGCTAATGACAGGTGGCGTAACTTATGAACCTACTGAGTGGTTGGTTGCTAACTTCTCAGCGAAGTATACAGATATCCGCTATACCGACTTCAGTGAAACGTATGAGCTAGAAAGCTATTTGGTGGCGCAAGCTTACGTTGATATTGGAGGCCCGAATAATTTTGGGATGCCAGAAAATGTTCGACTGCGTTTTAATGTAGATAACGTGTTTGATAAAGAAGTGATGTCTTTCGGTTTTACGGGCTCTTCGTTTGGACGACCTTTAAGCCCCCGTACATTCCAAGCAACAGTAACGGTGGATTTTTAAATGATGAGTGTTAAAAGTATGAAGTTGAGTGCGATTGCTTTCTCTTTATCCATATCTTCAATGTGTGTTTATGCACAGTCGCCTGGTAATGAGTCTAAAACTCAAGCGTTTCATGAATCCATGGTTGTAATGGACACCCATTTAGACACGCCAGCGTTACTCGTGCAGCCGGGCTTTGACATTATGCATGCCCATACGGTGGATGGAGACTTCTCTCAGGTCGATGTGCCAAGAATGGATGCCGGAGGTCTAGATGGTGGTTTTTGGGTTATATATACGCCACAAGGGCCGGTAACTGATGAAGGATTCAAGTCTGCTCGAGATACGGCGCTGCTGCGAGCGATGGCAATTCATAAGATGGTCGAGGCCAACCCTGACACTTTTGCTCTTGCTACTAACCCGAGCGATGCAAAAGCGATTACTGATGAAGGAAAGAAAATTGTTTATATCAGTATGGAAAACGCCTACCCACTAGGAGAAGACCTAAGTCTTTTAGAAACCTTCTACAAAATGGGTTTAAGGATGGTTGGGCCGGTGCACTTTAAGAATAATCAATTTGGCGATAGCTCAACCGACCCCAATGGCCAACAATACGGAGGCTTGTCTCCCTTGGGAGAGAAGTTGGTAAAAAAGGCAAATGAGCTAGGAATTATCCTAGATGGTTCGCACGCTCATGATGAACTCTTAGAAGACATGATTCGATTGTCCGAAACACCAGTGATTCTTTCTCATTCTGGCACTAAGTCAGTCTATGACCATCCGCGTAATATTGACGACGAGCTGCTTAAAAAGTTAGTTGAAAGCGGCGGTGTTATTCATGTAAACGCTTATGGGTCTTACCTAACAGAGCTACCTAGCGACCCAGAACGCAAAAAAGCATATGGAGAGTTGTTTAAGCAAATGGGTAATATTGCCGACATGACTGCTGAAGAAGTCACGGCATTAAAGCTTAAGCGAAAACAAATTGATATGGAGCACCCAGCGGTTCGTGCCACCTTCGAAGATTATATGGCGCATTTCCTTCACATTCTGAAAATTGCGGGCCCTAAGCATACTGGTGTAGGTGCAGACTGGGATGGAGGCGGAGGTGTTGAGCGCATGATGGACGTTGCTGCACTGCCTCTTATAACAGAAAGGCTTTTGGCCGAAGGATATACCGAAGAAGACTTAGCGGATATTTGGGGAAACAACGTTCTACGCTTGCTTTCTCAAGCACAAGACTACGCCGAGTCTTTAAAATGAACCTTTCCTAAATCGTAAAAAGTGTCCTTATCTTTACAAGATAAGGACACTAATGTCTTCAAGGTTAACGCTAATTTTAGTCGGGGAGCTTTACAACGGTGGTAAAACGGTCACCTTTTTAATAATGATTGGCTCAATCGGGACGTTATTCGCGTTAAGGCGAATTGAGTATTCAGTTTCTACTTCCGACATAGCATCAACAATATCTTCGCCTTCCACAATAACGCCGAACACTGCATAGCCCCAGTCTCTGCCTGGGTTTAAGCTGCTGTTATCGTTCACATTAAAGAAAAACTGTCGGTTCGCCGTATGTGGGTCATTTTGTCTTGCCATTGCAATGGTGTGTAGGTCGTTGGTTAAACCGTTACCTGACTCATTAAAAATATCGGGGAAGTTTGATTTGCCATTGAAGTCGGCCGTATAGCCTCCACCTTGCACAACAAAGCCGGGCACGATGCGATGGAAAATCGTGTCTTCATAAGCTCGCTTGTCCACATAACGAAGAAAGTTATTCACCGTAATTGGCGCGCGTCTTCTGTCTAGTTCAACCACGATATCGCCCATGGTCGTTTCTATTTTCACCCGCGGGTAATAGTTATCGGGCTGAACCTGAGACCCATCGTCTTTCTTGGCCATAACCGACGAACTGCTGCCAATCAGCATAACAACGGTGATGAGTGATAAAAGTATTTTCTTCATAAAAATGCCTTTAAATGTATTCCTTAATTTGCGTACTTTCTTTATGCACTTTTCTTTGCGCTTAGCGTTTTGCAGTGCCTAAGATAACGAACTTTTTATCACTCGCAAGTACCTTGGTGCCACCAAACAGCTTTTTAAGTTTAATGTGGTAGTCGAGGTGTCGGTTGCCAACCACTACCAAGTGACCACTTTTAATAAGCAATTCACGAGAGTCAGTAAACATTTGCCATGCAATATGGTCTGTGATCGCGTTTTGCTGATGAAACGGAGGGTTACACAAAATCTTAGTAACAGCAGGTTTATTTTCGCGATTTAAGAGTGTTTCTAAGCAGTTACTTGCCACAAACTCGCACTGGTCGATTTTATCCGGAAAGTTGTTTAGCACGTTGAGTCGGGCACTTTCCAACGCCATGTAAGACTCATCCACGAATATTACTTTGGCGTCAGGAGCAAGAGACAGCGCGTTTACACCCAGCACACCGTTACCACAGCCCAAATCTACCACAACGTCATTGGCGCTTACCGTCATGTGCTCAAGCATAATACGCGCGCCAATATCCAGCGACTGTCGAGCAAATGTGTTGGCAAGGTTATCGATAGTAAGCTCTGCGCCCATGGTGCTTTTACACTGCCAGCGCGAAGGAAAGGGAGAGTCAGCGAGTTTTAGAGACTCACGAGGCGTTGCAAAAACAAGCCGAGATTTCTTTTTAGCAAGGGAGGTGGTGGTAGGGCCAATATATCGCTCAAACAAGTTAAGCACCGACTTCGTAATGGCTTTCACTTTGCCCGTTGCGACGATGCGAGTGCTAGGCGTAATATATTTTTGCAAATCGATAAGCTGTTGTTCTAGCAAAGCGAGGGCGCGAGGGACCTTTATGACGATAAGGCTAGGTGCAGTTTCTGGTTTAAACGTTAAGCTTTGCACACTGGTTAACGTTTTAAGCGGTGCGGTCGCTAGCTCACTTGTACTGTCATCTACTGATGCATTGAGTAACTGATTGGCTTTCAAGTTCTCAGACAGTGAACGCAATGAAATATAGGAATCGGACACCCAGTAAGGCGCTAAATGGGAAAACCAGCAACCTAACGCACCAAAGTCATCATTGAAGATCATCATTGACCCATCATTTTCACCGCTGCCAATTGAAAGCGATGTTTCACTTAATAGAGTTTCGATGTGCTCAATAACAAGCTCATCTGCGCTATCCCATGCTTGAAGGCTTACATGCTGGTGCTTTTCAGGGTAGCGAATCAGCGAGAACTGGCGGTCGGCAAATATAAATTCTGTATTCATTGGGGTCTGTTTTTAGAGAAGGCTTAAAGCATTATCTACTAGTGAATGCTCATTCAGTTTACGTGCTAATGTCTATCTTATCATATCAACCACTTGGCTCTAGCGAATAACCCGTTATTCTTCGGTATTGGATGCACCTTGTATGAAGTACGATATTTAACGATGACAGAGCAATCCGCACTGGAAAAGCATGCGTACTCATTGAAAATAAGGTGTAATTACACAAGCTCTAAAGGGGGCATTGGCACCGTCAACCGCTATCTAGATAGCGAGTATTTAATACCAAAGGAAGTCTCTCACTTACACATGCAATTTTCTCTGTTCGACACGCCTGAAGACAAGCGCACGTCTTATAAGCTCCCGTTAGTTGAAGGTGATGTCACTTACTTTTCTAACGCGCTATCGCAGGCTACTGCAGATACCTTTTTTGCAAAACTGCAAGAAGAGTTACCCTGGCGTCAGGATACGATTAGGCTGTTTGGCAAGCCGGTAAAAATTCCTCGGCTTCAAAGCTGGCACGGCGATCCCGAATGTACTTACACCTATTCAAATTTAACCATGTCACCGAACCCTTGGACGGAAAGTCTTGCAGACATTAAAGCGCGCTGTGAGCAACTGTGTGAAAAATCGTGCGCGTCACAGTACAAAGCAAGGTTCAACAGCGTGCTAGCCAACTGGTATCGCGATGGGCAAGACAGTATGAGCTTTCATTCAGATGATGAACCCGAGTTAGGAATCAACCCCGTGATTGCATCAGTTACCCTAGGTGAGGCAAGACCCTTTGTTTTTAAGCATAAAGAAACAAAGGAAAAGCATACGCAGGTACTTGAACACGGTAGCGTATTGATTATGGCAGGCGCGACACAAAGCCATTATGTGCACGGTATTGCAAAGACGGCTAAGCCTATCGGTGGTAGAATTAATCTTACATTTCGACATCTTATTCAAAGAGCAAGGTAAGCCAAATGCAAGTAAAAGCGTTTCTAGAAACTACGATTGAAGCGGCACTTAGCCCTAGTTATCTCGAGGTGGTAGATGAAAGCTTCATGCACAATGTGCCAGACGGTGCGCAGAGTCACTTTAAAGTTACCGTTGTGAGCGACGCCTTTGAAGGTAAACGTTTAATAGCAAGGCACAGGGAAATTAACGGGCTTGCGGCAGAAGCGCTTCAAGGGCCTGTTCACGCTTTGGCGCTTCACACGTATACACCGGCCGAGTGGGAAGCGAGAGGTGGAGAGGCGCTAGCATCGCCTAACTGTTTAGGCGGCAGCAAGCACGATAAGTAGTACCCTCAATCGTACTAAATGGAAGTAGAAACATGACAAGCAGTAAAAAGACAAAAAATGGCGCCATCGCCGATTATCTAAGCATGATAAAAACACCCGCTATTCAGGTTTTACTACTTGGAACAGGCTTTTTGTTAATGATGCTGTTTGTCTACATGGGCGTTTTAACGTCATTTGATAAAGCATTGTTTAACACAATTAGCGAGCTAGGCAATGTGTCGGGGTGGGAGCGTGACGTGCTTAGGGATGCCACAGCGCTAGGTAGTAATACGGTGCTAGTTTTTGTTGTGGCAGCAGTCGCTGGTGCTTTGGGTATGGCGGGAGAGAAGAAAAAGGCTGTTACCTTTATCATTGCCGTTGCGGCGGGAATTGCGATGACTTTTCTACTTAAAGCGGGGATCGACAGGCCGCGTCCATCGCTGAACATGCAACATGTTGATGTGTATACCCAAAGTTTTCCTTCGGCTCACGCCACGCTATCAACCTTGGTTTACTTTTATGTAGCTCATTTGCTTACACATTTAACGCAAAGTACGCGGGTACGAGTATGGATATACCTTGCGACTACTCTGCTGGTATTTTGCATTGGCCTTAGCCGTGTCTTACTGGGTGTACACTGGCCTAGTGATATTATCGCAGGCTGGTTTGCTGGCGGAAGCATGGCTGCATTTTGCTTTTACGTGATTAAGTGGAAGCGAAAGCTGCGTATTAAAGACAAAGGTTAAGCGTGCAAGAACCTAAACGGCTTGGTGATATTATCAAGCGTGATCCTTTCAGAATGGATTGCCTTCATGCCTTGCGGTCGCTCGATTTACCACAAGGCCACATAGGTGCAGGATTTGTGCGAAATGCTATATGGGATGATTTGCACGAAAGGGTTAAACCAACGCCGCTTAACGATATTGATGTGATTTACTTTAGTAATGAAGTCACAGCGTCTAAGAATGTTGTAATAGCCCAGACTTCAACAGAACCAGCATTTCAACAACAAGAACACTCATTAATAACTGCAGACGCTAAATCAGAAATAAAAACCCAAGAAAAGGCCATTGAACGCCAGTTAACCCAAATAATGCCCCAAGCTAATTGGCAGGTGAAAAACCAAGCACGTATGCATTTGTCTCACGGACATGCTCCCTATCAAAATTGCCACGACGCTATTTCTTATTGGATAGAACGAGAAACCTGTGTTGCGGTTCGTCTTTTAGCCAACGATGATTTAGACATACTCGCGCCATTTGGTTTGGAAGCAAACTTCGTCGGCATCATAAGTATTAACCCAAAATATCCAAGACCTGATGTTTTTAAACAGCGACTTGCTTCTAAGAATTGGCTTACTGTTTGGCCTTCGCTGACAGTTCAGAAATAACTGGAAAACAGTACGTACTTGTAAGAATCGGCACGCAATGTTTGAGACTATATTTTAGTTAATCAAAGCCATAATAAACATTCTTCTTCACAACAATTCGTTGTTCTTCTGCTTTTATACCAGCAGCAAAGCATTACTCAATAACCATTTTATCTCGGTATTTCCTTTGTACCTATCATCCATAAAGTTACGAAAGAGCGCTGTCACAGTAAACGCGTAACACTTGAGTTGCACAAAAAACTTGCACTTGTGTAACCTTTGGTTATTATTGATACCTATGGGTTACATATGATCCGTTTAGGTATCAAACGAGACACTAAAACGCAGTGAGCTTTATACGGCATCAATGCGCCGTTAATAATAAGGAATTTAAAAATGGCAACATCAATTTTAGTAACACCAGAGACGGAGCAAGAGTATTTAACAATAACTGGAAAAGTTAGTATTTGCCTTGCTCTTATTGTACTAAGTAAGGCTGCGTTGGCTGTGGTCAACGACACTGGCTCAGTGGTTAACTTACTACTAGATCTGATAGCAGCGGCAAGTGCGATTTACTGCGTTGTTTTATCAGTTAAAACGATGAAATTCACAAAAAATATATCGCGTTTGGGTTATTGGACACTGAAATTTAACGATGAGTATGTGGACTATGTCAGTTCGTTTAGCTTGCGCATTACCTGTCACATCATGTTATTTGGTGCGTTGGTTCTTGCTTTTTGGGGCGACAGCAGATGGTTTGTAGATCTCATGGCCCCCTTTGAGATCACCAATGCTCTTCAAGTCTTGCTCGGTGTAGCCGCGGCTGCGCATGGAACATCCATTTTATGGAAGCTGCGTGAGGAAGACCTAGATGAATGAAGATTTAGATAACCACATTCACAAGCTACGATTGCAACACAAAATATCTCAGCAAGAATTAGCTGACGCTATTGGTGTTTCCAGGAAGACTATTAGCACAGTAGAAACCGGACGCTTTACACCATCGGTAGTTATTGCTCTAAAAATTGCCGAATATTTTGCCATTCCAGTTGAGCAAGTATTCGCACTTAAGTAAATAGGTAGCGTTATGCTGGAATTATAGTGTAATGATTGTCATATTAGATAGCGCTGCATTATACGGTTGAATTAGTACGAGCCGGAATTTATCTTCTGGCCGAGTTTTTCGATGCAATATCAACGATTTTAGCGGAAATAGACGCTATGGTCGTATTTTCGCTCATAGCTTGTTTTTGTAGTCGGCGATACGCGTTGTTTTCGCTTAGTCCAAATTGTTCCATGACTACCAGCTTTGCTCGGCTTATCAGCTTCTGATCTTGAATTGCACGTTTAGCCTCTTCAAGCTCTCGCCCCATGTCTTCTATATGCTGGGCTTGTGAACGCAGTAAGTCGTAAAAAGAGCGGTGGGCCGATAAGGTTTTAGTCTGCTCATCGAGTGACAGCGTTTTAATCTCGTCGTCTTTTGTATCTTCTGCTAAGCCGGGCATGCTGGGGTCAAACAGTAAGGTGAGCGGCGAGCCATCATTGGCGTGCTCATCGTTAAAGCGCGTGAGCAACTGTTGATGATTGGCCATTTCATTTTTTGCATTGGCAACTTTACTGTTAGCTTGCTGTGTTAAGGCTTCGGTCAGTGCCACTTCGATATCCTGCATTGCATCTATACGACGGGTCGCAACATCAAACCAAACTTCTGATATTTCACCGGCAATAGGGCTGCCGTCACTTAGTTGTGCAATCATATTTCTAAGCTGGGTAATATCTATTGCCGCTGGGCTTTTATTTAAAGCATCCAATGCGTCCTTATGCGGCTTACAGGTAAATTCACAGAATATATTGAAGTGATGTTCTTGGGCTTGCTGAAGCGCAGCAAGCTTTTCACATAGACGCGCGTCGAAATGGGTTTCTGCAAAACCAATTGCACCCCACGCACGTTCTTGCCCAGCATACTCTTTGGCCTGCATGAAGTTGAACAAAGCAACCAGCAAACGGGTAATGGTTGGGTCGCTTGCTATGTCTGCTGCTTCAAAAATGACAGTAAGTAAACTTGCCACTAAGCGGCTGTAGGCTCGTGTTGATTCCAGTGGCGTTAACTGTTGTTTACTGACTTGTTCTCTTAAGCGAGGTAGGTAGTCAGTAGCCTGCATGGCAAGCGTGATACTGCTCAATAAACGTGGGTTGCCTGAAGTAATCTCATCAGTTAAGTAAAGAGATTTCAAATGACTCTTTAGCATTGACTCTGCTTGTTCACTAGCACTGACATACTGCATTCGCTCAGCTTTGTAGCGCTCGGCTTTAGACGCAAGAAAGATATTGCTGGCTCCGCGCTCTTTTTGCAGTTCATGTATAAGCTCACGAACCGCAATAACAATACGACAGTTACTAGAAAGCTGTTCTAACACAGTGATTTCTGCGTGTTTTGCGGCCAGCAAAAAACGTTTGGTCGCATCGCTACAAAGTGCAATGGTTTGTTCAAGTTCGTGTAGCATAAGAGGCCCTGCTAAATGTTGGTTTACGCAATTCGCTTTTTTATTGATAGTTTTTTTGCGAAGTATTGCATTAAAGCACGTTGAATTAAGCAACACTTATGCCCTGTTTATCAGAATGGAGTTAGGCAAAGCCTGGATGGGGAAGTAATGCGCCGAATGCTTAACAGGCGTGACTTTTACAGGTGTTAAGCAGAGTTAATTGCAATTTAAAGAGTTAAGAATGACAGGCAGCTTAAGGGAAATTGTAAGCGGCATTGCACATTAGTGGTGCAACCCGCCTGTAGATAGTTGTATTTAATTTTATAAGCTAGTTTCGAACCACGCGGAGAAACCAACCGACAAAGAGAGAAATCAAGAAGCCGAAGAAGGCAATCATAGTAGTAATGGTAAGCATCTGTCCTGAGAAGTCTGCATTTTCCCCGGTATGTTCGCTTACCAGCATTCCAGAAGCCTTGAAGATAAACAGAGCCGCAACAGAAAATAGTAAGATAACGGCGGTAGACATAATGGTGGCTTTCCAATAAGCCTTTGGCGACATCCAATGAATAGCGCCTGCAACTAGCACGCACAAAATGGTAAGAATATAAGGTACCACGTAAACTCCTCGTTAAATAAGACCTATGCCTTACATCATTGCCACATCATTAAGTGCAACTTAGCGCGAAGTAGCGGGCCAATAATACGAGCTAATGCTACGGGCTCCTGCTAAGAGCTAAGCGCAACGATGGGCTAGGTTAATAAAATACTGCAATACGATGCCACGTAAGATGCCTTTTGTCAGCAAAGGCCCCAAAATTTAGCGCATCTGAAACTAAACCAAGAAGCGGCGTTAACAAGAAACTAAATGGCTTTTGCTTTTGTTGTCTTGCCGCTGCCCCCTCTGAACTGTGTTCGTGCGTCAGTAACAATCTATTAAAAGATTTTAAGCTACAATGGTGGTAGAATCGCCGAAAAATCATCCTGCCTACTTGGTGTACTGCTATCACGCGGTTTACGCCACGGTGGGTTGTTGTGTTTAACATCTTAGCTTCTGAGAGAACATGTTCGATTTAATTACCAGTAAAGACAGCAACGTTAAGAACGACGTGCTATCAGGTATTACAGTGGCACTAGCCCTGGTCCCTGAAGCCGTCGCATTTGCATTTGTAGCCGGCGTAGAACCAATGATTGGTCTATACGCGGCCTTCATGATGGGCTTGATCACTTCGGCTATTGGTGGCCGTCCAGGAATGATTTCTGGTGCTACTGGCGCTATGGCCGTTGTAATGGTGGCGCTGGTTGCCCAGCACGGCGTGCAATATCTATTCGCCGCGGTTATTTTAGCCGGCTTACTGCAAATTATGTGCGGTATATTCAAGCTAGGAAAGTTTATTCGTCTAGTGCCATACCCGGTAATGCTTGGCTTTGTAAACGGTCTTGCAATCGTTATTTTCTTGGCGCAATTAGGCCAGTTTAAAGTTACTAACGCTGCTGGAGAATTGCAGTGGATGGAAGGTACGCTGCTGTACTGGATGCTAGGGCTCGTGGCGTTAACCATGGCCATTATCTATTTACTGCCTAAGCTAACCAAAGCTGTTCCTGCGTCGCTAGTAGCGATTGTTACGGTAACAGCATTAGTACACGGCCTCGACTTAGAAGCACGTACGGTAATCGACTTTGTTCGTGACCTGTTACCGGCTGACCAGCGTGATACTGCAACGCTAGCGGGTGAGCTTCCTAGCTTTGCTATTCCTATGGTGCCGTTCACCTGGGAAACCTTCATGATAGTACTACCAACCTCAGTGATTCTTTGCTTGGTCGGTCTTATTGAATCGCTTCTTACTCTTTCATTAATTGATGAAATGACCGATACCCGTGGTCGCGGTAATAAAGAGTGTGTTGGCCAAGGCGTTGCAAATACCGTTAACGGTTTCTTTGGCGGTATGGGTGGTTGTGCCATGATTGGTCAAAGTATGATCAATATAAACTCTGGCGGCCGTGGTCGCTTATCCGGTATTACTGCCGCACTTGTACTATTGGGCTTCATTCTATTTGCAGCACCGCTTATTGAAATGATCCCGCTTGCTGCTCTTGTTGGCGTAATGTTCGTCGTAGTTATCGCTACCTTCGAGTGGGCCTCATTCAGAATTATTCGCGGCGTAAACAAAGAAGATGCCTTTGTACTATTTTTAGTGACAGGCGTTACCGTTATTGCTGACCTTGCCATTGCGGTGGTTGTCGGTGTTATCGTTTCTGCCCTTGTGTTTGCATGGAAACACGCTCGTCATATTGAAGCGAAATCGCATATCGATAACGACGGTTGGAAAGTCTATGAGCTAGACGGCCCGCTTTTCTTTGGCTCGGTATCGCATTTCAAAGACCTGTTTGATATCGCTAACGACCCTAATGATGTAGTTATCGATTTTAAAGACTCTCGCATTTGGGATTCATCAGGTATCGATGCGCTAGATACCCTTGCTGACAAATACGAAGAGCAGGGTAAAAAGCTACACATTCGCCATATCAGTGATGAGTGTCGCTCACTGCTTCGCAAGGCCGATAAGTTTGTTGAAATTAATGTAGTTGAAGACCCTCGCTACCGCGTAGCGACGGATAAGCTGGCCTAAGTTATTTGAAAGCCTTAATGCACCAAGTAAACACAGTTTTGCGTTTGTTTGGTGCAGTTGTGAAGTCTGAATAATGCTTATTTTTTAGTAAATCAAATAAAAACAATTGTTTACGGTTTTGGCACTGAACTTGGATAGCTATAAACGTAAAGTGTGTTTTGGTGATTTGTGTCAATCGCTGAAAATTGTGTGATTTATAACACTCCGTAAAATGTGTTAGCCGACCTAAACCGTTGGCAAAATAGGCAACGAAGCCCGCATCAACGAAAGTTGAAGCGGGCTTTTTTTTGTCCCGAAAAAAGGGGAATACCATGACTTCATTGGACTCAAAAACGCAAATTGTCGTCGTAGGCAACGGCATGGTGGGGCATCATTTTGTTGAGCAGCTTCACCAAAGCGATGCCAATGTAGAAATAACCGTTTTATGCGGCGAGTCTCGCCTCGCATACGACCGCGTTTATCTGTCATCATTTTTTAGTGGCGCTAGTGCTGATGACCTAGCGCTTACTACACCCGCTCAGTACGCCGAATGGGGCGTAAACGTAGTCACCAATGCCTTGGTGACGGATATAGACCGTGACCATAATAAAGTGACGACTTCTGAAGGGCAGGTGTTTAGCTACGATAAGCTGGTTCTTGCCACTGGTTCTTATCCATTCGTGCCTCCCATTCCCGGGAACGACCAAGAACATTGCTTAGTGTACCGAACCATAGACGATCTACTCGCTATTGAAGCGTCAGCAGCGGTGAGCAAGGTAGGCGTTGTCGTTGGCGGCGGTCTTCTAGGTTTAGAAGCGGCGAATGCCTTAAAGCAAGCTGGGCTAGATACTCACGTGGTTGAATTCGCACCACAGCTAATGGCAGTGCAGCTAGACCAAGCCGGTGGGACAGTGCTTAAAGACAAAATTGAAGATTTAGGCGTAACCGTTCATACCCAAAAAGCAACCCAAACTATCGAAGCTGGTGATACCTGCCGCTATAAAATGGTATTTGCAGACGGCACTGCGCTAGAAACTGACATGATTTTATTTTCTGCTGGTATTCGACCTTCCGATCAGCTCGGTAGAAAATCAGCGCTAACACTAGGTGAGCGCGGCGGTATCGTCATTGATAATCACTGCGTGACCTCTGACCCTAATATTTACGCGGTGGGCGAATGTGCACTGTGGGATAACAAAATCTTTGGCCTGGTAGCACCTGGCTATACCATGGCGCGCACGGCTGTAAGTCATATCACCGGCGGCGATGCCGAGTTCGCTGGCGCAGATATGAGTACCAAACTCAAGCTAATGGGTGTGGAAGTGGGCTCAATTGGCGATGCTCATGAACGCACAGCCGGTGCGCTTAGCTACACTTATTTAAATCAGCCAGAAGGCGTGTACAAAAAGCTGGTGGTAGATAGCGAGCAAAAGTACGTGCTTGGTGCTGTACTCGTTGGCGATACCAGCGACTACGACACGCTATTACAATATGCGCTTAACAGCATCGAATTACCTGAACACCCAGAAAGCCTGATTTTGCCATCTTCTGATGCTGCACCAGCATTAGGTGCCGATGCACTTCCAGACACAGCCTCTATTTGTTCATGCCTAAACGTGACTAAGGGCGACATTGTTTCAGCTATTGAAGGTGGCTGTTGCAGCGTTGGCGATGTAAAAGGTGAAACTAAAGCCAGTACTGGTTGTGGAGGCTGTGCCGCACTACTTAAAAACGTAGTAGATAGCGAGCTTGAAAAGCGCGGTGTTGAAGTATCAAAAGCGATTTGTGAGCACTTTAATTACACCCGACAAGAACTGTTTCACATTGTTAAAGTTAACGGCATTCGCACCTTCGACGAACTACTTGAACAGCATGGTGAAGGTTTAGGTTGTGAAATTTGTAAGCCCGCTGTGGGCTCAATTTTAGCCTCGGTGTATAACGATTACATTCTTAAGGCTTCACATCTTCCTCTGCAAGACACCAACGATATCTACCTTGGCAACATGCAAAAAGATGGCACGTATTCCGTTGTACCGCGTGTACCTGGTGGCGAAATAACGCCTGAGAAGTTGATTCTGTTAGGTGAAGTGGCAAAAGAATACAACCTGTACACCAAGATCACGGGTGGTCAGCGCATTGATTTATTTGGAGCGCGCGTAGAGCACTTACCTGATATCTGGGAAAAACTCGTCGCTGGCGGTTTTGAAACCGGCCACGCTTACGCCAAGGCACTGCGTACTGTGAAATCGTGTGTGGGCAGCACCTGGTGCCGCTACGGTGTACAGGACTCTGTGGGCACTGCCATTGACTTAGAGAATCGTTACAAAGGCTTACGTGCGCCGCACAAAATTAAATTTGCCGTCTCGGGGTGTACCCGTGAGTGCGCAGAAGCCCAAAGCAAAGACATTGGTGTTATTGCTACCGAGCAAGGCTGGAACCTGTATGTTTGCGGGAATGGCGGCATGAAGCCTCGACATGCAGACCTGTTTGCCACCGACCTAGATACCGAAACCCTTATTAAGTACATCGACCGCGTGCTGATGTTTTACGTGAAAACGGCTGATCGCCTACAGCGCACATCGGTGTGGATGGACAACTTAGAAGGTGGGTTAGCTTACTTGCAAGACGTTGTGATAAACGATGCTCTTGGCATTAATGGTGAGCTTGAAGCACAGATGGATGCTGTGGTTGATGCTTATCAGTGCGAATGGAAAACCACCATTGAAAACCCTGAGTCGCGTAAGCGTTTCCGTCAATTTGTAAACAGTAGTGCCAGCGACACCAATATTCAGTTTGTTTCAGAGCGGGGGCAGGTTCGTCCAGCTACTGAAGCTGAAAAAGTAGCAGGGAAAGATCAGTTTATTCCCGTCTCTATGGTGTAGTTCACAAAATTAATGGTGTAGCCACTGGCTTATCAACCTTGTTAGGAGATACAAATTATGACAGCTGCGCAAAACGTAATAGCGTCGGAACAGGCAGTGCAATGGCACCTTGTTTGTGAGACGAAGGACCTAGTGACAAACAGCGGCGTTTGCGCCCTTGTTGACTCACAGCAAGTAGCGCTTTTCTGCTTGAAAATAAAGGGCGAAACAAAGGTTTTCGCCATTAGTAACTACGACCCTATTGGTAAAGCAAACGTACTTTATCGCGGGCTTTTGGGGTCGATAGGCGGTGCGCCAGTTGTCGCTTCGCCGTTGTACAAAGAGCATTACTTTTTGAAAACCGGGCTGTGTAAAGAACGCGATGATGTATTCGTCACGGCTTATCCTGTGAAGGTAGAGGGCGAAAAGGTTTTTGTCGGCGTTTAACAAACTGTCTTTATTTGAACGCCCACATGAATAGAGTCTTCTTGCAAAAACGCATTCAATTACTTCGAAATCGAAAAAGGTAATGAAATGAATATGGCTACACGACAACCCGAAATGATGTCTGAACAATTAAGACAAACAACATGCCCATACTGCGGCGTAGGGTGTGGTGTAGATATCAGTTGCAACGTAAGCAAGCGTGCCACAACCCTGGACACTGTTAAAGGCACGCCAGAGCATCCCGCCAATTATGGAAGATTGTGTGTTAAAGGAACAAACCTGCTTGAAACAAACGACCTAAATGGGCGTTTGCTTCACCCAGCCATAGCAGGTCAATCGGTGGATTGGGACACGGCCACCGATGTGATTGCGGATAAGATCACCTCTACCATTGCGCAGTATGGCGCGGATGCCGTTGCTTTTTATGTATCAGGCCAGCTTCTTACTGAAGACTACTACATTGCCAATAAGCTTATGAAAGGTTATATCGGCAGTGCCAATATCGATACCAACTCTCGACTTTGCATGTCATCAGCGGTAGCTGCTTATAAGCGCGCCTTTGGTGAAGACGTGGTGCCTTGCGATTACACCGACTTAGAGTGTACAGATTTATTGGTAATTACGGGAAGTAATACGGCGTGGGCCCATCCTGTGCTTTTTCAGCGCATTCAGCGAGCAAAGCTTAAAAATCCAAATATGAAGGTCATCGTTGTCGACCCGCGCAAAACCGAAACCTGTACGATAGCCGACTTACATCTTCCTATAAAACCAGGTAGCGACGTTGCGCTGTTTAATGGCTTACTTAGCTATGCAAACGCACAAGGTAGAATAGATAGAACCACCGTCGAAACCTATGCCGAGGGGCTTGATGAAGCGCTTGAAAGTGCAAGTGGCTTAACGCTGGATGACGTGGCTAGCGTATGCGATATAGAAAAAACCAAGGTTAAGGCTTTTTTCGACGCATTCTGTGAAGCATCTAGCGCCATTACTTTTTATTCTATGGGCGTTAATCAGTCTTCCGCTGGCGTAGATAAAGCCCAAGCCATTATTAACTGCCACCTAGCTACAGACTTGATTGCCAAAGACGGTTGTGGTCCGTTTTCCATCACAGGTCAGCCTAATGCCATGGGGGGGCGTGAAGTAGGCGGGCTAGCTAACATGCTAGCTGCCCACATGGATTTAGAAAACCCAGAGCATATCGAAGCAGTAAAAACCTACTGGGACGCACCCGTTATGCCCAAAGGGCAGGGGCTTAAAGCTGTAGACCTCTTTAACGCAATAGAAAGTGGAAAGGTTAAATTCGTTTGGATAATGGGGACTAACCCTGTTGTCAGTATGCCCAACCGAGGCCAAGTTGAGCGCGCACTTTCAAAGTGCGAGATGGTCGTAGTGTCTGATATTGTTGAATCGAATGATACGCTTAACTACGCCCACATTGCCCTTCCTGCCTCGGGATGGTCAGAAAAAGACGGCACAGTGACGAATTCAGAGCGCCGTATATCACGTCAGCGGGGCATATTGCACCCGCCTGGAAATTCAAAACACGATTGGCAAATTATGTGCGACGTGGCGGCTAAAATGGGTTTTGGCGAGGCATTTAGCTTTACTCATCCGTCGCAAATATTCTGCGAATACGCTGGCTTAACTGGCTATCACAATAATGGCAAACGCCAGTTAGACTTAACACCTTTGCAAATGCTAAGTGAAGCGCAGTACAACGCTCTATCACCTATCCAGTGGCCTTTTCAGAGCGCGGTTTTGAATACTCCCTCATCCGGTACCAAGCTTAACGCAAACACTAAGCCCAACCTTATCAGTAAGCGTCCTTTTGAAGATAAGCAGTTTTCGACGCCTAGCGGTAAGGCTAAACTGATTCCCGTAACCTATAAAGCTCCACTGCAGGTTACTTCAGATGCATACCCTTTTGTCGTTAACAGCGGTCGAGCTCGAGATCAATGGCATACCATGACGCGCACGGGTAAAGCCGCAAAGTTACTCGCCCATATGCCGAGCGCCTCTGTCTACATAAACCCAAAAGACGCTGCTGAGTTAGGTGTTGCAAATAATGACCTCGTTTCTTTGACAAGTGCGGTGTGTCAAGACGCCCCAGCTATCTATCCGGTAAAAACAGATGCGGACATGCGCAAAAAAGAAGTGTTTATACCCATACACTGGTCGGCGCAATGGGGTTCTCACAGTAAGCTAGGTGCACTTTACGCGAGCGCGGTAGACCCGATTTCAGGGCAGCCCGAACTAAAACACGCTGCAGTGGCTATTGCACCTGTACGTTACGCTACGTATGGGAAACTTTTTTTATCATCAAAGATACAGTCGTCACACGACTCCAAAACAAACATCGATAATCCCAGCATCGATAATCCCAGTATTGATAATCACGATACGCTAAAGAAAGAATGTGATTACTGGAATAAAACACCGCTTGAGGCCGAAGGCGCTACATCAAGCGGAAGTAGTTCTGAAGATGCACTATCGGTGTTAAACGTAGCTTCGAACAAAAGCCGTCGTGAATTTACACAAAGCTTGATACCACGGCTACCGCAAAACGCGGTGCTATTACAGTTTCACCATCACACTTTTTCAGTATGCCTTGCGCTTGTCGATGACCTACTGTGCTTCGCCGCATTTCTGGGCGATGAGCCAGAAAAAACAGGCTCGGCTCATGTGGCGGCACAGACAAAAAGCACTTGGTCAGTTCCGAATGCGTGGCTTGCCAGCCTATTAAATACGGCGATTTCCACTGAGTCACAACGCAATTTATTACGAGGCCAAGTGGATGAAGCGTTTTTAAATGGCGATGTAGTTTGCAGCTGTTTTGAAGTGCGTGAAAAGACGATTACAGATGCGATCACCATAGGCTGTTCATCGGTAAGCGAACTTGGTAAGCAGTTAAAATGCGGCACTAACTGTGGTTCTTGCAAGCCCGCCTTGTCTGAGCTTATAGACAAGCATTTAGTTATAGAAACCCAATCTGTTTAGGAGCGTTAAATTATGTCAATTGCATCTAGTTGGTCTTTACCGTTTTTGCGCACCTTATTCAAACAGCAGAAACCTTTGTTTAATCTTTTTTATCGCGATGCCAATGTGGCTAAGACTTCGACTACTCGCCAGCGTTCTGGCAATTTCAAACCCTTGACTAAGTATTCGTACCTAGACAGGTGGCTGAATACAACAAACCTTGGCGATGAGCGTCAGCAGCAGGGCCAAGTATTTATTGTAGGCGCAGGTCCTGGCGACGCCGAGTTACTTACCTTGAAAGCGCTTCGCCTTTTACAGCAAGCCGATGTGGTACTGTTTGATGCACTTGTAAGCGAAGATATTCTTTCGCTTATTCCATCTAGTGTAGCGAAAGAATACGTAGGCAAGCGCTGTAAAAAACATAGTTTTACCCAGGACGCTATCTGCAAACGGGTGGTTGAACTTGCCAGTTTGGGTCATACCGTGGTGCGACTAAAAGGCGGTGACCCAGCCCTATTTGCAAGAACCTGCGAAGAAACCGATGCACTCACAAAAGCCAACATTCCTTTTGCTATTGTTCCTGGTATTACGGCAGCATCGGGTGTGTCAGCCTATACGGGGATCCCTTTAACCGACAGGCGTTGTGCTCAGTCGGTGAGCTTTATGACCGCACATTTTAAGGACGTGGATCAATGGCCAGAAATGGCACCCATGGCGCAAAATGTATTGAAGCAAACCATGGTGGTTTATATGGGGCTAAGCCGACTTGAAGGGCTATGCAAAGGCTTGATTCATCACAACGTGCCAACGACATGGCCAGTAGCGGCAATTGAAAATGCCACTTCGCCTCAACAGCGCGTAATCACTGGCGTGCTTGCCGATATTCATAGCAAGGTAGAAGCAGCAAATTTAACGGGGCCTACGTTACTTATATTTGGAAAGGTGGTAGAGTCTCGTCAACAGGTAAATACACTTCTACTACATTCATCCGAGCATGCAGCAACCATTTAGCGAATACATAAAAATTATTGGTAAGGGTCAAAAAGGGGGGCGTAGCCTCACCCGTGATGAAGCTTATCATGCCATGAAAATGGTATTGGCCAATGAAGTGACCGGCGATCAACGGGGCGCATTTCTTATGTTACTTCGCACCCGTGAAGAAACACCAGAAGAAGTAATTGGTTTTGTTGATGCATGTCGAGAATTGATTGAGCCAGAGGTTAAGACACTTAGCCCAACGTTAGATATTGGGTGTTATGCAGGAAAACGTCGTCAGCTTCCTTGGTACTTACTGGCCGTAGCCGTACTAGCCAAAAACGGTTATTCCATTATGCTTCACGGTGCCCATGAACCCGGTTCGGGTCGTCTTTATGCAAGTATAGCATTGCCAAAGTTGGGACTACCTGAAGTCACCAGTATCGCTGAGGCAAACCAGCAGCTTGCTGATAAAAGCGTAACCTATCTCGATTTATCTTACTTATTACCTTCGCTGGATACCATCATCAAGCTACGCGAAGTGTTTGGGCTACGCTCTTGTGCCAACACCCTAGCCAGGCTATTGAACCCCACCAGCGCAGAATTTTGTGTGCAGGGGGTTTACCACATGCACCTTGACCATAAGCATTGTCGCGTTAATGAAAATTACCCGTCAATAAACGCCCTTTGTTTTCGCGGCGATGGTGGCGACCCCGAGGTTAACGGAGAACGAGAAACCGAACTTTTCATTACCCGTAATGGTAAAACTGACGAAGTAATAATGCCGGTGGTTGCTGACAAGTGGGCGCTAAAAGACAAAGATATGAACGTAGACGATATGCTCGACGTGTGGAAGGGTGAAGCGAACAGCCTTTACGGTGAACAGGCTATTTTAAGCACACTTGCCAGCTATCTAGTGCTTCTACAAAGTTGTGATGTTGCAGATGCCTTATCGCAAGCACGACAGCTTTGGGCGCAGCGAGATAAGAACGCATCGCCATTCTAATGACTTGGTTGTGTTGACCATTTTCTTTACTAGAGACCACGCTTATTTGATCGCGAACTACCAGCTTAAACATGGAATTTATCAGAGCATAAAAAGCTTTTAGATTGACGAAAAATTGCCAATCGTCGTATTGTCTTAATCGCTGCGTATATACATCACTTCCGTAAAGAGAGGCTGAGCAATCCCAGAGTTTGCTTGTTCTGGTTCACAGGGTAAGATCTTTCATTGACCAACAAATATTAATGCTTTTATTTTTGTTGATCCCTAATAATCTCGATTTCCTCTGCTATCTTTAATCAAAACCGAAAAAAATTAGCTTATCGTTCCTGATACTAACCGTAATTGCGAGTGACGGAGCACGTACTATTTCAAATGTGCTGCATCGCCGAAGGGTTACAGGCTGACGAATAAGCGCGCTTAGTTCATCAGGAGCAGAGGATGTTTTTCAAAAATAAAGAGGTAATAGCTGAAAACTCACGTTTGAAAAAGGAGATTGAGGCATATCAAACAGTTCAGGAGGAGCTGCGCGAAGAGATGCTTTATATAGAATTAAACCCTGACGGTAGGGTTAATGCTATCAACGACTTGTGTTCTCAGGCAACTGGTTACTCAATAGGTGAATTAGAGGGAAAGTCTCTAGAGAGATTGATGAGCCAAAGTGCGCTTAGAAAACCTGCTGGACAGGATATGCTCGGTGCGATTAAAACGCATCGTCATTGGCATGGAGCAGTCAGTTTTTTAGATGCGAAAGGTCAAGAAATGTGGGTACGCGGTATTGTGCAGCCCGTTGATGACGCGAACGGTAACGTAAAATATATCGCCTTCTACATGGCAGAACAAACGCGAAACATCACTTTTAGCAACGAACTGCGCGATATGATTGCTGCGCTCCACCGCTCATCTGCTGTGATTGAGTTCAATTTAGATGGAACGATAATAACAGCGAATGACAACTTTCTTAAAGGTATGGGGTACTCCCTAGAGCAGATAGAAGGTAAGCATCACAGAATGTTTTGTACCGAACAAGAAGCTAATTCAGAAGAATATAAACATTTCTGGCGGGACTTAGCTGAAGGGAAATTAGAATCAGGTAGGTTTAAGCGAATAGATAGCCGGGGCAACGAAGTTTGGTTAGAAGCGTCGTATAACCCAATTAGAAATGAAGACGGAAACCTTTATAAAGTCGTTAAGTTTGCCACCGTCATTACTGAGCAAATGCAGCGTGAGTTTGCAATTTCTGAAGCGGCTAATGTGGCATTTAATATCTCGCAAGAGACAGGAGAGCAAGCCCGCAAAGGTAATGAAGTGCTTAATGCCACAGTGAAAGCAATGAATGAGCTCACCACTCAAATGGGCAATGCGAGCGAAGGCATCAAAGACCTCGATGAGCAATCACAAAAAGTTGCCGATTTGGTACAAAGTATCAGTGGAATTGCTGATCAAACCAATTTGCTCGCGCTTAACGCCGCTATCGAAGCCGCTCGCGCAGGTGACCAAGGTCGAGGGTTTGCTGTTGTTGCCGATGAAGTAAGGCAATTGGCTTCACGAACAAGTAGCGCTACGGAAGAGATAGTCAACGTTGTTGTAGAGAACAGAAAACTTACTGAAAATGCCGTTCAGCTTATTGAAGCAGGACAGGAAAAAGCCCGAGATGCACTTGAATATTCAACACAATCAGGTAACGCGATGGGTGAAATTCAAAGTGGAGCAAATGAAGTAGTGAACGCTATCGGACAGTTCACTAAACGTCTATAGATCAAAGCGTCTATCATTCGTGTTGGGCGTGTTTATACGTTTAAATATACTCAATCGTGGTGCTTGTTTGCTCGCACCATGGTTGAACACCTCCCCCGTTTTGGTGCACAAAACCTTTCTTTAGTTTGTAAGTGCCTAGCTATATTTTTCAGTATTTCTTTAAGAATCATATGGTTAAATTCTTGGCACGTTGGCTGCAAATACATACGTGCAAAACAACGTTGCCGTACAAGGCTGCGAATGCGACACGACTGCTTAGGCATCGTGTAATGCACAACATTTTCCATAGTGTGAATAAGAAAAACTAATAGGAATCAGTGGAGAACGGTAAGGAAGCTCCAACTTCTCCAGCAATTATGGCAAATGATAATAATAAGAAAAGATGGTTTTATTAAGCTAAAGCTTTTTTATAACCTCCCTTTAAGATGAGGTGTGTGAGCGGGAATTCCTGACTTACCAATAACAACTTGATGCGTTAGTAATTACTCCGATGTTACTAACACGGCAACGAAGCCCACCGTGCTAGACATGTAAATGTCTATAGCTGGTGGGTTTTTTTTTGGCTACGAGGAACACGTATGACTGGGTTAAAGACAACATCATTACTAAAACGCTTTAGAACGGTGGGCGCGAGCGTTTGTGCTGCACTTGTCGTTTCTGTAGCAACATTTTCAACATCTGTTTCAGCACAAGCGCCCGCAGTAGGTTGGCCAGAGAAAGAAGAACTGAAGTTTGGTTTTATTAAACTAACAGATATGGCGCCGCTTGCTGTGGCGTATGAAAAAGGCTTTTTCGAAGATGAAGGGCTATACGTCACATTAGAAGCGCAAGCAAACTGGAAAGTGCTGCTAGACCGGGTTATTGATGGCCAGCTAGATGGCGCTCACATGCTTGCAGGTCAACCACTTGGCGCGACTATTGGCTTTGGTACGGAATCCCATGTAGTTACTGCGTTTAGCATGGACCTAAACGGAAATGGCATTACCGTATCAAACGAGATCTGGGAGAAAATGAAGGCGCACATTCCACAGGAAGATGGCAAGCCTGTACACCCAATCAAAGCTGATTATCTTAAACCGGTTGTTGATGAATACCGCAACGCCGGTAAACCTTTCAATATGGGCATGGTATTTCCTGTTTCTACCCACAACTACGAGCTGCGTTATTGGCTAGCAGCAGGTGGCATTCACCCAGGTTATTACGCTCCTCATAAAGGTGATACCGCAGGCCAAATCGATGCACAAGCACTATTGTCTGTAACGCCACCACCACAAATGCCAGCGACTATGGAAGCAGGCACTATTTATGGCTACTGCGTAGGTGAGCCATGGAACCAGCAAGCGGTGTTTAAAGGTATCGGTGTACCTGTAATTACCGATTATGAGATCTGGAAAAACAACCCTGAAAAAGTGTTTGGTGTAAGCCAAGGTTGGGCTGACAAGTATCCAAATACTCACATACGCGTGGTAAAAGCCTTAATTCGTGCAGCAATGTGGTTGGATGAAAACGACAATGCTAATCGTCCTGAAGCAGTAAAAATTCTTGCTAAAAGCAACTACGTTGGCGCAGACGAAGACGTACTGGCTAACAGCATGACGGGCACCTTTGAATACGAAAAAGGCGACAAGCGTGACGTGCCAGACTTCAATGTGTTCTTCCGCTACAACGCTACTTACCCGTACTACAGTGATGCAATTTGGTATCTCACACAAATGCGCCGCTGGGGACAAATTTCAGAAGCTAAGTCTGACGATTGGTACAAGGAAACGGCCAAAAAGGTCTACAAGCCAGAAGTTTATGCCCAAGCTGCTAAAGCGCTTATCGCTGAGGGTAAAGCAAAGGCATCTGATTTCCCTGAGTTTGGAACGGAAACAGGTTATAAGCCGCCTCAGAGCGAGTTTATTGATGGCGTAACGTTTGATGGAAGCAAGCCTAACGCTTACTTAGAGCAATTTGATATTGGTCTTAAAGGCGACACTGTTCTGTAAGTGTCTCGTAAAGTTGCCTCGTCGACCCTCAGGTGAGACGGGGCATTCAAAGCGCAATAGCGCACATTAAATATCAGGAGCAAGCAATGAGCAAGATGACAACCATTCTTCGCCTTCCATCATCGCCGTCAAACGCAAACTCTTTATTGAGTCGTTTATATCAATCCACGCCTGCGTTGTTGCTGCCTGTAATCGGCTTGCTGATGTTTCTGGCTATTTGGAATGGCGTTGCAAAAAGTATCGATACATCGTTAGGCCAATTTCCAGGCCCTGCACAAGTTTTTGAACAAGCGGGTGCTTTAATAGACGAGCATGTCGCCCAGCGTGAAAAGGCAGATGCTTTCTATCAACGTCAGGAAGAACGAAATGCAGCGCGTGTGGCGCAAGACCCTACTTATAAGCCTAAGATACGAGACTTTACCGGTGCGCCCACGTTCTTCGATCAAATTTGGACCAGCCTCTACACCGTTATGGTTGGGTTTTTTATTGCATCAGTAGTTGCAGTTCCATTGGGTATTTTGTGTGGTTTAAGCAAATCAGCCTACACGGCAATAAACCCGCTTATTCAATTATTCAAACCCGTTTCGCCACTAGCATGGTTACCACTAGTCACTATGGTAGTAAGTGCGCTTTATGTCAGTGATGACCCAGCGTTTTCAAAGTCGTTTGTTACTTCTGCCTTCACGGTCTCGCTTTGCTGCCTATGGCCAACCCTTATTAACACTGCGGTAGGGGTGTCAAACATTGAAAAAGATCTTATCAACGTAAGCAAAGTGCTGCGTCTTACGCCTTTTGCCCACCTTACGAAAATAGTACTGCCATCTTCAATCCCTATGATCTTCACAGGCCTTCGTTTGTCTTTGGGCATTGGTTGGATGGTACTTATTGCCGCAGAAATGCTTGCTCAAAACCCTGGCTTAGGAAAGTTTGTCTGGGATGAGTTTCAAAACGGTAGTTCAGAATCCTTAGCCCGAATCATGGTGGCAGTATTAACTATCGGTGTAATCGGCTTCGTACTGGACCGTTTAATGTTATCAATTCAGCGCGCGGTAAGCTGGGATAAGTCGAGCGTATTACGCTAATTTTGAGGAGAAATTTATGCATACTAAACATTTAGAATTAGAGCAGGTAGGTATCGACTTCCCAACTCCAAAGGGCCCCTTTACTGCGCTTCAAGATGTAAATCTTAAAATTAGCAAAGGTGAATTTGTTTCATTGATTGGCCACTCAGGCTGCGGAAAGTCGACAGTGCTAAATATTATCGCGGGTTTACACCAAGCGACTTCAGGAGGCGTAATATTAGATGGCGCTGAAGTGAAGCAGCCTGGACCAGAGCGCGCCGTAGTATTTCAAAACCATTCGCTATTGCCTTGGCTTACGGTATATAAGAACGTTGAGTTGGCCGTTAAATCCACCATGCGAGGTAAGAGTAAAGGCGAGATGCGAGAATGGATCATGCACAACTTAGAGCTTGTACACATGACTCACGCACTCGACAAATTGCCAAGTGAGATCTCCGGGGGTATGAAACAACGAGTAGGTATTGCCCGTGCATTGGCAATGGAACCTAAAGTGTTATTGATGGACGAACCGTTTGGCGCGCTTGACGCATTAACCCGTGCACACCTTCAAGACTCTTTAATGGAAATTCATGCTGATTTGGGTAACACCGTCATCATGATTACCCATGACGTGGATGAAGCAGTATTGCTATCTGATCGCATCGTAATGATGAACAATGGGCCTGCCGCCACCATTGGTGAAATTCTAGATATTGAGTTGCCTCGCCCGCGCGACCGATTAGCGCTTGCCGACAACAAACAATATAACCACTACAGACATGAGGTATTAACCTTCCTTTACGACAAACAGAAGAAGGTTGAAACCGTTACTTCACGTACTAACAACGCATCATCAAAACCCAGCGGGGTGACATCTGAAAAAAAAGACACTAAAAAATCAGATGCTGCCTAGCACTATCGGCATCTGATAAGAGCGGTAGCTTTACCGCCTACAACGTATAACTTTCACTTTTTAACCGGCATTTTCATGCTGGCTGGGTAAGTGTTGGCTAATAAAAAATTAAAATCAAAACCGATAGGGAACACGCATGAACACGTTTAAAAAACTAAGCATTAATATGTTAGCTGCCTCTGTTATGGCAGTTTTAGGTGGCAGCGCAATGGCAGCTGATATTCATACCGCGCTAAGCGACTCAAAAGCATGGGCAGATCTAAACTTGCGTTATGAGGCCGTAGATCAAGACAACGCGCTAGAAGATGCAAGCGCACTGACCTTACGTACCCGTTTAGGCTTTAGCTCGGGGAGTGTTAATGGTTTCTCGTTTACCGCCGAAGTTGAAGATAGCCGCATTGTAATGGGGCAAGATGAGTTCACCGTAGGGCCTACTGGCTTCAATGTGGGTGAATACTCGGTAATTGCCGACCCTGAAACAACGGAAGTTGACCAAGCCTTTATTCAATACAAAACAGATGACTTTACCGCCAAGGTTGGTCGCCAGGTTATTACGCTAGATGACCACAGATTTGTTGGTCACGTTGGTTGGAGACAAGACCGTCAGACCTTTGATGCCGTAAGCGCAAAATATGCGGCAACTGACAATCTAGAGCTTTTCTATAGCTACTTATATAAGCGTAACCGTATTTTTGCCGAAGCTGCTGATTTAGATTCAAAAGATCATATCCTTCACGCTACTTATAAGTCGAAAATAGGTAAGTTTGTGGCCTACGCGTATTTATTAGAAGTAGATAATGATACAGACAATGCACTGGATACGTATGGCGTAAGCTACGATGGTAAAATGAAAGGTGACAGCATAAATTGGGCTTATGGCGCTGAGTTTGCTACGCAATCGAGCGAAGCTGGCGCAGGAGAGACAGCCACTGATTTCGACACGTCTTACCTAAACGCCTATCTAGCCGCAACCTTCTCTGGTGTAACCGCTAAAGTCGATTATGAAGTACTCGGTTCAGATGATGGACTGTACGGGTTTGCTACACCTCTTGCTACTCTACACAAGTTCAACGGTTGGACCGATCAGTTTTTGGGGACACCAGCACAAGGCTTACAAGACCTTAAGTTTTCACTTTCTGGCGGCCTAGCCGGTGGTAAGTGGCTTTTGGCTTATCATGATTTTAGCGCTGACGACAGCAGCAATGGCGTTGATGATTTAGGTAGTGAATTCAATGTTCAATACACCAAGAAATTTGCGGGTAAGTACAATTTCGGCATCAAGTACGGTACTTACGACGCGGGCGATATAAAAGTAGACGCTAATCGCTTTTGGATGTGGGTTGGTACGCGTTTTTAATTGCTATGCGAATTAACGCTCAGATCTAACCTAGCGTTATAGCTTCACGAAACTAGATTGGCTAAGTCGTTATTGACTTAGCCAGCCTTTTTCAACGGCTATATCTAGCTGCTGCATAACATAGTCCCACAGTGCTGGCGCACACGATTTCAAGTGTGCATTTCGCGCCTCAATTTTCTCTCTTGCAATACCGTGACGCTTCCAGCTTCCTCCATTGTCTTTCATATTTTGAAATACAGGAAGTACTCGGTCCATGGCTTTAGCAAATTCTGCATCGGCGGTTTCTGCGGCTTCAAACTCAAGCCATAAATTGAGCAGTTCGCTATCAAGTGGGCTTGGCAATAAACCAAAAATGCGCTTTGCGGCCGCGAGTTCCTTCTCAGCTTGTGCGTCATGGTCGGCTTGCTGGTTAAACGCGAACATATCACCAGCGTCAATTTCCACGATATCGTGAATAAGGATCATGCGAATAACTCGCGTGATATCAATTGGCTTGGCTGCATATTCACTCAACATATTTGCCATTAACGCAACATGCCAGCTGTGCTCTGCGGAGTTTTCTTGGCGATAGTTATCACTTGGAAGTGTAATCTGACGCTTAACCGCTTTAAGTTGATCCAGTTCACAAATGAATTCGGCAAAATCACTAACAGCATGCATGTCAAAAGACTCCTAGGCGTAAAAATGGGCGCAAGAGCGCCCATTTCATAATTAAAGGTGTTATTGGTTGTTAAACCAAATTACTTCTGCTCTGACAACCACACGATAAGGTCAGCGATGTCATCGTATGACATATCAGCGGTAAACGTTGGCTGATATTTACCGTTAATAATAAAGCTAGGTACACCTGTTAGGTGCTCACGGTACTCATCAATTTGCTGTTGGTTTTTGCGCACCATGCTATTAACGCCGAAGCTCTTAGCCATTTTATCGAATTCTGCACCGTCTATGCCATTAACCACGAAGATGTTGCGAAGGTCTTTCAGCCCTGTGATAGACGCGCGCTGTTTATGAATGTAGTTAAAGATAGCACCGTTCATTGCATCTTCTTGCTTCATTGCGCGGGCAATTAGCATAGCTTTAGTCGCATCGTCCTGAACTTCTGGGCCGGTGAAGCGCATAAAGTTTACGTGTACTTTATTGAACTTAGTACCGTCGCTTTTCTTTTCTTTAATTTGTGCAACGATTGGCTCGAACTGGAAGCAGTGAGGGCACCAAAACGAGAAGTACTCAGTAATTACGGGTTTATCTGTGGCTTCTTTATCAAGCACTTTAAAGTGCGTGCCTTCTTTCCATTTAGACGCTGGCTCTTGAGCGCAAGCTGTTAATGGCAAAAGCATTGCCATGACAAACATTACTGCAAACTTTTTCATGGATTATGATCCTGTATTAAAAAAACGATTATCGATGTTGAGATTATCACAGGCTTGTTTGCTTAACTAGGACCTGTTTCGCAACAAAGTCTTAGTACGCGATGGGGTTAACATTACCTGCGATGGGATAAGCGATTGTCGCAGAATAAACCTCTTACCATGAATAGAATATGAATAGCATTTACTGATACGGCTAGAGTAGGGGGAGATAAAAAAATGTGCCGAAGTTTAAGCCTGCGGCAAAGAAGGGCGATGATAAGTAGAAGTAAAAGCTACAATAATAAAATAGACGCCAAACTATTGAACGAAAAACGGCTACACCACTGTGTAGCCGATTGAATTGCTAGGCTTGGCCTAAATTAACTACATAGTATAGTTAACAGAAAGCAGTGCTCTTCGCTCCTGCCCCGCATAACCTACAATATCTTCATAGTCGGTATCGAATGCATTGTCGACTTTCAACGATACCTGCCACTGACTGTCGATTTGATAACCTACGTTAACGGTAGCAAGGGTATAAGCTGAAAGCGCTAACCTTTGAGACGACTCAGGGAATGGTGGGAAGAAAGTGTCGTAACGGCTTCCGGTGTAGGCCAGCTTGGTGTAAAAGCTGAACTTTTCTGTACCAAAGTCAGTGGTATAAGTTATCGAGCCTTGATGGCGAGCACGACGTAACTCTGTGCTTGTGATACCACTGTCAGTTTGCTCAGCGTCTAGGTAGCTGTAGGCGGCGGTAAGGTCCCCATAGCCACTGTCCCAGTTTAGCTCTACATCAATCCCTTCCCGAGAACTTTCACCATCGATATTATCCGCACTGAACGCACCTAAGTCAGAAACATAAACAAAGCCGTTAATTTCGTCTTCAAGATCGGTGGTATAGGTACTGATTTGACCAGAAAGCGATTGCCAGTTGGCTTTAACACCTACTTCCCACTCTTCACTGGTTTCAGGCTCTAGGTTAGGGTTTCCGATGAAGCTTGCAGGGAAATAACCAAAGCGTTCAGTAAAGGTTGGTGTTTTAACAGCTCTACCATAGCTTGTGAAAACAGCGTAGTGGTCGTTAAGTTGCCATGTCAAACCGCCGCGATAACTTACGGCATTGTCGAACTCACTATTATTGTCGAACCTTGCGCTTAATGTTGCCGTTAGCGACTCGGTAAACTGACTGTTTGTTTCTGCAAATACGCTGTAGGTGTTGTCGTGTTGTTTTTGGTTAGGATCGCCAAATACAATAGGGCCGCGCTGGTCAAAAAGGCGCTGTAGATATTCAACGCCGCCTGCAAAATCCCAATTGTCGATGGTGTAAAAACCGGTCCAGTTTAACTCAATACGTTCACCCGTGGTGCCGCCTGTATCAGTACCCGATTCAGTATTATCGTTTTCATCTTTACGATAGTGTGCACTTAATGCCGAACGGTAGCCTGTGTTTTCAGGGGCAAATTCCCATCTTAATTTCGCACTAACTTGTGTGCCATCTGTTACGTTATCTGTATCAGCGGGAAGGCCGGTTATTACAAAGTCAGTACCGTCATAGTCATTTTCATATTGAACAGTACGTAAATTCGCGATGAAGGTGTGCTCGGTGGTGGCGGCATAATTGAGGTTTATGCCAGCAGTCATATTGTCATAGCCATCGTCTTCGTTACCAACGCGAGATACGTTATCGCCGTCAGTTCGAATATAGCTCGCGTAGGCAGACACTCCCACGTCATCGCTCTGTGAGCGCGCATTCATGCTGCCCTGAAGGGTACCTTGAGAGCCAATGCCAGCTGAAAAATCTACGTGAGAAACATTGTCGGCAAACTGGCCAGATTTAGTGGTAATGCTCAGTACACCACCAATTGCACCGCTACCCCACCTCGCACTTTGCGGGCCGCGAAGTAGCTCAATGCGCACTACGTTGGCGCTAGTAAGATGAGCAAGGTCAACAAGACTCCCTTGGCCTACATCGTTGGCAACAACACCATCAATTAAAACAAGTAGATGGTTGGTTTCACCGCCGCGCACGCGCAGCTCTGTTAAGCCACCAGGACTGCCTGACTGAGACAAGCTAACGCCCGGTAGGCCGCGAATTAGTTCGGTAAGTTGAAGTGCGCCCGAAGCTTTAATGTCGCTTTCAGTCAGCACCGATACTGAGCCAGGCAGTTTAGTTAGCGAAATAGGTAAACGGGTGCCGGTGACGGTTAGCGTTTCAATATCTTGGTTTGAAGTTTGCGCGAAGGCAGATGTGCTTAAGCACGAAATAACTGCAGCGCTAAGGGCTGCTTTAGTAAAATGTGTACGCATGGTTTTTATATTATCTTTGATGCGCTCCACCCGAGCACATGATGAGTGAAAGTGCACGTTGTTACTTATTCTTTTGAATAGGAGCAAAAAACGACACCATGAAGTACAGGCCGGTATCCGGGCTTACTCGCCAATACCGATAAGGTAATGGCTCTTTTGCCTTCCCATCTAGTGGCGTCTGATTGCGCTGAAGCGCGTTGACGTATAAAAGACAGTGGCGAATGAAAAGAAAACGACAATGCGTTGAGTTTACCGTTGCGGGGGCAGCATCAGCTTTTCACTGATTTCCCGTTTAACTATTGTCACAGTAGTAGTTATGGAGCGCGACAAAAGCACCTACACAGCGCGATTATATAGAACTTAAAAAGTGATAGCGAATACGGTTTCTTATAAGTTACGCTTTTTCGATTTGTATAAAAATATCGAAAAAGCGCTTTGATAAGTGATGTAAAAGTTGAATCAGTAACCTAGTTTCAACGGGGGCTCTTGGAGTGCAGATAGCTGTTCTTTAAGGGCAAGTATTTGGCCTTCCCAATATTTGTCTTCAGCAAACCATGGGAACGCACGAGGAAACGCAGGGTCTTCCCACCGACGAGAAAGCCACGCCATGTAATGCACCATGCGCATTGCTCTAAGCGGTTCGATAAGCGCTAACTGAGCCGTATCGAATTCGTGAAATTCTTCGTAGGCCTCTACTAGGGTATCTAGCTGCAAAAGCTGCTGTTGGCGGTCGCCACTTAACATCATCCATAAGTCTTGAATAGCGGGTCCCATACGGCAGTCATCTAAGTCAACGAAGGTTGGACCGTCGCGCCATAGTATATTGCCTGGGTGGCAGTCACCGTGTAAACGAATATTCGATGTTGGCTTATACGCTTGTTGGGTGGCCTCAATAACTGGATTGAGTATGGCAAAAAAGGCCGTCTTCAAATGCTCGGGTAGCAGTGTGCTTTGTAACAGAACCTGTTTGGGCTCATCAAGGTAACTTTCAATGTCAATTGAGGGGCGATCTGCAAACTCTTTAGCTGACGCAACGCGATGGATACGACCAATAAAACGCCCCATCCATTCGAGCTGATCAAGGTTGTCGTTTTCAAATTGTCTACCGCCTACCGAAGGGAATAGCGTAAATCGATAGTCAGTCTCTGCCACCGTATGATGATGGAGTGTTTTACCGTTTAAAGCTAAAGGTGCAGCCAATGGGATTTCGTTATCCATGAGTTCTGCGGCGAACTCATGCTCTTCAAGAATTTGCGCATCTGTCCATCGACCTGGGCGATAGAATTTTGCCACATAGCGCTGACCGTCTTCAGCCAAAAATTGATAAACGCGGTTTTCATAGCTGTTGAGCGCTAGCAGGCCGCTTTGAAGAAAAATGCCCTGACTTTCCAGGGCATCTAATATGGTGTCTGGGCTAAGCCCAGAAAAAGAAAAATCTGTCATCGATAAAGGAACTTCGTTGGTTCATCAACCGTAACCGTTTCCCCATCAATAGTGGTGGTTACACTGATAAAAATATCGGTAACCGTATCTTCCAGATTATAAGCGTCCGTTGCAACAGAAATCGGCGTACTGTAAACCGCACCACCTTTAACTGTTACTTCTTGCTCGCCTATGTATTCGTAGTCAGGAAGACCTTTTACAGCAATAGTATACGTTTGCTCTTGCTGGGTTTTGTTGAGCACTTTTATGGTATATACGTTTTCAATAAGCCCTTCATTGGTCTCGCGGTACAGTGAGTTTCTGTCGCGGATGATGTCGACTTCAGTTGGGCTGCGTGTCCAAATATTGGCGAATAACAAACCCGTCATCACCAGAAGAACGACAAAGTAACCAATTAGCTTAGGACGAAAAACGTGAGTCTTGCCGCCCGCAAGTTCTTCCTCTGAGGTAAAGCTTATCAAGCCTTTGGGGTAGCCCATTTTATCCATTACGCCATTACAGGCATCAACACAGGCACCGCAGTTGATGCATTCGTATTGAAGGCCGTTGCGAATATCAATACCGGTAGGGCAGACTTGAACACATAAATTACAGTCAATGCAGTCACCTAAGCCTTTTTCCTGCACCTGTTCGTGACTGAGCTTTCGAGGGCGTGGGCCGCGCTGTTCGCCGCGTTTTGCATCGTAAGATACGGTAAATGTATCTTTGTCGAACATGGCAGATTGGAATCGTGCATAAGGGCAAATGTGGGTACACATGATTTCACGCATGTAGCCTGCATTCCCGTAGGTACAAACTGCAAAGAAAATAACAGAAAACCCTGCCCAGAAACTGGTATCGAATGTGACGAAATCAACAAACAGAGCATCAATTGGCGTGAAGTAGCCGACAAAGGTTAGCGCAGTTAATAGGGCTACCAATACCCAAGCGGTATGCTTCGCCGTTTTACGCAAAAATTTATCTGCATCCATTTTACGCGCATCTAGCGCTATACGCTTGTTACGCGGGCCTTCGAACTTCTCTTCAAACCATGTGTATATGTATACCCATGTCGTCTGCGGGCACATAAAGCCACACCACACTCTACCTGCGAAGGTGGTGACGAAAAATAATGCAAAAGCAGAAACAATGAATATATAGGCCAGTAAGGTAAGGTCTTGAGGCCACAAAGTAAGAGAAAAAATAGTAAAACGCTGTTCGCCAATATCAAGCAGTACGGCCTGATGGCCGTTGTACTGAATCCATGGAATGATGGCAAAAAGGGCTAAAAAGAAAAGACCGAAGAAACGTCTAAACGTTTCCAAGGGGCCCTGCACGGCGCGCACATAAATACGGCTACGGGAGTCGTGACGTTTACCCTCTGTGGCTCCTTTGGGTTTATGTACTTTTACCGGTGTTACGTTTTTGACCGGTATTTGTTCATTCATAGCTTAACCTTATGTGACGTAACAAACTGCTTGTGCAGTATAACCGCGTTCAACACGTCATATTTAATATAGATCAATAATGCGGCGTATGGTCTACCTTTTTAAACTTTCAGTCAATACTGAAAGTTCAGAAAATAATGCTGGTGGCTTGTTATTTTTCTTTTGCATTATGTCATTTTGTAAATTTCTACATACAGCGACATGGCTAATGAGCGTAAAATTGAATAAATGGTTAGCCCTAAAAAGTGTCGGTCGAAAAAGTATACAAGTTATACCTTAGTATAAACTATCGTGTTTACAGTAAGTTAGATAACACACTACCATGCAGCGCAATTATGTGGCCAATAAGTGTCCAAATCATGTACAGTGAACCTTGTTGTAATACAAATTAGCAAAGCATTTATTAAGTATATTGTTGGTGAAAAGCGCACAAAGTAGGCGCTATTTGTTGTAAACCCCTATCAAAGTTAGCTGAGAAGTTATGTTACGGTTCTTTATTATCGCTGCGGAAATTATTGTTTTGGTAATAGTGCTGCGCTCTCCTTTTGTCCAGTATTTATTTGAAGATATTCAAAACTCTGTCTCTGACTGGCTGGTGTCCATTGCCACCCTTCCAGAGCGAAAAGAGTTACGTAGTTTGCAAGATAAAATAAATATTGAACTAAGCCCTTTGAAACCTTACCAGCAAAGCTACGTTAAACTAATTACCGCCGATGCTGCAAGCGTAAAACGCTTTCACCACACCTATTGTGAAAACGATGATATAAACCCTAATTTTACGGGAACTAAACGCGCAAAACTGTGCCTAATCATTAAGCAGTCGCCGGTTATGCAAGTTTCAAAGTGACATTAGCTTTTTGAGTAAGAAAAAGTTAAATCTAAAACTTTTCTAAGGTTTTTTTGATTAATAACTTTCTCAACGCTTGCTAACTTAAGGTTAAACGACTGAATTTAGGAGCATGAAAGTGAATAAATTACGTACTTTTTCTTGTTTAAGTTGCGCCGCAGCCGTAGGGGCTCTAGTTGTTTTTGCGCCAACCCAAGCCGCTGAGGTAGAGATAACATGGGAAGAGCCAGAATCTTACAGCGATGTCAGGCCAGCCAATGAATCTCGTAAACGCTTTCGTGAGCGAACTTTAAAAGACTTAGAAGAACACATTACAGAATTAGCTAGCGACCTGCCCGAATCACAGGTACTGTCGATGACGGTGACAAACGTTGATTTGGCTGGTCAAGTTTGGCCGAGCCAGTTTGTAGGTTTTGGCAGCGGGGCTGGCAGCGATGTGCGAATAATTAAACGCATAGATATTCCAAGAATGACGTTTAGTTACTCGCTATCTAATTCTGATGGTCAGGTCATTTTAAGTGGTGAGGATGTGAAGCTTAAAGACATGGACTTTATGGAGTCGAATATTCGTCACAACCGCACCGAGTCGTTATCGTACGAGAAAGCCATGCTCAACGACTGGTTTGCTGATACGTTCTCCACGCAAGTCGCGGCAAACGATTAATACACTTTTTTAAAAAGGTAATAAAAAAGGTCACGTGTAGTGACCTTTTTTGTGTTTTTAGTCCAAGTTTGTTGGGCTAAGAAAGCGTATGTTGCTTACAGGTAATCAAACTCATTGCCCGAAATAGCGAGTGTGCTTTCAGGGCCTGCTTTGTAAGCGGCTTTATGTGCGTCACGGCGTACTAAGATACGTTCCATATAGAAGTCACGTGTCTTCATCTTCGAAGCGGCAAGTACCATATTGCCCGATGCCTGAGCTTTATCAGCCATGCTGTACCAAAGTACACCAATCAATGAATAGGCGCTGTATGCCAAGTAATCGCAGGCAGCTGCTGCAGCGGTAGTTGCATCCATACCTAAACAATCGGCTGAAGATGCACGCCAATCATCAAGAATACCTTGAGCGAGACCTTTCGCTTCACTGTCTTGAATGTCGCTAACTAATGCACTAAACGCTTTATAAGTAGCTTCCATCATTTGTCCGCCATCGCGGGTAAGCTTACGGCCGATAAGGTCTAGGGCCTGTATACCGTTCGTTCCTTCGTACAGCATTGCAATGCGCACATCGCGCATAAGTTGTTCCATGCCCCACTCACGAATAAAACCGTGACCACCGAATACCTGTACACCTAGGCTAGTCGTTTCAAGGCCCATATCGGTCATAAAGGCTTTACAGATAGGCGTTAAAAACTGAAGTATTTTGTCGGCATCTTCTTTTTCTTGGCCCTCACCAAGCTTTTCTACGTCCATAAATTTAGCGTAGAAAAGTGAAAGTGCACGGCAACCTTCAATCAATGATTTTTGTGTAAGTAGCATACGCGCTACGTCAGGTTGAAATACGATTGGGTCTGCTTTGCCCTCTGGGTTTTGGATACCCTGTGGTGCGCGAGACTGCACACGTTCGCGTGCGTAGGTTAGCGCGCCCTGGTACGAGGCTTCTGCCGCACCTAAGCCTTGCAGGCCTACTTGGAACCGGGCGTCGTTCATCATAGTGAACATGCATGCTAAACCTTGGTTTTCTTCACCGACAAGGTAGCCTGTTGCGCCGTCGAAGTTCATGACACAGGTTGGGCTCGCTTTGATCCCCATTTTGTGTTCAATGCTTCCTACTGAAAGGCTGTTCGCCTCACCTGGCTCATTGCTAGCATCTGGAAGGAATTTAGGCACTAAAAACAGGCTTATACCTTTAACACCTTTTGGTGCGTCAGGAAGGCGAGCTAGCACAAGGTGAATAACGTTCGAGCTCCAGTCTTGATCACCAGCAGTAATAAATATCTTGTTACCGGTTACTTTGTAGCTACCGTCGCCTTGTGGCTCAGCTTTAGTGCTAAGCAAGCTCAAATCGGTTCCCGCGTGAGGCTCGGTCAGGTTCATGGTACCTGTCCACTCACCGCTGATTAGCTTAGCAAGGTAGATATCTTTCAATTCTTTACTGGCGTGCTTAGTAACCGCAAGCGTGGCGCTTTCGGTAAGCATAGTGGTTAAGCGCCAGCTTAAGTTCGCCGCGTTTAACATTTCGTGAACAGGCACCGCCATAGTGTACGGCAAGTCTTGCCCGTCGTACTCGGCAGTGCCTAGCATTGCGTTCCAGCCGTTAGCAACATATTCCTGATAAGCATCTGCAAAGCCTTTAGGTGTGGTAATTTTACCGTCTTCAAGCTTACAGCCTTCCTCATCGCCCTCACGGTTAAGAGGGGCAACCACATCCAAGGCAAACTTTGCGCCTTGCGCAATAATTTCATTGGCTAGTTCGCTATCAAAGTCGCTGATACCGAGCTTTTCGTAGTGAGCATCAAGTCCAAGCCAGTCTTTTAATAAGAACTGAAAATCAGTTGTAGGGGCGTGGTACAGAGGCATGGATGACTCCTTTTTCAAACAAGTGTTTTAATTTCGCCTATTATAGTCACAAAAAGCGTAGTCCGAATAGTCCGTTAAAGGAAAGTTAATAATAAATTTGGATGATGTGGTAATGAGAGCAGCTCATTAAAATGCTGGTGATGATGTCTCGTGTGTCACTGTTAATATAGAATGGTGAACACAAATGCTTAGCTTGCTTGCAATTCACATTCTCACTGGCATGCTTAGCCTACATTGAAATAATACATACGCACCAGCAACACGGTACATAAAGTCATGAATTCAGATAGCGCGAAGAAAAACCTTGAGCATAGTAGTAATGAAGCGCAGGCCCCGGTTTGTATAGTCACGGGGGGAAGCTTGGGTATCGGTTTTGCGGTATGCAAGTTGTTTAGCGAAAATGGCTATCAAGTGGTTAACTTAGATATAAGAGACTTTGAGCAAGCGGTGCCTAACGCTATTTGGAAGCCTTGTGATGTAAGCGTGGTAAGTAACATTAAGGCTGCAATCGATGAAGTTATGACGGCTTATCAACGCATAGACGCGTTAGTGTGTAATGCTGGTATCCACGTGTCTGCAACTATTGAGGGTACCGACGAAGCCTTACTTGATAGGGTACTTAGCCTGAACGTTAAAGGCGCCTATGGCGCAATTAAATCTTGCTTGCCGACGATGAAAAAGCAGGGTAGTGGAGCCATTGTGGTGATGGGATCTGATCAGTCGTTTGTAGGAAAGCGAAACTCCTTTGCCTACGGGGTAAGTAAAGGTGCGCTGGCGTCTATTGCAAAAACCACGGCACTTGATTATGCCCCATACAACATTCGCGTGAACGCGGTATGTCCAGGCACCATTGAAACACCTTTATTCCATAACGCGATTGACAATTATGTAGCTCGCTCAGGCGAAATTAAAAGTGAAGTGGTAGCCGAAGAAGCTGCAGCTCAGCCCATTGGGCGGTTAGGTCAGCCAGAGGATGTTGCGGAACTGACCTATTTTTTATGTAGCGATAAGGCGTCTTTCATCACGGGAAGTTTGTACGCTGTGGATGGAGGCTATACGGCACAATAGAAAGGGCGCGATAAATAGAGTTCAACACAAGCGGCGCAAAAAGAGGCACAGAAGGCGCAGCTCACTAGTGAGAGCGAAATAGGAACACAGCAAGTAGGTGATGTAAAAAACGCCACAGTTAACCGTACAAACTTTGGGTTAAAGAATAAAAAATGATTCAGCATTCACAAAGGTGGGTAGACCCTCATATTCATCTTTTTGCTTTAGATGAAGGGCAGTACGATTGGCTAAAACCCACTAATGCGCCTTTTTGGGCTGATAAGAAAAATATTGCCAAAAATACCACAGAGGCGATGCTTCATCGGGCTTCTCTAGGACAGCTTTATGGGTTTGTGCATATTGAAGCTGGCTACGATAACAGTAGACCGTGGAGAGAAATTGCCTTTCTAGAGCGTCATTGTACGCTGCCATTTCGCTCGGTTGGTTGCATAGATTTAGCTGGCTATAGTGTAGGCAGTCATATTGACAAGCTAGAACTTTACCCCTCTGTACGTGGACTTCGCCATATTTTAGATGACGACGCTGCAACGCTTTTGCGCGCCCCTAAAGTAAAATGGGCGATTAGTCACATGGCTTCTAAAGGCTTGTCTTTTGATGCTCAGTTAAATATTGCGGATACTAACGCCGTAGTTGCATTACTTAATGTGTTAGAACAAAACCCAGCTTTGAAAGTAGCAATCAACCACGCCGCTATTGCGCCACTTGATATAAATAGCTTTGCGTTTAGAACATGGCGGCAGAATATCCGCGACTTGAATGAAACCGGGCAGGTTGCGTTTAAGTTTTCAGGGTTAGAAATGCAAGAGCGGAGGTGGCACTGGCAGCGAGCCAACTATATTTTTGAAACCTTATTGAACACAGTTGGCACAAATCAGGTCATGTTTGCGAGCAACTTCCCGTTGTGCCAGTGGCGAATGCCTTATGCAGCGCTTTGGCGAGGGTTCTCGAATATGATAACGCCGCTTTCTGAAACTCAAAAAGCGGCGCTGTTATCTATAAACGCTAAGCAATGGTATGACATCGCTTAAGCGCTAACCTGAAACAAGCCTCGTGGCTTATTCCGGCGTTCTTAAACTGCACAGGTATCTTTTATAAATACCTAGCACAAACACCTTACGCAGATACCTTACACAGGTGCTTTGCGTAGGGACCGTGAAGGCTTACAAGCGTGCCTGTATGTCACGTTGCTATTTAAGTTCCGTTACTGTCATGTGTGGCGAGCGGTAAACCACCTCATCGTTTAGGTCGATACCAATTCCCGGTGTGTCGGGCGCTTCTATAAAGCCGTTAACTGGCTGAGGGTCCTGAATACAAAGCTCACGGTTCCAGTCTTTGATGGCATAGGTGTGATGCTCGTGAATTAAAAAGTTTGGAATAGCCGTTTCTAGATGCAGACTTGCCGCCGTAGCAACTGGGCCGCCGCAAACGTGAGCCTGAATGCGAACGTCGTAAATGTCGGCATAGTCGCATACCTTTTTCGCTTCTGTGAATCCACCGCAAAGGCCAACGTCAGGTTGAAGTACATCAAGAGACTGGTCTTCAAGGTACGGGCGTACGTCCCAGCGGTGATACAAGCGTTCACCGCCCGCAATCGGCACGTTGACGTTCTTCGCCACTTTGTCGTGAAGTTTAGAGTTAAGGTAATTAACCGGCTCTTCATAATACAAGCAGCCAATTTCTTCTACGATATCGCCGAGCTGAATGGCCGTTGATGCACCTAACAAGCTGTGACATTCAAAGATAATGTCGCCATCTTCGCCCATGGTGTCTCTAATTGCCTGAAGGCGAGCTTTGAAAAGTTTAAGCTCGGGCTTAGTAAACAGCTTAGTTCTGTCAAAGTGAGTGTTGCCATCTTTATCGTAAACGATGGGATCAACTTTCACGGCGTCGTAACCGTCTTTCAGGGCTTTTTCAGTAGCGCGAGCATAATCTGCTGGGTCATTAAGTTTGGTGACTTCTTTATCCCAGTCAAACTGTAGCTGGCTGGCATAGCTGCGGAGCTTGCCATTTGTTTTACCACCAAGTAGTTCGTAAACAGGTAAGCCAAGTGCTTTGCCTTTAATATCCCAAAGCGCGGTATCAATGGCGCTCATTGCGGCATAAATTACCGGGCCGCCGCCTAGTCCCCAAAAGCCTTCGCGCAGCATTCTCGACCAAAGAAGCTCAGTATGGAAAGGGTTAAAGCCAATTAGCATGGCTTCGGCAATTTCCTTAATCATATGCGCTGCGGCGCTGTGACCCCAGTCATAAGCAAGCCCTGCTTCACCTACGCCAGTAATGCCTTCATCGGTATAAACACGCACAAAAACAGGGTTCCACTGCGGGCGTTTAGGGCATTCGATATCAAAAATTTCTACTTTGGTGACTTTCATGTGTTAAAACAATTCCTGTTTAAAAATGAGTTGGCGTTTAGCTAAATAGGCTTAATTATTCGCAAAAACTTGGATCTAACTTATAGGCTTTGCGCAACATAGCAGGCCATGCTTTTTGACCGCCAGTCTCGCCGCTGTGAACAACATTTGCCTGCGCGTATATACCATCAATAATGCTTTGCGGTATTTCGATAACTGCTTCGTTAGATTGCATTAATGCAAGCTGAATTTCGCACGCACGCTGTAAATCGTAAAAGCGCATAAAGGCGTCGCCAACAGTTGGGCCAAGGGTTAGACCGCCATGGTTAGGCAAAAGCATGTGATTAGTATCGCCAAGGTCGTTTTGCAAACGCTTCTTTTCGCTATCGTCTACGGCTAAGCCTTCGTAGCTGTGATAAGAAAGCGAAGGAAGCGAAAACATTGAATACTGACTCCACGGCTTCAACCCGCCTTTCACCGAAGCCACGGAGATGGTAGCTAATGTGTGTAGGTGGATAACGCACTGGGCGTCGTGGCGCACTTCGTGAATTGCACTGTGTATAGTGAATCCGGCAGGGTTAATCCCATAGGGTGTGTCGTCAAGTATATTGCCGTCTAAGTCGACTTTTACCAAGTTAGAAGCCGTAACTTCATCGAAGGTAAGCCCAAAGGCATTAACAAGATAATGATCTGTGCCCGGTACCTTGGCGGAAATGTGGGTATAGATAAGATCGCCCCATCGCATATCGGCAACTAACCGATAGCACGCCGCTAAATCAACACGGGTTTGCCATTCTAGTTCAGATACTTTGCCTTTTAGGCTTAATGTTGGCAGTGAAAACAAGCCACTTCTCCTGTTTATTCAGTTGGGACAATTTACCAATCCCCGACACAATGAACAATGCTTTGTCAGTGCTGCTTTATAACGAATTGGGTGTAGCCATCGCGCAAGGGAATAAGATCATCAGCATAACGCAACGCATCATGGTCGAGCATAAATGGGTCTGCCTTAACGAGTTTGATAACTTCTAATTTTGCCCACGGTGGTGCATCGAAAGTGTTAGGAAGCTTTTCAATTCCTGCATCTGTATGACAGCCAAAGATGACTAAACCATTAGCTGTCGTCGATAGGTACTCTTTCACTTCAACGTTAAAACCTGTTTCTTCCCACGTTTCTCTATGGGCTGTGCAGGCAAGTGATTCACCTTCAACTAGCCCTCCGCCGGGGAAGTCTAATTTGCCAGACAGGCGGTGCTTGACCAGCAACACTTTCCCTTCAGTTTTTATTAAACAGGCCGCGCCAACGGGGGAAACGTGAGCGTTTATTTCAGTGTGAACATTTTCAGATGACAGTGCATCTGAAACACGGCACATTGGGGAACTAGGCGTTGACGGTGAACATGCGAAAAGCGTTAAAACAGCGAATATAGCTGATAAGCGAAATAAGATGACCATTGATTTGGGTAAAATACTCTTGCGGGTGTTTGCGATTGTTGTAAAAGCAATCAATATTATCAAGCAGACTCTACGCAAAAATAAAAATAACACAACTAACAATAATAATGCGGTACACAAAAACATGTTTGGGAAAGTTTGCGCTTAAATAAAGCGAAATTTGTGTACTGAAGCATTCGATGAGTTTTTAAAAAATTTCACGCTCAGCGCAATGCTATTTTACCAATAGGAAAGGTTATGTCTTCTCGATTCTCGTTATCGCCCTTAGTACTTGGCGTGCTGTTGCTTGCAGGTGTTGTTGCATATTTAAATATGCCACAGGAAGAAAGTAAAGCAAGCGCTGGCGCTAGAGCCACACCAGTAAAAACAGCAGTTGTTTCGTCACAGGCATTTCCTATCACTATCGAGTCGCTCGGCACAGCTACTGCTAACGAGTCTGTAAATATCACCGCTCAAGTTACCGATACGGTAAAAACGATAAATTTCGATGATGGCGATAAAGTCGTAGAAGGCGAGCTTTTGGTGCAGCTTAATAACACTGAAGAGCGCGCTAGGGTAGAAGAGCTAAAAGCTAATATTGACGAGGCTAAACGTCAGTTTACCCGCATAGCCGACTTACGTCAGTCAAATGCTACTTCTGAGCAGCTTCTTGATGAGCAGCAAGCTCGAGTGAAAGCATTACAAGCCCAGTTAGATGTCGCGTTAGCTCAGCTTAACGACCTTCAAATACGCGCTCCATTTAATGGGTTGCTAGGCAACCGAGAGATCAGTATCGGTTCACTAATTCAGCCAGGCGACTCTATCACCACGTTAGATGATATTAGCCAAATCAAAGTTGATTTTAGTATCGCTGAAAACCACCTGGCTAGCGTGGCTAAAGGGCAATTGGTAAGTGCGTCGTCAGTTGCTTATCCTGGAGAAGAGTTTACAGGAAAAATTACCAATATTGATACGCGCTTGGACCCCATTAGTCGCTCCATTCGCGTGCGCGCAACTATTAATAACCAAGATAGTCGTCTACGCCCGGGTATGCTGCTAACCGTTGTGGTTGAAAAACGTGTACTTAGCGCCTTAGTTTTGCCAGAAAAGGCACTGGTGCCAGTACAAGACAAACAGTTTGTTTATGTGGTTAAAGATAATGTTGCACATCAAACTGAGGTAGAAATTGGTGAGCGTCGACCCGGGCAAGTGCAGATTGTCGGCGGTTTAAGTGAAGGAGATGAAGTAATAACCGAAGGTACACTTCGCGTACGTGACCAATCTCCGGTTAATGTATTAAACCGCTAGGGAGCAGACAGTTATGCTATTGTCAGACGTTTCTGTAAAGCGCCCGGTTTTTGCAACCGTACTCAATTTACTGTTGATTATCTTTGGTATTGTCGCGTTCTCCATGTTGAGTTTACGGGAATACCCCGACATCGACCCACCCATTGTCTCGGTTAATACAAACTACACAGGGGCTTCGGCAAACATAGTCGAGACCCGAATTACCCAGCTTCTTGAAGACAGAATTTCGGGTATTGAAGGCATAAAGAATGTTACCTCTACATCTCGCAATGGTCGTTCAGACATCACAATCGAGTTTAAACTTTCTCGAGACATTGATGCGGCAGCTAACGATGTGCGCGAGCGCGTCAGTCGCGCGTTAAATAACTTGCCCGATCAAGCCGATCCCCCTGAAGTATCTAAAGCGAACTCAGATGAAAGTGCCGTGGTGTGGTACAACTTACGAAGCACCAACCTCAATACTATGGAGTTGACCGACTACGCAGAACGTGTGCTGGTTGACAGGCTATCCATTGTGGACGGTGTGGCTAGAATTCAAATTGGTGGTGGAAGACGTTACGCCATGAAAGTGTTTTTAGACCGCAATGCTATGGCGGCTAGAGGCATAACAGTTAGCGATGTAGAGCAAGTGATCCGCGCCGAAAACGTAGAGTTGCCTGCTGGTGAAGTAGAAAGTAATGATCGTGACTTTGAAGTACGGGTAGCGCGAACGTTTCTAACGCCGGATGATTTTGCAGCGCTAACCGTTGCAGTAGGGGATAACGGCTATCTGGTGCGTCTAGGCGAAATAGCCCACGTTGAGCTAACCGCCGAAGATGACGAGACAGAGTTTCGGGGTGATGGCGTCAATATGATAGGCCTAGGCATTATCAAGCAGTCTAAAGCCAATACTCTCGAAGTAGCCCGCGCAGCGAAAGCGCAGATTGAAAAAATAGAAGCGACCCTTCCAGATAACATTTTTATTGTGCCAAGTTACGACTCATCAGTTTTCATTGAGGCATCAATTGATGAGGTGTATGAGACCTTGGGGATCGCTATGCTCATGGTAGTGATCGTAATATACCTTTTCCTAGGTAATATTCGCGCCACGCTAATTCCTGCGGTTACCGTACCTGTTTCTATTATTGCTGCTTTTATTGTGATGTATGCGCTGGGCTTTTCAATAAACCTGCTAACTCTGCTTGCTATGGTATTAGCGATTGGCCTAGTGGTAGACGATGCTATTGTTGTACTTGAGAACATATATCGGCGCATTGAGATGGGAGAACCGCCTATTTTGGCTGCCTATCGCGGTGCCAAAGAGGTCGGATTCGCCGTAATTGCCACTACACTGGTACTTATTTCTGTGTTCGTTCCTTTGGTTTTCCTTGAAGGTAATATAGGCAGACTTTTCACCGAGTTTGCGTTGGCCATTGCTGCGGCAGTGGCATTTTCTAGCTTTACCGCGCTTACTTTGTCGCCCATGATGGCGTCAAAAATACTTAAAAAACGCCCACGTTCGTCAGGCTTCGGAAGCTGGATGGATAAGCGATTTTCAAAGCTTGAAAGCAGTTACTTTAATACGTTGAGTAAAACCTTACACCAACCTTTCCTTATGCTGATCATGCTTATTATTGCGGTTATTGCGTTAGTCCAACTTTCAGAGAAAGTACCTAGTGAGTTCGTTCCTAAAGAAGATAGAGGTAACTTTTTCATCTTAATGAACGCTCAAGAAGGGGCGAGCTTTGAAAGTAACGCAAGAAATTTAGAGCAAATAGAAAGCATATTAATGCCCTATCGCGAGAGCGGTAAAATTAATCGTCTTTTGGTGAGGACACCTGGTTTCGGCGGAAACGCGGGGATAGCAATCGTCGGTTCTGCAGATTGGGATGAGCGTGATTTCAGTACATTTTCACTAATGGATGAAATCAGCGGCAAGCTTAACAGCGTACCTGATGTTCGCGCGTTTGCGATCATGCGAAGCGGGATATCAGGAGGTGGGCTAGGGCGTCCTGTTCAGTTCGTCTTACAAGGTGATACCTATGAGAACCTTGTAGAGTGGCGCGACATAGTGTTACAAAAAGCAGCGCAAAATCCAGGATTAATTCGACTAGACTCTGACTACAAAGAGACATCACCCCAGTTATTGGTCAATATTAATCGCGACAGAGCGGCTGACCTTGGCGTATCAATTAGCGATATTGGCGGCACGTTAGAGGTCATGCTTGGTCAGCGTAGGGTGTCTACTTTCCTCGATAGAGGTGAAGAGTACGACGTTATCATGGAAGGCATAGAAGAAGACTTTAGAAGCCCTAACAGTATTGAAAATTTATACGTGAGGTCATCTCGTACCGGTGAGCTTATCCCTATGGACAACTTACTCACCTTTGAAGAGCAGGCTACCTCGGCAAGACTAAACCGCTATAACAGAATGCGGGCCGTTACTATATCGGCTAACTTAGCAGATGGTTATACACTAGGTGAGGCACTTTCCTACTTAGAAAATATTGTGGCTACTGAACTGCCCGATAACGTATCTATCGATTACAAAGGTGAGTCACAGCTTTATCAAGAAGCAGGCAACTCTTTTGTTTATGTCTTTATGCTAGCGCTTGCGGTCACTTACTTAATATTGGCCGCGCAGTTTGAAAGCTGGGTGCACCCTTTAGTTATAATGCTTACCGTGCCCTTAGCTCTCGTTGGGGCATACATCGGGCTGTTTTTTAGTGACATGACGATTAATATCTACAGCCAAATTGGTTTGGTTATGCTTATCGGGCTTGCCGCAAAAAATGGCATATTAATAGTAGAGTTCGCTAATCAACTTCGCGATGCGGGTATGGAGTTTGAACTCGCACTTAAGCGTGCTGCCGCACAGCGTTTGCGCCCTATCGTAATGACAGGGTTTACCACCGTGTTTAGCTCTTTACCTTTGGTACTTGCATCAGGACCTGGCGCTGAAAGCCGGATGGTAATTGGTATGGTTATCTTCTCAGGTGTGCTTGTTTCAGCATTTATGACCCTTTATGTTGTTCCTACAGCGTATAGCTGGCTTGCAAGGAAAACAGGCTCTCCAATGCAGCGAACCAACGAAATCGAAGCGCAGGAAAAAACGATTCCTTACAAGAAAGGTGAGTCATAGGTATTCGCTTATAGACTATTGTTTACTCTTGGGCCCGCGCCAATGCCAGTTGGGCGGGTTCAAAAGTTCAGGTATCTTCTTTCATACTCTAATATGAGTATCTATCACTTCTATTACAATGATTAACTTTCCTAAGTGGCTGATATATATAGACTAGTTAAGTTTTTCTGCTATGCATTTAGTTTTTTTATTAATGCTTATAAGCGCTAACGGTATGTATTAGACAATCGTATAGTTGTTTAACTTTCTACTTTCACTACACTGCGCGCCATTCCTAAGTACTTATATAAGCTATTAATTTATATAAGATAAATATTTAAAGCTCAAAGTGGCGAATATTGCGTTTGTGACCAATACTTATCTCGTTGTAAATGTTTGGACACACAAGCACCTGTTTGCTTCATATCGCTCTAACACGCAAATGTCGTTTTTAGCGCCTTCAAAGAAAGTGAAGAGCGATGGGCTAGCATCCAAAAAGACTCCAGAGGACATATGATGAAAAAATGGATACTTGCAGCCGGACTGTGCTGTAACGTGGCGATTGCTGATGTAGCAGTCATCGTGCATCCTAGCAATGGCGATTCACTAGATAAAGATAGTATAAGCCGTCTTTTCTTAAACAAGGCCAAAGCATTCCCTAGCGGTACAAAAGCAGAGCCTGTTGCGTTAGCTGAAGGTCAATCTGCTACAGACGAATTCAACGGCAAGGTCTTAAACAAAACTGCAGCTCAACTTACTGCGTTTTGGTCAAAACTTGTTTTTACGGGTAAAGGTCAACCTCCTGAAGCGTTAGGTAGTGACGCAGACGTTATATCTGCAGTTGCAAGTAACCCAGGCGCTATTGGCTATGTCGACGCTGGCGCGGTAAACGATAGCGTACGTGTTGTCGCTACCTTCTAACCTACCGTTAATACAAAGAATTTAAGGAACACGCATGAAAACCAAATTAGCTATCTTATCTATTGCTGGCCTTTTAGCTACTCCAGCACTTGCCGACATTCAAATTAACGGCTTTGCAAACCTTATTGGCGGAATGACGCTAGATGATGACGAGTCAGTATACGGCTACGACAGTGATTTTAACTTCGACCCAGCCAGCGTCTTTGGTCTACAGGTGCGCGGTGACGTTAGCGATAAACTTTCTGCAACTGCACAGCTAGTTGGCCGCGGAAGTGAAGACTACGACGCAGATTTCGAGTGGGCTTACATGACTTACATGTTGAACAACAACGTCAACATCAGTGCCGGTCGCCTACGTATGCCTCTTTTCAAATATTCTGCATCACTTGATATTGGTTATTCTTATCACTGGCTAACGCCACCTGACGCTGTTTACGGTATCGACTTTAACAACATCGATGGCGTACGTATTGACTATATGAATTACTCTGGTGATTGGGAGTATGGCGCTCAGCTTACCATGGGTCGTGTAGAGGCTGACACGACCATTTCAGGTACGCCTGCGGCGCTAGAATTAAAGAATGTAGTGGCTGTTTCTTTTGAAGCAACGCGTGACTGGTTCAGTGCTCGTACATTATTTGCACGTGGTTCGACTAGCGCTGCAAACGAAGATTTTGATACGTTTATAGATGGCATGTCTGCGTTTGGCGCGGTTATTCCAACTGCAGCCACTTCAGCTGAAGGTTTCAGCGTTAATGACGACACGGGAACCTTCTTTGAAGTAGCGGTTGATATCGACAAATATGATTGGTTTGTAGGTGCAGAATTTACTCAGACAGAAGTTGATGGTTCTGTTATCGCTGACAATAAAGCGTGGTACGTAACTGCAGGCATGCGCTTCGGTAAGTTTACGCCGCACATCACATATGAAGTAGAAGAAGCGGATAACGCTAATCAGCTTGGCCTTGTAGCAGCACTTCCATCAACTATCTCTACTGGAGACGCAGTTACTGATGCGACTTGGGCTTCTATCTATCAAGGTGCTGCTGGCATTGCAGCTCAACAAGAGCTAGATGTATCGGCAGTTACTGTGGGCCTACGCTACGACGTGGAGCCAGGCTTTGCACTTAAAACCGATGTAACTTGGTACTCAGACGATCTAAATGATCTGAATGATGCAACACTACTTAAAGTTGGCGTAAATTATACGTTCTAACTACCTATTTATGGCCTTGTACTTCTGCGAGGCCATAATTTCGTTAAAGTTTTTTACTAATAGGTAGATAAATTAGGTAGACCAAACAAAGTGCAGCGCTTTTTGAAAAGTTAAGTGAAAGGCAGTTGCACGATCATAAAAAATAGTGGGATAGTTGATGAACTTTCTAAAGAAAATGCCAATTGCGACTAAGATCTTCCTTATACCGGGGATCGCAGCGCTAAGTTTTATTATTTATTTGCTTATCACTATCTACACCGCGCTCAATAATGGCGCAACGCTAGAAAAAGTACAGAAAGTTCAGTTCCCAGCATTACAGCTATCGGCATCGACACTGGTCGACATGCAAAAAGTGCGTGACACCCTAGCAAGTGCAGTAACAACAGGTGATCAAGATACCCTTACTGTGGCGCAAGAATTGGCAGAAGAAGCGAAGAAAGGGCTTAATCAAATCGCGAATATCAGCCCGGAGTTTCGTTCAGATATCTCGCGTATATCCTCAGGTTTCGACGAATACTTTGACGTCGCCTACGAAGTTTCACAATCCATGGTAGACGGCACAGCTGACTTTAGTCGCCTAGGTGAACTGTCTGCTCAAATGAATCAGTCTTACGATGGGGCTATTGCCGCTATGTCACAATTTCGTGATGCACAGCAAGCTGCATTCGAGAAAGCCTTTGAAAACACAGATAGCGCAAATACATCGCTTATTAGTACGGGCGTTATTTTAGCTATTGTTGTAACCATTTTATTGTTTGCAACCGCAGTACCTATTGTTCGCGGTATAAAGCAGAGTATTGATGATGTTGTTCGCTCTCTTAAAGATATTGCGCAAGAAAATGGCGACCTAACGGTACGTATTGATACGAAAAGTGAAGACGAAATTGGTGAGCTGGTTTACTGGTTCAATCAATTTATGGATAAGCTACAAGGCGTAGTGCGTGATGTGGTTGAGGCGAGTTTACCGCTATCGAACTTAGCGCAAAACCTACGCGGCGTTACAGAAGAAACTCAGCGTACTATTGATGTACAGCAAAAGTCTGCAACTAATGCTAAGAGTGCAGTAGATACCATGAGCGGCTCTGTAGATGGTGTAGCACACAGTGCAGCGCAAGCGGCAAGCGATGCCAATGAAGCTACCACAGCGGCGAGCGAAGGTCGTCAAATTGTGCAGCAAACCGTAACTAGCATTCAGCAGCTTGCTGAAAACGTACGTGAGACAGCTGATGTTATTGGGCGCTTAGAATCTGACTCAAACAAAGTCGGTTCAGTGCTAGATGTAATCAAGGGCATAGCGGAACAAACCAACCTGCTTGCACTTAACGCGGCTATCGAGGCTGCAAGGGCCGGTGAGCAAGGGCGAGGCTTTGCAGTAGTCGCTGACGAAGTTAGAACGCTAGCGTCGCGCACGCAGCAATCTACAGAAGAGATTCAAAGCACAATAGAGCAGCTTCAAAGCGCAGCGCATTCAGCAGTTGAAGTAATGGCGCGTGGTACCGAACAAGCCACAAATAGCGTTGAAACCGCCAATAAAGCGGGCAGCAGCTTAGAGACCATTACCAGTACTATCGGTCGCATCAACCAAATGAATGAACAGATTGCTCACAATACGGAAGACCAGCGCACTGTTGCGGTCGATATTGTACGTCACGTGGATGAAATTCATGAGCGAACAGAGCAAACTGCAAGCCGTTCAGGCGAACTTGGGACTATGTGTAATGAGCTTGCTGACCTTGCGCAGCACCTTGAATCAATCGCTAAGCAGTTTAGAGTGTAAGCTCTAACTAACCTTTCTAAAGCGTATTGAAAGCCTCCTGACGGGGCTTTTTTATGTGTGCAGCAAAATATTGAAACAACGAGTTGCAGCTTTTTATGGAGAGAACTTCGGGAAGTTAAGACAAAAAAATCCCCAGCCAAGGCCGGGGATTTATAAACAAAGCAATGCTTTTCTATTCGTCTAAGAAGCTGCGTAGCTGCTCAGAACGACTAGGGTGGCGAAGTTTGCGAAGTGCTTTAGCTTCAATCTGACGAATACGCTCACGGGTAACGTCAAACTGCTTACCTACTTCTTCAAGCGTGTGGTCGGTATTCATGTCGATACCGAAACGCATACGTAGTACTTTCGCTTCTCGAGCCGTTAGGCCTGCTAGTACTTCTTGTGTTGCGCCTTTTAAGCTACCGCCAGTTGCTGAATCGAGGGGCTGAATAATAGTGCTGTCCTCGATAAAGTCGCCAAGATGTGAATCTTCATCATCGCCGATAGGTGTTTCCATCGAGATTGGCTCTTTAGCAATCTTAAGTACCTTACGAATCTTGTCTTCAGGCATTAGCATGCGCTCTGACAATTCTTCAGGCGTAGGTTCACGTCCCATCTCCTGAAGCATTTGACGAGAGATACGGTTTAGCTTGTTAATCGTCTCAATCATGTGCACAGGAATACGAATAGTACGCGCCTGGTCAGCAATTGAACGAGTAATCGCCTGACGAATCCACCATGTAGCGTAAGTTGAGAACTTATAACCACGACGGTATTCGAACTTATCTACCGCCTTCATTAGACCAATATTACCTTCTTGGATAAGGTCAAGGAACTGAAGACCGCGGTTGGTGTACTTCTTCGCAATTGAAATAACAAGACGAAGGTTAGCTTCAACCATCTCTTTTTTCGCACGACGCGCTTTCGCTTCACCAATCGACATGCGACGGTTAATATCTTTAATATCAGCGATAACCAAGCCAGTTTCTTGCTCAACTTGATTCATCTTGCTAATGCAGCGCTCAATCTCTTCTTGGTTAACTGCAAGTTCAGCTGCATAAGGCGCACCTGATTTAACTGCTTCGTGTAACCACGCAGTAGACGTTTCGTTACCCGCGAAAGCTTTAATAAAGTCTTTCTTAGGCATTTTTGCATTAACAACACAGAACTTCATTACAAGACGTTCTTGGATACGTACTTTGTCCATCATTGCACGCATGTTTTTAACCATGCGATCAAATTGCTTAGGAACTAGACGGAACTCTTTAAATACGTCGCTTAGTGCGTTGATTTGTGTACGAGAATCGGCATGTGAACGACCCTTCTTCTCGATAACATCACGAGTTTTGATGTACTGTTCACGAAGTTCTGCGAAACGTTCGCGCGCTAGCTCTGGGTCTACGCCGCTATCGTCTTCATCTTCGTCGTCGTCATCATCATCATCGCCATCTTCGTCATCTAACTCTTCTTCAGATAACTCAGAGCCTACGTGCGTTGCAGTTGGCGCGAGATCTTGATCATCGTTAGGATCAACAAAGCCCGAGATAATGTCACTTAGGCGAATTTCTTCGGCTTCGTATAAATCCCACTGATCTAACAGGTAAGTGATCGCTTCTGGATATTCAGCAACCGAGCACTGTACTTGGTTAATACCGTCTTCAATACGCTTAGCGATTTCAATTTCGCCTTCGCGTGTAAGAAGTTCAACGGTACCCATTTCACGCATATACATGCGAACTGGGTCAGTCGTACGGCCAATTTCACTTTCTACAGTAGCAAGTGCTTGAGCTGCCGCTTCTGCAGCATCTTCATCAGCATTCGCTTCTTGCATGAGAAGTTCATCTGCATCAGGAGCTGATTCAGAAACTTGAATTCCCATGTCATTAATCATGCGGATTATGTCTTCGATTTGATCAGAATCGACAATATCTTGCGGCAGGTGGTCGTTTACTTCTGCAAAGGTTAAGTAACCTTGCTCTTTACCTTTTGCAATCAGGAGTTTAATCTGAGACTGCTTGCTTTGCGCCATATAACCTACACTTCTCACATTCAATTAGTTTGCAATAGAAAAGACAACATACGCCTAGGTATGTTCCCTGTTCTGCTGTAGTACTGCATTTGTATCAAGGCCGTTAATGCTAGATGCCACGCTGGTGTAAACCAATATATTTACGATGCACATCTGCTCGGGTTCGGTTCTGCCCGTTATGTTCGGCTATATCTTTGCTACTCGTGTTGCTGCATTTTTGTTCACATAAAAAGCGTGAACCATGTTCAAACATGCCCGCAGCGAATTAGCCAGTATAGCAGAATAAGCGTTGGTTTTACCAGATTGACGGCCGATTTTTTAGTCAATGCTTTTTACATTTCCGCCTTTACTACTTGCATAGTGCATAACTGCAAGGCGAAGGCGAGCTAAACGTAAAGCTTACTACGCAAAAACAGACCAACCCAAAGTTCATTTTCCCCTGGGTTAACTCTTCTGTCTTTCCCTCATAAGCAGGTTCAATTCCTGTTTTTCCGCTTGAGTCAGCGGTTGAACCCGCGAGCGTGAAATTAAGGTTTCAATGCGGCTATCGAAATGCCCGTCTAGTAAGCGAGCGAAGCTGTCGTTATATACACGCTCAGCATCCTCATCTTTGACTAAGTGTTCTTGCAACAATAATTTCGCGATAGTAGAAGAATGGGGATGGTCGCGGAAATTTTCAACAAGCTGCGCAGTTTTTGCGTGAGGGTGATTGACACAATAGCTGTGAATATCGCGCAATAAATCCATACCGGCAGCATTGCTACCGGCGAATATATCTATCTGCACATCTTCGCAATGTGCGGCTAACTCTGGCTTATCAAGCAGTAAGCGTATCAGCATGCGAAGTGGCGATAGTTTAGGTTTGTTTACCTGGTTGCGATTAGGGGAGTAAGCTTGCTTTGAACCTTGATTCGCTTTGTTAATATCTTGTTGAAGTTTAAATCGATCGAACTCACCGGTGTGCTTGGCTAACTCTTCCAGCAACATTTGCTTTTGGTCATCACCTAAGGTGCTTTCAATCAGTGGCATTGCCGCTTTTTTAAGGGCAATCTTACCTTCTGGCGTACCCACGTTGTGAGTTTTTAACAAGTTCTCAAAAAAGAAACGAGACAAAGGCGTCGCGTTATCGAGCATTTCCATAAACGCATCTTTGCCCACCTGACGCACCATGGTATCTGGGTCTTCGCCATCGGGTAAGAATAAAAAAGATATACGCACGCCGTCTTTTAACGCCGGTAAGGCGTTCTCTAGCGCGCGCCATGCAGCTTCACGCCCAGCGCGGTCACCATCATAACAGCACACAATGTGCGAAGTAGCGCGAACAAGCATTTGAATGTGTTCAGGTGTGGTGGCCGTACCCAAGGCAGCGGTAGCAATATTAATGTCGAACTGACTCAATGCCACTACATCCATGTAGCCTTCAACAACGACAACCGTATCTAAAGTGCGATTGTTCTGGCGCGCTGAATAAAACCCAAAAAGCTCGCTGCCTTTATGAAAAATGCGAGTTTCTGGTGAGTTTAAGTATTTAGGACCGCCGTCATCTAATACTCGACCGCCAAAGCCGACCACGCGACCCCGTTTATCCCTAATTGGAAACATGATGCGGTCGCGGAAGAAGTCGTAGGTACGTCCTTGGTCGTTTTTATTGACCAGTTTTAAATCGACCAACTGCTTGATGCGTTGGGGATCTTTACCAAAGGTATTTAGCAGTGCGTCCCAGCTGTCAGGGGCATAGCCAATTTCCCACTGCTTGACGATATCACCACTGAGCCCACGGTTCTTTAAATAGTCGATGGCTTTTTTACTATTACCGTTTTGGCGCAACTGATGCTGGAAAAAGCGTGTGACTTGTTCCATTACTGCATAGTCGTCTTGCTGTTGCTGCTTTTTCTCTTCGCTCATGGCAGGCCGGCTGCCTTTTTCTCGAGGTACTTCAAGCCCGTGATAACGGGCTAGCTCTTCAATCGCCTCGACAAATTCTAAGCGGTCGAATTCCATAATAAATGAGATAGCATTACCGTGAGCGCCGCATCCGAAACAGTGATAGAACTGCTTATCTTGACTAACAGTAAAAGAGGGGGACTTTTCGTTATGAAAAGGGCAGCACGCCTGGTAATTCTTACCTGCTTTTTTGAGTTTGACTCGGCTATCTACCACTTCTACCACATCGGTACGTGACAGCAGGTCATCTATAAAATCGCGAGGTATCTTTCCAGCCATGAGGGTACTTTCAACAAAAGTTAGTTAAAAAAAGAGTTAGTTAAAAAAGAATGAGTTCAAAAATAAACAGAAAAGCATAGTCTTAGCTGCGCTTTAAACGACAGGCTACAACATCATGAAAACGGTGAAGTACTGTAACAGGGAAGTGGTTAAATGAGAATAACGAAGGTGAGACAATGCCCACCTTCTGCGCGATTCACTGTTACACGTGGGCAGTACTTAAGCGTTCAAACGCGCCTTAATTTTTGCACTCAAAGCGCCCATGTCGGTGCGGCCCTGAACTTTAGGCTTCAATGCACCCATGACTTTACCCATATCTTGCATACCTGACGCGCCAGTCGCAGCCATGGTCTCGTCGATAAGGGTATTGAGTTCATCGTCAGTCAAAGGCTGTGGCAAGAAATCTTCAATATAAGTGATTTCTTCACGCTCTTTGCTCGCTAGGTCTTCTCGATTGGCGGCGTCGTATTGCGCTGCCGCGTCTTGACGCTGTTTAACCATTTTGGTCAATACCGCTAAGATTGCGCTATCGTCTAGCGTAATTTGTTCATCGATTTCTTTTTGCTTAATGGCAGCCATAGCCATACGAATAGTACCAAGACGTACTTTTTCTTTTGCACGCATCGCATCTTTTTGCGCTGCTTTTAAATCATCAATTAGTGCCATGATGCTTCCTGATTTTTATTAGTAGATTGCTTGTACCAATCCGCATAGAGCATTGCCCACTCAGAAGATAATGATCTATGCGGAATGGTATTATTAAGCCCCAAGTTGAAAATCAAATGCAACCATTTAAAAAGGAAAAATGGAGTCGTTAAGAATACGGCCAAAAAAATAGAGGCCCAGAAACGCGAAAGGTGCTGCAATTGCAACACCTTTCAGACTCGTTACTTAACCCTATATTAGTAGAGTTTTACGCGACGTGCGTTTTCACGAGCTAGCTTCTTAAGATGACGCTTTTTAGCGGCAGCTTTCTTGCGCTTGCGTTCCCAAGTTGGCTTTTCGAAGAATTCACGACGACGAACTTCAGAAAGAACACCTGCTTTTTCACAAGAACGCTTAAAACGACGCAGCGCCACATCAAACGGCTCGTTTTCTCTAACTTTAACGATAGGCATTAAACACTCACCTCAAAACTTTTACTGTGTAAATCCGGGTAAAATTGTGCGCTAAAAAGGCCACCCGGGTTAAAAATGGTGCGAAATTCTAATCATATCTACAGAGAAAGTAAAGGATGAATTGCCAAAAAATAGCCAATATTGTGCATTTACCGTTCATTTACCTGTTCACTGGCATTCCATGAATGCAGGATAAAAGGTAAACTCTGCGCTCGTTAAGCACCGTGTTGTTTAACGCGGCTTGTATAAGCGCCCTTTTCAGAATGCTTTTTGCTCATGTTTCTTCTGATATATTTTTGTGATCAAAAGTAGAAAGCAAACGATCCTGACTAGGGTAGTGTTATGATCGCGGCGGGATCATAAAGATGATCGCCACAGATCGCCAGAATTATTTTCTCAGTTTTTGGTATTCGCTTAGTTATCTTGACTCACAACAATTGTGTGGACACTTGTTGTGATAAAAAGATGACAGCAAATTCAGAAACTAGGCATTGAAGTTAGTAGTAAAAGGGTTGCTCCCCATGCGTATTTTAGGAATAGAAACATCTTGTGACGAAACTGGCATCGCCGTTTATGACGATGAAAAAGGCTTGTTGTCACACGAACTATACAGCCAAGTAAAGCTGCACGCTGATTATGGCGGTGTGGTGCCTGAGCTTGCTTCACGGGATCACGTAAGAAAGATCATTCCTTTAATTGAAAAAGCCATGGAAGATGCGAATACCCAGCCATCAGATATCGACGGCGTTGCCTTTACTCAAGGCCCGGGTTTAGTAGGGGCGTTATTAGTAGGTTCGTCAGTAGGGCGCTCATTGGCCTATGCGTGGAACGTACCTTCAGTAGGTGTTCATCATATGGAGGGGCATTTGCTAGCGCCTATGCTTGAAGACGATGCCCCAGAATTTCCTTTTGTTGCGCTGTTAGTGTCGGGCGGTCACTCGATGTTGGTTAAAGTAGAAGGCATTGGTCAGTATGAAGTACTTGGCGAGTCTATCGATGATGCCGCTGGTGAAGCCTTTGATAAAACCGCCAAGTTACTTGGTCTTGATTATCCTGGCGGCCCTCTCTTAGCAAAATTGGCCGAAAAGGGCGAAGAGGGACACTACAAATTCCCACGTCCAATGACCGACCGACCAGGCTTAGACTTCAGTTTTAGCGGCTTAAAGACCTTTGCTGCAAACACCATTCGCGATGCTGATTTAACCGGTGATGATGCTGAGCAAATTAAAGCGAATATTGCCTACGCGTTTCAAGAAGCCGTAGTGGATACGCTTATCATTAAATGTAAGCGAGCATTAAAGCAGACGGGTATGAAGCGTTTGGTTATTGCTGGCGGCGTAAGTGCAAATACGATGCTGCGCAGTAAGATGAAAGCCCTGATGCAAGAGCTAAAAGGTGAGGTGTTTTACCCTAGCTTAGCGTATTGTACTGACAATGGTGCCATGATTGCCTATGCGGGAATGCAGCGTCTAAAAGCAGGCGAAACCTTGGCGTTATCGTCACAAGCCAAACCGCGATGGCCTCTTGATACCTTATCAGCAATTTAAAAACGCCGACGGGGTTTTAAATGATGTTGTGAAATTGATACTGCTTATCTATGTATACATAAGATGTGCAAAAGGCAGGTATCAAGCCTAACAAGCAGGCAAAATAGACAAACAAAAAGTAAAGGCAATGGGAGCTCGTCCCATTGCCTTTTGTTTTACCACGGCAAATATTGAAGAAAGGACATAAAAAATATGCGCCTAGCAACAAATAAAACAAAACAAAATGCATCGCTATTATTTTTAGCGCCGTCGTTATTTATTTTGATTTTCTTTGCAGCGCTCACCACGCCTAATGCACTTGCCTCAAGTAAGATTCCTTCAAATGAATCAGCAAAAGAGTTAAAACAAAAGCAACAGCCAAATAATCAGCAAGATCAGTATGTCGTGTTAATTTCTCTTGACGGTTTTCGCCACGACTATATCGAGTTACACAACGCCGAGAACCTTGGCGCCATTGCAAAGCAAGGCGTAAGGGCGTCATCAATGACCCCTGTTTATCCGTCGAATACGTTTCCCAACCATATTTCGTTGATCACAGGGCTGCTTCCTAAACACCACGGTATTGTGAATAACCGCTTTTATGATAAATCACGCCCTACAAAAGACGGTTATGCAAAATATCAGTTAGGCTATGGCAAAATGGATAGCACCTGGATCACGGCAACACCGCTATGGAATTTAGTGGAATACCACGGGATGAAGGCTGCAACCTTCTTCTGGCCAGAGTCTGACGCACGCATATCGGGTGCTTCTCCGACTTATTTCTATCATTATTCAAAATATGCTGACTACCAGATGCGTATTGATCAGATCATCAACTGGCTAAAATTGCCCGAGGTATCGCGCCCTCGTTTTATCGCGAGCTATTTTTCGCTTACCGATTCGGTAGGACACGATGAAGGCCCTTTTGCCGATAAAACCAATGATGCAGTGCAGGAAGTGGATGCGCTTATCGGTCAACTTTATAAGCGTATTAATGCATTAGATTTGCCCGTGAATCTTGTAGTGGTGTCTGACCACGGTATGACGCCTATTGATGAAAGCCAGCTTATAGAGGTTGAGTCTTTATCCATTCCTGATAGCTTTATTATTGAAAACGAAGGGGCCCAAGTACACTTGTATGCCAGAGAAGGTGTGTCTGATAAACAAATCACCGACGAAATAGAACGTCTGACACATCTAGCCGAAAATCGCTACATTGTACTTAATGATACCCAGCGGGCTAAGCGTCACATGGAAGTAGGAAATAGAACCGGCGATATTATTATGGAAATTGCGCCGCCAGCGCGTTTCAAAAACGCTAACAGTACGCATGTTAGCAAAGGTGGGCATGGCTACGTAAATACGTTACCTGATATGGGGGCGACCTTCGTTGCAGTGGGGCCTGCGTTTAAAACGAATACCACTATACCAACATTTAGCAACTTAGAAGTATATCCAGCGCTGGCTAAAATATTGGGTATTACGCCTGTTACGCCCATAGACGGCAAGCTGGATGTGCTGCAGCAGGCACTTACTCTTTAACTTTGCCTTTATCCCACACCTTACTTTCATTGCCTGCTAACAGGCGGGCAATGTTGTCTTTATGGCGTAAAATAATAAGCAGCGAAAGCATTGCTACCGGCACAGTATACAAAGGCTTGATTAAAAATGTGAAAAGCGGCGCAAGCGACACCGCAATGAGCGCACCTAGCGAAGAATAGCCGGTAAGAAAAACCACTACTACCCAACTTAGAATAAGCAATCCGGCTAAATCGAGCCCAATCGGCAGCATGGCACCAAAAGCGGTAGCGACGGCTTTACCGCCTTTGAAACCGAAATAAAGCGGAAATATATGGCCTAAACAGGCAAAGATAGCAATTATGCCCAGCATTATTGGCTCTATACCCAAAAAGTAGCTGCCGTAAACGGGAATAGTGCCTTTCAAAATATCCATAACAAGTACAAGTAGCGCAGGAATACGACCACCTAAGCGGTACACATTGGTTGCACCAGGGTTTTTAGAGCCAGCGGTCCTTGGGTCGGGTAAACCAAATAATTGGCTTATAACCACTGCACTTGATAGTGAACCGAAGAGGTAGGCAACAGCAGCCATTAAAAGCGTTAGCGAAATCATTTTTTCATTCTAATTATCAAAAGCGTTTTAGAAGCACTACCTTCTGTCGGGTTTTACTTCTCTTGTAGGAGGTTAAAGACTTATGCCCTATTAAATTACAAAACCTTGGTTGCCCCCAGTTGTCATACAGCGGTATAGTTGTGCCACACAAGCGTAAAGCTACTCCATCCAAACGCGATATACCACCGTTTACCAGCAATATGTGGTTGAAAGCGCAGTAGTAAGACCAGTATTGAAGCCGGAAAGTAAGGCAATAAACTGGGTTGATAACAGACAAGATGAAAAATTCCATGGGAAAAATTTATATAACAGGGCTTGAAGTAGACACCCTGATTGGTGTTTATGACTGGGAGCGAGTAAGAACCACCCAGCTACTTCTCGATGTAACACTTGATGTTGACTTAAGCGCGGCGATGCAAAGTGATGATGTTGCTGATACGGTAGACTATGCAAAAGTAGCCGAGTGCATCGTGGAAGTAGGTAAAGAGAGTACGTTCGAACTACTTGAGGCTTTCGGAAGCAAGGTTATGGACACCGTGCTTGCTCACTTCTCGGTTTCAACAATAACGCTTAAAATTGTTAAACCTAATATTCTTCCTAATGCGCAAACTGTTGCCGTTGAAATGCGAAAAGAGCGCAACTAATGCCTGAACATACCATTTTAATCAGCATTGGTTCTAATATTGAGCGCGAACATTACACTAGGCAGTCTTTGGTTGCCCTAAAACAGCACTTCTCAGAAGTTTCAGTGTCTTCTGTTTATGAAAGCGAAGCTGTAGGCTTCAACGGCAGCCCTTTTTATAATGCTGTCGCACGGGCGACAACATCAAAAAATGTTGAAGAGGTGTGTGCAATACTAAAGGCAATTGAGAAAGACAATGGAAGAGTGCATACCGACAAAAAATTCTGCGCTAGAACCCTTGATCTCGACTTGCTTACCTATGATAGTAAGGTAACCACATCCCCTGTGGTTTTGCCTCGCGAAGAGATTTGTTACAACGCGTTTGTGCTTTGGCCGTTAGCTGAACTTGTTCCCGACGACATTCACCCTGAAACGCAAGAAACCTATGCCCAAATGTGGCAAAACTTTGATAAACAGAAACAGCAATTATGGCCAATTGACTTTACTTGGAGTTAAGCAAAGGAATGACACTTTTCGAAATCATTATTTTAGCAATTATTCAGGGCGTTACTGAATTTCTTCCAATCAGTAGTTCTGGGCACTTGCTGCTACCCGCTGAGCTTTTCGGTTGGGTAAGCCAAGGTTTGGCGTTTGACGTAGCAGTACATGTGGGAAGTCTTCTTGCAGTTATGATCTATTTTCGTCAAGAAATAGGGCAGATGACAGTAGCATGGGTGACTCAAGGCTTCAGCAAGCAGCAATCTACCGACAGTAAACTGGCGTGGTACGTTATTGTGGCGACTATTCCTGCGGTCATCATTGGCTTTTTGATGAAAAGCTGGATAGAAGACAATGCACGTACAGCATTGGTGATCGCAGGTACTACCATCATTTTCGGTTTGCTTTTATGGTATGCCGACTCGACAGCAAAGCGGGAACAAGAACTTGAAGGCCTAACGCTAAAACAAGCCATTTATATCGGCTTAGCCCAGGTGTTAGCGTTGATTCCGGGGACATCTCGTTCGGGTATAACGATGACTGCTGGCTTGATGCTAGGATTAAAACGCGAAGCCTGTGCACGCTTTTCTTTCTTACTGTCTATACCTGTCATCTTAGGTGCAGGGTTGCTAGCCACCTTAGATTTGCTTAAAGCAAATGAAGCTGTGGACTGGTATGCATTGCTGTATGGCGCAGCATTTTCATTCGTAAGTGCCTACCTTTGTATTTATTTATTCCTAAGCTGGATATCCCGTATAGGCATGCTGCCTTTTGTTATCTATCGCTTAGCGTTAGGCGTAATACTTCTATGGTTTGTTTTTGCATAAAATAAGGCATCAAGCCGAGTAAAAACACTGTAGTTTAGAATTTGTTATTGCGTTGACGAGAGAACCATCATCGATCGCTAACGCAATAGTTAAACACCTGATTAAAAAGGAATGTGAGACATGGCAGAAACAATTTTTGATAAAATTATCAGCAAGGAAATTCCAGCAGAGATTTTGTACGAAGACGAACTCGCGCTGGCGTTTAAAGATATAAACCCTCAGGCCCCGACTCATTTTCTGGTTATCCCGAAAAAGCAAATTGCCACGGTAAACGATATTGCTGAAGAAGACCGCGAAGTAGTGGGGCACTTGTCATATGTAGCTGCAAAAATTGCCAAGGAGCAAGGGTTTGCAGACCAAGGCTATCGTACTGTCATGAATTGTAACGAATACGGTGGGCAAACCGTATATCACATTCACCTTCATGTATTGGCAGGTAAACCGCTAGGCTGGCCTCCGTATACTGAGAATATGAAGCAACACGTAGAGTAACGTTTGCGCTTAAAGATAAAAAATGCCGCCCTTTATTCAAAGGGCGGCATTTTTATTTACGCTGCAGATAAATGAGGTAAATAAGTGAAATCGATTGACTTATTCAGCAAGCCCCAGCACTTTCTTACCTTGATTAAAGTGAATATCAACCGGGATGCTGGCTGCTTCTAAGCGCGCTAAATCTGACGCAAGGTCAGGCTTGATCACACCCATAGTTTCTACAAGTTTTGCGACACCGTCATAATCGCCGTCACCTTGAAGGGTAAGGATCAATTCAGAAAGAGCTTCTACTGCGGCGCCCATCTTCTCCATATTTACGCGATACATGCCGTTTTCTGTTTTCTCAAACGCACCTTGCTGTGCAAAAAAGTTAAAACGAATCATGTTCGCTTTTCCGTGTGCAGAGCTTGCGCCGAAACGCACAGAACGGAAAATGCCAGCCATGAAGGTCACGTAGTAGTCTTCAAGTGTACCTTCAGTAATTTCACCTTTTTCCAATAAGCTTTGTACCATGTACAAACCTAGAATATCCGCTTTGCCTTCTTCAAGAGCTGAGGCATGCTCTTTAAGTGCGCCGCGCACGGTACCCGAACCGTCTAGGGTGTTTTTAATACCAAGGCCGTGAGCCACTTCGTGAAACATGGTGTTCGCGAAAAAGGCGTCGAACGTAATGTGCTCACGTTGCTCTGGCACAATTAGCGTGTCTGCAATAGGTACCAAAATAGTATCGAACTTAGCGCGCATTGCGTTTTTAAGCTGCAGGCGGCGAGTTCCCTTTTCTAACTGTACGCGCTCGTCATTGGGCAAGTTAATCGCAATGGTCTTACTACCAGCATTAGAGTGGCCTGCATAATAAATAACATCGTAAGCGTTTAGATCTGCATCAGAACCTGGCATCTCAGCTTTGTAAGCATCAGCAACAGGAAGGCCTTTCTGAAGCTCAGGTAGGAAAGCCGCGTACTTCGCCAGCTTTTCACTCCATGCTAAATCTTTAATAAGCACGTAGGCTTCAAACGCAGCGCGATAGCCAAACAATTGGTCTTCATAGCTTTCAATAGGGCCGATAACCAGCTCAACAGGATTAGTCTTCATATCCATCCAGGCCATATCAGACGCAAGATAGTCATTAGACAACAATGCCTCAGAACGCAGTTGCAGGTATTGCTTGAAGCTTTCGTCTTCAGCTAGCTCTGACGCTTTTTTTAGTAGGTCAGATGCTTTCATCAATTCGCTTTTAAATGCTTCAGAGTAAGGCACAGAATAAAGGTTACCGGCTTCATCGCGCTTCACCATAGAATACAAGCCTTGCTTGTCGTTAAAATCTGCCGTAGCAAACTCTTCCTTTTCCATGTCGTGAGGGTAAAACTCAGCGCCTAGGGCCTTATCTTCATAGCCGCTAATAAATGGCGTGTCGCCATTTAGGCGATCCCAAGGACCATAGTTAATCGCTGCAAAGTGACGTACCTTTTCGTCGCTTATCGAGGAAAGGAAAGCATCCTTATCTTCAAAAAATGCCTGCTTCCAAAACAGGTCGTCCATAATTTTCGACGCATCTATTAAAAGCGAAAGCATTTTATGCTGGTTGTCATTAAGGTGTGATAAATCGCTGGTAAGGTCTACACCGTGATAAATAGACAAGCGGGACTCGTCTACAAGTAAGGTTTGCGCTGTATCGGTTTCAGGCTTTGCCGTTTGAGTTTGCGTTGTATCGGCGCTTTTGCTGCAGGCGGTCAGCATAAATAGCCCTGCTACTGCAGCAGCAATAGGCGAATAAGTTGAAGTCGTTTTTTTAATCATAAGGTTTACCGTGTCGTTTTCCCGCATTGATTTAAGTATGTGGGGAGGTGTTTGCGTAACTCACTATAGCTATGCTTTTGATTTTATACAAAAGTATGAAAATTATTTGCTTAATATCAATAGTGGTTTGCCGCTTGTTGTCTATACTTTGATTAAGCTCTTGTGCTTCTGCGGTCGTTAAACATTCGCACTAAGCCTGTCTTTTTTAGTTGGTCGAAACTAAAGAGCTACTATAGTATGGTGATAGAAATACCATAATAAAACAATAAACGGTTTGTATTTTAGCGTGAAACATAGAGGCCTATGTGAATAAGCGCAGGGAATGCAACGCACAAATACTCGATTTATTTGGCGCATCAGGATTGATGTTAGCTATGTGGATAACGGGTAACGCAAACTATCGCCTTATCAAGGCAATTTGGAACTTTCTAAGGGTAGAAATATGTCTACACAGAACGCGCTTTCAACCATCTTGGTTGAAAAGATAAACAACGACACACTGGTCCTTCCTACACTTCCTGCTATCGCATTAAAAGTCCGTAAAGCAGCAGATGACCCTGACATTAACCTTAATGCTATGGGCGAGGTAATCGGACAAGACCCATCACTTAGTGCAAGAATGATCAAAATTGCAAACAGTGCTTATATGGGGCGCAGTGTTAAAGTAACCTCTATCAGTCAGGCGGTAACCCGTATTGGTTTGCGACAAATTAAGAATATCTCTACCGCACTAGCAATGGAGCAGCTGTTTGTATCTAAAAATGATGTAGTTGCTCGTTATTTGCAACAGGAATGGGCGAATACGGTAAACATAGTTGCCAGTGCAATGGCGGTATTGCAGCTTTATATAGCCCGCACTAAAAAGCGGGAAATGAGCATGGATACTATGACTTTAGCTGCATTGGTACATAATATTGGTGTACTGCCTATTTTGACCGAAGCTGAGCGCCACCCTGAAGTTTTTGCGAACCCTTCTTTCCTTGAAGTGGCAATCGATAAACTAGCGGGGCGCATTGGTGCAAGCATAATGAGAGAATGGGGCTTTGGTGAAAGCTTCGTAAATGTAGCGAAAAACTGGAAAGACTTAAGCTATCTTCCTGATGAGCTAAGCTATATTGACTTTGTTCGCGTAGGTGCGGCAGTCTCGGGAGCGGCAGGTAGTCAAAAAGACGCCATGCTAAACCTAGCTATTCAGCGTGGTGTGGTCGAAGATATGGGCGAGCTTCACTCAGATGAGTTCGAAGAGCTCACAAGTGCCGCGAAGCAAATTTTCTTATAGCAGTTAAGCTTTTAAGCTACCCCTCAGATCTACACCGTAGTGTTAGGCCGATACAGAAGTGAAACCTCAAAACGTATCGGCCTTTTTGTTATATAGGTTAGCTACACGTACAGCGCATAATAAGCAACACTATGCGTTAGCAGGTTTCTTTTGAACAAACAGCAATAGTAAACCTAGACCCAATCCCCACACCGCTGAAGTCATAGAAAATAAGCTAAAGCCTGACGCCGTACACAGCATGGTGAGCAGTGCTGGGGCTCTGTGATGTTCTACTTCCATCGCGCGAACCACCGCCCCTTGAAGCGTAGCTAAAAGTGCGAGCCCTGCAAGTAGATGAATAATGATACTGGGCATGCTAACAAATAACGCAACGACCACAGACGCTAAAAGTCCCATAAACAAATACGCTACGCCGGCCGCTATGGCAGCTCTATAGCGCTGTGATTTTTCACTATCCGCCTGCTCACCCATGCACAGTGCTGCTGTGATAGCGGCTAGGTTAAAAGTAAAGCCACCAAACGGTGCTAATAGACCTTGTATAACGGCAATGCCTGATAAGATAGGCTTATGGTCGGGCGCATAGCCGTGGGCGTGATGAATAGCTATGCCGGGCAAGTTTTGAGAAAGCGTGGTGATAAGAAAAAGAGGAAAGGCTAAGCCAATGGCGGCGCTGAGAGAGAAAGTGGGCGTTACCCAAATCGGCTCGGGCAGAGTAATTATTGATGGCAGTCCTGATGAGGTACTTGGTAAAGCGACAATACCGCTGGTACTACCCATAAACAAACTAATGCCCACCGACATAACCAGCAACAACAGCATCAGATAGCGGGGGAATAGTCGGCTTCCTATTAGGTAAGCGGAAATAAATAACGCGACTAGGTGCGGCGCTTCATTAACATCGGTAAATATAGCAAGGCATATAGGCAGAAGAATACCGGCTAAAAGTGCAGATGAAATGGCTGGTGGAATGCGACTAATTTGTTTAAGTAAAGTCCGACTTTGCGCTGTTATCAGTGAAAGCATTGCGCATATTATAAATGCACCAATGGCTTCACTTAAACTATAGTCGCCGATACTGGTTAATAAAAAAGCCGCACCAGGGGTAGACCAAGCGGTAACAACGGGCAGTTTGGATAGCCACGAAAACACAATACAGGTAATGCCCATTCCTAGACCAAGCGCGAATAACCAACTTATTACCATGTCATCGCTAGCGCCGGCTTTGCGCGCAACATCAATGATAATGACAACAGAACTACTGTAACCTACCGTAACGGCGGTTAGCCCTGCGCTGATATGACTTAACTTCCATTTATTCATGAAAACCCTCGTGATGGAATTTCGATTGGAAACGATTGAGCGATAAAAATACGCTTTTAGCGTCTTTCGAATGTGCTACTCTACCTTTTCGTGCGCTATAACGTACAATGGGTAACTTAACACTTGTGCGTTATAGCGCACAACTGCTTTATTAACATCAGCGACAAAATAAAAGGCCTTCATTACATGACAAAAGCAAATGGGCAGCCTTCTGCTATTTCAAGGAGCATTGCACAGCACCTGCAGTCTGTTCGCAAAGCAAGGGGGCTTTCGCTTGATAAAACAGCGAAGTTGACGGGGGTATCGAAAGCTATGCTTGGGCAAATAGAACGAGGTGAGTCTAGCCCAACCATCGCTACCCTGTGGAAGATAGCTACAGGTCTTGCGTGTTCATTTTCTTCTTTCTTATCTGGTGACGAAACAGCACCTTCGTCTCAACACGCCGATAACAAGTTCGCTAACGACCCAAACGTAACCATAAAAACGCTATTTCCGTTTAACTCAGCTACCCAGTTTGAAATGTTCGAACTATGCTTAACAGACTTGCATGAGCAGCACTCCTCGGCCCACCAAATTGGTGTCACCGAACATATTCACGTACTACAAGGAGAGTTAGGGGTTTTGCAAGATGGACAGTGGAAAACCTATCAGGCTCAGAAGCAATGTATATTGCGTGCAGACCAGCCCCACGGTTATCGAGACGAAGCCGGAGAGACGCGCTTTGTGGTGGTAATTCACTATCCAACTTACACCTAAAGCGGTTGGACAACTTTCTTGCAAAGGCTAGGAAAAGGGCTAAAAAAGCTACGAAGTATTTGCGCTTCGAGACGGTTGCCAGTTCAAACATGCAACTTAATTAACAGGCCCTAATAAAAAGCCTAACGACCCTTAGGTAATTAGGCTTTTCGATAGCGCTAAGCTACCTTTATCATTTGCTTATTATTTACTTACCGTTCGCTTATAAACTATCGTCGTTAAGATTAAGCGCACCGCGAAGGAAGTTCAGCAGCGTACAAATCTCTGCTGACATTAGCGCAAACTCTGCATCAAGGCGAGCTTCTACCTGATCCTTTGGTACGTCGTCAGTTTCTTCTTTAATGCGGTCGGTGAACTTAATACGCTTAATGGCGCCATCTTCACACATAATAGCCGTTAGGGTTTCTGCATATTCAAACGCGACTTTTTGAACCAGCTTACCGGCATCTAGGTGAATACTGATTTCTTCGCTATCAAGCGGCTGGTTCTTACAGCGAATAACACTGCCCGTGTCGTCGGTAGATTTAAGCTCAGCTTCTTCAAGTAGCCCTACACCTTCCGGTGTTGACTCGGTAACCCAATGCGTAAGTTCGCTTTGAAGGCTTCTACGCGTAAACGGCACTACTGGAAGTGAACCTATGGCCTTTCTTACCATGGCCAAAAAGGCTTCGGCTTTGCCGTCAGACGACGCATCAACCACTACCAAGTTGTCGGCAAGGGAAATAAAACCGTGGGTGTAGGTGTTTTTGGTAAAGGCCTGTGGCAGCAAGCGTGTCTGAATTTCTTGCTTAAGGTCGGCTTTGGCTTTTTTGCCAACTGGCGAACCGGTTTCCATTTCAATTTTAGCTACCATCTCGTCAAGCTCGGCATTGACCACAGCACCGGGCAAAATCTTTTCTTGTTTCTTTAGCGTTATCCAAAAACGCTGTTGAACAACATGAAACATGGTGCCTTGCTTACCAGCCTGAGAAAACGGAGAGGCAAACCCCATGGTTGCCAAATCTTGGCTGCCGCACGGGCGAAAAGCATGTTCGTTTAAGACTCGCTCTAAATCACCCTCGTCTAGCGATAACGGCTGAGTAATTTGATAGGCTTTTACATTTTTAAACCACATAGTGTAAGCATTCTCTTAATAAAAATAGGGCGCAAGCGTACCAACGTAAGACTTGCGGTGCAATTGAATAAAGGGTTGTTAGATACATAAAAGGGCGCTTGCAGTACGCGCCCAAAATTGAAAATAGTAAAAAGGATTACACACTCTTTTTGGGAAAACGAATGGTGTATTGTAAGCCGTTGCCGAGTGTACTGTCGGCTTCAATATGGCCATGCAGTGACTGCGTCACCAGGTTATACATAATGTGTGTGCCCAGACCGCTGCCACCTTGGCCTCGTTTAGTAGTAAAGAAAGCATCAAACAATTGACTTAATTCTTCTTCACTTAAGCCCCTGCCGTCATCCTTATAGTAAAGAACAACATTATCACCTTCTTCTTTTACATCGAGGGTTACCGTGCCAGCGGTTTTGCCTTCAAAGCCATGCATAAGCGAGTTAACGACCATATTTGTCACAATCTGTGCAATAGCGCCGGGGGCACAGGTTACTACTAAATTGTCCGGGCAGATTACGCTAATTTGATGTTCGGTTTGCTTGAAACTCGGCTTTAGGGACTGGATGATCTCGTTGATGTAATCGCCTAATACAAACTCGCGTTCGGTTTCACTGGTTTGATCAACAGCTACTTGCTTAAAGCTGGCGATAAGATCTGAGGCGCGCTCTAAGTTACTTAAGAGTAAAAGCGCAGTTTGCTCGGCTTCGTCAATAAAGCTTGCCATATTTTTACTGGTTAGGCTTTTATCTTCAAAATCAGTCTTCAGGTTGTTTAGTCGCTCTTGCAGAAAACTGGCTGCGGTTACGCTCACCCCTAACGGGGTGTTTACGTCGTGTGCAATACCGGCAACAAGGCCGCCAAGTGAGGCCATGCGTTCGGATTCTACTAATTGCTCTTGCGCTTGGTGAAGGGTATCCATAGAACTGGCTAGTTCTTGGTTACGTTTGCGAAGCTCTGCCTCTATATACTGGCGATTTTCGTTTTCCTGGCGCAGCTCTCGTTGGTGGGCGATAAGCTCGTCTTTTTGCTGCTCTAAATCAAGCATGATTTGCGACAAAGACGCGGTTTTCTTAGCCACTTCCTGTTCTAAAATGAGGTTTTGATCATCTAACTTTTTATTGGCAAGCGTTAGCTCGCTTTGCGCATTATTCAACTTATTATTTGAAGCGATAAGGTCATCAATAACATTGTTGTACGATTCTTTAAGCTGCAATAGCTCGTTATCATCATCCAGCTTGATGTTGAACTTACTCTCTTCCGGGTGCTGAGGGTTGAAATTGCCCATTTGCTCAGTGATGGACTGTAAGGGTTCAGAGAGCATGGTGCGAAAGGCTGTCATAAATAAGAAAACAAGGAAGGTTGTCTTCACTATCGCGTTGCCGATAAGAAAAAAAACACCTACTTCAATACGGCTAAATATAGTGTCGAAGCTTGAGTATAAAGTAACATCGCCGACGGTAGATTCACGGCCAGAGAATTTGAAAACAAGCGGGAAGCTATAGCTAAAAACGCCTCCGGGATGATCCTCTATCAGCTCTTGGTCGACAGGCGCGGGAGAGCGCTGGACCCGAATGCCGTACTCCGCAATGTAGTTACCGTTTTCACCACGAACTTGCAGACCTTCAACTATTGGGAGCGACATTAACCCTTCAGCGATGGCTCGGACTTGATCATTGTTAAGCTCCCATAGCGCGCGAGTAAGACTAGAAGAAAAGGTGTTTTTTAACGTTTGAAGCTCGCTTTCAACGTGATTTTTGGTGCTGAGATATTCTGTGAAAATTTGTCCTACTGTCACAATAAGTGTGAGCGCAAAGTATACCGATAATACCCTTGCTAAGAGCTTCCTTGATAACCCTGTCTTGACCGCAGCCATAGAAAAACACACCCCTGTTACTTCGGACTTTGCATGATTCTCCCACTTGTGGTGAAAGCACCATTTTGAATTACATACATGTAGATATTTTTGACAATTCAAGAATATGCGCAATTGTATGAATAAACAAGATTGTATGTATAAACTTTGGACGAAGCGTGTTTTAAAACCGTATTAAACTTGACACATTAATGTAATCGTTTTAATAAAACTGTCACAGACCACATTAATAATAACGGCGTTTATAAATGAGCAGGAATATTACGATGTCTCGTACAGTGTTGGTGGTTGAGGACGAAGCGCCTATCCGTGAGATGCTTAAGTTCGTACTTGAGCAATCTGGTTTTAATATTATTGAAGCCGAAGATTTCGACATCGCGCAAGAAAAAATTTGCGAGCCTTACCCAGATTTGATTCTACTGGATTGGATGCTACCGGGTGGAAGCGGTGTACAACTGGCTAAAAGTTTAAAGCAACACGAGTTTACTCGTGACATTCCCGTTATCATGCTTACGGCCCGTGGTGAAGAAGAAGATAAAATTCGCGGCCTAGATGCAGGTGCTGACGATTACGTGACTAAACCCTTCTCGCCAAAGGAACTAGTGGCAAGAATTAAAGCGGTAATGCGCAGAGTCACGCCTACATCAAATGAAGAGCCGATTGAGTTTAACGGGCTTAAACTTGAACCTGTGTCGCATCGCGTTATGGCCAATGAAGAGCCATTAGATATGGGGCCCACAGAGTTCAAGCTATTGCACTTTTTCATGACTCATCCAGAGCGAGTATACAGCCGAGAACTGCTACTTGATAACGTGTGGGGCACCAATGTATACGTGGAAGACAGAACAGTAGATGTACACATCCGACGCTTGCGCAAAGCTATCTCTCGCCACGGACATGATGCTATGATCCAAACCGTACGCGGTGCGGGTTATCGTTTTTCTACTAAGCTTTAGTAAGATGTAGTGTTTAGGGATTGGTATGACGCCATTCCTTTCACTTCTATGCGCCACCTTAGCGTGCGCCTATTTCCACTTTCAACAACGCGAGCTATTTCATGTATTACCCTTTCTCTTGGTTGAGAAGTACATTGCGCTTAGTGCTATTCCTTGTGGTTTTTGCGCTGGTCGGGTGGTACCTGGATGATATGTTATTCGCTGTCGCCATAGGTGCGACTTTGTTACTGCTGTTTAACTATTGGCACCTTTATAAGCTGAATCGCTGGCTGTGGCATAGTCGCAAAATGTCTCCTCCTACCGTGCGAGGTGTATGGGAGCATATTTATGAAGGTATCTATTACCTTCAGCGTCGAAATCGCAACAAGCGTAAAGAGCTTGGCGAGTTAGTAAAACGCTTTAGAGAGGGGTCTGAAGCCTTACCAGATGCAGCGGTAGTGGTTGACTCAAAGGCATGTATTATCTGGTGTAACCGTCTTGCACGTTTAGATCTTGGGTTGAAATGGCCTCAAGACTCAGGCCGGCGCATAGACAACTTATTACGCCACCCTGAATTTATTCAGTACTTTCATGCTGGTAATTACAAATACCCTATTGAAGTACCGTCGCCAACGAACCCCAATAAAACTTTCGAATATCGGATAATGCCCTATGGCGACGAGCACCTTCTGCTGATTGCTCGTGATATAACGCGTGTATCTCAGCTTGAAGAAATGCGCAAAGACTTTGTGGCGAACGTATCTCACGAGCTTCGCACGCCGCTCACGGTTATAAATGGGTACTTAGAAATTCTTCCGGTTGATGAAGCGTCAGACCCGTTTATGCACAAAGCGATGAAAGAAATGACATCGCAAACCCAGCGTATGCAAAACTTAATTGAAGACTTATTAGTGCTATCGCGCATTGAAGCAAGTTCGGAACGTATTTATGAAAATACCGTTAATATACCCGTGGTCCTCGCGCAAGTGGAACGAGAAGCTCAAGCGCTGAATAAAGAAAAAAATCACACGATAAACTTCCATATTGACAAAGAGCTATATGTCTTTGGTGTGGAAACCGAACTACGCAGTGCCTGTTCTAATTTGGTGTTTAATGCCGTTCATTACACCCCCGCTGGTGGCGAGATAAACGTATATTGGCGCCGCGGTACGAGTGGCGCGCAGTTTTCTGTTGTAGACAACGGTGAGGGCATTGAACAGAACCATCTTAATCGCTTAACAGAACGCTTTTACCGTGTGGATAAAGCCCGTTCCCGTAAAACCGGTGGTTCAGGCTTGGGGTTGTCCATTGTAAAACACGTGCTAAGTCATCATAATTCTCGATTAGAGATAACCAGTACGTTGGGCGAGGGCAGTAACTTCTCCTTCGTGTTGGATAACGAGTTAATTGCAGAGCAGCTGTAATCTTAAGAGGCAGTAAACCTTGGTGAGCAAACGTCATAACATAGTGAATGGGCTATGCCATAGTTTCATGAGCTTATTGTTGGTAATAAGCTTGTTGATGCCACTTAAATTACTCGCCAGCACTCAGCTTATGCAAAGCTCTTCTTCTGTTCCAAGCACTTATCAAGTGCCCGCCTATGAACGCAAGCCCGGTGTTGCAGGGAAAATATCCTCAGTGGGCTCAGACACGCTGGCAAACTTAATGACCTTTTGGTCACAGGAATTCAAAACCCTCTACCCTCAGGTCGGCTTTCAAATTCAGGCATCTGGTTCATCTACCGCTCCGCCGGCACTTATTGAAGGTACTGCCACCATAGGCCCCATGAGCCGAGAATTAAAACCCAGTGAAATACGCGACTTCACGCGAGTTCATGGTTACCCACCCACTGTTTTAAAAGTTGCGATGGATGCCATCGCAATCTTTGTGGACAGACGAAACCCACTTCCAGGTATGACGTTAGAGCAAGTAGATGCCGTATTTTCTGAAACCCAGTTTTGTGGCAGCAATACCGCCATAACCAATTGGTCTCAACTCGGCGTTAACGATATAGGCTACCGTTCTCCCATCAGGCTGTACGGCCGGAATTCAGTATCGGGTACTTATGGCTTGTTTAAAGTGATGGCGCTGTGTGATGGGGACTTTAAAAATACGGTTAATGAACAACCTGGCTCTGCATCGGTGGTGTTATCTGTTGCTAGTGGAACTGGCGCTATTGGCTATGCCGCTTACGGTTACAAAACCGCCGGGGTTCGCGCTCTGCCACTAGGTGAATCGCTAGATAGCTTAATCCCTCTTTCTATTGACACTGTGCGCAACGAAACCTACCCCTTTGCCCGTTTTCTTTATTTAGTGATAAATAAAAAGCCCGGCGAGCCTTTACCTACTTTAGAACGGGAGTTTTTGCGCTATATCTTGTCACAGGAAGGGCAGCAGCAGGTGTTAAGAGATGGCTATTTCCCTATTCGTGAAGATGTATTGGTGCGCCAGCGTCGATTACTTGGTGAATAAATAAGCCAAATTTATGTGATGAAATCGTTTCGGCGTTGCCGTACGATTTCATGGTTATTCACTGAATAAGCACTATCCAAAACACATGTGCCAATAACCTTGAGTGGTCATGATTTTGTCACAAAACAGTAATGTAACTTCATGAATACCAGGTTTATCTTAGACAAAAGATCAATTTTCAATGAAGAATAAAAGACTTATCTCAGCCAATTTGGCCAATGTGAGTTCTGCAACTATCTGAAAATAAGCAAAAAATAAAGTCCCATAGAGCTTTAAGCATTAATTGTGTGATTTTTTAGCTCAAAATTGAACTTTTTATGTGAAACTTTTGTTACAGCGCCTTAATGTAACAAATGTGTCATCTACCTCAGTTAAAGTTTCCGCGTTTTTAAAATCCATAATTATACCGTACTTGGAGAAACACATGGAACTTAAGCAACTTTTCAAAGCTTCAGCTATTGCTACAGCGCTTGTGCTAGCTGGCTGTGGTGGCGATATTAATATCAGTGAAGGTGATATTGATAACAGCGTAACTAATAACAATGGTGGCGACACTGGTGGCGATACTGGTGGCGATACTGGTTCAGATGATACAGCTCCAGGTGAAGTAAGCTCTTTCCTAAGTGGTGAAGTTTCTGATGCGTTCGGCCAGTCGGTTGAAGTACGCGTTCTTTCTGGTCGTTTAACAGCTGATGATGCTGACGATCAAGGCGTTATCACGCTAACTAATGACACAGTGTGGGCACTTGAAGGTCCAGTATTTATTGGTAACGACAAAGCAGACAGCGTAACGCTAGCAATCGAAGAAGGTACAATCATCTTTGGTCGCACTGGTGCAGATTACCTTGTAGTTAGCCGTGACTCTCAAATTGAAGCAGAAGGCACAGCATCTTCTCCAATCATCATGACATCTTTCAACGACGTTGTAGGTGACGAAGTTGGAGCAGGCCAATGGGGTGGTGTAGTTATCCTTGGTAACGGTACTTCAACTAAATGCCCGCAAGACGGTTCTGATTGTGCGCTTCAGGTTGAAGGTGCAGAAGAGGGCGCAGTATTTGGTGGTACAGACGATACAGACAGCTCTGGTATCCTTAAATACGTAGTTGTTAAATACGCTGGTTTTGAAATTGCGCCAGACAACGAACTTAACGGTATCACTTTTGGTGGTGTTGGTTCAGGTACAGAAGTTGACTATGTACAAGTACACAGCAACGCGGATGACGGTGTAGAATTCTTCGGTGGCGCGGTAAACGCGAAACACTTAGTTTTAACAGCTAACCAAGATGACTCAGTAGACTGGGACAACGGTTACAAAGGTAAGCTTCAGTATGTTTACGTTCAGCACGCTGCTGACAACTCTGACGCAAACCGCGGTATTGAAGGTGACGGCGACGGTGGTGACGGCCTAGAATTCTCTAAGCCAATGATCGCAAACATGACAGTTATCGGTAACACTTTCGACACAGCTGACGCAGATTCTGAAGGTTTACTACTTCGCGACCAAACTGGCGCAAACCTAATGAACTTCCTTATCACTGGTCCAGAAGCAATGGGCGAGTGTTTAGAAATGGACACAGACGAAACGGTTCAAGCTAACCTTTCTGACGGTGACCTAACCATGACTTACTCAGCTATCGCTTGTTCTGAGCCGTTCAACACGCCAGAAGGTGCAGTTGACCTAGAAGCGTGGTTTACAGGTCAAGAAGGCAACCAGCTAATCGCCTTTGAAGACCGCGCAAATCTTGGTCTTAACCCAGATGGCACATTAACAGCTCAAAGCGACCTTCTTACCGCCGGTGGCGACGCATCTACGTTGCTTGATACTTTCTTTGAAGCAAACACCTTCATCGGTGCTATCGGTGAAGATGACTGGCGTCAAGGTTGGGCATTTGGCTTCGGTGGCGGTAACATCGAACTAGCACAATCTGCTTCTGGCTGCCCATCGGGTACTACTTCTATCACACCAGTAGACGGTTCAACCACTACGTGTGAAGTGTCTGGCACCATCACGTCTGACCTAACGCTTACAGAAGGTAACTTCTACGCGCTTTCAGGTGCAGTATTCGTAGGTGGCGACAAAGAAAACAGCGCAACCCTTACTGTTGAGCCAGGCGTAACTGTTTATGGTGCATCTGGTAACGACTACCTAGTAATCAGCCGTGACTCAGAAATTAATGCAAACGGTACTGCTGAAGACCCAATCACATTCACTTCACGTGACCACGTTGTTGGCGGTCTTGAAGCGGGTGAAGCTGGTCAATGGGGCGGCATGATTGTTCTAGGTAACGGCGAATCTACTAAGTGCCCTCAAGACGGTACTGACTGTTCACTTCAAGTTGAAGGTGCACAAGAAGGTGCAGTGTTCGGTGGTACAGATAACGCTGATAGTTCAGGTACGCTTCGCTACGTTCGCGTAATGCACGGTGGTTTCGAAATCGCCCCAGATAACGAACTAAACGGTATTACGTTTGGTGGTGTGGGTTCTGGTACTACCGTTGAGTATGTACAAGTACACAAAAACGCAGACGACGGTGTTGAGTTCTTCGGTGGCGCAGTAAACGTTAAATATCTTACGCTAACAGGCATCCAAGATGACTCTGTAGACTGGGATAACGGTTACAAAGGTAAACTACAATTTGTTCTTGTTAAGCACGCAGAAGACAACTCTGATGCTAACCGCGCAATTGAAGGCGACGGTGACGGCGGTGACGGTACTGCGTTCTCTAACCCAATGGTTGCTAACATGACTATCATTGGTAACGAGTTCGATACTGCTGACTCTGATTCTGAAGGCGTTCTTCTTCGCGACCAGACAAATGCACAGCTTTATAACTTCGTAGTTACTGGCCCAGCGGGTATGGGTGAATGTTTCGAAGCTGACCTAAGCGATGGCGACACTACGCTACTTGCTAACATGGACGGCACTAACGACCCACAACTTACTTTTGAAACTTCTGTACTAGCATGTGCGGAAAACATCAAAGATTCTGGTGACTTTAGCCAAGAAGACTGGTTCACCGCACAAACAGGTAACAGCCTACTTGATAATACTGCGACAGTACTTAACGGTATCTACACAGTAGACGCAACTGCTGCGACTGACGTATCGACGCTAGACAGCTTCTTCTCTTCAGTAGACTTTATCGGCGCAGTTAAAGACGCTGATAACGACTGGACTGCGGGATGGACTGTTGGTCTTGAATAAGACCCAGTTCGCATAGCTAAAAACAAGCAAGTGCGTTGCAAAAGTGGCGCACTTGCTTTTAAGTTTGTAAGACACGAATTATTTTCGTGAATGTATTCCTTTCTAAAGAGGTTCATCATGAACAGACCTGCTAACAGGTTTCTTCTAAAGCCCATTAGCTTAGCCGTTGCAGCAAGTATTTTGCTTCCAACGTCTATAGCCAACGCTCAATCAAATGAAGACGAAGTGATTGAGGAGGTTGTCGCTACCGGTACGCGCTTAAAAGGCACCGCGACAGCAGTAATGGAAGAACGTAAAAATCAAGCCTTCGTAGCTGATATCATGGGTGCTGAGCAGATTGCTCGTACTGGTGACAGTGATGCTGCGGGTGCACTTCGCCGTGTAACTGGTCTAACACTGGTAGATGGTCGTTTCATCTACGTACGTGGTCTTGGTGAGCGTTACTCATCAACACAATTAAACGGCGCAATCGTGCCAAGCCCAGATCCAACGCGTAACGTAATACCTCTCGACTTGTTCCCGTCGAGCATTATAGAAAGCCTTGCGGTTCAAAAATCGTATTCGCCTTCCATGCCTGCGGCATTCGGTGGCGGTAACGTAAATATCCGATTGAAATCTATACCTTCACAGCGTGTTTTCAACGTATCAGCTGCGGTTGGTATCGATACGGAAAACTCTGGCGATGTCCTGGATTATGCTGGTGGCGGTCGCGACTGGACAGGTGAAGACGACGGAACCCGCGCAGCCTCTGCTGCTATCCAAGAGCGTTGGGATTCAAAGAATTTCCTAGACGACCTAGAGCCCGAGGAAGCGCTAGAGTTGTTCAAGGGCGTTAACAGAGAATATGGGCTTGAGAGAGAATCAGCTGACCCAGATATGCGCGTTAACGTTACCTATGGTGACAGTTACGACTACGATGACGACTGGCGCTTTGGCTTTTTGGTAACTTCACGTTACTCAGCCCAAACTCGCTCTTCTGAAGAATACGAGCTACAAGACCCTGACTTAGTGGGCGATGACATTATCAATGTACGCTTCTTTGACGATATTCAAGGTACTGAGCAAACGGTGACTTGGTCTTCACTATTAACATTAGGTGTAGACTACAACCGTCAACATCGTATTGATTACAGCCTTATTGTACTAAACGACACGCGCGATGAAATTCGCGAAATGTTTGGTAACACGGAAAACTTAAACCAAGCAGAAGGTTTGCGTATTCGCGATATCGACGTTCAGTACGAAGAACGCTCGCTTTATACCAATCAGATTAAAGGTCAGCACACCATCCCAGAACTAAACTTCATGGGTATTGACTGGACTTACTCGTTGGGTCGCTCTGTACGTCATGCGCCGGGTAACTTCAATGCGCGTTTCGTAATGGAAGACGTGAACCAAGACGGCATCTTTGATGATGAAAACGAAATCTTCTTGTCAGATGCACAAACTGCGGCTCGATATACGTTTCAAGACCTTCACGACCGCTTGGAGAATTTTGGTTATAACGTGACTTACCCAATGACAATGGGTAAGTGGGAAACTGAGTACAAAGTGGGTGCAAGCTTTGTAACCAAAACACGTACTGCTGAAAACCGTCGTTTCGACATCAATACACTTGGTGTTGAAGACCGTTCAATTCTAGACGGTAACGACTTTAGCGAAATTTTCAGCGACAGTGTTCTAGACACCCTATCTTTGTCTAGCCGACCCATTATTCGTGATACGACTATTGCCGGTGATGACTATGTAGCGGGCCAGAAAATTGATGCTTACTATCTAGAAGCTGATTTCTTCTATGACAACAAGTGGCGTTTCACTGGTGGTGCACGTTATGAAGACTTCCGTCAGGTAGTGGCGCCGCTAGACCCGCGCACAAACCAGTTTGACTTGAGTGACGAAGCGGATCGTTCGCAGCTTGCGTTCCAAGAAGACGGTTTTTATCCAGCACTTGCAGTGACTTACTTCTTAGAAGACGATATGCAGCTAAGAGCGAGCATTGGCCAAACGGTAGTTCGCCCTGATCTTCGTGAAGTATCATCAGCGACTTACCTAGACCCACTAACTAACTTCCCGATTGCTGGTACACCTGGTGTAAGCACAACAGATATCATTAACTATGATTTACGTTGGGAGTGGTATCGCGAAGCAGGTAACAACGTGTCTGTAGGCCTATTCTATAAAGACATGGAGGCGCCAATTGAATCGGTACAGTCTCCGGCTCAGGATGGTCCACCCCTAATTCGTATTGCTAACGCTGAATCTGGCGAGGTTTACGGAGTTGAAGTTGAATTCCTACAAGACTTAGCCTTCATTGGCGACGGTATTTGGGACAACTTGTTTACTACAGGTAACATCACTGTCAGTGATTCTGAAATCGTATTAGATCGTCAGAATATCGTTGAGCAAACTGGTGTTTCTGCGGCAATTACTAATGTTGAGCGCCGAATGACCGGCCACTCTCAGTATGTACTTAACATGCAGTTGGGTTATGACTCTGATAACGGTGAACACACTGCATCATTAGTCTATAACGTATTCGGTGAGCGTATTCTAATTCCGGGTATTGATGGTTTCGACGATAACTTCGAGCAACCATTTCATTCATTGGATATGGTATACAAGTACTACCCAGACTTTAATAGCACTGTCACATTACGTGTTCAGAATATTCTAGGCGAAGATCGTGAAATTGAATTTAACGATACCCTGCTTAGGTCTGAGACACGAGGTACAGGTATTAGATTGTCATTTAAATATGACTTCTAAAAACTGAACTTATCCTTAAGGCCGCTACATGCGGCCTTTTTTATGAGTTAAACATGACACTTTCGGTTCTAATATGACAGTTTCGTAATAAAACTGTCACAGAAAAACTCTATCCTACGCGCAGAAATTTATAGTCGGATACAACCGATTTCTTTTAACTTTAAAGGTTTGAATGTATGAAGCTTATCAATGCTTTGTTAGTTGCAGGTGCGCTTACAGCGACACCGGTACTGGCACAAGACGATGAAGTCTTAAAACCCGTTGTCGATGAGGCAGCGAAAATCAATGAGTCAGCGGCAAAATCGCAAGAAAAAATAAACGGTATTACCGATCAAATTGACAGCAAACTTCAACAGTTCAAAACATTGATGAAAGAAATCGAAGGCCTTGAGGTTTATAACACTCAGCTTCGTAAGCAAATCAATAACCAAGAACAAGAAATGGCAGATCTGAACTCAGCTATTGACGAAGTGTCTGTTGTTGAACGCCAAATCACGCCACTTATGATGCGTATGATTGACGGCCTAGAGCAGTTTGTTGCTTTAGACGTACCTTTCCTTCCAGAAGAGCGCGCTAACCGCGTTGCTGACCTTCGCGCCATGATGGACCGCGCCGATGTTGCTGCATCTGAAAAATTCCGCCGCGTTATGGAAGCGTATCAAGTAGAGATGGATTACGGCCGCACTATGGAAGCGTATAGCGGTATTCATTCAATTAACGGTCAAGAACGTGACGTAGAATTCCTACGCCTTGGTCGTACAGCGCTAATTTATCAAACACGTGATGCTAGCATGCAGGGTGTTTGGAACAAGCAAACCCGTCAGTGGGAAGAGCTTGATAGCAGCTACCGTACACAAATTACAAAAGGTCTGCGCATGGCGAAGAAGCAACTTGCACCAGACTTGCTAATGCTGCCAGTGGCAATTACAGACTAAGAGGTTGATGAGAATGTTTAACACAGTAAAACGTATCGCTGTTGGTCTAGCAGCCCTTAGCATCAGCGTTGGTGCTTTCGCACAAAGCGACCGTGCGATGGACTTAGATGCACTTCTAAAGCAATTAGAAGAAGGTCAGTTCGCACAGTCTCAGCAAAACAAACAGCGCGAGCGTGATTTCCAATCACAACGTGCAGAGCAAGATCGCATTCTTCGCGAAACCCGTGAAAAGCGTGACCAGATGCTTGCACAATCTGAGCAGCTTGAAACTCAGTTTGAAGAAAACGAATTCAAACTGGCTGACTTAAACGGTGCACTAGACACGCGTCTTGGTTCACTAAAAGAGCTATTCGGTGTGCTGCAGCAAATCGCGGGCGACACCAAAAACAAATTCTATAACTCAGTAATATCTGCGCAAATTCAAGGCCGTTCAGAGTTCCTTGACCAAATGGCACAAGATATGGGGTCAAGCTCAAAACTTGCTTCAATTGAAGAGATTGAGCGCGTGTGGTTTGAAATGCAGCGTGAAATGACTGAATCAGGCAAGGTGACTACCTTTACCACTGACGTTGTTGAAGCTGGTGGCGAGAAAGTGAACAAATCTGTTGTGCGTGTAGGTCCGTTCGCGCTAGTTGCTGATGGCAAATACTTAGAGTACAACGGTGTAACAGGCACAGTGTCTGAACTAGTACGCCAGCCTGCTGACCGCTACATGAGCTCTGCGGCAGAGCTTCAAGCATCAAATGGCGAGTTAGTTCAATTCGGTATCGACCCAACAGGTGGTTCTATCCTAGGTCTTCTTGTTCAAGCGCCTAACCTTAAAGAGCGTGTAGAGCAAGGTGGTCCAGTAGGTTATATCATTCTTATCGTTGGTGCTTTCGGTTTGCTCCTTGCTCTAGAACGTCTAGTAACGCTTACGCTAACGCGCATGAAAGTGAACAAGCAGCTTAAGAGCAAAGAAGTTAACACTAATAACCCGCTTGGCCGTGTACTTAAAGTACGTGACGAGCATCCAAACGCTGACGTGGAAGCGCTTGAACTTCACCTTACAGAAGCGATTTTGGGCGAAGTGCCTAAGCTAGGTCGTAACCTAACTATCATTAAGATTATCTCAGTAGTTGCGCCGCTTATGGGTCTACTAGGTACGGTAACGGGTATGATTAATACCTTCCAGGCAATTACCTTGTTTGGTACAGGTGACCCGAAACTAATGGCAGGTGGTATTTCAACTGCACTTGTAACAACAGTACTAGGTCTTGTTGTAGCGATTCCAATGACACTGCTTTACGCAATGCTAAACACACGTTCTAAGAACATTGTGTACATCCTACAAGAACAGGCGTCTGGCGTAATTGCAGAGCGCGCTGAGCGAGGCTAATCATGATCGAGTTTTTAGAAGCAATTCGCGATTTCACAGAAACAGGGGGCCAGGTTCTCCTGGTCATCGGTCTGCTGATATTCGTTATGTGGCTTTTGATCCTCGAGCGTGCGATGTATCTGATGGTTTGGCACAAGCAAGCCAAGAAAGAAGCGGTAGCAATGTGGACTGCACGTGCTGATCGCTCTTCTTGGTTCGCTGAGCAAGTTCGTCAGAAAACAATTTCACAGTTGACCATGCGCCTTAACGGCAGCATCCCAATTATCCAGTCACTGGTAGCGCTTTGTCCGCTGTTAGGCTTGATGGGAACGGTTACCGGTATGATTGAAGTGTTCGATGTAATGGCGATTGCGGGTTCAGGTAATGCTCGTTCAATGGCATCAGGTGTATCGAAAGCCACTATCCCGACAATGGCGGGCATGGTTGGCGCACTTTCAGGCGTATTCGCCGCTACCTGGTTAACTCGTATGGTGAAATCAGAACGCACGCATCTTGAGGATGCATTGATTATTCAACGTTAATGCTAGCTAAGCGTTAAGGTAAGGTATTTATTATGAAGCAGCACTTTCAAAACCTAGTCGATGAGGAAGAAGCAAACATCGACATGACGCCCATGCTGGACGTTGTATTTATCATGTTGATCTTCTTTATCGTGACTGCGTCATTTGTGAAAGAAGCCGGTATCGATGTTAACCGTCCTGAAGCAGCCACCGCTGTGAAAAAGGATCGCGCTAATATCCTTATCGCTATTTCAGATAAAGGTGAAATTTGGATTAACAAACGTCGTATCGACGTTCGCGCAGTACAGGCGAACATCGAGCGCCTACACGCTGAAAACCCACAGGGTACTGTTGTTATTCAGGCTGACAAAAAGGCCACAACAGAAACCTTAATTAAGGTTATGGACGCGTCGCGAGCCGCTGGTGTTTACGATGTTTCGATTGCAGCCCAAGAGCAATAAATCATGCCACGATATTTAATCGCATTTGTTATTTCCCTTGCGATCACGTTAGGCCTGTTCTTCTTGATGCAATCGCTTATCAAGATGGGTGGCAGCGCACTAACTGAGCCGCCTAAAGGAAGCGTGCTTGACTTCGTAAGGGTTAAGCAGGATGAACAGGTTGAGAAAAAAGATCGTAAGCCGAAGAAGCCACCTAAGCCAGAAGAGCCGCCACCGCAAATGGAGCAGCCTCAAATGGACTCGCCTTCTCCAGATGCAGAAGGTACATCAATGGACTTTGGTGCTGAAGTGGGAGACGACATCTCGCTAGAGGGCGGTTTGGCTCTTGAATCTGGTGACGGTGAATATCTGCCTATTGTTAAAGTTGCGCCGGTATATCCACGACGTGCTCTTCAGCGGGGTATTGAAGGCTTTGTTATTGTTGAATTTACGGTAACTAAGCAAGGCGCAGTACGCGACCCAATTGTTGTTGAAGCTAACCCAGAAGGTATATTCGAACAAGCGGCTATCGATGCTGCCATGAAGTTCAAATATAAACCTCGCGTGGTTAACGGTGAAGCAACAGAAGTGTCTGGTGTACAAAACCGTATTACGTTCCAAATTGACGGGTAACAGAACATGATGAAAAAACAGACGAATACATTGCTTAGTGCACTGGCGTTTGCATTTGCATCGGCCACGGTATCTGTACCTAGCATGTTGGTTGCCAATGATGCTGTTGCGCAAGAGCAAAAAGCCAGCGAGAAGAAAACTCGCCGTGTACCTACACTTCGCGGCAAGGTTTACGAGCAGTTAGCCCGGGCCCAAACGGCAGCAGATGAAGCGGGTAATGTTGAAGAAGCTATCGCTATTTTGAAAGAAGTAGAAGATAAGGCTGACTCAATGAACGCTTATGAAAAAGCCATGATGTACAACTTTTTCGGCTTCATTTATTACAACAACGAAGACTATGCAAAAGCATTGGAATCGTTTGCCAAAGTGGTAGAGCAGCAGCCAATTCCTGAAAAGTTCGAAATGACCACGCTTTTCAGTCTGGCCCAGCTTAACCTTATGCAGGGTAATTACGACGACACCATTACTTACCTAGAGCGTTGGGAAAGTCTTAATACAGGCCCTGTACCGGTTAAAAACAAAGTCATCAAAGCCCAGGCGTACTATCAAAACAAAAAGTACGACGAAGCGGCAATGTGGATTTCTGAAGCCGTTGCCGATCACGAAGCAGAAGGCATGATCCCTGATGAAGGGTGGTTAATTCTTCAACGTGCTATTTTTTACGAACTCAAGCAGCCTCAAAAGGTTAAAGACGTTCTTATTAAAATGGTTAAGTTGTTTGACGAGCCTAAGTATTGGATCCAGCTAGCTGGTATGTACGGTGAGCTAGGTGAAGAGCGCAAGCAATTGGCCATCATGGAAACCGCTTATCAACGTGGGTTTGTCAATACGTCAGCTGACGTGTTCAACATGGCGCAGCTTTATTACTATCACCGTGTACCTTATAAAGGTGCTAAGTTGATGGAACAGGCGATGAACGACGGTGTGCTCGAGAAAAACTTGCGCAACCTTAAGTTCTTAGGTCAAAGCTGGTCACTTGCTAAAGAGCAAGACAAAGCCATTCCCGTTATGATGCAAGCGGCTGAACTGTCTGAAGACGGTGAGTTAGATGCACAGTTAGCGCAAATTCTTCTTAATGAAGAGCGTTTTGACGATGCAATCGCTGCTGCAGACCGTGCTGTTGAAAAAGGCGAATTAAGAAACCCTGGTTTGGTTTACTTGATAAAAGGCATGGCACTTTACAATAAAAAGCAATATGCCCTTGCGCTTAATCAGCTTGCAGAAGCTGAAAAGCATCAGAAAAGCCGCGCTATGGCACAGCAATGGAAGCAGTTTGTGCAGGGCGAAAAACGCCAAGCTGACGCTATCGCTGCCGAGCTTGGTGCCAGTTAAAGCTAGCGGTTGAATGCAAGCGTTAATTGAAAAGGTCGATAAAATATCGACCTTTTTTTATATCTTCATGCGCAATATCTTTAATTAGAAGTCGCGAATCTTTTGGTTTGTCAGATAGCGTTTTATAGTGGCTATAAGTGACTAGAAGTAATTAGGGGTTTAGATCTGATACTGATGCCATTTGGCCTTCCGCCTCTAACTGATTCCAATGGCTTTTAGTATCTAGTATTTCCTGTTTGATTGAAAAAAAACACTCTACTAGTTTGGGGTCGAAATGTTTCCCTGCCCCCTCCTGAATATATTCAAATGCTTCTTCGTCAGACCATGCTTTTTTATAAGGGCGTTTCATCGTAAGGGCGTCGAATACATCGGCAATGGCGACAATGCGCGCGCTTTCGGGAATGTCTTCACCCGCCAAGCCTTCGGGGTAGCCTGTACCGTTCCATTTTTCGTGGTGACATAATGCAATTTCCGCCGCAAGGTTAAACAAAGGTGTATCGCACTGCGAAAGAATTTTGTGGCCAATTTGTGCATGGGTGCGCATCACCTCCATTTCGCTGTTTATAAGGCGACGAGGCGCTTTCAAAATTGCATCGGGAATACCGATTTTACCTGTGTCATGCATAGGCGCAGCTTGCGCCAACAAGCAAGCGTCGTCATAGGACCAGCCGCAGGCAATAGCTAAACATTTGCTGTAGGCAGCCATGCGCCAAATGTGGTGTCCTGTGTCTGTGTCATTATAGTGTCCTGCTGCCGCTAACATAGTAATGGCACTTTGCTGGCTTTTGCTAAGCTCTTCAGTGCGTTTTGACACCAAGTTTTCGGTAGTACGCATTTGATGAGCAAGACTAATATGTGTTTTCACGCGCGCTAGTGTAATGCTGGGAGATACTGGCTTGGTTATGTAGTCGACGGCGCCAAGCTTGAAACCCTTCTCCTCGTTTTCTCCTTGGGTCAACGCTGTGACAAAAATGATCGGAATCTGGCTTAGCAATCTGTCAGTTTTTAATTGTTTGCATACTTCAAACCCGTCCATACGTGGCATCATAATATCTAGCAGTATTAGGTCTGGCGTAAACTGCTGAACTATTTTGAGGGCAACCGCGCCGGATGGCGCGACCTTTACATCATAATAAGGGCTTAGTATTCCAAGCAATATATCAATATTGGCTGGCTCGTCGTCTACAACGAGGATACTGAATTTTTGTGCTACTTTATTCTGCTTGTTCATGCTTAATTTCATCTATGATTTTTTGCGCCACAACTAAAGCCCCTTCGAAATCATACACAGAGGCTCGCTGTTTTAATTGACTTATGCTGTGTGAATGGGCTGAATCACCATGGCAAGCTGCAACTTCAGTAATATAGTCAAGTGCTTTTGCATCATAAGCTTCAAGAAAGGTTTTTATTTGGTATAGAGATAAGAGCAGAGGCTCCGTTCCCATATTTTTACTTTGAACCGAGTCATTTTTTTGGCCTGTTTTATCTATGGTATGCGCAATTAAACGCAGCGTCGCATCTAGTTCGAAAGAAAGCTTTGCAATGTACTTGGCAATAACCGAATCCGGACGTTGTTGAACGTCTGCAATACATTGTAAATGTCGTTCTAGCGTACTTGCCCCAATCCTCTGAGCATCTGCGGTTAAATTTATTAATAGCTGGCTTGTGCAGGACGGCGTATGAAGAATATTGAGCAGGTCCGACATTACGCTTCGTTGACTATACTTGTTGTAGAAATCTAATAGTGCAGTGAAGAACTTATTGGATCCGTCCAACGGCATGATTTCAACGTAGCCAGAGTGAATATGAATATCAATGGTATGAACAATTTCGTTTGCTGTGGCGGGTTTGACTAAGTGATGGCACATACCAGCCGCTAGCGCTTTTTCCGACGCTTCATTGGTTTCATCAGCACTTAGCGCGATAATTGGCGTGAACCAATTTCCATTTTGCGTCAGTGTTTCTGCGATGTCGTAACCAGATATGTCTGGTAGGTGGCAGTCAAGTAAGATGGCGTCAAAGGTATTCGAGTTGCACAGTGCCAGCGCATACTCTCCCGTTGTTGCCGTTAACACTTTTATGCCTAAGTCAGTTAGGATTTGTTGGCTTATTTCCACACTTATTAGGTCATCGTCTACTACTAATACTCGTTTACCTGCCAATCGATTGGTTCGCCACTTTTTGCTTTCAAGACCTTCGGTTGCCTCCTGATTTGTTGGCACTTGCAAAGGTGATAAAGCGGAAATGATTTCGCTTTCTGTAAATGGAAGCTCAATAATTCGAACATCGTTAGGGAAGGTTTTTCCGAATCGCTTACGAACGTCTTCTCGACAAAATGGGGTGATCAGAACATTGACGTTTAAGTCGCGGTATTCACCAAATTGCATGTGATTGGCAAAGCGTTTCCAGCTAGATTCATCAATGGGTAAATAAGCGATGCTAAAGGGCGCCTGCTGTGGCAATAGCCCTTCTGCCTGATCTACAATTTGACAGTTGATGTTGAGTCTTTCTAACGTTTGACAAAGAATATGACATCCTTGCTCCACGCTTTCGTGTGTCTGAATGCAAAGTACTTCTGGGGGGACGGAGACAGGAAGTAAAGCCTCAGCAGGCTTCTCGTCATCAATGCAGACCGGAAGCGAGAATGCAAAGCAACTTCCCTCATTGATTTGGCTTTCAAGGGTCAGTTCTCCGCCCATGAATTCTACAAGTCGCTTACAAATTGCAAGCCCTAACCCAGTACCACCAAACTTTCGAGAAATGGATGCGTCAGCCTGTTCGAAGGCATTGAAAAGCTTTGCTTTGCCCGCATCGCTAATTCCCATTCCGGTATCGCTTACACTAAAGAAAAGGTGATTATTCCGCTTATCGACTTTAAGTAGAACGTAACCTTTTTCTGTAAACTTGATAGCGTTACTTAAAAGATTCAACAAAACTTGGTAGATTTTTTCGCTATCGCCCTTGCATGGTGTGTTGGTATTGCAGCGAATATCAAAAAGTAACTGAAGATGTTTTTGCTGTGCTTTTACTTGAAACACCTGCGCCAGCTTTTCTATCATTCTACTTAACGTAAACGGTTCATCGAGAATGTCTATTTTATTGGCTTCAACTTTGGAAAAGTCCAAGATACTATTCATCAGCTCGAGTAACGCATTTGAACTTCGCTGAACTTTCTCTAAGTATTGCTGGCGCTGTTCATTATCGTTTGTTTCTAAGGCCAAATGCGTCAAACCAATGATGGCGTTCATCGGCGTCCTTATCTCGTGGCTCATTGTAGCAAGGAAGTCGGTTTTAGCTTTGTTTGCACTTTGCGCTTCGTCATAGGCTTTTTGTAGCTTCTGTTCAATGGCTTTTTGACCGCTAATATCGTTGAATACACCCACATGCCCGTCTGGTTCACCTTCGTTATTCATCAGCGGTACCGCAACGATAGAAATAGGGAATAGCCTGCCTCGCTTATCGGTAAAAAAGTCTTCATATGAGGTATAAGACTTTCCTTCGCGAATAGCGAGGTTTACTGGGCACTGCTCTCTAGGCAGGAGGGTGCCGTCTCCCTTTTGGTAATGGACGGTATCGTGAAAACGACGGTCTTGAAGTTCTTTTAAAGTCCACCCTAGAAGCTGAGAAGCGGCAGGATTGAGAAATTGTGTTTGACCCGCTGCATTTACTGCATAAACCCCTTCTCCAATACTATCGGTAATGCTGCGGTAAAAAGCGCGTCCTTCAGAGAGACGCTTTTCTAAACGCTTCTGTTGAGAAATGTCTGTCCCAATAACAATAAGGTGGTCGACAAGGGTTGCTTTTTTAACAACTGGAACCACAGTGGCAAATACATACCAAGGTTCACCGGTTTTTCTTATGCTGTGAACTTCGCCTTGCCATATTTTGCCTAGTGAAAGTGAGCTGAAGATCTCTTGCTTTTCATCGGCTGTAATGTTGGTGATGTCGAAGGCGGTGATATTCTCACCCACTATTTCTTTCTCAGAAAACCCTGAGAATTCACAACACTTTTCATTAGCACTAAGGATATTCCCTTTTACATCCATAGTTGCAACCATGCCATGCTTGTCCATAGCCTGACGTTCTAGCAACGGGCGGTTCACAACCCAAAGCCTTTTGTAAGACGTAAAGTTAATCTAGAGCAAGACAGCGGGTAGACAGGTAATGTCGTAAATTGCATAAGTGCAACGAAAGTGATTGGGGTTTGTTTAAGTTAATGACAGAACCGCGATTTTTTCAACACGTTAAGCTTATTCTTTGGTAGCAGTTGTCTGATATTTAAAATAAAAAAACGCATAGGTTTTGACACTATGCGCTTTTTTTTTCAGTTGCTATTTTTTGTGCTGTTTTGTGTTTTTAGGCAGAACGTAGTTCTCGACGGAGTATTTTACCCACTGTTGATTTGGGTAGCTCTTCTAATATTGTGATTGACTTCGGAACTTTGTAGTTAGTTAACTGCGTCTTGCAATGTTCGATAACGTCTTCTGTCGATACATCACCAGATAGCGTAATGTAAGCACACACTCGCTCTCCTGTTTTATCATCAGGCTTGCCAACAACGGCGGCTTCCATCACGCTGGGGTGCGACGTTAGCACATCTTCTATTTCGTTCGGATAAACGTTGAAGCCTGAAACAATAATCATGTCTTTTAAGCGATCTACAATTTTAATTGCGCCAGATTCTGTACGAATACCGATATCACCGGTTTTGAAGAAGCCGTCTTCGGTCATTACCTTTGCCGTTTCATCATCCCGATTCCAATAGCCCATCATAACCTGCGGTCCGCGCACTGCTATTTGCCCCGACTCACCTTCTGAAGCTGGCTTATCATAACTATCAAGAAGCGCTACCTCAGTGTCTTCTAGCTCATGGCCGACTGTTCCTATTTCCTCTTTTCCTGGAATGTTGAATGAAACCACGGGCGCAGTTTCAGACAGGCCATAGCCCTCGGTGATGGTGTTACCCGTTACATCTCGCCAAATCGACACAGCTGCTTGGGTGAGCGCTGTACCGCCAGACATAGTGAGATGAAGATTAGAAAAATCGAGCTTTGCAAATTCTGGATGTCGTCCAAGACCGACAAATAGCGTATTTATCCCCATAAAGGCGGAAATTTTATGGGGCTTGAGTGTTTGAATGAAACCGTCGATATCTCTCGGGTTAGGGATAAGAATAATGTGCGTGCCCTTCGCAAATAGCGCCATCATACCGACCGTGAACGCATAAATATGATAGAGCGGCAACGGGCACACCAACACTTCTTCGCCGTCTTTAAAGCCTTCACCAATGCGATCAAGCATTTGAATACAGTTAGCCATTACATTTTTATTGCTAAGTGCTGCGCCTTTAGAGACGCCGGTCGTACCTCCGGTGTATTGCAGCATGGCGAGCTCGTCTAACGCTATTGAAGGACGAGAGAACGAAGGCAGTGCACTTCCTACTTCAATTGCTTTGCTAAAAGAAACCGTCCCGTCAAGCGTTGGCGCTGTACTAGGGTCTAGCAACTCTGTTGCCGAAGTCGTAATGACTGTCTCGATACCAGTGTCATCTTTAATGTTGGTAAACTTAGGAAGTAAGTCACTTAAAATAACTAAGGCTTTTGCCCCGCTATCGGTAAACTGATGCTTCATCTCCCGCTCAGTATATAGCGGATTAGTATTTACTACGACAAGACCTGCACGGAGTGCGGCATAAACGACAATAGGGTTTTGGATAAGATTGGGAAGCTGAATGGCCACTTTTGTACCAGGAGTCAGTTTTGCTTCGTGTACGAAATAACGTGCTAACGCAGACGACTTACTGTCGATATCGGCAAACGTGAGAGTTTGTCCAAGAGCCGTATATGCAGGTCTATCTGCGAACTTCTTTAAAACACTTTCAATATAGTCGGCTAGGCATGTCACATTATCTGGGTAAGTTATCATGTTGCTTATTCCTAATAAGGCAAAGGATGTAAGGTATGCTCCTTACATTAGCAAACTTAACTTTTTATTTACATCAGTGTTGGCTTATTTAGTAGTATAAGTTTTGGTTATTGATGGTGGCTGAAACTATCACTGAATTGGCGATAGAGAAACCCTGAACAGACGCCTGCAAAACATTGAGCCGCAAGTCCTAGTGTCGAGCGAGCACCTGCAATAAGGGTGACATTTAAAATAGGCTGCATGGCTAGCAACATCAGTAGGAAAGAAAGACCACCTGCAGCAGCGAAGAGAACCGTTCGGCTAGTGCTGTTCGCGCTTTTTGCGTCGTTAAGGCCTAGACGGTTGACTATTAAGTGCGTTATTGAAAAAGCTAACAGCAAAGTTACGGCGATAATAGCACCGTAAGTGGGTAAGAGACCTATAGCGTCCTGCCATATCATGGATAGCCAATCGTTAACGTTTAACTCGACGCCAATTTGAACCAAGCCCATCAAAACAGAAATTGAATGAAATAGACTTGCAAGTAGGAAACCGACTGCCCAAGATGGGATAAAATGAAAAATAGCGCGGCGAGTTAAGTGTCTCATGTATCACATTCCGAGGTTCGTCTGTTATTACCATGTATTAACTATCGACAAAGCGCAACAAGAACACTGAATGTAGTTATATTGTGCTTAATAACCAAGCATATCTTTATAGCTTAAATTAGCTTAGCTAAGGCCTTCGAGGACAATAACAATGGAGTTAGAGCGTATCGTAAGAAAGTTTTTGGTTTTTGCGTTAGCTAGTGGAGCGTTTTCGCATGTTCTGGCGTCAAGTCTCGCTTCTGACGCTCGTGTCGAGCCCACACGTAATACCCAAAAGCATGCGGTTATAAGCGATGAGCCGGCGTCTTTAAAACGTTTTGCTAGTAACGTAGTAACCGAAGACTTGGTAACCTCGATAGCGTTTCCAAAGGCGTTAACAACAGTTATCGATAAGGTGAACGCAACTACGTATATAGTGATAGTGACAAGAGATGGAGAGCTCGTTATTGCTGATGATGACGGTGAGATTTCTAGGTTCTCTTTGGCTCTCGATAACTTGTATACAAAAGGTCAGGGAGGTGTGCTAGATATTCTTATCCCTTCCCGGTTCCCCGCCAATTCCACTGTATTGCTTAGTTATTCCAAGGGTAGTGATGATGCTAACCGTCTTGCTGTAGTAAAAGGTGAGCTTTCTCTCACTTCTGGCATTAGTAATATTGAACCCGTAATTGAAGTAGCGCAAACAAAAGATACGCCTGTGCACTATGGCGGGAAGCTTCTTCAGCTTAGAACTAGTGATGCAAGCCAAGAACAGGGCTTCCTAGTCACTACCGGTGACGGATTTGATTACCGAGAGCAAGCACAGGTTGTTAGCTCACAGTTAGGTAAAGTGCTAGGGTTTACACTATCAGGTGAACCGCTAACGAATCCTTCTTTCTCTAAAAGTCCTTATGTATTTACCTTGGGGCATCGCAACCCTCAAGGGTTAGTGCAGGGGCCTAAAGGGCAGATATTTCTGCATGAACACGGTCCCGATGGCGGCGACGAGGTAAACTTGCTTCAAAAAGGCGCGAACTATGGTTGGCCTGTAGTTACGTTAGGAAAAGACTATTCAGGTGCCAGAATTTCACCTTTTTCAACTTATCCGGATATGACAGACCCCATTGTGGATTGGACACCATCCATCGCGCCGTCATCCATGATTTACTACTCACATGATCAGTATCCAATGTTGACCGATACCTTACTTGTTACCAGTTTGAAAGCTAAAGCCTTATATGCGGTCCATAAAATACCGAATAAATATGTTTCTACGAAAATTTATGAGGAACTAGAAGTGCGATTAAGAGATATAGCGGTTGATCACCAAGGTAACCTTCTACTTTTAACTGACGGTGAGAATGCCAAGGTAGTAAAAGTTTCACCTAAACAGAACAATGCACAATAAAAAATCAATAAACTGAAATTTTGTTTCAAATTTGAAGGTAATTTGAACTGGTCTCACCATAAACAGAATGAATCTTTGTCATAAGTACAACACTATTATTTATCTTTATTGGTCAAACCATTCTCATTAAAAATGATTTTGCACTTCAGTCATTATCTTTATAAGTAACTGAATTTAATAGTTATTGCGCATTTTTTTCAAAAAGTCATTTTTTGCACCTATGCTCTTTGAGGTTTATTTAACTTTGGTTTGAGCAGTTGTATAACCAACTGATTACTTTCAGTCATTACGTAACTGCTAAAAATCAGTTAAAATATCCCTCATTTTTATATGCGTATAGCTAAGACCGACTTAACACTACGCCCAAGTAAAACTAAGACCGAGAGAACTATATGAGTTTGTATTCAGAATATCTGGCAGAGATCGAAACCCGTAAAACGGAATTAGGTCTTAACCCTAAGCCAATTGACAGTGCAGAACTGCTGTCTGAAATTATTGCTCAAATCAAAGATACAACAAACGAGCACCGCGAAGACTCTCTAAAATTCTTTATCTATAACACCTTGCCAGGAACTACGCCTGCCGCTGGTGTTAAAGCACAATTTTTGAAAGAAATTGTACTTGGCGAAGAAAAAGTAGAAGAAATCACGCCAGAGTTTGCACTTGAGCTACTTTCACACATGAAAGGTGGTCCGTCTGTAGAAGCACTTCTAGATCTTGCTCTTTCTGATGATGAAACAGTTGCCAAGCCTGCAGCTGAAGTGTTGAAAACTCAGGTTTATCTATACGAAGCCGATACTGAGCGTCTTGAAACGGCATTTAAAGCAGGTAACGCGATTGCTAAAGACGTGCTAGAAAGCTACGCAAAAGCTGAATTCTTTACCAAGCTTCCTGACGTTCCAGAGAAAATCGAAGTAGTGACCTATATCGCTGCTGAAGGTGATATCTCAACTGACCTTCTTTCTCCAGGTAACCAAGCGCACTCTCGTGCAGACCGTGAACTTCACGGCCAGTGCATGATTTCTCCTGAAGCGCAGCAAGAAATTGTTGAGCTAGGTAAAAAGCACCCTAACGCAAAAGTAATGCTTATTGCTGAAAAAGGCACAATGGGTGTAGGTTCTTCACGTATGTCTGGTGTGAACAACGTAGCACTTTGGGCTGGTGAGCCTACAAGCCCGTACATTCCTTTTGTAAACAAAGCGCCAATTGTTGCTGGTACTAACGGTATCGCACCTATCTTCCTTACTACTGTAGACGTAACTGGTGGTATTGGTCTTGACCTTAAAAACTGGGTTAAGAAAACTGACGCAAATGGCGAAGTAGTTCGCGATGAAAACGGCGACCCAGTGCTTGAAGAAGCTTACTCTGTTGCAACTGGTACGGTACTGACTATTGATACCAAAGCGAAGAAGCTTTTCAACGGTTCAGAAGAACTGGCTGACGTATCTGCCTCATTTACTCCTCAGAAAATGGAGTTCATGAAAGCGGGTGGTTCTTACGCTGTAGTATTCGGTAAGCAGCTACAATCTTTTGCTGCACGTACACTTGGTGTTGAAGCGCCAGCAGTTTACGCGCAATCGAAAGAAGTTTCACACGAAGGCCAAGGCCTTACTGCTGTAGAAAAAATCTTTAACCGCAATGCGGTAGGTGTAAATTCAGATGCGCCGCTTCACGCGGGTTCTGACGTTCGCGTTAAAGTAAACATTGTAGGTTCTCAGGACACCACTGGCCCAATGACCTGCCAAGAACTAGAGTCTATGGCGGCATCAACTATTTCACCTACTGTTGACGGTGCATACCAGTCTGGTTGTCATACGGCGTCAGTATGGGATAAGAAAGCACAGGCTAACATTCCTAAGTTAATGTCATTCATGAACAACTTTGGCGTAATCACAGCACGTGACCCTAAAGGTGTTTACCACTCAATGACTGACGTTATTCACAAAGTGCTTAACGACATCACCGTTGACGACCGCGCCATCATCATTGGTGGTGACTCGCACACGCGTATGTCAAAAGGTGTAGCATTCGGTGCCGACTCAGGTACGGTAGCACTAGCACTTGCGACAGGTGAAGCGGCAATGCCAATTCCAGAGTCTGTGAAAGTGACCTTTAAAGGTAGCATGAAAGAGCACATGGACTTCCGTGATGTGGTTCACGCTACTCAAGCTCAAATGCTTAAGCAATTCGCTGGCGAGAACGTGTTCCAAGGTCGCGTCATTGAAGTGCAAATCGGTACTCTACTTGCTGACCAAGCGTTTACGTTCACTGATTGGTCTGCAGAAATGAAAGCGAAAGCGTCAATTTGTATCTCTGATAACGAGACTATGGTTGCGTCACTTGAGCTTGCTAAGAGCCGTATCCAAATCATGATCGACAAGGGTATGGATAACGAAGCGAACATGCTTCAGGGTCTAATTGACCTTGCTGACAAGCGTATTGCTGAAATCAAGTCTGGCGAAGTACCAGCGCTTGCACCAGATGACAACGCTAAGTACTACGCAGAAGTGGTTATCGACTTAGACCAAATCGATGAGCCAATGATCGCTGACCCAGACGTAAACAACGAAGACGTATCTAAGCGTTATACCCACGACGTAATCCGTCCAGTTTCTTATTACGATGGTAAGCCAGTAGACCTAGGTTTCGTGGGTTCTTGTATGGTGCACAAAGGCGACATGCAAATTATCGCGCAAATGCTGCGTAACCTAGAGAAGCTTAACGGCTCTGTAGAGTTCAAAGCGCCACTTGTTGTTGCTCCACCTACATACAACATCGTTGACGAGCTAAAAGCAGAAGGCGACTGGGAAGTACTTGCAAAATACGCAGGCTTTGAATTCGACGATGCTAAGCCTAAAGAAGCAGCGCGTACTAAGTACGATAACATTCTTTACCTAGAGCGTCCTGGATGTAACCTATGTATGGGTAACCAAGAAAAAGCTGAGCCGGGCGATACCGTAATTGCTACCTCTACACGTCTTTTCCAAGGTCGTGTTGTAGCTGACTCTGCTGAGAAGAAAGGTGAATCACTACTAGGCTCTACGCCGCTAGTAGTACTTTCAACGGTTCTTGGTCGTTTCCCAACGACAGAAGAGTACAAGCAAGCAGTTGCAGGCATTGACCTAACTAAGTTTGCTCCACCTTCTGAAGACTTGGCAGTTAAGCCTAAGTTCGAAGCAGATGTAGCCGTTAAGCGCGTATAAGCACTTACCGCTAAACAAGGCATTAAAAAGCCCCAACCAAGGTTGGGGCTTTTTTATACCCGAAATAATGGGGTCAAAGTACAAAATAATGGGGTCAGAGTAGATAAACTAAGAAGATTGGGGTCAGAGTACATTTCTTTGAAACCTACTCTGCTTAAATGCCGAAAAATGTACTCTGACCCCATTTATTTGTTATTCGGCGTCGGTTGCTACGAGTTCGTCAAGTATGCCAAGTAGTAGTTTGGTGCCGGTGCCAGAGGCTATTGCGTCAAATACATTCTCAACATTTTTACCGTGCTGACCGCCCGCTAAGTCGCTAATTGAGCGGATAATTAACCAATCTACGTCGTTAACAAAACTCACCTGTGCGACGGTTGCCGATTCCATTTCTGCAACATCAGCCGTGTAAACGTCACGCAGCCACTCACGGTATTTAGCGTTGTCTACGAATACTGAACCTGTTACTCCATTTCCACCTATATCAACCAGTATTTCCTTACCTGATGGCATAGTGATAGGCGGGATCTTTTTGAGCGCGCGTTTTGCCATCTCTAACAATGCCTTATCGGCAGTGAAATAAGGCATTCTTTTTCGGGTGTCCCATCCTTCTTTAACTACAGCCACTTCAGTAGGATGAATAAAGCCAATGTTTTTATAGCTTGGCGAGTGCTTGTCTGTCTTCCGTCGCGCTTTGTAATACTCAAGCTGTTTAGCGTAGTAGTCCGGAAGCTCATAGGTGCTAGCATCATTCTTTTTCGGGTTGATATAGACGGATTCATCGTGAAAGTACCAACGTTCAGGCACTGCGATATCGCCTGGTGTATATTTCGGGTTTATGGCCCCTGCGATACCCATCATAACCAGCTTATCAATAGGGAAGTAATCCAACGCCATCTGCACAGTCATTGCTGCGTTGGTAATACTGACACCCGTACTAAATACAACAATGGGCTCACCTTTGTAGGTGCCAAGCTGGTACTTAACCCCTTTAATATAAACCGTTTGCGTAATTTGAGCGTCGTCCATAGTCGCAAACGCGGTGTCAATGGCTTCAATTTCTGGCTCATAAGCAGCAACCACGGCTGTCCATTTGTTTGCAACATTGGAAAAATCTTTTGGACCGTACTGACCAGTATCGTCATTTGCTAAAGACGATAGCGATATACAAACGAATAAAACAAAACTACTTAAGCGCATAGTGACCTTATTTAACCTATTCATGCACCAAACAGGTGCGGACAATGAAAAAAGAACGAGTCTAAAGGCCTTGGAGTGCTATAGGCAAGGCTCAAGACAACAATATTAAATATGTTGGCAAGGTTCGGGCCAATAATAGGGTCAGAGTCGCGACTCTGACCCTATTTTTGTCATGCAAAATCGCTGTTTAGTACTTATACTGTCTTATCAACTGTTTATCTTTAGAACGCTAATGTCGCAGCAGTACACCACAGCAACTGAATCTTTTGGCGAAGTCACCATGACCTTGCGAGGCGCAGGGTTTAAAATTTTGCTGGTTTTTTCTCTACTGATACTCGTGGTTATTGCTATTAAACAACCCGATAACGTTTATGTGGCGTCGTTTTTCGGTCTCTCGTGGTGTGTTATATCTGTAGTAGGTCTCACCTTTCCTAAAAAACAGGAGCTATTAGCAAAGTTATGGGCCTTACTCACGATTCCAGTGGCCCCTTATTTGGTCATAAGCAATGGACTTATGCCCGCAGCCCTTGCACCTATTGCCACCATATTTCCTATTTTGTTGCTTTCTAATAGCTGGAGAGGTGTTGCCATGGTGGTGCTCGCAAGCTGCACTTTTCTGGTCCCTTTCTACGATAAACCCTACGATGAAGGTCTTTGGTTAAGGTTATGTCTAACAAACGTGATTGTTTCCCTAATCATCTATGTTTTAGCGAGCCAATTGGAGAAAGCTTTACTAGAAAGTAAAAAGAAAACCCTCGAGTTAAACAGGGCGCTTGAGAACGAAAAGCAAGCGTCGGCCGCACAATCACGATTTCTTGCCACCATGTCACACGAGATTCGCACGCCATTAAACGGTATTTTGGGATTAACCGATGTAGTGCTATCTCATGAGGTATCGGAAAGTGCACGGCCTAATCTGGAGAAGATTCAGCGTTCAGGGTTATCGCTTAACCGTATTTTGAACGACATATTAGATCTCTCTAAACTGAACGCAGGTAAGCTCGCGCTGGAGAACATTCCTTTTAATCTAAAAAGTACTGCGAAAGATTGTGTGGCGTTTTATGCGCAATTGGCGCAGAACAAAGGAATTTCATTGCGAATAAATGTAGACAAGGCATTGAATACGAATGTGGTGGGTGATGCTACTCGCCTCTCACAAGTGTTAAACAACTTAGTGAGTAACGCGATCAAGTTTACACATAAGGGCAGTGTAACCCTCGGGCTATCGAAAGGTGAAGCTTCGAAGACCCACCAATTTATAAGATTTTCGGTAAAAGACACGGGAGAGGGGATTGACGTTGATGAACAAGAGCGCGTATTCGACGCATTTACCCAAGCGAACAGCAGCATAAATCGCGTACACGGAGGTACTGGACTTGGATTACAGATAGTAAAAAGTTTAGTTGAAGCAATGGGCGGCACCGTGTATCTAAAAAGCGCTGTTGGCCAGGGGAGTGAGTTCTACTTCGAATTACCGTTTGAGATTACAGATAGTGTAATTGGCACTAAAGAACAGAACAGCACACCGTCGTTTTCAAACCTTACTGTTTTGGTTGCAGAAGATAATGACATTAACCAAGTTGTCGCTAAATCCTTGTTAGAAGACACAGGATTAAAAGTCGTGATAGCAGATAACGGCAAAGAGGCAGTGGAAGTCGCACAAAAGCAGCATGTCGACCTGATTTTAATGGACCTACACATGCCTGAAATGAACGGCTCTGAAGCCGCTCTAGCGTTGCGACAAGCAAACATCACTATTCCCATTATAGCGTTCACTGCCGCGGTAGTTGCCGAAGAAATAGATAAAGCACTAGCATACGGGATGAATGGATATCTCACAAAACCCGTCAATAAAACGGAACTACACGCTGTACTGACAAAATATTTGGGCGGAGAAATGTCTACAAAAAGTTCCTATATTGCTAAAGAGGCTTATACAGAGTAACGTGGGTTTAAGGTATCGAGATTCCCAATAACCCCCTGTTATCGCAACACTAAAGTAAAAACGCGCTTGGTCCTATTAAGTAAACAGTATTACTTTGAAAAGAAAAGCGCCTTATAAAAGGATTTAAGTTTGAACTCACAAATAGCGACTGTTATAGCCCTACTGCTTTTTGCTTTAACGAGCCTTTCGGTTAATAGCGAGACAGACAAAGACAGCCAACATTACGAACTGAAAGTAGAGAAGTTCGAATCTAAAGTGTTAAAGGAAGAACGAGAAGTCGTTGTTCAACTTCCTAAAGGCTACGCCGAAAACCCTGACAAGAAGTATCCTGTAATTTATCGGCTAGATGGTGCGGTTTATCTACCTATAATGAATGCGGTACTTGAATCACTTCAATCTGAAAATGCTGCGCCAGAAGTAATTATCGTCGCCATTGAAAATACCGATCGTTTTCGAGATCTTTTCCCTACAGCAAATGAAGACCCATACGGGCCTGTAGGTTATGGTGGGGGCGGGGCAAACTTTTTGTCTTTTATAACCACTGAACTTATCCCAATGGTAGAGAATAAATACCGGGTGCATGATTTTCGGGTGATTGCTGGCGGTTCCGCTGGTGGTGTATTCGGGTTGTATGCGCTCACTCAACATCCTGAGCTCTTTAGTGCTGTGATTGCCTATAGTCCTGCGGTGTGGTGGAACTATGGCGCGCCGGCAAAAAGAACGGTTGCGTTTTTTAAATCTTCCAGCCAATTGGATCACTATATCTATACGTCTATAGGCAACGAACCGGCGCCAATGCGACCCTACTATGATGATATGATTTTGGGTATGCGGGCAAACCAACCTGCTGGTTTGAGGTGGGTAAATGATGAATATGCCGGTGTTCGGCACAATTTGGTTACGGCAGCGTCTATTTTTAGTGCTTATCACAACTTGTTCTTTTCGGCTTATTTAAGGCCTGAACAGTTCGATGGGGATATTCAAAGCATTGGCAAATATTACGATCGCGTTTCAAAGCAACGCGGGGAAAAATTAGAGGCGCCTGAATGGGTAATTCGAGAATTAGGTTATCATTATGTGCGTTCTGAAAATTACGACAAGGCTATTGAGCTGTTTAAGCACGATATAGCTAAGTACCCCGAGATGCCTGACCCGTATAACGGCATAGCGTATGGTTACGAGCAAATGGGTGAGTATAAAAAAGCACTTGAGAGTGTAAACAAGGCTTTGGAGCTTTCTACACCGCAGCACGATGGTTATCAAGTTTATACAAATAGACAAAAGCGTTTGCATGATTTACTCAATGAGTAAGCTACTTTGAAATACCAAAGCAAAATTAAACACACAATCAGTATTGCTACCGTTTTTATGATTGGGATTGGCGCTGTAACGAGCGGATGCAGTACGGTTTCGACAGCGCAAACTGAACACTGTATTGAGCAAGCTAATCGCGCTGAAGTTTATGAAGTGAATACTGCTGATGAGCGGCTAAACGCATGTTTGGAGACCTACCAAAAGAGACGTGACGAAGAAAGAACGTTTGGTGAGGCATTAGCCGAGGATGTGCTCATCTCAGTTCTTGATATCATCACTGACTAAGATTTTTTCAGCCAATTAAAAACCTTCTTACGTACAGTTATAAAAATTCCAAAGGCAGAGTAATTTACTCTGCCTTTGTCGTTTTAGTCTCTTTCTAATGACTTTAACGGCTCCGTTTAATAACTTATGGAAAGAGCCAATGCGTTATATTCTGACATTTGTCTGTGTGTCTTTGATGACTGCAATTACTCACGTTTGTGCACAGAGCAAGCTTGATATTGTCGACGGTTTGCAGCTTGCCAAGCAGTATGAACACACCCGCCAAGATATAAACATCACCGATTACTGGGTGAGCGAAAAGTTAGACGGTATTCGCGCACGATGGGATGGCACTGAACTTAGAACCCGAAACAACAACAAAATATTTGCGCCAGCTTGGTTTACCGCCAATTGGCCTAAAGCGACTATCGACGGTGAACTTTGGATAGAAAGAGGGCAATTTGAACTTACTGCTTCCATCGTGCTTTCTAAGTTAACAGAAGGGAAGTCGCACCCTGTCGCTAATTCTTTGGTTGGAGCCGAAACTAGCGCCGAAACTACCGCGGACGAAACTACCGCGGACGAAATTGCAGCAGCGTCTATATCAGACACACGCTGGGCTAAGGTTAGGTTTATGGCCTTCGACATGCCTGTAGCAGGCCAGCGTTTTGACAGCCGACTGAACAAGCTTAATAGTCTTAGAAAGGCCACCCCCAATCCTACATTTGCCGTGATCCCTCAGTTTAAGCTTTCGTCTCTAACCGCGCTTGAAGAAGAACTTAAACAAGTAACTAAAGACGGTGGTGAAGGGCTGATGCTTCATCACGGGAAGGCGTTTTACCAGCCAGGGCGTAGTGACGATCTACTAAAGGTAAAACATTTTGAAGATGCTGAAGCGAAAGTATTGGCGCAACTTCCAGGGAAAGGAAAATTTAAAGGCATGATGGGTTCACTGCTGGTAGAAACATCGGCCGGCATTCGATTTAAACTGGGAACGGGGTTTTCTAAGAAAGACCGGCAAGCGCCTCCGGCGGTAGGTAGCTGGGTAACTTTCAAGTTTTACGGTGTAACGAAAAACGGTAAGCCAAAGTTTGCCAGCTACCTTCGAACTAGACCCGACGCCGACTTATCAAAATAGTACAGTTATTAATAAGCGAAATAGCCTCAATATTGAACTTTTAATTAACTGTTATCTATCCTTTACGATGCACTTCAGTTGAACAAGCTTCACATAAAGCAAAACCCTTGTGTTCAAAATATAAAACCCTATAACTTACTTAACCAGTAATTGTTTTTGTCACTTTCTGCATTGCTTTTTAATCGCTTTTAGCGTTCAAAAGTAATGTTATGAATAGCGATTATAAGCGGATAATAGAGGCTAAAAATTTCAAAATTTAGCCCGTGAAGTTATACTGTTGATGATTAATTAAACACTCCTTGCGTCAAGTGCGTACAAGACCGTTTACTCCCATTGCGCAAGCTAACTTAGAGGAAGAGACTGTGTTACAAGACTATCGCAATCACGTTGAAGAGCGTGCAGCCCAAAATATCCCCCCAAAACCTCTTAATGCAGAACAGGTAGCAGCCCTTGTCGATTTGCTGAAAAGCCCGCCAGCAGGTGAAGAAGAATTCTTATTAGAGTTGCTTTCAGAGCGTGTGCCACCGGGGGTTGATGAAGCGGCTTACGTCAAAGCTGGTTTTCTAAGTGCTATTGCAAAAGGCGAAGACAGTTGTGAACTTATCTCAAAAGAGAAAGCTGTTGAATTGCTGGGAAATATGCATGGCGGTTATAACATTGCGACGTTAGTAGAGCTACTTGACGATGAAGACCTTGCGCCATTGGCTGCCAAGGAGTTAAAACACACGTTGCTGATGTTTGATGCCTATCACGATGTGGAAGAGAAGCACAAAGCGGGTAATGAATACGCCACTGATATTATTAAATCTTGGGCTGAAGGCGAGTGGTTTACATCGCGCAAGCTAATGGACGATAAAATTACATACACGGTGTTTAAGGTTACAGGTGAAACCAATACCGATGATTTATCTCCCGCTCCGGATGCATGGTCACGTCCAGACATACCATTACACGCTCTTGCAGCTTACAAAATGCCTCGCGAAGGGCTAGAGCCAGAGGAGCCAGGCGTTAAAGGTCCAATGGCGCAAATAGAAGAAGTCAAAAGTAAGGGCTACCCCGTTGCTTTTGTTGGTGATGTAGTCGGTACCGGCTCATCGCGTAAGTCGGCCACTAACTCTGTTTTGTGGTTCTTTGGCGAGGACTTACCGGGTGTGCCTAACAAACGGGGCGGTGGCGTATGTATTGGTTCCAAAGTCGCACCTATTTTCTTTAACACCATGGAAGACGCGGGCGCACTAGTATTTGAAGCCGACGTTGAAAAAATGAATATGGGAGATGTGATAGATATCTACCCATTTGAAGGCAAAATCACCAACCACGAAACCGGTGAGCTACTTGCTGAATACAGCTATAAATCGAAAGTTATTTTAGATGAGGTGCGTGCCGGCGGACGTATTAACCTGATCATCGGGCGCGGTCTTACCGAGAAAGCGCGTGAGACACTAGGCTTAGGCCCAACGGATTTATTTCGTACGCCTGAGCAGCCAAAAGACAGCGGCGCGGGATTCTCGCTAGCGCAAAAAATGGTGGGCAAAGCGTGTGGCGTTGAAGGTATTCGCCCAGGCACCTACTGCGAACCTAAAATGACAACCGTGGGCTCGCAAGATACCACGGGGCCAATGACCCGCGATGAGCTTAAAGACCTTGCTTGTCTTGGTTTTACTGCCGATTTAACTATGCAGTCCTTCTGTCATACTGCTGCTTATCCAAAGCCGGTGGATATTGAAACCCAGCACACGCTACCTGATTTTATTATGAATCGAGGTGGGGTATCGCTTCGTCCCGGAGACGGCATTATCCATAGCTGGTTAAACCGCATGCTGCTGCCTGACACAGTAGGGACTGGTGGTGATTCGCATACTCGTTTCCCATTAGGTATTTCGTTCCCTGCCGGCTCTGGCTTGGTGGCGTTTGCAGCAGCAACGGGCGTTATGCCACTGGATATGCCTGAGTCTATATTGGTGCGCTTTAAAGGCGAGATGCAGCCGGGCATTACCTTACGTGACCTTGTACATGCCATTCCGCTATATGGCATTAAACAAGGGCTATTAACGGTAGAGAAAAAAGGCAAAATTAATGCGTTCTCTGGCCGTATTTTAGAAATCGAAGGGTTGGAAAACCTTACTGTAGAGCAGGCGTTTGAGTTATCGGATGCGTCGGCAGAACGTTCAGCTGCAGGTTGTACTATCAACCTTTCTGAAGAGTCGATAGCTGAATACCTGCGTTCAAACATTACCATGCTTCGCTGGATGATTAATGAAGGTTATGGCGACCCTCGTACGCTAGAGCGCCGGGCGCAGAAAATGGAAGAGTGGCTAGCTAACCCAGAATTAATGCGCGCCGATGCGGATGCTGAATATGCCGAGGTTATCGAAATAGACCTTAATGACATTAAAGAGCCTATCGTGTGCTGCCCGAATGATCCTGACGATGCGAAAACCTTATCTGACGTTGCAGGTGATAAGGTAGATGAAGTCTTTATTGGCTCGTGTATGACAAACATTGGCCACTTCCGTGCAGCCGGCAAATTGCTTGAGCAATACAATAAAACACTTCCAACCCGTTTATGGATGTCGCCACCTACTAAGATGGATAAGGCACAACTAATGGAAGAGGGATATTACAACATTTACGGTCGCGTGGGCGTACGCACCGAGATGCCGGGGTGTTCACTTTGTATGGGTAACCAAGCCAGGGTAGATGCAGGCGCCACAGTGCTTTCAACATCAACCCGAAATTTCCCTAACCGTTTAGGTGATGGGGCGAATGTGTATCTAACCTCAGCGGAGCTTGCCGCGGTTGGCGCAATTGTGGGTCGCATTCCTACCTCTGAGGAATACATGGAATACGCCAGCAAAATTAACGCAATGTCAGGAGAAGTATTCCGCTACTTAAACTTCGACAAAATGCCTAGCTTTAAAAAGGCGGAAGAAGAAGCTAAGGCGCGCATTATTCCAACGTTGAATGTTGCTTAAAATAGTGTATAAACTACAAAGCCGGTTGCCTTAGTGGTGACCGGCTTTTTTTATGGCGAAAAGGAATGTCTAATGGGAAAATCTTTCTTTATTGTTGCTGCACTTGTATTAACCTTAGGGTGTGCAAAAGCGCAGGTAGACCCTGTATCGTCACTGAATTCAGTGGACTTCGAATCTATTACACTGGAGATAGGTGGCAAGCACTATGAAGTTGAGTATGCCAATACCTTTGAGCAACGCGCGCAGGGCCTTATGTTTCGCAAAGCTTTGTGCGAAGACTGCGGTATGTTTTTTAAGTTTTCTAGCCCCAAATTTGCGGGCATGTGGATGAAAAACACCTTTGTACCCTTAGACGTAGCATTTATCGACAGAAATGGCGTAATAACGGATATAAAACCTCTCACTCCTCATAGTTTGGAGTCGGTCGGATCATCGAAAGAGGTACTTTACGCGTTGGAAATGAACCAAGGGTGGTTTGCCGAGAATAATATAAAAGTAGGCGACCAAATAACGATTGATTAACTGCGTACAGCGCGGTTGCTGCTAGCGAAAAGCTAGTTTTATTCTGGAGTTAAATATAGTGACAAATGCCTTATCGATAGCTAAGTTCGGTGGAACTAGCGTAGCGAATTACGAAGTAATGCAAAACTGCGCCCGAATTGTTGCCGGTAATGAAAAAACACGCATCGTGGTAGTGAGTGCTTCAGCTGGGGTAACAAATCACCTTGTTAGCCTAGCGCATACGCCAATGACGCAACAGCAAATTGAAGAAACCTGCAAAGCCATTGTGGATATAGAACACGCTATTCTGAATAAGCTTGATGACAAAGATGCAGTAGAGCCTAAACTTAACGATTTGCTAGAAGAAATGCGCAGCTTAGCGTTTCACGAAGAAATACTTCACCGCGATGATTTAAAAGATCAGCTGCTATCTATGGGTGAGCGAATGTCATCATTGATGTTCTCATCAGTGCTTGCAGAGCAAGGCGTGAAAACCATGAACTTTGATGTTCGCAAAGTACTTCGTACTGACAGTGAATTCGGTGAAGGCGCGCCTCAAATAGAAGAAATTGAAAAACTTGCCAAACAGTTGCTCGCGCCAGAAATCAAAGACGCTATTGTAGTTACACAAGGCTTTGTTGGTGCAGATGAAGAAGGCCGCACTACAACGTTAGGTCGTGGTGGTTCTGATTTTACGGCTGCACTACTTGCTGAAGCGCTTGATGCAGAATCGTGCGAGATTTGGACTGATGTAACGGGTGTGTACACAACTGATCCGCGCATTACTCCTGCTGCCCATCCGCTACCTGAACTGAGCTTTGAAGAAGCGGCGGAAATGGCCACCTTTGGTGCTAAAGTGTTACATCCTGCAACCATGGAGCCTGCCCTGCGTAAAGACATTAAAGTGTTTGTAGGGTCAAGCAAAGAGCCTGAAAAGGGTGGTACATGGATTGTGCGTGATTGTGAGCACGAACCACCGTACCGTGCTATTACTCGCCGTAAAGAGCAAGTAATGGTGACAGTGAAAACACCGAAAATGATGTACGCGCAAGGCTTCCTACAGCAGGTATTTGCTATCATCGCTAAGCATAAGCTGAGTGTTGATTTGGTAACAACATCGGAAATCTCGGTATCTTTTACTCTTGATAATCCCGCGAACTCTGTAGCCCAGCGTTTGAATAAAGAGACTATTGCCGAGCTTGAAACTATCTGTGACGTTAAAGTAGAAAAAGGTTATGACCTTGTCACCGTTGTAGGTAACAACATGCAAACGGCTATTGGAGTTTCAAGTAAGATTCTATCTGCGGTTTCTGATTTTAACCTGCGCATGATTTGCTTTGGGGCTAACCCACACAACCTATCGTTCTTGGTTAACGAGACCGACAGTGATGACGTGGTTCGCAAGCTGCATTCGGCATTGTTTGAATAAGTATTAGGTTTACGTAAAGCATAAAAAAACGGTCGCCTCAAGGCGACCGTTTTTTGTTTGTATTACTTGTAAGAGGCTAAACTTTAAACTGCCTGATAGACTGCTGTAGCTCTTCGGCAAGACGTGCCACTTCATGGCTAGATTCAGACGTTTGCTGGGCACCCGCTGTCGTCTCTTCAGCAATGCCCACAATGGTTTCAAGCTTTTCACTAATTTCTTGCGAGACTGTATTTTGTTCACGGGCTGACTGCTCAATTTGAGAGCTAACGTCATGAGCTTTGTGAACCGCATCAGTAATGATATCGAGCGCTTGCGTGGCTTTTTCGGTTTGTGCAACACAGGCGGCGGTTTGCTCTTTACCTTGGTCCATCACAGACACCGCTTTTTCAGCCCCAGCTTGAAGCACTTCAATCATGGCATTGATTTCTTGTGTCGACTCCTGTGTGCGACTCGCAAGGGTTCTTACTTCGTCTGCAACTACCGCAAAGCCTCGGCCTTGTTCACCGGCGCGTGCAGCTTCAATAGCAGCATTTAATGCAAGTAAGTTAGTTTGGTCGGCAACACCGCGAATAACGTCAAGAATACCACCAATGCTTGCGCTATCTTGGTGAAGCTTATTAATCACGTCGGCTGCTTCTTGAACATCCCGAGACAAGATCTCAATAGTGTTCTTGTTCTCTAACGAGATTTGGCGAACATTTTCAGCTTCGGCATCTGCATGACGAATTTGGCTAAGCGTATCTTCGGCATTTTGCACAACAAGTTGCGACGTTGAGTGCATTTCTGTTGTCGCCGTTGCGACTTGGCCAATTTGTGATTTCTGATCCTGAATAGAGTGGGTGGTTTGTGCCGTCACGGCTGATGTCTGTTCCGATGCCGCAGCTAACTGCTCTGCGCGAACGTTAATGGCAGTAATCAGCTCTTTCAGGTTGCCAATTAGCGTATTACAGTTTCTTGCTAGTAGCCCAAACTCGTCTTGCGCTGAATCGTCTAGGCGATGAGTAAGGTCACCTGATGACGCAACAGTAAGTAGTTCGTTTACGCGATAAAGCGGGTGTGTAATAGCGCGAACTGTGACGTAGCCAATAAAGGCTGCTACGGCAATAGAGATGAGAACAACAACAATAACAAAGGTGTTACCCGTTGTAATAGCACCGTTTACCTGATTTTCTATATGAGATGCTTTCTTATCAGCAAGATTCAGCAGGTTTTCAAGTGCGACAACACCCTGCGTAATATTTGAATCAGATGCGTTAAGTGCTTGTTCAGCGTCATTTCTGCGCTCTAGTCGGTCGACATGAAGCTGCACAACGCCGTCGTTAGCTTTTATGGCGTTGATGGCGTCATTAACTAAGTCGTTAATATCATCAAGTGTACCTGAGTCATCACGACCCCCCGCAGCTTCAACCATTTCGCTTAGCTGGGTAACTACTTTTTCAACTACAAGGTCGACCTCGTTACCGAGCGTCTGTGAACGCACCAGTGTTTCGGTTTTAATGTACTCGTATGAAACAGTAAGAAGAGAGAGAAGCGAAGTTTCAAGTTGACCACCGATCTCAGCAGCACGTCTAAGATTAGGATCGCGCTGAACCGCGTCTAGGTCTGAAAAATCCAGAAGGTAGGTAGAGGCATCGTCTGCGTTATCTTCAGCATCACCTAGTTTGTCTTGTATATTGTTGCGCAAGTCGAGGTACATTTGGTGATTTTTGTACATAGCCTCAACATTAGTAATATACGCATCATAAGATTCGCGAACACTGTTTAGCGTGTTTCTAAGCTCTGGCTCATTACTAACGGCCTGCGCTAGCTTATTGTACTCATTTTCAAAGGTATCTTTGGCAGAGTCAAATGACGCTCTTTTGTCCTTAAGATCACTTAAATCTTCTTCGATATAGCTTTCGAAGGTAAGTCGACCCATATTCAGGAAGCTTGCTTTAAGTGCATTACTGCCTGCTACCGTGGGCAAGGCAACGTCATTTACTTCCTCTGTTGCAGAGCCTATGGAATTGAGGTTATAAAGTGAGACAACACTTATAACGATTAGAAGTGCGCTAATCGCTACAAATCCCCCGATTACGCGTGTGGCTACCGTTATTTTCATCGGAACTCCTGGATGAGTGTTTTTTATTTTTATCCCGAACGATATTACCTGCCTCAGCTAACAAAATATAGCACTTATAAAGTGATGTTTGCTTGTATGCTGAGCAGGTAACGAAACATCATCGTTACTTTCACAAGTAAGTGTATCGGCTACAAAGACTTAATGTTTATTTTATTTAGCACTTAAGTCTAATTGTTATTACTGGTACAACCAGTTGGGCCAAGGAAAAGCGGGCTCTCCCTCGGAAAAGTTTCGTATCTGTGGGCGTGTATACAATAATGATTCTATGCTGTAACGCTAATCAAAGTTGAGGTATCTAAATTCAATAGCGTCATACTTTGCCCCCACACGTAGCCAGTATCTAAACCAACGAATTGTGAGTTATTTGTATGACCTGATAGGGCGGCCCAGTGCCCGAAAATTACTCGCTGGCTAGTTGTGAGCTTTGTATTTTCTATTTCAAACCAAGGCTTTAGGGGGCTATTGGGATCATTAGAAACGGTACTAGGATGAGACTTATTGTCAAAGTCGAGGGTGCCATCGGTATGAACAAATCGCATGCGCGTACACGCATTCACAATAAAGCGCAGTCGCTCGTCATCCTCGAGTTTATCTGACCAGTTGTCAGGTGTATTACCGTACATCTTTGAAAGAAAAGTGGCGTAATCAGCGGACTTAAGGATGTTGCTAACTTCATCACTAAGTGAAACGCACTCATCAATAGACCACTTAGGATAAAGTCCCGCGTGGATCATCACAGAGTTTTCATCTAATTTCATCGCTAGAGGGAACTGCCGCAACCAATCAACCAGTTCGTTTAAATCCGAAGCGTTAAGAAGCGGGTCTAACTTATCTGACTTTTTGGCTTTGCGAATATCGTTTACAACGGCAAGTAAGTGGAGGTCATGGTTACCTAAAACACTATTAAACTGGCTGCCAAGAGATTTCAGAAAGCGCAATGTGCTAAGCGAATCTTCTCCTCTTGCAACCAAGTCACCGACAGCAAACAGCTTGTCGTTTGTCTCGTCAAATTCTACTTTATCCAATACGCGACGAAGACCGTCATAACAGCCCTGAATATCGCCAATGACGTAGGTGTTACCTTTAGACATAGAAACCTTAATGAAGAATGCTTGGAATGGCTAGGCGAAATATGTTTATAGGAACGCGAAAACGCTCACCGCTTTCTAGTTCCATTACATAGTAGCCTTCCATATTGCCAACCGGTGTGTCAATGACTGCGCCACTGGTATAGTCAAAATGTTCACCAGCTTTCATTATAGGCTGTTTTCCTACCACTCCATCACCTTCTACTTCTGACGTTTTACCGTTAGCGTCGGTTATCTTCCAATAGCGACTAAGCAGCTGTACGGTATGTTCACTATTGTTTTCAATAGTAATGTGGTAGGCAAACGCGAACTGCTTAGAATCTGAGGGCAGGTGGTCAGGAAGGTGACGGGTTTTCACCCGCACCTTTATATCAAGTACATCCATAGAGGAACTTATTGCTCTTGTTGGTGCTCTTTCGCCGACACAGCATTAGCTATAGTGGCGAAGTCGTTAAGCGATAACACTTCTGCGCGAGAAGTTGGATCTAACCCTAACTCACGGATTTCTTCCTCACTTAAGCTGTCTTTCAGTGAGTTACGAATAGTTTTTCGGCGTTGATTAAAAGCCTGTGCACAAACGCGCTCAAGGGTGTTTACCGATTCGACATCAACGGGTGGAGCTTGATGCGGAACTAGTTTTACAACGGCCGAGTCTACCTTCGGAGGTGGCTTGAAGGCACCTGGCGGAACATTCAAAACAGGGATCACGTGGCAATAGTACTGGGCCATTACTGAAAGTCTGCCGTAGTTCTTAGAGCCCGGTCCCGCAGCTAGTCGGTTTACCACCTCTTTTTGAAGCATAAAATGCATGTCTTCGATGCAATGAGCATGATCAAAAAGGTGGAACATTAGCGGCGTTGAAATGTTGTAAGGTAAGTTACCAAATACACGGAGCTTCTTGTCTTTTATTGGCATTTCTTTGCATAGTGCGCCAAAATCCATCGTCATCGCGTCTTGTTCAATAACGGTTAGTTTTTCGCCGTTAAATGGGTGATGTCGCAGACGTTTGGCAAGGTCGCGGTCAAGTTCAATAACCGTTAGTGCGTCAACTTCTTCACAAACAGGGTCTGTTAATGCGCCTAAACCGGGTCCAATTTCTACCAGGTTTTGTTCATTTTTTGGCGCGATGGCTGCAACAATTTTACCTATCACGTAGTCATCGTGTAGGAAGTTCTGCCCGAATCGCTTTCTGGCCGTATGGCCTAAATGTGTTTTACTCATTGTTGATGATGTGCAAGCTCAATGGCTTTTTCCAATGCTTTTCTGAAACTACCGGCGTCGGCTTCACCAGTACCTGCTAAATCTAATGCAGTACCGTGGTCGACTGAAGTGCGAACAAAAGGTAATCCTAATGTGATATTCACTGACGCCCCGAAACCCTTGTATTTTAGCACGGGTAAGCCCTGGTCGTGATACATAGCTAGCACAACGTCGGCATTTTCTAGGTATTTAGGCTGAAATATGGTGTCAGCGGGCAGGGGGCCGGTGATCTTAAGGCCCTCGTCTCTTAGCTCATTTAGCGCTGGGATGATAGTGTGGATCTCTTCAGTACCAATATGGCCATCTTCACCCGCATGCGGGTTTAATCCGCATACATAAATGTGGGGCTCATTAATGCCAAACTTAAGCTTCAGGTCAGTATTAATAATATGAATAACTTTGTGTAGGCGCTCGCGGGTTATCGCTTTTGCCACGTATTCAAGAGGAATGTGAGTCGTAGCTAGCGCTACATTTAAACCTTCTGTAGCCAACAGCATAACCACGTCAATGGTATTAGACTGGTAGGCGAAAAACTCAGTATGTCCGCTGAAGGACACCCCTGCTTTGTTAATAATACCTTTGTGTACCGGGCCAGTTACAACAGCATCAAAATCGCCGTCCATATTGGCCTGGCACGCTTGGCGTAAGGTTTCGACTACATAAAGCCCGTTCTCACTATCAAGGGTTCCGGGAATAACATCAGCGGTTTTGTCTATCTGCTTTATAAACAACGAACCCGCATCTTGTATCTGCGGGTTATTTGCATCGTAATCGATTAGTGTTAACGGAAGCCCTAAGGCGCTTGCTCGTGCTTTTAGCATGTCGCCATCGGCAAACACGACAAGCTGGGCTTGCCATGTTTCCTGGGCCAGTTTAATGATCAAATCTGGCCCGATACCGGCCGGTTCTCCCGGCGTTATTGCTATTTTAATTGGTGTGCTCATGAATAACTTATTATTAAGATTCGACAACTTCGACGTAAGCGGCATCACGCATCTCACGTAACCAGTTTTCGGTTTCTTCTGAAAATTTACGGTTAAAGATAAGCTGATATGCTTTATCTTCTTTACGTTTATCCGTTGCGTCATCCATGCGACGGTCGTTAAGTTGAATTAAGTGCCAGCCGTGAACAGTGCGCACTGGGTCGCTGTATTCGCCAGGTTCAAGCTGTGATAATGCTTCTTTAAACTCAGGTACATAATTACCTGGGGCAGACCAACCTAGTTCGCCACCGCGAAGGGCCGAGCCAGGGTCTTCTGAATATTCTTTAGCTAACTCTGCAAAGTCCGCTTCACCGTTTTTCAATTCTTCTTTGAAGCGCACTAGCATCTCTTTTGCTTTTTCTTCGCTTAGAATAATTGATGGCTTAACCAAGATATGACGTGAGTTCACTTCTTCAACGGTAACTTTCTCAATACCGCGAGTATCTAGTACTTTAAGTATGTGAAAGCCTGCGCCGCTTCGGATAGGACCAACAAGCGCATCCTTATCCTTGTCCTGAATTGCTTCTGCGAAAAGCGTTGGCATAGCGTTAATATTAAGCCAGCCCATATCACCACCTTCTAACGCTTCGTTACCCGATGATGAGGCAATGGCGATTTTAGCAAAATCAGAGCCTGATTCTAACAAGGCTATTACTTTGTCCGCGCGCTCACGTGCTGCCTGAATGTCCTCGTCTGTTGGTTCAGGTGGGAAGCCAATAAGTATATGACCTAAACGGTATTCGGCCTGCGTTGCACCCTGTTGCTCCATAAGATCAATCAGCGTATCTATTTCTTGAGGCGTGATATAAACGCGGCGGCGTACGTTCGCGCGGCGCACTTCACCCATGATAACTTCTTCACGTATATCTTCGCGATAGTCATCATAAGCAATGCCTTCAGCGGCCAATTGAGCGCGAAGTTGTTCTACGGTCGCATTTTGATTGGCCGCGATATTACCAATGGTTTGCTCAAGTTGAGGGTCACTGATACGAATACCCATACGCTCAGCCATTTGTAGCTGAAGGCTCTTCGTAATTAAACGCTCAATAGCCTGTGTACGAAGCGCGCGGTCTGAAGGTAGCTGTTGGTTGTTAGCTTCAGCGTTGCGCTTAACGTCTTGTACAAGGGCTTTAATTTCACTCTCAAGTATAACGCCTTGATCAACAATCACAGCTACGCGGTCAAGCATTACTTCTTGTGCCACGCTGTTAAACGAGAGTAGGGCACCTAACATCAATGCACGGATAATGAACTTCATACACACTCTTTTATTATTGGTTAATGCTTTTAAGCGCTGCTAGGCGCTCAATTGCGGGTTAATTTAAACTATAAGGCTGGCGATAGCCAAACATACCGTCTTCAAGCATGCTTCTTTGGGTTCCTGATGAACCTATACCTTTGAAAATAAACTGTAGCGACACACCAGAGTCGAAATCATCCGTTGTCTGAACGCCACTGTCGTTGTAGCGGTTGTTCAAACTGCGCTGGGCGACAAGTCGAACTGCCCAGCAACAAGACTCATATTGAATACCTGCGTAGGTTTCTACACTTCGATGGCGCTCTAAATCACGGTAAGTACGGCCAACCCATTGCCAATTTTCAGAAATTGGCCAGCTTGCTGAAATACCTATTTGATTAATGGTTTCACCACTAAGGTCGCGAACGTAGCGATGACTTAATTGAATAAAGCGCGCGTCATCTTTACGGTATTCAATGCCCACGCTGCTCAGGTCAACTTTGTCTGTGTCAGTGGTGACCTGCACATCAGAATGGAAAAACCAATTTTGGTTAAAGCGCCAATCTACCTCAGCGGCAAGGGCTGATCGATCTTGGTTTTTAGTTGCCGCAACCACTTTATTATCTTCAAGATAGAATATCTGACCCACACTAAGAACGAATTGTTCCCGATTGTTTTTATCTAACATGCGAGTGGTGGCACCAAGGGTAATCTGGTTGTTGTCGCTAATTCTATCGAGGCCAGTAAATTCCTGTCCTCGAAACAAGCCTTCAACGTCAGTTAACAGAGGTGTTGAGTCATAAAAGCCGATGGCAGTTTGGTCTTCATAAGACGTGTAAAGATACTGAACTTTTGGTTCAAGGGTCATCGACATATCGTCACTAAACCAAGATGTATCTCTTTCAAAGTACAGTGCACCGTAAAGGCGAGCCTGACCAAGGGTACGCTCTACATCTTCTTCTAAATCAGTCCCTTCCACATTGTCTTGCTGATACACAGTTTGAAATAATGAAGTCTCTGCAACAAATTCTCCCCATGCCGCGCGAAATGGCATGGCAAGCGTTGGCGCAATGTGAAATCGCGTTGCGGTTGGCGCAGTATCTAATGTGTTGTCAAAATGAGCGACTTCTGAATCAAGATTAAACTCAAAGTACTCGCCTAGTGCTTTGTTGTAGTTAACTTTAATTTCTGGAACAGCGCGATAGCTGTCAGCAGTATCACCCAATACTTCGAAATCTTTTACCTGCATACTGACAGAAAGATTTTGAGAGTAGTAACTCAACCCAATATTCCGGTATAAATGAGTATCAGAGCGGCTGTAGTAGTCTGAACCAAGATCCACTATGTAGTTGTCGTCACTTAGGCCATTAAAATCAATATTGAGCAACCAGTTGTCGGCAATTAACCCTTGGTGTTCAAGGCGGTAAAAATATCGGTCTGGGTTACCTGAAATATCCGAATCGCTAGGTAAATATTCAACGTAGGCGGTCCCTTGACTGCGGTCTGTTAGATAACGAAACTCGGTATTTAGCTGAAGACCGCGCAATGACATCAACCGTGGGGAAATGGTCATGTCGTAGTTAGGCGCAATATTCCAGTAAAAAGGCTGAGTGTAGTCTACGCCAGTTCGACTAGAGCTTGTCAGCTCGGGAAATAATAAGCCGGTTTGTCGTTCATTGCTTACTGGAAACGCAAAATAAGGCAAATAAAATACTGGAACATCGGCAATGTAGAAACGGGTGTGTTTGGCTTGTCCCCATACAGTCCCTTTTTCCAAGCTGATTTCACTGGCGCGAATCATCCAGTCTTCATCACCTTGAGGGCAAGTAGAGAAACTTACCTCTTTAAGTACTATGCCGGTATCTGTATCTAATACAATATCTTCGGCGGCGCCTTGCCCTACAAACCCAGTCAGCTTATAGCGGGTATTTTGCATCTCCAAGCGCTCTTCTTCAGAACGCAAGGTTACCGCATCGCTTTCCACTTTCAGCTGCGCATCTTGGTAGGCTACATCGCCTTTTGCTATAAGGTCGCGGCCACTACCGGTTCCATTAACTTGTGCCTGAGAGGCACTAATTATTGCGGTGTCTGACGTTATGTCTACATTGCCAGAAAACAAGGCTACAGTGTCTTGAATGATTTCTGTACGATTAGCTTCAACTTTAACATGGCCTTTAGGCATCAATGCTTGGCTACTAAAAGTAACAGGTTCGACTGAGCAAAATGCGAGAGGGGCTGCATCTGAGATTGATTGAGAATTTGAAGCTGTCGTTTCCTGTGCAAACGCGACCGTAGGCAAAAGAGTCGCGGAAACAAGCATGGCGCAGGTGTTTTTCATGCGTAAATGGGTGGCCTGTTTTGTTGTATGTTGCTTTTAAACCCAAGTAAGACGACTTGCGTCTCGGTTAGTTCGACATAACGATTAAAAAAACCAGTGATCGCGCCCTTTATTTCTTTCACTGTAATAAAGCGTCGAGCTCACTAGCTATTACTATTTTATTCAAGCGCTCAATTCTAAGCGCTTCTGTCGCAATTACCAACCATTCAGGTAAAAAAATGCACTTTTATATGGTCAACACATCAAAGACAGCGGCAGTAAGCTTGATTTCGTTCTGCTTAAGCCCTAGTTAATTAACTTATGTATTTGATATGATGATGTACTTAACGCGCAGTGCACGGCGTGAACTAACGACAGTAACATCAACTTTCTAAACAGTGCACCAATGGAGAATGACGCGATGTCAATTTGGGGAAAAGTCCTCGGCGCCTTGTTCGGCTTTATGTTTTTAAAAATACCAGGAGCGATCCTAGGGCTGATAGTCGGACACTTTTTTGATAAAGCCTACCGCCAAGACTTTAATCAGCTAGGTGGCTTTGGGCGCTTTTTTACTGATCAGGACAATTTAAAGCAGCAAGCCATTTTCTTCCATAGCTTGTTTAGTGCATTAGGTCATCTTGCTAAATCTGACGGTAAGGTGACTGATAGAGAAATTCAAATTGCTACGGCGTTAATGGACGAAATGCGCCTTACAGGCGATGCCCGCCGCGAAGCGCAAGATGCATTCAGAGAGGGCAAAGCACGAGACTTCCCTTTAGTGGATACGTTAAAAGGCTTCTATGATGCCAGCCACGGTCGTCGGGATATTCTGCAAGTGTTCTTGGAAATTCTTATTCAAGCCGCGTTTGCCGACGGTCAGCTTTCTCAAGAAGAATACAATGTACTGGAAAAAGTGGCGAAACCATTGGGTTTCAGGCGTCGTGATTTAGATTACCTTATTTCAATGTATGAAGCTGAAATTCGATTCAGGCAGCGGGCACACTCAGGTGCAGGGCAACGTGCTCACTCGGGTTCAGGACAGCGGCACCGTGGACAGCAATCGGCCTACTCAGAACAGCAAAGCTTAGATGATGCCTATCGCATTCTAGGCGTAGCGGCATCTGACGATGAGAAAGTAATAAAGCGAGCTTACAGAAAGCGCATGGCTGAACATCATCCAGACAAGCTTGTATCTAAAGGCTTGCCGGAACAGGCGATGGAGATTGCCAAAAAGAAAGCGCAAGATATTCAGTCAGCTTACGAGCTGGTTAAGCAAAAGCGTGGCTTCTAAATGGCAAAAATTGAACGTGAGTTAATCTATGTGCCTGCGGCAAGTCAGGCACATATTGATGGTTTTATTGAAATGTTGTGGCTCGAAAAAGGGCTGTCAGAACATACTCAGCAAAGCTATCGCACCGACCTCACTAAGCTTGCCATTTACAGCAACAATCAAGGTGTTAAGGATATTGCTGTGCTGACTACTGAACAGCTCCAAGATTACCTTGCCTATCGCCATGATAAAGGCCTGTCTACTCGCAGTACGCAACGCGCGCTTAGCGCCATTCGCGCCTTTTTTGTGTTTCTTATTAGTAAACAAATTCGCGTAGATAGTCCTGTTTCTGCGTTGTCCAACCCCAAAACACCAAAGGCCTTACCTTCTTCTTTAAGCGAGCAGCAGGTTGAAGATTTACTTAATGCCCCTTTAACTGACGACCCAATTGAATGCAGAGACAAAAGCATGCTTGAAGTGCTTTATGCAACGGGCCTGCGTGTGAGTGAGTTAATAGGGTTAACGATGGACCAAGTTAGCCTTCAGCAAGGTGTGGTAAGAGTTGTAGGTAAAGGAAACAAAGAGCGTTTAGTCCCTCTTGGGGAAGATGCAATCGAATGGTTATTAACCTATATAAAAACCGCGCGACCTATTCTTGCTACAAAAACGTCTGACGTGGTTTTTCTAAGCAAGCGCGGGCAAAAAATGACACGCCAAACATTTTGGCATCGCATTAAATACTATGCAGTGAAAGCAGGTGTTGAACAGCATTTATCCCCCCACACACTGCGCCATGCATTTGCTACCCATCTGTTAAATCACGGAGCAGATTTACGTGTAGTACAAATGTTGTTAGGTCATAGCGATTTATCAACAACCCAAATTTACACCCATGTAGCGACAGAGCGGCTGCAGACGCTTATTCATAGTCATCACCCCCGAGGCTAACGAGTCAAAAAACACATTGAGTGAGAATGCTACAAACTGAGCCTTGTGTACGACGAGCCTCTGCTTATACATATATCAAATGAAAAGGGGTGTGATAGGATATAGCCGAAGAATTACTTTAGATTAGGCGTGGTAGGCTAGTACTAGGGGTGTTGTAGTTTATTAACCTCACGGTTACCTCGATGGCATTCTGTTACAGCGTAAATGCACAGATAAACAAAAAATTAGCGTGAAAAAAGCAATTTTTTGTTAAGTTCATCGGTCTGAAAGTAATAAGTATGAAAATGTTTAGTGGTTGCCTTAAGATGAAAGCACATATTTAGGCAGCTGCAATCTAGGCCAAGTGAGTACAAACAAGCTTAAATGGCAAAATGGAGAGTATTTAGTGAAAGCAGTAAAGAAAATTTTGTTAGCCAGCGTAGTAGCGGCAGGTTCTCTATTAGGGTTAAGCGCGCAAGCTGCTGACGAAGCCGCTATCCGCGATAAATTAACGTCAATGCTTGGGCTAGATGTAGAAACCATTGCCGATTCTCCTGTATCTGGCTTAGTTCAAGTATCTACAAACCGCGGCTTGTTTTATGTAAGTGAAAATGGACAATATTTGCTTCAGGCTCGCGTTTTTAATATTGATGAAGAAATGCGCAACGAAACAGAGTTGGCCCTTTCAGGCTTGCGTAAAGAGGGCGTTGCATCAATGGAATCGTCGTCTATTACGTTTAAAGCGGAAAACGAAAAGCACGAAATTAGCGTGTTTACAGACATCACCTGCGGATATTGCCGCAAATTCCATAACGAAATTGACGAGCTTAACGATGCCGGTATTACGGTTCATTACCTTGCGTTTCCACGTTCTGGTTTAAACAGTGAAAACTACAACGATATGGTGTCAGTATGGTGCGCCGAAAACCCGCAAAAAGCGTTAACTAAAGCGAAGGCAGGCAGTGATGTGGCAAGCGCAAGCTGCAAAAACAAAGTGGCAGAGCAATATATGCTGGGTCAAAAGCTAGGGGTGAACGGCACACCTAATATCGTGTTGCCCGACGGCTCATTGATTCCTGGTTACCAGCCAGCCGCATTGCTCGCAAAAGCGTTGGAAGGCGAAGAGTAGTCATTTAAACTTCCTAGTTTCTGACATGAAAAAAACGCACGCACTGTGCGTTTTTTTGTTTTCTGCGGTATGATTCATCGCGTTATTTTCTTACGTTCTTTCGTATGGTTTCACTTTGCAGTTAGCGCAGAATTTCTATTTGAAAATTTTTATTCTTTAACGAATATGTTCAATTTGAATTTGCCTAAACTTGATTTGTATCAAGTGTTTAAGACAACTGCAATCACAATATTGGTTTAGTGGTATTTCATGATTTTGCCTATTGTTCGCCGCGAAGTTACCGGCCCCTCGTTAAGTTCCGACTTACACCCTGTTATCGACAGAATTTATCGCGGTCGCAATATTGCGAATATGGATGACTTGGAGAATGGCCTTAAGGGGCTTACGCACTTCAACGTATTAAAAGGGATGCCCCAAGCCGCGCAAATCCTTGCCAATGCCGTTATGCAAAATAAGCGCGTTATCATAGTGGGCGATTTTGATGCCGATGGCGCTACCAGTACGTCGGTATGTATACTGGCGCTTCGAGCTATGGGCTATCACAACGTTGATTTTCTGGTACCTAACCGCTTTGATTTTGGTTATGGGCTTAGCGTACCTATTGTCGATGAAGCAGCTAAACAAGGCGCAGACATTATAGTAACCGTGGATAACGGCATATCCTGTATTGACGGTGTGACCCATGCAAAATCCTTAGGTATGCAGGTTGTGGTGACCGATCACCACTTGCCAGGTGATACATTACCGCCAGCTGATGCGATAGTGAACCCTAACCAACCTGGCTGTGAATTCCCGTCTAAAAACTTAGCAGGCGTGGGTGTGGCATTTTATATCATGCTCGCGCTTAAAGCTGAGCTACAGCAACAAGGGTATTTTGAGAAAGTAGGTATTGCACCACCTAACTTAGCGTCTCTGTTAGATATTGTTGCTGTTGGCACCGTGGCCGATGTGGTGGTTTTAGATAAAAATAATCGAATTTTAGTTCATCAAGGGCTTCAGCGTATTCGGGCTGGTAAGTGTCGACCTGGTATCAAGGCACTAGTTGAAGTGGCAAACCGCGATTGTGCCCATCTAACTTCGACCGACTTGGGTTTTGTAGTAGGCCCAAGACTTAATGCCGCTGGTCGCTTAGACGATATGTCGCAAGGCATCGCTTGCTTATTAGAAGATGAAACCATTCAAGCGCGAATGATAGCGGCAGAGCTCGATGCTCTTAACAAGGAGCGCCGTGAAATTGAAACCGGCATGAAAGCGCAAGCCGAGACTGTACTAGAGCAAATGGCGCTGGATGAAGGCGATATGCCAAGCGCGCTGGTGGTTTATCGCGAAGATTTTCACCAAGGCGTGATTGGGATTGTGGCAGGGCGTTTGAAAGAGAAGTATCTTAAACCTGTTATCGCTTTCGCTCATCAAGACGATATTGTTATTAAAGGCTCAGCGCGCTCCATTCCTGGTGTGCACATCCGCGATGTACTTGATGAAGTAAACACACGCTTCCCTGGCGTTATCGAGAAATTTGGTGGTCACGCCATGGCCGCTGGATTGAGTTTGCCTGTCGCAAAGCTTCCAGATTTTGAACGAGCTTTTGTTGATGTTGCTCGTATCCACATGGAAAAGCTTGATGGCAATCATGCATTGCTCTCTGACGGTGATTTATCTTCAGAAGAATTGTGTTTGCCTTTTGCGCATTTATTGCGCCAGGCCGGTCCGTTTGGGCAGGGCTTTGAATCACCGTTATTTGATGGAGAATTTACGCTTCTCGATCAGCGCCTAGTGGGACAAAAGCACCTTAAGATGGTGTTGAAAAGTGACGGCGCCAATGAAGTAGACGCTATTGCGTTTAACGTTGATTTAAAAGCATGGCCTAATGCCATGGTAAAGCGTGTACATATCGCTTACCGCCTAGATATCAATGTTTTCAGAGGGCAAGAAACTGTACAGCTTATTATTGAGCAAATAGAAGCGGTTTAAGCGAAGTTGATTTAGGTACAACATTGAGTCTTAGAAAACCTAGCTAGTTAAAAAGCGATACGTGCTAAAGAACTAAAAAATAAGAAAAAAGAGGCAAGGGTGAAAAGCGAACGACAGAAGCTGGTGGAAAAGCATAGTCAGCTTAATCAAACCGATAACGTTAAAGTAATTTCTCACGTTCAGCGTGAAGAAAAAGACAGCGATTGGATACGCCATACCATTATGCTTGAAGGCATTGATGTCCCTTTTATTTACCGGCGAAAGCAGCAATATCAAAGCTTAAAAGGGGCAAGAGTAAACGTAACCTATTATCGCCATGTAGAAGAGGTGGCCGGCATTGAATTTGAAACCATGAAAGTGGTAAGAATTAAACGCAGCTAAATTGTTAACTAGCCCTTGCCGCTAATATAAACCTTTTTTGACTTACACCTTTTAACTTGCACCTAAATAGCTACCGATTCGGTACTAAACCATAGTGAACAACAATGAATAATGAATGGTTAAATGCCTATGTACTACATAGACGCCCTTACAGGGAGACCAGCTATATTGTTGACTTTTTCACCCTGGAAGAGGGGCGTGTTAGTGCGGTAGCTAAAGGCGTGAAAAACAGTAAGTCAGATAAAAAGAGCCTGCTTCAACCTTTCCAGCATCTTCGCCTACAGTTAAGTGGAAAGTCAGAGTTAAAAAACCTACGTCACGTTGAAAGCGTCGCCCCGTCCATCAATCTTGTAGGCACAGCGTTGTTTTGTGCCATGTATGTAAACGAGCTAACCAACCGCGTTATGCCCGCCGGCCTTGCCAGCGATGGCGTACACAACGCTTATGAAAATGCATTACTGTCCCTTCGTGATAATAAAGACATAGAAGTGACCTTGCGACAGTTCGAATTTGCACTACTTGATGAAATGGGGTTACTTCCCGACTTCACTACTGACGTAGAATACGAAATGCCAATAGAAGAAACAGGTAGCTATAACTTTCAAATAGATGCGGGCTTTGTGCCTATTCCCGAAGATATGGCTGGCACGAGGGGTATGCGAGGCTTTCCCGGGCGAGCATTGCTTAGTTTGTCACAGGGAGAGTTTACCCCGCTTAGCAAGAAGGTTGCTAAAGTGCTTTGTCGCGACTTGCTTAAACCGCTCATTGGCGATAAGCCGCTTAAAAGCCGCGAACTATTTATGCCGAAGCCCCGTTAGGGCATAAATAAGTTAAAATCGCTAACATCCTAACGCATTTGAGAACTTATCTTTCAAACGCACTGTTCTATGAGCATTTATGTGTTTGAGTAAACCTGTCATCACTGTCAGTTTCTCTAAATTATTTTCTCTTAACTCAAATGCTTAAACAGCACCTTCTATAAAAAAATTTGCTACAATCTCCACTTTCTAAGGAAGGGTGTTTGCGCCCTTTAAATAATGTATTAAACATGAAGAGCAGGCATCTTCTTTCGCTCTTACAGGTTAGGTGGTGAAATGAGCACGATTCTATTAGGCGTTAACATCGACCATATCGCAACGCTTCGCAATGCGCGCGGTACACATTATCCAGATCCAGTGCATGCTGCTGACATTGCTGAGCGTGCAGGTGCAGACGGCATTACCGTTCACTTACGTGAAGATCGCCGTCATATCAAAGATCGCGACGTACGTATTTTAGCGCAAACCATTAACACCCGACTTAATCTGGAAATGGCAGTAACCGATGAAATGCTGGCCATTGCAGAAGAAGTAAAACCTGTTTTTTGCTGTCTAGTACCAGAAAAGCGCGAAGAGCTGACTACCGAAGGTGGACTCGATGTAGCGGGCAATTTCGAGAACATCAAAGCAGCGTGCGAGCGTCTTGCCAATGCCAACATCCTAGTGTCTTTGTTTATCGACGCAGATAAAGCGCAAATTGATGCAGCGGCAGCATGTAACGCGCCTTATATTGAAATTCACACTGGTCAATACGCAGAAGCCACCAGTGAAGATGAGCAGCAAAAAGAGCTAGCGCGTTTAGTTGAAGGTATTGAGTATGCTGACAGTTTAGGGCTTAAAGTGAATGCGGGTCATGGTCTGCACTATCACAACGTTAAGCCAATTGCCGCTATCCCTCAGCTAATAGAACTTAACATTGGCCACGCCATAATTGCTCGCGCTGCGTTTGACGGTCTTCACACAGCAGTGGCTGATATGCGTAAGCTGATGCTTGAAGCTCGCGCGGGCATTTAAGCTTAGATTCAAAAGGGTGTAGATAACGTGGCGATTGCAGGGCTAGGTACTGACATTGTAGAAATTGCTCGCCTTGGTAAAGGCGAGAGCGCTAACGAACGTTTGGCCAAGCGTGTACTTACGCCTTTCGAATGGCAGACGTTTAGTGAACACGCTACACCAGTGCGCTTTTTAGCAAAACGTTTCGCCGCGAAAGAAGCAGCGGTGAAAGCCCTTGGTACGGGTATTGGAAATGGAATAAGTTGGCAACACATAGAAGTGCGTAACAACGACCTAGGGGCGCCAGAACTTCATTTTTCTGGTGAATTTGCTGCTATGTGTGAGGCACGGGGCATTACTCGAAGCGTGATCAGTATTTCAGACGAGCAGCATTATGCCGTCGCCACCGTTATACTAGAGTCCTAATCGTTTACTAAAGCGGGCGTTAACTAAAACGCGCACTACGAAAACGCAGACTCAATGAAGCCCAGGTAGATGACATCTATCTGGTCTGCGTTTGCAAGAAACGCAACAAATATCAAACTACGCAAAGCAAGTTACCGGAGTCACACTTGGCAAACCTTTTTAAACAATCACGCAGCAAGCAAAAAGACACAGCGTCTTCCCGCCTAAGGGGCAATGCAAAGAAAGGTAATGCTAGCGCCAACGCGCAAGTCGCAGGACTTCGATTTGGAAAAGCTAATAAAGCCTCACAAGGCAATAAAAGCCAAAAGTCCAATACAGTTACCATCGAAGATATCGACTGGATGGGCCATGGGGTAGTGCGCGGCAACCCTATGATGTTTGTTGAAGGTGCCCTTGTTGGGGAAACCTGTGACATAGAGGTGCTATCTAGCAAAAAGAAAGTGATTAACGCGAAGGCGACAAATATTCAATTACCAAGTGAGGCAAGACAAGCACCTTTCTGCCCCGTGTTTGATGCGTGTGGTGGATGTCAGCTACAGCACATAAAGCCCGATGCTGCCCTTAAGCAAAGAGACAACGCCCTTAAAGTGATGATGGAACGTCAATTGGCAGTGAAGCCAAATGTTTGGCAAGCACCGTTAGTGGGGCCTCGACCTCAATATCGCCGAAAAGCAAGGCTGGCTATCGATGCCCGCAACCCGAATCAAATTAAACTAGGCTTTCGTGAAGCGAATAGCAACAACGTGGTTAATATAGAAAGTTGCCCAATACTGGTCGACCCTTTATCTAATATCATTGGCCCTTTACAAAACGCGCTTACAGGCTTCGAGTCAGCTCGACACATTGGCCATATCAGCCTTATCGCCGGTGATAATATCTCGCACCTTGTTATTAAACATACTAAAGCCCTTGAGGCAGAGCTTATTTATGCGGTGAGCGAATTGGTGAACACGAGTTCATCGGTTGGCGACCACGGTATTGAGTTAAAGCTTGAAAATAAGCAAGGGCAAATACGCAGTGTGGGGTGTGGTACGGATTTGGTTATGTCTACGATAAATGACTGTTCTATTTCCCCTAGTGCTAATGACTTTATTCAAATAAATAAAGTGGTTAACGAAAAAATGATTAACCAAGCAATGGACTGGCTAAACCCACAGCCCAACGAACGTATTGCCGATTGGTTCAGCGGGCTGGGTAATTTTACCTTACCTATTGCTAAGTCAGGTGCTAGGGTACAAGCGGTAGAGGGTGTGGCAGAGATGGTGCGTCGCGCGAAAGACAATGCACAGCAACAGGGCATTAAAAATGTCGAGTGGCTGCATTTAGATTTGGCAGATAAGACCAACGTCGAGGCGTCATTGCAAAAGGGGTTTGATAAGGTATTGCTAGACCCCTCGCGAGAAGGGGCATTGACCGTTTGTCATGCGCTTGTAAAAGCACTACCAAAAACGATAGTGTATGTTTCTTGCAATCCAAGTACGTTTTCTAGAGACGCAAAAGTGTTGATAGACGGAGGTTATGAAATGGAAAAAGCGGGCGTAGCAGAAATGTTCCCCTTCACCCATCACATGGAAATGATGGCCTTGTTTACGCGAAAGCAGCAGTAACGAGTAAAGGATATGGTATCAACAAGAAAGGTCCACGAAGCAGACCGGCCCCCCTTTGAAGCCTGGCTAGACAGTCTTGAGCTGAGTGCAGAAACAAAAGATAAGCTAAGTGCTGTGTCTTCCATTCCTGAGCGACTATTGGTTGGTCAGGAAATGGTTGAGATTTTGTGTCAGCTTAATATGGACGATGCTACGCTTCAGGCAGCCCTGGTGTTTCCTTATTGCGAACAGCACGCTTTAAGTGAAGAAGATATTGTTGATGAATTTGGTGGGGAGATTCGAGACCTTATCGTTGGCGTGCGTCGAATGGATGCCATCAAGTCGTTACATGCCCGTAAAGTGAACGGCTCTGGCTTTGCTGAAAGATCAGACGAGCAGCACATAGACAGCATTCGTCGTATGCTCCTTGCGATGGTAGAAGACGTACGCGCCGTTGTTATTAAGATGGCTGAGCGTATTTGTGCACTGCAACAGGTTAAAAAAGCTGACGAAGAAACCCGTGTTATGGTGGCTCGCGAGTGCGCCAGTATTTATGCGCCATTGGCAAACCGCTTGGGTATCGGGCAGTTAAAGTGGGAACTTGAAGATCTCGCGTTTCGTTATTTACACCCTGTTACCTACAAACAAATTGCTAAACAGTTAGATGGTAAGCGCAGAGAACGTGCCGAGTATATAGAAACTATTGTAGGCGACTTGCAAGGCCTACTTGATGGTGAAGAGATCCGCGCTGAGGTTTATGGCCGCCCAAAGCACATTTTCAGCATTTGGAAGAAAATGCAGAAGAAGCGCCTTACGTTCGAGCAGCTTTTTGATATTCGTGCAGTACGTATTATTGCCGAGCGACTTCAAGATTGCTACGCAGCGTTAGGTACCGTTCACGCAAGCTATAAACACTTACCTAACGAATTCGACGACTATATCGCAACGCCTAAACCTAACGGTTACCAGTCTATTCACACGGTGATCGTGGGGCCTGAAGGAAAGTCGGTTGAGATTCAAATTCGCACGCAGAAAATGCATCAGGATGCAGAGCTGGGTGTGGCTGCACACTGGAAATATAAAGAGGGCAGTACGGGTAAACAATCCGGCTATGACGAGCGTATAAACTGGCTTCGTCGCATACTTGCATGGCAAGAAGAAGTGGCGGAATCTGGCGATTTGGTTGAAGAACTTCGCAGCCAGGTGTTTGACGATAGAGTGTACGTGTTCACACCGAAAGGCGATGTAATTGACCTTCCCCAAGGCGCTACGCCCCTTGATTTTGCGTACTATATTCACAGTAATGTGGGACATCGCTGTATTGGCGCAAAAGTGAATGGGCGCATAGTGCCGTTTACTTACTTGCTGCAAAGTGGCGACCAAATAGAAGTACTAACCGGGAAAGAGCCGAATCCAAGTCGGGACTGGATGCATCCGGGCCTTGGCTATGTGCATTCATCGCGGGCCCGTGCCACTATCCATTCCTTCTTTAAAAAGCAGGACAGAGATAAAAACCTTGCTGCCGGTAAAGAGCTGCTAGAACGTGAACTTCAGCGTGCCCACTTGCCTGCCAAAGTACCCAATGAGGCGTTTGAGAAGTTTAATTTACAAACTCTTGATGATTTATACACTGCGGTAGGTGCCGGTGATGTGCGCGTTATGCAGGTGATTAACTTTATTCATCACTTGCAAGAGCCTCCAGCCCCCGAGCCTGAAATTAGTCCTAAGGTGAAAACACGCAAAACTGCGGCAGGCACGGGCAAAAAAGATGCAGTGGTGGTGCAAGGCGTGGGGCACTTAATGAGTCAGCTGGCTAACTGCTGTAAGCCAGTTCCCGGCGAGGCTATTTTAGGCTATATCACGCAAGGCCGTGGCGTAAGCGTTCACAAAGAAAGCTGCAGTCAGCTGCAGCACTTGTTGTCACAGCACCCTGAGCGTCAGATCGAAGTGAATTGGTCACATGAGCTTAAAGTGGGTTTTGAGACGGGCATTGATATATTTTGCCACGATAGAAATGGCCTGTTGCGCGACATTACTACGGTGTTGGCGAATGAAAACGTGCCGCTCTTAGGGGTAAATAGCTTAAGTGATAAAAACAGGCAGACGGCACTAATTACCATATCTATCGAAGTTAATGACCTTGAAAGAGTGTCAAAAGTGTTAACCCAATTGCGACAGCTTAAAGGCGTGACAGATGCAAAACGCAAACAAAGCTAAGCTTAGCGAAATGCAGCGGCTGCTCGAAATTATGACGCAGCTGCGCGACCCGCAATCTGGGTGTCCGTGGGATGTAAAACAAACCATGGAAAGCCTAACTCGCTACACCATTGAAGAAGCCTACGAAGTCGCTGATGCTATCGCCACTGGTGATATGCACGATATCAAAGATGAGCTCGGTGATTTGCTGTTTCAAGTGGTGTTTTACGCGCAAATCGCCAGTGAATCGAGTGCATTTTCTTTTGACGATGTGGCACAAAGCATTAGCGAAAAACTCGTGCGTCGTCATCCTCATGTGTTTGCTAATCAGCTTGCATCTGAGGGCGCTGGCGATACAACTGAAAACGTCACGGGCGAACGTACCCAGTTGAACGACAGCGCTTTAAACGCGCAGTGGGATGCTATCAAAGCCCAAGAAAAGCAGCTTAAAAAGCAGCGTTTGAAGCAAGACGGCGAAGCAATAGAGCCCAGTATTCTAGATAGCGTCCCTAAAGGTATGCCGGCACTTATGTATGCGCAAAAGCTGCAGAAAGCCTGTGCAAAGGTAGGTTTTGATTGGCCTGATGCCGCACCTGTCATAGATAAAGTGCGTGAGGAAGTGGAAGAGATTCAGCAGGAGCTTGATACGAAGCAACGCCTACTATCTGCAAGCAGTGCTGACGAAAAGCCTTCAAGCAATGATATGCATGACAACCAACAAGCTATTGAAGAAGAGATTGGTGATGCGCTTTTTGCCATGGTTAATCTGGCAAGGCACTGCAAGGTAGATGCTGATACCGCACTTCGCAACGCCAGTAACAAGTTTGCCAACCGTTTTAAAGGCGTAGAGCGTTTAGCGGCAGAGCAGGGTGAGAAGCTTGACGCATTGACTTTAGATGAAATGGAAGCACTGTGGCAGCAGGTTAAACAATCTTCTAATGCTAAGTGATTTCACTCTTTGGCTAATCAAAAGCGCAACGCAATAGTACAAGGTTAATTCCATACTAATGCCTTAGAAGGCGCAGTAACTTAAAAAAACTACCAATACCGCTGCAACCAAAAGACAAAAAAGACAAAAGCGAGGAGTAATACAGGTAATGTTCGCTTTTGTGCTTTGGTTAGTGCAGAGGTTTTTGTTCTCTTCCAAGTCATCATTACGCCTGTTGCAGAAAGCGTAGATAGACCAACACCAAATACAAACCAAATAAGCTTAGTTAAAAGACCACCAAAATACCCAAAGTGCAGTGGGTCTGCATATTCATTAAGGTAGTTAGTCCACGCCATGGTTTTTGGCTCTTGAATACGAATAATGTTCTGCGTAGTTATATCTATGTCTACCTTGTGTGCGCGTTTACGCAGCAGTGGGTTGTTACCTAGGCCTGTAAATCGCAATGTGCCTGTATTAGATGTAGGAAACAATACGCCAGTTATCTGCCAGTTCTCAATGGCTTGCGATGCCTGCTCAAAAGCATTAGAAAACTGTGTGCTTGATACAGGGTTAACTTGCTCATAATTTGAAATGGCAGTGGCCTTGGGGGCGCGAGGCTCAAATCGGCTACCAGCAACAGCCGCGCCGAATTCAAATAAATACCACCAACTGGTTATAACAATGACAACGAAAAACCAGAGGCTCCACAAGCCAAACAGTTTATGAAGGTCGCTCAGTAGGATCCTTGAACCTTGATTTAGGCGAAGCCGGGTAATGGCTGTCTTCCAGTTTCGGGTTGTTTTGAGGCCCGTATACAGCGAGATAGCAAGAATGAATGCGAAAAAGGTGACCGTCGGCAAGCCCAGATAATTGGGCATAAACAGATAACGGTGAAAGTCTCGAAAAAAACGCTGTACCGTTAAAATCGGAATATCGCCTGTCACTTCATAGGTGTACTGGTCTACGTGAATGAAGCGGTCATTGCCATCGGGGAACTCTGCTCTGACACGGTAGGTAAAATTGTCATGACCCATGGTCGAGATAGACTTTATCTTTACCTGTTCTGAATAGCTAAGCGCTGCCTTATAGATATTGTTCCACTTAGTCGTTTTATCATCGGTGTTGTCTACGTTGTTGGGCAGTGTGTTAAACGTGCGCATTTCATCAAACACAAGCCAATCAATTTCATTGGAGACCGTAGCGATAGTGCCCGTTGATAAAATAATAAAAAGGACGATAGAAAGCTGAAAGCCTACCCACGCATGCAGGTTGTATAACTTCTTTCTGTATTTTCTTTGCGTGGTTCTATCGTTGGTCATGAAATTCTAATGTAACGAAAGTAAAGATAAGCTCTGCTTTGGGAGCAATACTCAAATCATGCAGCTTAATTAAAATAAACACCGGCTAAGCTTAAGCGTCTTTTATTTGATTCGTTCAAAAGCTTAGCCAATATTTCTACTTTAAAAAGCGTTGTTGGTTACCACTTGTAAGTGAACTCTACAAAACCGTTCCTCGGGTTTCCGGGGAAGTGACCTGTGCGCTCAATAAAGCCTGATTCTGCATACTCTTTATCAAAGAGATTATCTACTCTAAACAGTACACTGTAGTTGTCTACTTCCCAAGTTATTGATGCATCGGCAATGAAATAGGACTTCACGTTTTGCTCAGACAGACTCAATTGATCGTCAACATAGTTTCCACCAAAGGCAAAGGCAAGATCCCATTCAGGAACTTGGTAACGCGTCCAGAAACCAAATTGATTCTGAGGTGCATTAGCAAAGCGGTCGCCTACACTGTTACTGATACCGCCACCGCCATTATCTGCTGTGATTCGAGCGTCGTTGTAACCATATGCTAGGCTTAAAATCCAATTTGGTGTTAAGTCAGTGATAACCTCAACTTCAAATCCATCACTGGTGACTTCACCCACCGCCGCAACGTTGTCAATACCGTCACCTTCAGGATCTTCCTCGGTAGATTGAAGGATATTTTCTCGGGTTATTTGATACACGGCTAATCGCAGCAAGGTAGTTTCATCGAACAGTTCTGCATTTATACCACCTTCGATAATATCTCCTGTGGTTGGCTCAAATGGTCCTCCAGCCTCATTCTGCTGATTACTCACCGACTGAGGTTCATAAGAATCTGCCCATTGTCCATAAAGCGAAATGTTAGAATTAATCTTGTAAATACCACCAATGCGAAAACTTACATTTGAATCGTCGAAAACAGCACTAGACGTTTCGTCTTCAAATTGGTCGTAGCGCAAACCAGCAACAAAGGTAAAGTGTTCCCAAGCAAGTTCATTCAGTACATAGGCACCGTTACGCGTTTGCTCCGTTGTGCTTAAAGGCCTGAATTGCACATTGTAGTTTTCAGGCTGCGTCATACCGTAGTTAGGGTTAGTAAGCGTTAGTGGAATGATATCTGAGTCAAGCGATGACCCGGTTAGATAACGAAGGACAAAATCTTGCTCTAAAGCAGTACCACCTAATAGCGCGTCCTCTTTTCCTTTATAAAGGTCAACGCCGAACGCTGTTCTATGGTCTGCACCCAACCATTCGCCAGAATACACAAAGTTAGCACCAAAGCTAATTTGTTCTTGTTCGCGTAATTGATCTCTGAACTCACGGCCAACAAGGTCTATGTTCCCATCTCCATCACTATCAATAAGCGCACGTGGTTCGTGGTAGTTCTGCTCCTGTTCATTATCTATGTAGCGCAAACGTGTATCGTAGCGGATTGAATCACTCAGCTGTCCCTCTAGAGAAAGTTGAACAGAGTCAGAACGCAAATTTAGGAAGTCACTGGCTTCATTATGATTCCAGTCTGGATTTGTGAGAAAGTTACCACTGTCGTCAACGGGTACGCCGCGCAGTCGGTTAGCGCCCAAATCTTGTGAGTAATGGGTGTATTGAAGCGTTAGCAAGTGGCCTTGAAGGTCATATGTATAGCCAGAGTCGAAGATAAATACTTCACTGTCGCTGTTGTCGCGATAGGTATCTTGCTGCTCGTAAAAAACACCAGCTCGCGCATTTTGATTGTTATCAATCGCTCCATTTATTTCTGCTGAGCCACCAAAGCGGGAATGTGAACCAGCTATGATCCTAGCATTGGCGTCGAAATCTGAGGTTGGCTTTTTAGTGACGTAGTTAAATAAGCCACCTGGCGCGCCTGGTCCATAAAGCATACCAGCAGGCCCTTTCAAAAAGTCCACGCGTTCAATATTAAATAATTGAGGTACGTTGAAGCCTACATAAGGGTCTCCGCGTAAGCCATCAAAAAAGATTTCTTCTTGTCTGAAGCCGCGTGCGGTCACTCCGGCATAGCTAAACTGGCTAACACCTGCAATATTGCGATAAATGTCTTTGGCGTTTCGAGCACCTTGGTCGCGTATCAAACTTTCGTTAATTGTTGTGATTTGCTGGGTTGAATTAAGCGGGTCGACACTTAATTTTCCCGTAGAAGAGTTTCCATTGCGGTATAGATTAATTGCTCTGCTAGTCACTACTACACGCTCTACTTGGTCGGATTTCGCGGGTGATATTTCACGTGTATCCGAAGAGGTTTCAATGTCTTGTGATAAAGCAGGGGAGGTCAACGAAGCAGCTATTAACGCGGCTAAATATTTCATTGCAAAAAAATCCAAGTGTTGTGTGATAAAAGGAGCGTGAAGAAAAGTCAATACTTTAATATAAATGATAACAGTTTTTATTATCGTTTATCTATGATTGTATGCCATTTGTCGTGTTGTAATCGATATCAGTAAGCGAGAGTTATGGTGTGCAGCAACGTAGATGGATAGGTGTCAATCCGCATCAAAGTAAATTAGACCAATGTAGATGGAAACTTCATTATTTTGGCGTATGGTTATAGAGTAGGTTTGATTTACGACAAAGCAATGTAGATCCACTTTATCTAATATCTGAGTATAAAATTGGCATATTGGAAGGGTGTGTCGCTGGTGTTAAGTCATGACACTTACCAAGGAGTTGGACTGAATTGGGCGTTAGTATTTCATGAAAAAAGTACTGTATTTATCACTCGGGTTGTTTTTTACCCTTCTAGGTATTATTGGCGCATTCTTGCCGGTAATGCCAACAACTGTTTTTTTGATAGGTGCGCTTTTTTGTTTTACTCAATCTTCACCGCGCCTTGAAAACTGGTTACTTCAACACCCTAAATATGGCCCTAGTCTGGTTGCGTGGCGCAAGCATGGTGCAATTTCGAAAAAAGTGAAATGCATAGCGTGCTGCAGTATGTTGGTGAGCTTTATTCTGGTTTGCCTGTTTGCATCAATGCCTATTCCAGCGTACATAGGCATAGGTCTATTTATGGGAATAGGCGCGTACTTTGTTGTTACGCGCCCCAATATTCCTGCTGTTTAGCATTTCTTGTCAGAACTCAAAAAGCCTTCTCTCAGGTTAGCTTGCACTTTTTTGGCAGCTGTCGTGCTGCGACTAGCCGAAGTGCTCTAACGGTTTCTACCTAGTCGCTCGTGACTGCTCACCCATTCATCCGCTACCACAGCAGAACCTAAAGATAGATCGCCACATAGCACTGTCGCGGCAACAATTTCCGCAAACTTATTAACACTACCTCTTTCTGTGCAGCCAAGTACGCTTAAACATTCATTTTGTGTAGCCAGACCCGTTCCACCTCCATAGGTAGCAACGATGAGCGATGGAATAGTAACAGAGAAGTAATAGTCACCATTTGGCATAATTTCAGCGTAAGTAAACCCCGCCGACGATTCAGCTACATTAGCCACATCTTGCCCGCAAGCGATGAACATAGCGGTGATGCCGTTGGCGAAGTGGGCACCATTGTTAACGCTACCGGCCATCAACGCCCCCATATTTGAATATTGACGCTGTTTAAACAAAGCCTCTGGCGGGCAATGCATAATGTCTGTCATAAGTTGTTTAGGCAAGGTTATCTCTGCTACGACACGTTTTCCGCGGGTATGCAGCGAGTTTAAGTGAGAGTGCTTTTTATCAGTATCAAGGTTTGCTGCCAGCACAAAGTGCTCAATAGGGCCCGAATAGTTTGTCTGTATCCACTCGCAGCCTGCTTTGGTAGCTTTGCTTACCATGTTTTGCCCAGCAGCATCACCACAGGTAAAGTTGAACCTAAGCCAGCGAAGCTTAGAGGCGGCATATTGCTCTATATCCCGAAGTTTACCTACGCTGGTGGTACTATCACAGGCTTGTTTAATGGCTTCAAAGTTTTGCTCAACCCATTTGCCAAATTCGAGGGCTTCTCTTGCGTTAGAAAACGCGAACATAGGCGCTCGCTGCATAGCGTCGTCAATAACTGTGGTGGTTATGCCGCCCGCTTCTCTCGTTAAGCGCATGCCTCTGCTGTAGCTGGCTGTTAGTGTACCCTCTGTTGTGGCCATTGGAACGTAGAACTCGCCTTTCGCGTGCTCTCCGTTCACTAGCATCGGGCCTGCAAAGCCGATAGGAACCTGTGCAACGCCTGCGAAGTTTTCTATGTTTCCCGACAAGGTTTCGGGCGGTATTGAATAGTGTCCTAAGTGGTTTAGCTGAGTGCCAGTTTCGCGAGCAATAAATTCGCGGCGTGTTCGGCTCATGTCATGGGTATAGTCGTTGTCTGAGGAACGTGGGATTTTAGGCATTGGGGCCACTCCTTTTTCTTTAATAATAGGAGTGCTGATACCGAATGAAAACTGTTTACAATTTATACATGGCGATAAGTGCCGCCTATGTATGCGCTTTTTATGTAGAAAGGCAGTAAATTCACCTTTCTACACGCAAAAAAACAGAGGACATTGCTTATTTCGAACTCACTAGCGACGAGAGACTGCGCCGCATACTGCTGATGATGCTATGCTTTTTGAGTCAATTTTGCTTGAAGTACAGCAATCTCTTCTCGGCGTTTTTTATCTGCTAGAGGGCGGTTGGCTTTTTCAGGCGCGTTTTGGGCACGACTTAAAAATGCCTGAGCCTTTTCATATTCTCCTTCGTCGAACAGATACTCGGCATAAAAGAAGTTTTGGTCCATCCCTTGAGGATTGATTTCCAGTGCACGCTTAAATAGCTTTTCAGCTTTTTTGTCACTACCAAAGCTCACAGGCCAGCCCGGCACTTTGTGATAAAGCGCGGCTAATACGGTTAATGCCGTTCCGTCTAGCACTGATTCTTCTTTATCAATGGCGCGTTCCAAATTTTCCTTCGCACTTTCAGCAAAGTGTAAGGCGCCTAAACCCCCTTTGGCACTGGCTGTGCTGGATTGAGAAATAGCCAGCCAAGTAAGCGATTCTGGGCTATTTTCCGATTGTTCTACGAGTTTTGTAGCTTGTTCGATAAGTTCTGAAAAGGCGCTAAGTTGCGCGTCGCCATCTAGTTGATAATTCACTGTTGCCCACTGTTGTTGAAGCTTAAGCAGTTCGTCGGCTGACGCCGCTACCGGAGTGATAAGTGCCGCTGATACTAATCCTGCGATAACAAGTGAGGAAAGTCGTTTTTTTATTGTCATGAAAATACCAGATAAAAGAGTTTAATTAGATAAATAATATGGCCATTAGTGCGTGGCCACTAAAGGTGAAGAAAGGCTGCATTTAATACTGAAGTTGGTTCAACCCATTGTTAACAATATCGGTTTGCTTGTCCCGTTTTCTAGAGGGGAGGGAATAACTGATCGATAGGTTTGTTAGTGTGAGCAGCATAAAAACTGAAGCTACAAAGTGGGGTCTTTTCATTAGAGTTATTAGAAGAATTGAATGCAACGGACGTACAGTACATTAACTCAGTTTCTGTGTCATCGGCTGATGATGGAATTTTATCCATGTTTTTTGTTGTTAGGGGTTCGCATTTCCTTCAATTCCTGTATAATTCGCGCCCTGCCCAGTTACGCCCACCTTTGGGAAGGTGGAAGAATCAGCCGGCTCGAAGGGGTCTTTGTGTTGATTTTAAGGTGATTTCTGGTGTTCAGAAATCAGTAACGACGATATTATTCGGGTGAATTTGAAAATGAAAACTTTTGTTGCTAAGCCAGAAACGGTACAACGTGACTGGTATGTGGTAGACGCCACAGACAAAACTCTAGGCCGTTTGGCTTCTGAAATCGCACTACGCCTTCGTGGTAAGCATAAGCCAGAGTACACACCTCACGTGGACACTGGTGATTACATCATCGTAATCAATGCTGAAAAAGTTGCGGTTACAGGCCGTAAAGCGCAAGACAAAATGTACTATGCGCACTCTGGTTACCCAGGTGGTCTTAAAGAGACAAACTTTGAAAAACTAATTGCTCACAAGCCAGAAATGGTTCTTGAAAAAGCAGTTAAAGGCATGTTGCCAAAAGGCCCTCTAGGCCGCGCAATGTTCCGTAAAATGAAAGTTTACGCTGGTGCAGAACACTCTCACGCAGCACAGCAACCACAAGTTTTGGACATTTAAGGAGCTATTAACATGGCAGATACTCAATACTACGGCACAGGCCGCCGCAAAAGTTCTACTGCTCGTGTGTTCCTACGTCCAGGCACAGGTAGCATTAAAGTAAACCAACGCGCTCTTGACGAGTACTTTGGTCGTGAAACAGAGTGCATGGTTGTTCGTCAGCCACTTGAACTTGTTGAAATGACTGAAAAGTTTGACGTATACATCACTGTTAAAGGTGGTGGTTCTAACGGTCAAGCGGGTGCAATCCGTCACGGTCTTACTCGTGCTCTTATGGAGTATGATGAAGCACTACGTCCAGCACTTCGTAAAGCTGGCTTCGTTACTCGTGATGCACGTCGCGTTGAACGTAAGAAAGTTGGTCTACACAAAGCGCGTAAGCGTCCACAATTCTCAAAGCGTTAATTTTTACGTTTTTTGTATTGCAAAAACCCGGCTTATGCCGGGTTTTTTATTGCTTAAAATCCATTATAGAGCGTCGATTTCTAAAGTGGGCTGAAGCCTATCTTGCCGTTTATTTCATAACAAAGGTTTAATTTGTGCGTGCTATATCGCCAAATATTCTTCAAAACCTTGATTTTAGGCTTTTCTCTCACTAAACCTAAACACACTAATTGAATTAAATTATCGCTTAAATATCAGTAAAACCTTGTGTTTATAAGGGCTTTTCTTTTATCATTTGCGGTCGAAAATTTTGAAAACTTTCGTGACCTCGTAAACCAGTAAATTTTTGCTGTTACGTTGCTGTCATGACAAGCCATATGATGCATGACGCAAGCGTGATAAAACCAGTATAAGCTTGGGTTACACATCATAACTATCCAAACCTGGAGAAATGTGGATGAGCAATGTATCTGTAGATGCAACAGAGTCTGCACACAATGAAAACCAGCCAGAAAACAACACTCGTCGTCGGTTTTTGACCGTTGCCACGTCGGTAGTTGGTGGTGTAGGTGTCGTTGGTGCTGCTGTGCCTTTTATTGCGTCCTGGAATCCAAGCGCCAAAGCGAAAGCAGCCGGTGCTGACGTTGAAGTAGATATCAGCGGGATTGAGCCTGGACAATTAGTACGTGTAATGTGGCGAAGCAAGCCTGTATGGATTGTACGTCGTACGCCTGAGATTCTTGAAGAACTAGGCACACACGAAGATAAGCTGAAAGATCCTAACTCTGAAGCTGAGCAGCAACCTACTTTTGCTCAAAATCGTTTCCGTTCGATGAAAGAAGAATACCTGATTCTAGTGGGTATCTGTACGCACCTAGGTTGCTCTCCACAGCACCTTAAAGACGGCGCTTTCGAAGAAGTGGTTGAGGGTGTGCCAGATGGTTTCTTCTGCCCATGCCACGGTTCTAAGTTTGATATGGCAGGACGTGTATTCCAAAACGTACCGGCACCATTAAACCTAGTTGTACCGCCATATCAATTCGTTGATGACAATAACATCATCATCGGTTCAGAAGCGGAGGCTTAATTATTATGAATGCTTTCCTAGGTTGGATTGAAGAACGCATCCCAATGATGCGCGTTGCGAATATGCACGCTCTTCAATATCCTGCTCCAAAGAACATGAACTTTTGGTATGTGTTCGGTTTTCTAGCTACTATCGTTTTGGTAAACCAAATTGTTACTGGTATTTGGTTGACCATGAATTTCGTTCCATCTTCAGAAGGTGCATTTGCTTCTGTTGAATACATCATGCGTGAGATCGACTACGGTTGGATCATTCGTTACATGCACAGTACTGGCGCATCGGCGTTCTTTATTGTGGTATATCTACACATGTTCCGCGGCATGATTTACGGCTCTTATCAGAAGCCTCGTGAGCTTTTATGGGTGTTTGGTATGTTTATTTACCTAGCACTTATGGCAGAAGCTTTCATGGGTTATGTACTACCTTGGGGACAGATGTCTTACTGGGGTGCACAGGTAATCGTATCGCTATTTGGTGCTATCCCTGTTGTAGGTCCTGACTTGGTAATCTGGCTACAGGGTGACTACGTTATCTCTGGGGCAACTCTAAACCGTTTCTTCGCATTACACGTTATTGCGTTGCCATTGGTTATCGTTATTCTTGTGTTCCTTCACATTATCGCGCTTCACGAAGTGGGTTCTAACAACCCTGATGGTATTGCTATCAAGCACAAGAAAGGTTCACTGCCAGAGTCTGAAAAGACTAAATATGAAATTCATGAATACTACACAAGCAAGTACGACATTGCTGATGACGTATTGCCGTTCTTCCCACACATCGTACTTAAAGACCTTGTGGCATTCTGTATTTTCTTAGCGCTATTTACTTATGTGCTGTTCTTTGCCCCTGAAATGGGCGGTAAATTCCTAGAGCACCCTAACTTTGAAATTGCTAACCCGTTGAAAACACCTGAGCACATCTTCCCTGTGTGGTACTTCACGCCGTTCTACGCAATTTTGAAAGCGGTACCTGATAAGTTGTTTGGTGTACTAGCTATGTTCGGTGCAATTGCTGCGCTATTCGCTCTACCTTGGTTAGACCGTGGTCGCGTTAAGTCATGGCGCTATCGTTGTGGCCTACACAAAGTAAACCTTATTGTGTTTGCAATTGTGTTTATCTTCCTGGGTTACCTAGGTGGTACGCCACAAGAAAACTGGAAAATCATTGCGTCGCAAGTTGCTACAGTAATGTACTTCGGTTTCTTCATTGCATTGTTCTTGTACAGCAAAAACGAAAACACTAAACCTGTGCCAGAGAGGATTTCTAAATGAAAAAAATGATGTGCTTTTTAGCCTTCTTCCTACCTGGCGTAGCGCTTGCGGCAGGCGGGAACGTACACCTAGATAAAGCGCCTATCGATTTAACCGATAAGGCGTCTTTACAACGCGGTGCACAATTGTTCATGAACTACTGCTTAGGCTGTCACTCAATGAAGTACCAGCGCTATCAGCGTTCATTCCAAGATTTGGGTATTCCTGACGAACTAGGTCAAGAATACCTGCAGTTTACGGGTGAAAAAGTGTCTGACTATATCACTCGTGCAATGCCTGAAGAAGCTGCTGCTGGCTGGTTTGGTGCTGCTCCACCAGATCTAACTCTAGTGGCGCGTGTTCGTGGTGAAGACTGGATTTACACTTACTTGCGTTCTTTCTATGTAGATGAGAGCCGCCCGTTTGGTGTTAACAACACAGTATTCCCAGAAGTGGGTATGCCACACGTACTTCAACCACTTCAAGGCACGCCAACGCGTACTTATGAAGAGCAAATGGTTGATGGTGAGATGGTTAAGCGTTATGTAGGCATTAAGTCAGATGGTACTGGCGCAATGTCTCCTGACGAGTACGACCAAGCTGTTGCCGATATCGTGAACTTCCTAGAGTACACGGGTGAGCCTTCTAAACTTGAATCTCACAAAATCGGTAAGTGGGTACTTATCTTTATCGCAGTATTGTTTGTATTTGTTTACTTACTGAAGAAAGAATACTGGCGAGAAGTGCACTAATCGCACAGATTTATGTATAATATGAAAAGGGGGCTTCTCGCCCCCTTTTTTGGTATTTACTCGTGCTACCTGAAAACCCTTTTGTATAGAGTGTTCAGGTAGCACGAGTTATCGTAATAAGCTTACCGTTTGTAAGCGTAAACTTGTTTCTCGACGGAGGAAATTGAATGGCCGTAGCCGCGAATAAACGCTCTATTATGACGTTGTTCTCTGACACAATTGATATTTATAGCCACCAGGTGCGCATTGTGTTGGCAGAAAAAGGTGTGGGTGTTGAAATCAGCTACACAGATCCTAGCAACCTGTCTGAAGATCTGTTGGAGCTTAACCCTTACGGTACTGTTCCAACTCTAGTTGATCGCGAGCTTGTACTTTACAAGTCGCACATCATTATGGAATACCTTGATGAGCGTTTCCCTCATCCACCACTAATGCCGGTTTACCCTGTATCACGTGGCCAAAGCCGTCTTATGATGCACCGCATTGAGCAAGATTGGTACTCGCTTGCTGCTCGTATCTTCCGTGGTGAAGGTGACGTAGAAGCAGCACGTAATGAGCTGCGTGAAGCCTTGCTATCACTTGCACCTGTATTTGGTGAGATGCCTTACTTTATGAGCGAAGAGTTCAGCTTAGTTGATTGCTACCTTGCTCCGCTATTATGGCGTTTACCTGCACTAGGTATTGAACTAAACGGTGCCGGCAGCAAAGAAATTAACGCTTACATGAATCGCATTTTCTCTCGCAGTTCATTTAAAGCGTCTTTGACTGACCAAGAGCGTGAGATCCACAACCCGCTATGACATCTATGACGTCAAACCAGCCCTATTTGCTTAGGGCGTTCTATGAGTGGATTGTTGATAACGACTTAACGCCGTATATTGTGGTCGATGCAACCAACGAACTGGTAGAAGTACCACAAGAGTTCGTTAAAGATGGTCAAATCGTCTTGAATGTATCACCAAGTGCGTGTGTTAACTTTTCCCTTGATTTAGATGGCTTATCGTTTCAAGCGCGTTTTTCTGGGCAGCCCAGAAGATTGAGTATGCCTTGTGAAGCTGTGATGGCTATATACGCAAGGGAAAACGGTGCAGGTACTGTATTTGCCACCGAAGAAGATGTGGCTCGTGCGCAGCAAGAGCGTACCGAAACATCTGAAGATGTGTCTCAACCGAGCGGACCAACGCCGCTAGAAGATGCTGACTCAGGCGACATTCAAGATGCGCCGGTTCCGCCTAAAAAAGGCAAGCCGAGCCTAAAGGTTATTAAATAGCTACTTAAGTAGCTAACTGGGCCATTTTCATGGCCGCTATTTAAAAACTTTCAGTGTATTGACGTAGTCTGGCTTTGCAAAGCTATTCGCTTAAGCAGAGCCAGCTATTATCTTCACACTCGCCTCACCTAATGCTTTACTCTCAATTCGAAGCTAGTATTTGTTACCTCGCAATTAAGTGTCTATTTACAAAAAATACAAAAATCGTGCCTAATTAAAAACGAAAACACCCCATTACTCATAGGTAATAGGGCGCTAAAGCGGCTGATTCGCTATCGATCTATTAACGAGTTCGCGTTATCACAACACGACTTGTCGGGAAATCGAAGCGATGGGCTTCAGTTAGTACAGACGTTGACAACCCTTCACGGCTTGGGTCATTCGCGTTTGCACTGGTTACCACACCTTGATGAAGCCTTACTGCATCGGCAAGGTCGTCCCTTACTACATCATAACCTGCGGCTTCTCCACCACCACCTGCTGCTCCTGCGGCGGGGCCAGGCATAGTTGCTGCTGTTTCTGTGTTGGCCTCTGTACCTGCGTCCCAAGTCACTGTCATGAATGTTTTCGCATCACCCACTGCCATGTTACTTACGTTAGCTGCATTTAAGCCAGTAAACGCATCGTTGGTATTAACCAACATGGTCGTTACTGTAAGGCGCAGGTCATCCGCATCTAACTCAGGTACGACTAAGGTTAATTCTGTACCCATTGAGCGTGGGCCCAGTATTCCCCCAGAGTTTTGCGCATCCAAAAAGTCCGTGGAGTCCATGGCTTCAGTAATGACCATAGACGGGTCACCGCCCTCAGCCATAATTTCAATGCCCATGCTGGCTGGCTCGCCCTCACTAAATGAATGGAAGCCCGACTCGTGCAATATGACTGCGGCAGGTGCAAAGGGCTGGGAATACGTCAAATTAGTAATTTGAACCGTGTAAACCGCTGAATTACCGTTTATACCATCTTGTCCGTCGGAACCGTCTTGGCCGTCTGCGCCATCGGCACCATCTTGACCGTCGACTCCAGCTTCACCTTGAGGACCCGTTGGCCCTTGAGGTCCTGTATCACCATCGTCGCCGCACGCCGCTAAAAGAGCTGATAGCATTAATAACGTACTGAGTTTTACTATTGGATTAGTCATTGTAATGGCTCCTTAAGATGCAGGAACAGTAATAACTACACGTGCTACTGGGTTCAACCAACGGTGTACGGTAGAGTCCAGATCACTGGCACCAGCGGCGCTATCAGTATCGCCAAGCGCATTGCGGTGAATGTGCACTGGGCCATCTTCACCATCTTCTATTTCACCATTAACTACCTGTGCCCCCACACCAGTGCCACCTGTACCTAAATCAACGATACGAGTAGGTGCACCGCCACCGGCAACACCAGGAACACCATATCCACCAAGCGCATTTCCTGTCCCAGCTTCAACAACGTCAGTACGAGCACTATTTAGCTCATCGTTTAACTCAGTACCGGCATCGTAAGCATTTAAATAATACGTATAGGTGCCAGGTTCAGTAGGGATTTCAATACTGTCCATACCTACAAAGGCATCATTGGTCGGTATCAGCATAGATAGCAGTGAAAGATAAGGCTTGTCCATTGTGTCGAAGGGATAACTTAATGTTGCTTTCGGGGCTAGAAGACCGCCAAAACGATGCCATGTGTTTGAGCCATTGTCTGTATCGACAGGACCCAATAACGCCTCAAAGTTAGCGCCGCTTGAATCAGCGTTTTGCTCATCATCAATAACCCCCGCTTCAGCAAGCCAGGCTAACGCCGATGAAGCTGGCTGGCCCACTTCAAAAGCGTCAACGGTGTCATCGTGCGCAATAACTAGGCGCGGCGTAAAGCTTTGCGCTTGGGTTAAATTAGTAATTTCAACATCTAAGGTAACGGCTTGGCTTACTGAAATTGTTGCTAGCGACAGTAGGGTAGCGCTAGCAAGTTTAGTGAATTTCATCTTATTGTCCTTGTTTATGGCTTAATTCGCATAAAAATTTAGGGCAGTAAAATTTTTAATTCATCACAGAACTATCACAAAAAACGCACAGATTTGTATCGATGAATAACACTATTGTTAGAAATTTTTAGTGCTTATTTATCAATCAAAAAAATTGTTATTAATGTGAAATAAAAACACGGAGGGTCGGGTCTTGTTTTTTATCGGCGAATTAGGAGCGAGTTATGATCCTTATCATCTACAGCGGGAATAAGTTTCAACAAAACATATCGCAATGTTTGAGCAAGCATAGTTTTCTTTATGACGCAGTCTCTAATTTTCAATCAGCAGAATCCTTGCTAAAAGCACAACATTATTCACTTATAATCGTTGAATCGGTACGAAACGAGATGTGCCTGCAGCGTATTAAAACTCTCGTAGACGCTAACTCCGAAAGCTGGGTAGTGGCTGTCGAAAGTGAGATGTCGACAGCAAATACGGCCTGCTCGGAGGTAGATGAAGCAAATTATTATGAAGCGGGTGTTGATGACTACCTTACTGGTACGTTTGACGAACGCATGTTTTCGGCACGTATTCGCTCTCATATGCGTAGAAGTATGCCTAACCATGAAAACACGAGAGCTTCCGGTGGTAGTGACGAGCGTATCGAGATAGGCCCGCTTAGCGTCGACTTGCGTTATCACAGCGTGACGATTAATGGGCAATTGCTGACACTAACAGCACGAGAATTTACCTTGTTGAATTATTTCTGTCGTCATCCCAATCAGGTTTTTTCTCGCAACCAACTACTTAGCGAGGTGTGGGGCTATAATCACGAAGGGTACGAACATACGGTAAACACCCATATTAATCGTCTACGCAGTAAACTCGATAAGGTTAACAGTATTGAAAATGGCGGACAGCTAGTACAAACCGTATGGGGTGTCGGATACAAACTGAATATTAATGGGTATACAGCCAATTCGTTAATTGCCTGAGCGCATAATATCAAAAATCGCTAGATCCTAATTAAGGATGATTATTTTTTAGGCTTAAATTAAAAACAGCGTTGCCGTACCTAAAAAGGCAAAGATACCAACTACATCTGTTATCGTAGTTAGAATAACGCTTCCAGCAAGCGCTGGGTCTATTTTAAGGCGCTTCATGATCATGGGTAAAGTTGCGCCGGCAAGCGCTGCCGCAATCATGTTTACCATCATCGCAAAGGCGATAATAACGCCCAGCATGTAATCTTGCTTCCAAAGTGCGATAACAGAGGCAATAAGCACTGCCCAAATTGCCCCATTTAAAAAGCCAATCGAGATTTCTTTACTGATAAGCCAACGCGAGTTACTGGCATTTACATGACCGAGCGCCATACCCCGAATAACAAGGGTTAGTGTCTGGTTACCAGCCACGCCGCCCATGCTCGGTACGATAGTATTTAATATAGCTAATACGGCAAGCTGGCTTAGCGTGGCTTCAAATAAGTCACTTACCATTGCTGCCATTAGCGCAGTCACTAAATTTACTGCCAGCCAGACGGAGCGGCGTTTAGTACTTTGCATAACCGGTGCAAAGGTATCTTCATCATCATCAAGACCCGCCATACTCATCATTGAGTGTTCGGCGTCTTCACGAATGATATCAACCACGTCATCAATGGTAATTCGCCCAACTAAGCGATGATTTTCATCAACTACCGGCGCTGAAAGCCAGTTATAACGCTCAAACAGGCTTGCCACTTCATCGTCGGGCATGTTTACCGGAATGGCCTCCGACTCTTCGTCCATAACATCAGACACCTTGTCGTCGGTATCCGCGGTGAGAAGACGGGCAACAGGGATGATACCGACCAGATTGTCGGTTCTATTGACCACATAGAAAGTGTCTGTATTTTCCGGTAACTCACCTTTTAAGCGAATGTAGCGAAGAACCACATCAATGGTTACATCAGGACGCAAGGTAATGGTATCGGTGTTCATGATGAAACCAGCGGTTTCCTCACCGTAAGACAGCGCCTGCTCTGCACGTACGCGGTCTTGTGCATCCATTGAATCGAGAATGTCTGCCAGCACAGGTTCAGGAAGGCTACTCAGCGTTTCTGCCAAGTCATCGGTATCCATTTCTTCAAGTGCATCAACCACATTGGCGGGGAGCATCTTTGTGATAATACCGTTTCGAACATCATCAGAGAGTTCTTCTAAAATATCACCGTGAAAGTCGCTATCAATTAGCTCCCACAACTCATCACGGGTCCTGCTAGGGCTAGATTCGAGAATATGCGCAACGTCTGAAGGGGGAAGTTCAAGCAGAAGCTTACGTACAGATACAAATTGACCGTTTATCAACGCTGCGTTAAGTGCGCGTAATTGGGTTTGTACGTATTTAGAAACAAGCGCTTCTGCCATAAGGCGTTATTCCTACTAAGCTGATATGGAAAATAAAGGCTGTGTAGCCTAAGTGTGCGTAGAATATCGCAATTATATTAAGTCTGTCATGATAATTGCGTGGCTTTTACGCAAGAATTTGGAATTACTAAGCTAGCTGTTGATTAATTCGTCAAGAGATATTCGGGTTGAGACTATTCGTCTTCGTTAAATCTGCCTTCAATTAGCTCCTCAATTGCAGCAAGTGCATCGACCGCGTCATCACCATCGACAATAACATCTACCTGTTCACCTTGGTGACTTTCCAGCATCATCAAGCCTAAGACGCTGCTTGCATCGGCTTCTTTATCGCCTTTTTTCAAAATGATTTTGGCATGAAACTGATTAGCAAGCTTAACCAATTGCGTGGCTGCTCTGGCGTGTAAGCCTAGTTTATTGACGATTGTAAGCGTTTTTTGAATAGTCATTACTGGTTCAACTCTCTGTGACGAATTTGAACATCAGGGTGTATTTCGCTGAACGTTTTCGACAAGGTTTGGGCAATATAGACTGAGCGGTGTTGGCCGCCAGTGCAACCGATAGCCACAGTCACATAGCTTCTATTGTTGCGTTCTAAATGGGGAAGCCATGTGGTCATCAAGTTTTGAATCTGCCAAATAAATTTGGTTACTACGGGTTGTGAGCCTAAAAATACTTCCACGGGGGCATCTAACCCAGTTAAGTGTTTAAGGTCTGGCTCCCAATGCGGGTTAGGTAAAAAACGCGCGTCAAAAACGTAGTCAGCATCTTTAGGTATGCCGTGTTTAAAGCCAAATGACTCAAAGACAAGAACAAGGCGTGAACTTTTCTTACCCAATATACGTTCACGGATCAATTCGGCGAGTTGATGTATTGTTAGCTTGTCTGTATCTAGGTATAAATCAGCGCGTTCAGTAATTGGCGCAAGAAGCGCAGACTCCGCCCTAATAGCCTCCGATAGAGACTTATTTAGCTTAGCTAAAGGGTGAAGACGGCGAGTTTCGCTAAAACGCTTAACCAGAACGTCATCGCTTGCGTCAATGTACACTATAGTCATCGACCAAGAAGAAGGCAGGTAATCTAGAATCTCTACCAAGTCATCTGGATTTTTGGGAAGATTCCTTACGTCGATACTTACTGCAACTTGATCGTATTCATCAACAACAGTATGGGTGAGGGTGGGAAGCAAATTTACTGGGATATTATCAACACAGTAGTAACCTAAGTCTTCCAATGCGCGAAGTGCGACAGACTTACCAGACCCCGAACGACCACTGATTATGATCAGCTTCACCTAAATTCTCCCTTATATTCTGGTTTCATCACATACGAGTTGTCGAATAAAGCGCCTACCTATGAGGTGTAGGCACTTATTGTTTAACTTAATGCAGAAATAATTTCGTCGCTGGTTGTTGCACGACGTATTGTTTTAATCGTTTCTTTGTCGCTTAGCTTACCGGCTACGGTAGCCAGTGTCTGAAGGTGTCCTTCGGTTTGCTCTTCGGGAACGAGAAGAGCAAAGAATATGTCTACGGGCTTTTCGTCTAGGGCATCAAAGTTGATAGCTGGTGTACTTGTTACAACGATTGCTATTACCTTCTCAAGGCCGGCCAAGCGACCGTGAGGCAGTGCTATCCCGTTACCAATACCCGTGCTACCCATACGTTCTCGAGCCATCAAGCTATTTAGAACCGTTGCCTGGTCGATGTTATCGTTATGCTTGGCAGCGATATCAGCGATGATCTCAAGAATTCGCTTTTTACTATTACACTGAACCGCACACTCGGTGCGGTCCAGACTTACGATGGCTTGTATATCCATGCTCAATTAACTACTAATGTTTTTTCAGTTTTTCCTTATGCTTGATTACCTGCCGGTCGAGTTTATCAACCATGCTGTCAATCGCCGCATACATGTCGGTATTTTCTGAGGATGCGAATACTTCAGCGCCACTTAAATGAACAGTCGCTTCAGCTTTTTGATTTAATTTTTCAACGTTCAGGATGACATGCACATTAGAAATGTGATCAAAGTGACGTTCAAGTTTGCTGAACTTCGTATCGACATAATTACGCAAAGAGTCGGTGATTTCGACATGATGACCAGTAAGGTTGATTTGCATATTTCGTCTTCCTTATATTATTAAGCCCGTTTAAATAAGGCTTTTGCGTTGGTTCGACGGCGGGATCGACAATGATTCCCGGTATTTTGCTATTGTTCGCCGAGCGACTTTTATGCCTTGCTCGGCCAACAATGAAGCAATCTTGCTATCACTTAGCGGCTTGCTAGGATTTTCCGCAGCCACTAACTTCTTGATCAATGCACGAATCGCTGTAGATGAACACTCACCACCTGACTCTGTTGCTACGTGGCTTGAGAAGAAATACTTCAATTCGAAGATGCCACGGGGCGTATGCATATACTTCTGCGTTGTTACACGCGAAATAGTCGATTCGTGCATATCTACCATTTCTGCGACATCATTTAGCACCATTGGTTTCATCATTTCCGGGCCGTGCTCAAAAAAGCCCATTTGCTGCTGCACAATGCAATTTGCAACCTTCATTAAGGTATCGTTGCGAGATTCAAGGCTCTTTATGAACCACTTGGCCTCTTGCATGTGTGAGCGGATGAATTGTGAATCGCTGCTGTTCTTGGCACGACGACTCATCGCTGCGTACTGTTGGTTTACGCTTAATTTAGGCAGACTGTCGGGGTTCAGTTCAACCACCCAACGGCCATTTTTCTTGGTTACTGAGACATCAGGAATAACGTACTCAGGCTCTTTAGTAACTAAAGCACTACCTGGGCGAGGATTCAAGGTTTGAAGTAAACGCATTGCTTCGCGCAGCTGCTCTTCTTTCAATCGGCTCTTACGCATTAGCGTGCGGTAGTCTTTACTGCTCAGTAAGTCTGAATATTCCTCAATAAGCTGCTTCGCTTCAGCAAGCCACGGTGTGTCTTCTGAAAACTGGCGTAATTGCACCATAAGACACTCTTGAGGTGTACGAGAACCTGAACCAATGGGGTCGAACATTTGAATGCGCTTAAGTACACACTCTATTTCGTCCATTTCGATAGGCTCTTCTAGATCATCGTCGTTGACCGCTTCTAAGATGTCGTCAAGAGTAACGGTTAAATAACCTGATTCGTCAATTGAGTCGATGATTGCTGTAGCGATAGCGCGGTCAGTATCTGAAAAATGAGTGAGGCGCATTTGCCAAAGAAGATGTTCTTGGATGTCTTCTGTGGTCTCACCTTGGAAGATTTGTTCATCATCATTAGATGGGCCAGGTGCAGGCGCGGAAGAAGCCGAATAATACTCATCCCAGGTACTGTCGATAGGTAGCTCATCGGGAAGATCATTCTTCTCCAGTGCATCTCCCGCTTCTAGCGTATCGCTCGATGCAGAAGCGGTCGCTTCAGCAGCGCTATCGTCACTATCGACATTGTTCTTTTCTACTTGTGGCTCGTCGTTACTTTCTTCCACTTCTAAAAGCGGATTAGAATCGAGGGCTTCTTGTATCTCTTGCTGGAGATCAAGCGTAGAAAGCTGCAGCAGTTTAATTGCCTGCTGAAGCTGAGGTGTCATGGTAAGTTGTTGGCTAAATTTTAGCTGTAAAGATGGTTTCATCTACGTCTTATTTAAATGCTCTAAATTAAATATACCAGAGCGAAACTGAAAAATGACAATTAGGTTACACTAACTATAGCCTGAATTGTTCGCCTAGGTATACGTCCCTTACTTTTTGATTACTTAAAACCTGTTCCGCAGTTCCTTGCGCAATAAGCTCGCCATGACTCACAATGTACGCTTTTTCGCAAACATCCAATGTTTCGCGTACGTTATGGTCCGTGATAAGGATACCAATACCCCTATCTCGCAGATGCTGTATTATCTTCTTTATATCATTAACTGATATTGGATCAACACCGGCAAATGGTTCGTCTAACAAAATAAATTGTGGTTTTGCTGCCAGAGCTCGAGCAATCTCTACGCGACGCCGTTCTCCCCCTGACAAACTCATCCCCGTACTATTACGTATATGGTTGATATTAAATTCATCAAGTAGGGCGTCTGCTTCTTCTTCTTGCTGCTGTGAATTTAAATCTTTACGGGTTTGCAAAATGGCCATGATATTTTCATGTACCGTAAGCTTTCTAAATATTGATGCCTCTTGCGGGAGGTAGCCTATACCGCGGCGTGCGCGCTCATGCATTGGCTGGTGAGTAAGCTCATTATCATCAATTTCGATCTTGCCTTTGTCTAAGTTGACTAAGCCTACAATCATGTAAAAAGTGGTGGTCTTACCAGCGCCGTTAGGGCCGAGAAGACCAACAATTTGACCGGTAGACACTGAAAGGCTTACATCGCGAACAACCTGTCGCGATTTATACGATTTAGCAAGGTTTTTAGCGCTCAAAGTTGCCATTGCTATTCATTGTCCTCGTTGTCTTTCTTAGACGATGTTTTACGAATGGTGTCAGGAGTAAATACTGTGGTAACACGACCTTCACCATCTTCACCGGCACCACCCGTTGCAAGCAATTGTTCAGTAATCATATCGAACGTAATCTTATCACCTTGCACTTTACTGGTATCTTGCTGTAGCTCAGCATTACCCGCCAAAGAAATAGTGCGATTAATTACTTCATAGCGAATTTCATTGGCTTTCGCTGATACCGGTGTACCGTCTTCTAGTGATTGAGAATAGCTTGCAGGGTTGCCACGGGCGATAAATATTTCACGGCCGCTGCCATCTGTAGCTATTACTTCTACTTCATCAGCTTCGATTAGGAGTGAACCTTGGGTAATAAGTACATCTTCCTTGTACAGCGCGGTTTTGTTTTTACCATCAATAAACTGGGTGTTTGACCCTATCTTAATGGGTTGTGAAAAATCTTCTTCACTGGCTATTACCGCACCGCTAGCGATGGCAAGTAGAACGCTAGTTGCTAGGGGAATAAGTCGTTTGTACATGATCTAAAAGCTCGTATTCTTGTGTGCGTAAATTCGCGTTAAACCCATTGCTTAAAATAAGATATTGCGTACCCAGTATCTCAACGGGTTGATCAGATGTCATTTGTTTCGTGTCTAAATTTATCTGGATGTATTCCGTGGATAAACTTTTGACAAAATCATCGCTGGTTTGATTTTCAATAACAACGCTATCTTCAAGCTGAATTAATTCATTGTTATAAAGCGTTCCTTCCTGCGCAGTTACAACCCAGGGTGATGAAGCGCTTTCTGTATAAAGGGTATATTTAGGTTGCTGGAATAAAACAAAGCCTAATTGGTCGTAATGCTCCATCGACTCTGCAAAGACTTTGTGATTTAACTCACCGTCTTGGTTGTACAAGGTTGTTGTTAAGTTTTTTGCCTTGTAGGCAGGCTTGAGCGCATCATTTTCGCTACTACCTTGAGTTTCAGGCTGCTCTTCCATCCACGTTGGGATGTACATAAGCATAGCTAAGATAAATAGCGCCGATATACTTAAACCTAAGCGATTGAAGCCAAACTGGCTCATACACTAGCTCCGAAAATATCATTTGCAACGCCTTTAGCTTGCAAAATGGTGTCCGATATTTCTCGAACTGCGCCAAATCCACCCGGAAGTGTGGTGATCCAGTTCGCTTGCTTTGCAACAAAAGGGTGAGCATCGGCAACCGCAATTTTTACCGCTACGTGCTGATACATACCTGTATCGGGCATATCGTCTCCTACGGCGGCAACTTCGCTTGAGTTCAACCCTAGGCTTTTCATTAATTCGCCGAGGGCGTCAGCTTTGTTTTCTTCACCCTGAATAATATGTGCTACGTTTAGCGCCTTCATTCTGTTTTCTACAATTGCTGAGCGACGCCCTGTTATCACGGCGACGTTAACACCATTACTTACCAAGGCTTTCACGCCATATCCGTCTCGGGTGTGAAAAGCTTTAAGTTCTTCACCGTCGTTGCCCAAGTAAATGCGACCGTCTGAAAATACGCCATCCACGTCACAAACCAGTAACTTAATATTTGCCAACTGCTCAAAAAGTGCCTGGTCTAAATCGGTGTATAGAGTTGTCGTCATTTAGAGTACTCCCGCTTTCAAAAGCATGTGCATGTTGAAGGCTCCGACAGGGTTGCGCTTTTCATCGGTAACCATTAGTGCGCTTATCTTATGGGTTTCCATTAGGTTTAGGGCTTCTACAGCTAGCTGCTCTGCTGTGGTTGTTTTGCCGCCTTTGGTCATTACATCTTCTACTGTCGCGCTATGCACATCTATACGGGCATCAAGTATTCGGCGTAAATCACCATCAGTAAACACGCCTGTTAACGAACCATCGGGTGCGATAACACCAGTCATGCCTAGGCCCTTTTTGGAAATTTCTAAAAGTGCATCAGCAACAGTTGCATTTAAATTTACTAGTGGGATATCACTGCCACTTAGCATGATATCACTCACTTTAAGCAGCAGCTTTCTACCTAAGCTACCGCCGGGGTGCGACAGCGCAAAGTCGTCTGAAGTGAAACCCTTTTGGTCAAGTAGGGCTACCGCTAGGGCATCACCCATAACCAGTGTGGCCGTTGTGCTTGATGTGGGCGCCAGACCCAATGAACACGCTTCTTTTTCTACACTAATATCCAGCACTACATCTGCGTGTTGGCCTAGCGAGCTATCAGCACTATTGGTCATCGCCACTACCAGAATACCTAAGCGCTTAACCACGGGCAGCAAGTTAACTAACTCATTGGTTTCACCAGAATTGGAAATGGCTAATAGCACATCTCCTTTGCTTAGCATGCCCAAATCGCCATGGTTGGCTTCACCGGGATGCATGAAGAACGCTGGAGTACCTGTACTGGCTAGCGTAGCCGCAATTTTATTACCGATATGTCCAGATTTTCCCATACCGCTTACAACCACTTTTCCCTTACAGTTGAAGAGAATGTTGCATGCAGTGATAAAGTCACCATTTAAGCGCTCAGCAAGGTTAGCAATAGCCTGCGTTTCAATGTCGATAACGCGCTTTGCCGATTCGATATAGTGCATCTGAGTTTGTGTATTCATGATTATCCGAACAGCCAATATTGGTAGCCGATAAAGCAAGCCAGAAGTATAAATCCATTGGTTCTTGATATTGTACGCTTTCCAATTAAATCAAAGCTGAACAAGAACAACAGCAAGGTTAAACCGAGCATAACGTACATGTCTCGATTATAAACGTCAGGGTCTAGCAGACCTGGGGCAATTAAACCTGGCATACCAAGTACGGCTAGCAAGTTGAAAATATTAGAGCCGATAATATTACCAAGTGCTAAATCATCTTCACCTTTAAGCACACCTGCGACACTTGCTGCTAATTCCGGAAGGCTTGTGCCAAACGCGATAATCGTCAACCCAATAACCAAATCAGAAATGCCCATGTATCTGGCAATTTCAACGGCTGAGTTTACAAGAAAGTGGGCACTTAAAGGCAATACGACAAGGCCAACACCAATCCAAATAAGCGCTGAGGTATTAGAAACGCCTTTAGGGATTTCATCTGCGGTCTCAGCTACCAACGGGTCTTCTTTATCTACTTGTAGCGATAACCAAGCCATCATTGCCAAAACAAAAATGAAAAGGCCCAGTAAAATTATCCCTTCGTAAGACTTCAGCTCGCCATCGAACATAAAGCCGATTGCGATTAATGAGATAATGAGAAGCGCAGGAAGTTCACGTTTAAGCGTTGTAGACGAAACAAGCAGTGGTTTCACTAAGGCGGTTACACCCAACACCAGCGCGATATTAGTTATATTTGAACCAAGGGCATTACCCACGGCTGTGTTCATATTGCCATTTGCAGAGGCAATAGCGGAAACCACAATTTCAGGTGCCGAAGAGCCCATAGCGACAATCGTTAATCCGATCATCATAGGAGAGATACCGATGTTTTTTGCTAGTGCGGAAGCACCGTACACAAAACGGTCCGCACTCCAACTCAAGACAATCAGCCCAACCAGAAAAATAACAATGTTTAAAAGCACAACAACCTGTAATAGTTAGTATTTCGATAGATTGTCGCAAAAAGAGTGCCATTTGCCTATGCTAGCGTTGCTTTATTTTCACCAAAAATTGCTATTTGCTGTGAATTTCCATTTATCAAGCACTCTTGCAGTTTGAACATACTGCTGGTCAGCATTCAGTTTCAGTTAATAAACAACGAAATAGGATGGGGACTGGAACTACCCGTGGGAATTAGTTAAGGCACTGGCATCACTTCAGCGCGGGATAACATTCGTCTTAGCGCGTGATACCTATCATTCGTCTTAATAGAACATAACTTGTAACTTTTTGACTTTGGCGAGTGTCTTGAAAAAGCGTACAATGGCACCAAATTACACGGCCCAGAGGGTGTGTCTCCTAGACAAGCCAGGCTGTAAACATAAAAACTACACTGCAGAGTAAACTTTTTTGAATTTGTTGACTCTTAAAAGTAAACTGTTCAGTAAACTTTATGAGTTAAGTGTGCGAAGGCATAGAAATTGAATATGCACATCGCTCATATATTTTAATATTTTCCAAATGGACTGATAGCGGCATTCAAACCCAACTCAATCCAGCGTCAGGGGTCGACATTTAAGTAACTATGGATCATTTAGTTGAAGTAGATAACCTAACCTTCAAACGTGCAGATCGCATCATTTATGATGGGATTTCATTGAAGGTACCTAAAGGCAAAATTACTGCGGTAATGGGGCCAAGTGGGATAGGTAAAACCACGCTGCTACGCCTTATTGGCGGGCAGTTAACGCCAGATGAGGGTGACGTAAAATTCGACGGCGATTCAATTGTCTCTATGTCGAGAAAGTCTCTTTACGAAACCCGTCGTAGAATGAGCATGCTATTTCAAAGTGGTGCGCTATTCACTGACATGAGCGTGTTCGACAATGTGGCGTTTCCGCTTCGCGAGCATACTGAGCTATCTGAAGACTTGATAGCTACTATTGTCGCTTTAAAGCTACAGGCCGTAGGTCTGAGAGGCGCCGCGCAATTAATGCCGAGCGAACTTTCTGGTGGAATGGCGCGCAGGGCCGCGCTCGCTAGGGCGATAGCGCTAGACCCCGATTTAATTATGTACGATGAGCCTTTTGCGGGACAAGACCCTATATCCATGGGCGTGCTGGTAAAGCTTATTCGAGAGCTCAATGATGCACTCAACTTAACTAGCATTGTCGTGACCCATGACGTAACGGAAGTGCTGACCATCGCTGATTATATTTACATTTTGGCGGATAAACGCGTCATTGGTGAAGGTACTGCGCAGCAAATTAAAGAAAGTGATTCCGAATTGGTTCAGCAATTCTTAAGAGGTAAAGCAGATGGCCCGGTTCCATTTCATTACCCAGCGCCAGACCTGAAAGCAAGCTTTCTGGGGGCAGATAAATGAAGTTCTTCCAATCATTAGGCGCTAAAACTATAGGGAAAGTTACTGCGATTGGTCGAGCAGCACTCATGCTGTTTGGCGCACTCATCGCTGTTCCCCGAGTTAAAAATGTTCCGCTGGTTATCAAACAGCTTTATGTAGTGGGTGTTCAGTCGTTACTGATCATCATGGTTTCTGGCCTATTTATTGGCATGGTAATGGCGCTGCAAGGCTATACCATTCTAGTGGATTACGGTGCAGAGGGTAGCTTAGGCCCCATGGTTGCGCTTTCTCTTTTACGAGAACTTGGTCCGGTAGTCACCGCATTGCTTTTTGCTGGGCGTGCCGGGTCAGCGTTGACCGCTGAAATTGGCCTTATGAAAGCCACCGAGCAGTTAAGTAGTTTGGAAATGATGGCAGTAGACCCGCTAAGGCGCATAGTTGCTCCTCGTTTTTGGGCGGGAATGTTAGCTATGCCTATGCTAGCCATTATCTTTAGTGCCATTGGTATTTTAGGCGGTCATTTAGTCGGCGTAGACTGGTTAGGTGTGGATGCAGGCAGCTACTGGTCAATCATGCAGTCGACCGTTGATTGGAACCAAGATGTTATAAACGGCGTAATAAAAAGCCTCGTTTTTGCCTTGGTTGTAACGTGGATTGCCATATTTAAAGGTTACGATTCTATTCCAACATCGGAAGGGATCAGCAAAGCGACTACCGAGACGGTGGTCTATTCATCATTAGCAGTATTGGGGCTGGACTTCGTGCTTACCGCCCTTATGTTTGGTATCGAGTAGGGGATTGGAATGAGTAAGTATAAAACGGAAGTCATGGTTGGTGTGTTTGTCATGCTTACGATAGGTGCTTTGTTATTGTTGGCACTTAAAGTTGCAAACCAAACGGTTGCAACAGAAGGCGATACCTATACGTTATACGCGAAGTTCGACAACATTGGTGGATTAAAGCCTCGCTCTGCTGTGAAAGTCGGCGGTGTAACCGTTGGTCGAGTGTCATCTATTTCTCTAGATCAAGAAGATTTCACACCGGTAGTAGAGCTATCTATTTTAAATGAATACAACGGCTTTCCTGAAACAAGCTCGGTGTCTATTTTGACCTCGGGTTTATTAGGTGAGCAATACGTAGGTTTTCAGCCAGGGTTTTCTTTTGACGGTGTCGCCAACTTACAAGACGGTGATTACCTACAAGATACGAAGTCAGCGTTGGTACTTGAAGACCTTATCGGGCAGTTCTTATTTAACCGCGGTAGCGACGAAGACTAATCGCAACATAGCGACTGAGCGTATATAACGTAGTCGTCAATCAATTCCAGCGGCCTGATGAAACTAAATACCTCATTATCAGGTCTGCTTAAAAGAGTTTGAAGTTAGGAGAGTTATTTTGAAAAAGTTTATGGTAGCGATTGGCATCTTTATGTTGTCTGTAGCAGGCATAGCCAATGCGCAAGAAGTTAATGAGCAAAACCCCTATGAGTTAGTTCAGGATGTGGCTAACCGCACATTCGAGCGAATTAAAGCGAATCAGGCTGAAATCAAAGCTGACCCTGAAATGCTACGCACTATTATGGAAGAAGAGTTGGTGCCGCACATTGACTACAAATTCGCGGCATTTATGGTACTAGGTAAACATTTTAAATCTGTGCCTCAGGAAAAGATGGGTGAGTACATCAGTGTTTTCCGTCAATATCTGGTAACTACATATGCTGTAGCAATGGGCTACTACGACAATCAAGAAGTTATCTTTGAGCCTGAATCTTCTTTTGATGACAAAAAATCAGTAACCGTGCGCGCGGTCGTTCAAGACCCAAGCCGCCCTGAAATTAAAATTGCGTTTAAAGTTCGTAAAGACAGTAAAACGAACGAGTGGAAAGCCTACGATATGGTTGCTGAAGGCATCAGCATGCTAAACAGCAAGCGTAGCGAATTTGAATCAATCCTTCGTCAAGACGGTATCGATGCAGTTATCGCACTAATGCGCGACAAAATTGGTAAGCCAGTTGAGCTTAAGCAAGGCGAGCCAATCGAAATCGAAGGAGAGGCTGAGTGAGCCTTTTCGAGGTAAACGACAAAGGTAATGTAGTGGTTCACGGTCATCTTGACCGTGAAACGCTGTCGAAGAATTTCTGGGATAGTTTGAACGGAAATGAGCGTAGCACCTTGATTAACAATAAAAGATGTCTTGTTGATTTAAGCGATGTGGAGCGCGCAGACAGTGCAGGCTTAGCGTGGCTTATTAATGCCGTTAGGGATGCAAAGCAAAATGGTGTTAGCATGACCCTTTATAAAATGCCCGAGAAGCTACAAAAGCTTGCGAAAATTAGCGACGCAGATAGCTTTTTACCCGTAGAATAAACACCATTAAGCGAATTAAGAAGTAAGTTATGGAATTGTCTGAAATTGAAAAAATCTTGAAAGATGCGTTAGATCTTCACGAAGTCCACGTAAGGGGCGAAGGTTCGCATTTTAATATCATTGCGGTTAGCGATGCATTCAATGAAATGAGCCGCGTAAAGCGCCAGCAAGCAGTGTACGCGCCTTTAGCTGATAAAATTGCAGACGGCAGCATGCATGCAATTACCATCAAGACGTTTTCAGTAAAAGACTGGGAGCGCGAGCGCCAGTTCAACATTCCTCAATAATAGGCGTCGCTCGTGGATAAACTTGTAATAAAAAAGAGCCCTGCACTTAACGGTACAGTGCGTATCTCTGGTGCAAAGAACGCGGCACTGCCGCTGTTGATGACCAGCCTACTTACCGATTCCCCTTGTCGTTATACTAATGTTCCTCGTCTTAGAGACATCAATACCACCACGGCGCTTTTGCGCGAACTAGGCGTAGAAGTAGCCCTACCGGCACCTAACGATATCGTTATTGATGCCAGCACACTCCAAAGCGTCACTGCGTCGTATGAGTTAGTACGTACTATGCGTGCATCTATCTTGGTGCTTGGGCCGTTGCTGGCTAAGCAAGGCAAAGCGAATGTCTCTTTACCTGGCGGTTGTGCCATTGGTGCACGCCCGGTAAACCTTCATTTAACTGGCCTCGAAAAGATGGGCGCTAAAATTGAAGTAGACGAAGGCTATATCCGTGCTGAGGTTGATGGTCGTCTAAAGGGCGCTCGTATCTTTATGGATATGGTGAGTGTAGGCGCTACCGAAAACCTTCTGATGGCAGCAGCTTTGGCAGACGGCACGACTATTTTAGAAAACGCCGCGCGTGAACCTGAAATTGTTGATTTGGCTAACTGTCTTATTCAGATGGGCGCCAAAATCAAAGGTGCAGGAAGCGATAAAATTACCATTGAAGGTGTAGAAACCTTAAACGGTTGTGATTATGCTGTACTGCCAGATCGCATTGAAACAGGTACTTTCTTGGTAGCGGCTGCCGTAACCGGCGGAAAAATTCGCTGTACCCATGCAGCACCAGATACGTTAGATGCTGTACTAGACAAACTAGAGCAAGCGGGTGCGAAGATCACCGTGGGCGAAGACTGGATTGAGCTAGATATGGAAGGGCGTAAGCCTCAGGCTGTGCGTGTTAAAACTGCACCGCACCCGGCATTCCCTACTGATATGCAGGCTCAGTTTGTTACCCTAAACTGCGTAGCCGAAGGTACAGGCGTAATTACCGAAACGATTTTTGAAAATCGCTTTATGCATGTGCCAGAGTTACAACGCATGGGCGCAGAAATCGCACTTGAAGCTAACTCAGCCGTGTCAAAAGGCAGTTCAAGCTTGAAAGGGGCGCCAGTAATGGCTACTGACCTTCGCGCCTCAGCAAGCTTGGTTATCGCTGGTCTGATCGCAGACGGTGAGACTCACGTAAATCGTATTTACCACTTAGATCGTGGTTATGAATCGATAGAAGAGAAATTGGGTGGCTTAGGAGCCATCATCGAGCGAGTTAAAGAGTAAACCTTATACCTTGCACAAGAAAAAGCGCCGCATTTTCCAATGCGGCGCTTTTTTATATATAAAAATTTACTACCTAATTTTTTCCCAGATGCTTTCTACAAGCGTTATAGAAGTTTAAGCGTTAACTGTTGGTAAATGCTACTAAGGCTATTGTCCCGCTCGGAGTTCTCCAACAGTTGCTGTCAGGGTAATGGATTGCCCATCGCGGCTAAGTTCAATCTCAAGCTCAGTGCCAGGCTCTGTTTCAGCAATCATATCCAGCGTTTTAGATGCGCTTTCTAAACGCACACCATCAATGGCTACTATGATGTCTCCAGGGCGAATACCAGCAATGTCAGCAGGGCTGCCTTTAGCTACCGCCTGTACATCAATGCCTGGGCGGTTGCGATTTTCTCCACCTACAAAGCCAAGCTGTCCGCGCACAACCCGGCCATTACTGATAATCTCATCCATAACGCGCTTAGCCAGTTCGTAAGGAACAGCAAAGTTAATTCCATCTACATTGCGTGCGCGATTGTTAGAATCCAGCACCTGGAAATTGGCGTTGGTGATACCCAGCAAAATGCCATTACTATCTACCAAAGCACCACCCGAGTTTCCTTGGTTTAATACAGCATCGGTTTGAATGAAATCCACATAGTTCGACAGGCCATTGCGACCTGCTCTACTTACGATCCCTTGGGTTATGGTTTGCCCCAAGTCGAAGGGGTTGCCTATTGCCATTACTACGTCGCCGACATGGGTATCGGGTTCTGAAACCTGAGGAATAATGTGTAAGTTGTCAGCCGTGACTTTCAATACGGCAAGGTCAGTGAGTGGGTCGGTACCTACAATTTGTGCTTCTAAAATACGACCGTCTTGCACTGCTACGTAAATACTGTCGGCATTGGCAACAACGTGGTGGCAGGTAAGCAGGTAGCCATTCTCTGTCATGATAACGCCAGAACCCAAATTGGTGCGTCCACGAGATTGATTTCGAAATAGACCTGAGCCGTTTTCGATACTAACACTATAAATGTTCACGACAGCTGGTGCGGACCGGCTCAACGCTGAAAAATAGCTTTCGCGACTGGCGCTAACAGATGGCTCATTAAAAAAGCCTTGGGCGAGCCCCTTACCTTGCCTAAGTTCTGGCAAAAAAATCAACAGTAGAGCCGCAACGGCAACGCCTAGGATGATAGATTTTAGTAAGAAGTTAAATATTGAGCGGCCAGTCACAAGTCACACTTATTGTTGTCTGTTGCACTTACTCCATACGTACCGTTATTGAGGTACTACTTCACAAATTAAAAGCGCAACAATCTGAATTTATCGTTATTAATGTAAAGGATATCACTTTATTCACTAAACTACCGTAATGAAGCGCAAATTTTGTGTAACTCAATACGACAGAAAAGATGGTTAGAAAGTAAGCTAATGTGGATAGGGCTAAGGGGATAGTTTAGCTCAATAAAAAACGGCGCTTTAAAAGCGCCGTTTAACATGTATTCCTGCTTAGGAATTAGTAATTTTGAGAACTGAGCTCTACTGTCTGATAACCAAGTAAAGGGTAGAGTTACCGCGTTTTACATTAAGTGCGATAACGCCTTTGGCTTCGTCTAGCGCGTTTCTGAACTCCGCAACCGTTGATGTGCGAACGCGGTTAACGCCAATGATCACATCTTCAGATTGAAGGCCGATACGCGCCGCAGGTGCACCACGCTCAATCTCAGATACGACTACACCAGCATTGCCAGCATCGTCTGTGCCATTAGACAGTGTGGCGCCTTCTAGGGCTGGGTGAATCTGAGCCGCAGTTACCGTGGTATCAGTAGCATCGTCTAATACAACGTCTACGTTCATTTTCTTGCCTTTACGCATAACGGTTAGCTCAACCTCTGCGCCAGCCCCCATACTCGCAATTTTTGCACGCAGTTCTTGGAAGCTGTGAAGCTTGCGACCGTTAATCGCCGTAATAATATCACCTGCTTGAAGACCGCCTTTCTCTGCAGCCGAGTCAGGCTGTACTTCGCTTACGAACGCACCAATATTAACTTCGGCATTCATAGCTTCAGCAAGGCCCGCATCAATATCACTACCTAGAATACCCAGAAGGCCACGGCGTACTTCACCATATTCAGCGATTTGATCAACAAGGCTTTTCATCATATTGGCAGGGATAGCAAAACCAATACCCACGTTGCCGCCATTAGGGCCAAAAATAGCGGTATTGATACCAACCAACTCACCGTGAAGGTTAACCAATGCGCCACCTGAGTTACCCCGGTTAATTGCTGCGTCAGTTTGAATGAAGTCTTCGTAACCGCCTATGTTTAAGCCTGAACGGCCTAAAGCACTTACAATGCCTGACGTTACCGTTTGAGAGAGACCGAAAGGATTACCAATGGCGACTACAAAATCACCAACCCGTAGTACGTCAGAATCGGCAAGCGGCAACGCTTTTAAATCATCCGGCTCAATCTTAAGCAAAGCGATATCACTTTGCTCATCAGAGCCCAACTTTTTCGCTTTGAACTCACGTCCGTCTGTTAATTTAACGGTGATTTCGTCCGCGTTATCGACAACATGATTGTTGGTAACTACATAACCTTTGTCAGCATCAATAATGACACCAGAACCAAGACCACGGAAAGGACGTTCTTGAACTTGCTCTTGCGGTGCACCAAAGAAGTAGCGAAACATTTCTGGTACGCGCTGTGTAGAAGTTTGCGTACCTTCCACTGCGATACTGACTACCGCAGGTGTCGCTTCTTCGAGCATAGGGGCTAAAGACGGCACTTCGTCTTTTGAATCAGAAAAGAACGGTAACGCCGCCTGCGTACTAGCAGTAAAGCCCAGTGAACTTACAACAACGGCAGACGCCAATAGACAATGGCGGAAAGACATTTTCATGTTCGCTTACACTCCTTCATGTTATATGCGACATAGCATGGTTTCACTAAAAGAGTCTGACGCTGGAATAAAGTTCCCGATGTTACTGTTTTTCTGCGTTATTCTGCTCAGAACCGCCGACGAACAACCCAGACCCTGTATTCGCAAAGTCTTTTGGTTGAGTATCAGAAACACGATTTACTTTAGACTTGTCAGTCCCTTTCAAATTATTGCGTAAATAGGTTGTAGCTTGCTCCCCATAAAAAGGAACTTTGCTGTCTTCTTCATCGCTGCCTTGTTCAAGCAGCATTTCGTATTCTTCTATCTGTTGTTTTAGCGTTTCGCACTGACTCTCAATGCTTTCTAAGCTTTGACGAGTTTGATGTATATGATGCTGCGCCTGTTGTGCGAGGATCTCTTTAACTTGCTTCTCAGTTTGTGCAGCATTACCTGCGCCTTGCTTTTGTTGAAGAAAGCGACCAGCGAAAAAGCCAATAATTAAACCAACAACTAACAAAGCAAGAGATACTAACAATTCCATTATATTCTCCGAATAAATCTACATCGTGCAGCCGACCCTTCTTTCTACGATCTAAAAGCTGCTTTCGACCATATGCTGAATATAGCAAGGTCAAACCCGAAAAGCGCATACATAGTTTCATTTATTCAGTGTATGTCGAATTTCAATGTGAGATTCTACCGTGATTTCCATTAAAATTAAGGTCATAATTGAGAAATTCAAGCAGGTCGGTGCAGCAAGCGCCGCTATTGACTTTTGTACGGAGTGGTTTCGGCGATGACGCCATGGGAAAAATATCAGCTAGATCTTCAGTCGTCTGATTTTCATTATGACGCGGCACAAGAAAATGCAGTAAAAGAACTTCAGCGTTTGTACGATGAATTGACCGAGCCCAAAAAGAAAATGACTTGGCGGGTAAAGTTAAAAGCTGCGTTTGGGAAAGGACATGCCAAGCCAGGTATTCAAGGCATTTACTTTTATGGCGGGGTAGGGCGAGGTAAAACCTATTTAGTAGATACCTTCTACGATTGCTTGCCTTTTGAAAAGAAAATGCGCGTGCATTTTCACCGCTTTATGTATCGCGTGCACGACGAACTTAAGCAGCTTAAAAGCGAACAAGATCCTTTGAAGTTGGTGGCGGCAAAGCTGGCAAAAGAAGCACGAGTTATCTGTTTTGACGAGTTTTTCGTATCCGATATTACTGATGCCATGATTTTAGGCACGTTAATGGAAGAGTTATTTGGTCACGGTATTGTGCTGGTGGCAACCTCTAACATAGTGCCTGACGATTTGTATAAAAACGGATTGCAGCGTGCGCGATTCTTACCAGCCATCGACTTACTAAATCAGAATACCCGCGTGGTAAATGTTGATAGCGGTATCGATTATCGTCTAAGAACGTTAGAGCAAGCCGAAATTTATCACTATCCACTTGATGAGGAAGCCACAGAAAACTTACATAGCTACTTTTCTCAGTTAGCGCCAGAAGAAGGTTCTAAAGGTGAAGATATTGAGGTAAATAACCGGAAAATCGCAACCCTTCGAAACGCAGATGGCGTTTTGATGATCGACTTCAAAGCTCTGTGTGGCGGCCCCCGCAGCCAGAGTGACTATATTGAACTCAGTCGTTGTTATCATTCGGTGCTTTTAGCCAATGTCGCGGAAATGGGCCAGCATAATGACGATGTGGCGCGCCGCTTTATTGCGATGGTAGACGAGTTCTACGAGCGTAACGTGAAACTCATCATTTCGGCAGAAGTTGCACTGGAAAACCTTTATACCGAAGGACTACTTAACTTCGAGTTCAGACGCTGTCTTAGCCGCTTAAAGGAAATGCAGTCACACGATTATCTGGCAACCGAACATCTACCGTAAGCCAAAGTGTGTGGGGTCAGAGTACATTTACGCCTAATGTGAACGTGAGAGCACTATGCTTACATCCTTTCCGAGGGGATTCACATTGGTATTAGAGGAAAATTAAGGTAGAATTTCGCACAATTTTTCTGTGTTGCTAAATCAGCGTTTAGTTTGGGAAAGGTTGCACCTAGCAATTTTTGCAATGCCTCGTTTCGCATTAACTCCAAATAAGACAAAGCGGCGCAGCCTGATAAAAGGTTCAGGCAAATAGTACCCCGATAAAACCCAACGCAGCATTTCTAATTGCGAGAAAGAGAATTTTAAGATGGGAAGAGCATTCGAAGTTCGTAAAGCCGCCATGGCAAAAACTGCCGGCGCAAAAACTAAGGTTTATTCTAAGTACGGTAAAGAAATTTACGTGTGCGCAAAAAATGGTGGTGCCGATCCAGACACTAACCTTTCACTTCGCCGCCTAATGGAAAAAGCGAAGAAAGACCAAGTACCAAGCCACGTTATTGAAAAAGCCATCGATAAAGCCGCTGGTGGCGCTGGTGAAGACTTCCAGCCTATGCGTTACGAAGGCTTTGGCCCGGGTAACTGTATGGTTATTGTTGACTGCTTGTCTGACAATGCAAACCGCACTATTACTGAAGTTCGTAACTGCTTCACGAAAACCAATGCCAAGCTAGGTGCGCAGGGTGCGGTATCGCACATGTTCGATCACCAAGCGGTATTCCAGTTTGAAGGTGACGACGAAGACGCCATTTTAGAAGTGCTAATGGAAGCAGACGTAGACGTAACTGATGTTGAAGTTGAAGACGGCAAAGTGACGGTTTATGCGCCGCATACTGAATTCTATCAAGTAAAAACAGCGCTAACAGAAGCTTATCCAGATATCACGTTCATTGCCGATGAGATGAGCTGGATGCCTCAGACTGAAACTGAGATCAGCGAAGAAGATATGCCGATGTTTGAAAAATTCATGGACATGCTTAATGACTGTGACGACGTACAAGACGTTTACCACAACGCGATTACGCCGAGCAGTAACTAAAAAGCGCAAACCCCATGAACAAAAAACCTCGCCAATGCGAGGTTTTTTTTATGTGCTCAAACGTTTAACGGCGTTTAAAGATAAACCGTTTCGTACTTTATCGGCGCTAACTTTTTCAAAATACGATTTTCCTGTTGATAGGTAAGGCCTACATCGCGCATAGCGCCTTGAACATACTCAACCAAAATATAGAATTCACGCTCTTTGATGTTAAGACCTTTGTGAGACTCTAACATTGATTTACCATCGTACTCGCAAGGCCCACCAATAAGCTCACAGGTTTGCAAGACGAGCTGGTCTCGTAGATGCTTTTTTGGCACCCCTTTAAAGTAGTGACCAATTACAGGGTCAGTGTAAATACGGGTGATAGCCACACCATAGACAGTGTTCAGCGTTTTATGGCCACCAATTTCATCATACAGACTTTGCTTTTCAGTACTTGCACAACCAGAAAGCAAAATGTTTAGTAGCGCCAGTGCTGCAATAGGAATACATTTCAACAATTTCATATGTGGTATCTCCCCATTAAAAATTGCCATTTACCGTTAGGTAGAAGCCACTTGAGCTCTCTTGCAGCGGTAAATTACCTAAATCCACATAGGCAGCGGTAATTGAAATAGACTTATTTGGAAAGTAAGCAATAAAAGCATCAATAACCGTGTCCTCTTCGGCTAGCCCACCTAACCGATTCGTTTGCGTTCGAAACTCAGTGCCAATTGCCGTGGTGGGGCTGATTAATACTGCAACGGAGCCTTCCCACTCAACTTTTTCACTGTCGTTACCTTCAGCACCAAAACCCAATAGGCCAAACACATTTGCCTTGGTGTACCTAGCGGTTAAATTAGTGAGTAAATTATACCCTGATGGTATGCCTAGCCATAATTTAGTCGCCGAAAGGTAGATGTCAGTACCGCTGTCGTCCTTCGCACCTAACAGTAAAGGTACTCCTATTTCAGGAAGTGGAACGGTGCCATCTGGTAATGAAAGCGAACTATCAACATCTCTATTTTTTTTAAACTGGGCGCCTAAAGCGATTTGTGGGGCCCATGAGTTTTGGGTAAAAACACCATCACCGAATAATTTAACTTTTGCCCCCACAATATCTTGCTCGATAGTTGTACTGTTGGCATTGGTCACCGCGCCTTCAGTCAGTAGCGCAAAAACATTGCTGGTTAACCCGGCTGAAATATCTAGACGCTGACGCTGTACGCTAATTTCCACTCGGTCAAAAAGGCTTATGCCTGCACCAGCGGTAGTGAGAGAGTAATCGTTAAGGCTTAAGTATTGAACATTGGCAGAGTAGCTGACTTCTTCTTTACTCGTGTATCCGCTAATAAATGCCCAAGGGGTTATGCCGCCACCTGCGGTGCCTTCAAAGCCGGTAATTCCGCCCGAGGCTATTAAGCGAGAGCCGCTATCCGCGTTTACTAACGGCGATAAAAAAAGTAAGAGAAGTAACAAGCGCTTTATCATTTATTGAGCCTAATAGTGTTATTGCGGTGCTGTGATTGAGTTATCATAGCGTTATTCGCGTTCTTTGACGTTTACAGTAATCTGATTTAGCAGTTCATGCCACGGTAGTGGACGAGAAAGATAATAACCTTGTGCCCAATCGCACCCAAGGCTCTTTAAATAATCGAGTTGTGCTTCTGTCTCTACACCTTCCGCTATTACGCGAAGACCGTACAGTTTGGCAAGATTTTGAATAATCATGACCATTTTACTACGCGACTTAGAAGCAGAGAAAAGATCGTTAACGAAGGAGCGATCTATCTTCAAGCAATTGGCGGGGTAGTGAATTAGCTGGCTGAAAGCTGTATAGCCTGTTCCAAAGTCATCAAGCGCTAAAGAAACGCCTAGCTCGTTTAATGCTTTAAGCGTTTCTAGGCAGGTCATGTCACCAGCAACAAACGCTGTTTCTGTTATCTCTAATTCAACGCGTTCAGGTGAAATATTGTTTTTCAATAAAAGCGCTTTAACTTGAGAAGGGAAATTTTCGTTATTGAGTTCTACGCCAGATACATTAATGCACATTTTCCCTTCGAAGGCGCAAGAGCTTTGTAATTGCGTTAGCGCATTTAACGCATTATCAATAACCCACAAATCTATTTCTTTAACAAGGCCGGTAGATTCTGCAACGGGTATAAAGCCGTCAGGTCCAATACCCTTTAATTCTTCGCTTTGACACCTAAGCAACGCTTCCACTGCGACAATAGCGTTATCTTTGCAATCAAATATTGGCATGTATACCAGTGAAAATTGACTTTCACTGAGAGCAATTCTCAGCCCTTTTTCTATTTTTTGGCGTTGCTGCAACGCCATTGCTATATCCTTAGTGAAGAACCTATAGCAGTTGCGACCGTTATTTTTCGCATCATACATCGCCGCATCAGCATGTTGCAGCAATGTTGCTGGTTCGACTGCATCATCAGGGTAAACAGCTATACCTATACTGGCGTATACGTTATGAGAAACGCCGTCAACATCAAACCCATTGTCAAACACACGTAAAATGCGTTCTGCGGCTTTACTGGCATCTTGCGGTTTTTTCATATCAGGTAAAATTACGACGAATTCGTCCCCCGCTAGCCTGGCCAGACTATCTTTATTTGGCTTAAATAATTGGTCGCTAGGTCGAATGACTTCCCATAGCCGTTCACTAAATTCGAGTAGTAAGCGGTCTCCAGCCTCATGACCAAACTGGTCATTTACCTGTTTAAAATTATCAAGGTCGATATAAAGTAGCCCTATGCGATTCTTGTCTTTTTTAGCACGACTGATCAAACGCTGTAGATTGTTTTTAAAATTCCAGCGATTAGGGAGGCCTGTCAATGTATCGAAAAACGCCATTTGGCGGACATCGTCAGCGTGAAGTTGAATTATGGTTCGATAGGCCTGTTCTTCTGAGTAGAGCGCAGCTAAGCAAATAACGTTCAGTGCCAGCATGGTAAGAACAAAACGTATTGCCTCTACTAACGAGTAGCTGGTCATTAGTAAAAACGACAGCGGCGTGAATAGCAGAAGCAGGCTAGCAATAGTAAAAAAGGAAAAGATGACAACCGCAGGCCAAAAGCGATTAATAAAAAGGTTGATAGCCATAATTGGGTAAATCCACAGCATACCCGTATTGTCTTTTCCCCCAGTGATAAGCAATGATATAGAAAGAAAACACAGAATACTGCTAAGTACCGTGGCAGCGCGCTCCACATTACCTGAGCGTTTTAAAAGGTACAGGTTTACCAAACCGACAAACGCACAGCTTAATAGTAAGATACCAAGAAAGCGTGCGTTATTAATTAGATTAATGCTGCCTAAGGCTAGAAGAAACAGCACTCCAATAATGGTTAAGACTTGGCATAATCGATAGCGCCTGCGAAATCGGACGGCGACCATTTCTTGCTGACCCGTCGTTGAGTCATGAGTTTGAATTTGGTTCTCCAAAATACTATTAATATCCATCCAGTAAAAGGTTTTTACTTTTTTGGCGTTTAACCTAGGTTAGCCTGCTACCAATATATTGCCGTTCTTCGTAAAAGATAGACTACCTCACTAACCTATTCAATTATTCTTACGGATTATCACCTTGTCGCTTAGTTATTGATTAATATTAGGTATTTCTAATTTTTGTGTGTTTGGATAATAAGCAGAAATAAGCCCTAACTTGTAAGGATTTATCACAGTTTCAAAAATATTTTGAAACTGATTCAGCTATTAGAGGGCTTATCATTGAAAAGGTGAATCAATACCATACGCACAACTTTTAGATTGTTCTTATTTACATATTGAGGAGTTAGTTGTGTCTCATCCAATTATCGAAGATTTAAACAAGCGTTATACGGTTAAGAAGTACGATGCAAACAAACGCATCTCAGCTGACGACCTTGCTACCATTCTTGAAGCTTTGCGTCTATCAGCTTCTTCTATCAACTCTCAGCCTTGGAAGTTTGTTGTAGTAGAAAGCGATGAAGCAAAGCAGCGTTTGCACGATAGCTTTGAAAATAAGCATCAGTTTAACCAACATCACGCTAAAGAAGCATCGCATACTATTTTGTTTGCCTACGACCCTAAATTCACCAAAGAAAAATTCGTTAAGCGTGTAGATGCGGAAGTATCTTCAGGTCATTTACCCGAAGACATGCGTGAAAACTTTATGGGCGCTTATGCGTTTGCTGAAGCGAATACCGATGAAAATGGTAACAACGCCGCGTGGACTAAAGCCCAAGTTTATTTGGCATTGGGTAATGTATTACACACTTTGGCCCGTTTAGGGATAGCTTCCACACCTATGGAGGGTGTCGATCCTGACTTACTTGGCGAACTATTCAAAGAAGAATTAGACGGTCACATTTGTGAAGTGGCACTGGCTATGGGCTACGCAGATACAGAGCAAGATTGGAATCACGGCCTTCCAAAAGCGCGTTTACCAAAAGAAGACGTGATTGCAGTGGTTTAACCCTCATAGAACAGTCAGTTGTTTTAAGTAAGTGTAAAATGCAAAAGAGCGCCTTTAACGGCGCTCTTTTTATTTGTAATGCTCGTAACAGATAGCGTTGAAAATAATCTGTTTGCCCCCATCACACTGGCTTGTCTGAAATTGTATCGTTAATTAAACCAGCCTAAATATCGTGCGCGCTTTTATAAAACGCTTTTACCCTTCTTCATTTACGCCGTTTTTTGTGGCGTGGGTATTGTCGTATCTAATTGTTAGCACGGGTTTTCAGACACCTGATGTAGCGAACAATGTTGAAGTTACGTCGCAGTCTCCGCTGGCCAAATTTGTTCACAGCACGCAAAGCTACTCTCTTAGGTTTAGCACAACCAAACTAACAGATGATAAAGGCGAAAAGCTTACCGGCGCAGAGCCGCCAGGTTTAATATCGGCATCGCTAAACTTTGCTTTTTACAACGTGTTATCCACCAAGGTGCCATCAGCAGGCCCTTTCTTTACTGATAAAACGTGGGTAAAAGCGAGCCCTCGAGGTCCACCTTCCATCCTGAGTTAACCCTTTTACACGCGCTAACGTGAAAGCAAAGCTTCTTTGTTTCTCATTTAAGCGTTTTAAAACTTTATTATTCAGGATTTAAAATGGCACGATTTTCATTTCGTGGCTTTGTGTATGTGCTCATCGTTATGCTCGGTTTACTGAGCGCTGCGCCCAACATATTGCCACAATCAGTTAAACAGCAGTTACCTTCGTGGTACACCACATCAACACTATCTCTAGGCTTAGATTTACAGGGCGGATCACATCTACTCTTAGCCGCAGACACCGACGCCTTGTTTGAGAAACAACTCAACAGTTTTTCCAGCGATGTACTTAGCGAATTACGTACCCAAAACGTACGCTATACCAGAACATCTCACTCGCTTTCTTCAAAGGCGAGTAGTGAAGATAATGCTGGAAGCGTTGTATTTACCTTGCGTAATGCAGGCGATGCTAGAAAAGTTAAGGATGTTGCCTATCAAATTTCAGCTCAACCGAACGGAGCAAGTGCACTTGATGTTGCAGTAAAGCAAAACACTGTCACCCTTACACTCAACGAACTCTATTCAGAGCAATTAGTTAAGGACACATTAAGCCGAAGTGTTGAGGTTGTAAGGAAGCGTTTAAACGAAACGGGGCTTACTGAGCCCAGTGTTACCTTACAGGGTAAAGATGCGATTTTAGTGCAGATGCCAGGTATGTCTGACCCAACCCAAGTTAAAAAGCTACTGGGTACTACGGCACAAATGACCTTTCACTGGGCGGCAAACAGCCAGTCAGAACAGGTAATGAGCAAGCAAGATGCAGCGGGTAATTCCTATCGCTTAGAACAAAAAGTGGCGCTAGAAGGCGAACATATCACTGACGCGGCCGGTGTTTTAAGTAGCGAAACCGGTCAGCCGGTAGTGACGTTTCGATTAGACAGCGCAGGTGCAAAGCAGTTTGCTACTATGACCCGTGACAACATTGGCCGCGTGCTTGCTATTGTTCTTGACGATAAAGTGGTGACCGCCCCGGTTATTAACAGCGTGATCCCAGGTGGTCGTGGAGAAATTACCGGTAACTTTACGCTGCCAGAGGCTGGTAATACCGCATTAATGCTTCGCACTGGTGCGTTACCTGTGCCCCTTAATATTATAGAAGAGCGTACGGTTGGGCCTGATTTAGGTAGCGACGCTATTCAAACCGGTGTAGAAAGTGGCATAGCAGGTGCGTTGCTAGTTTTAGCATTTATGGTAGCGATTTACGGCAGGTGGGGGGCTATTGCAAGCTTTGCTCTGTGTATAAACATGGCATTGGTGTTTGGCGCGTTAACCTTATTTGGTGCAACGCTGACTCTACCTGGCATTGCAGGCTTGATTCTGACCATGGGTATGGCGGTAGATGCGAACATTTTGATTAATGAACGTATTCGTGAGGAAAGTAAAAAAGGCCGCCCTGCAGCTAGTGCAATAGAAGTGGGCTTTGAAAAAGCATTTGCAACAATAGTAGATTCAAACTTCACCACATTAATTGCAGTAAGCTTGTTGTTAATGTTTGGTAGTGGGCCTATCAAAGGGTTTGCCATTACCATTGCCCTTGGGCTTGTATCTTCAGTATTTACTGCGGTCGCCTTAACTAAAATGTTGATGCTAAAAGCGGTTAAGTTGAAAAAAAGAAACACGAGAGATCGCACGCCCATGCGCTTCTCGTCGCCGCTACTGCGGTTGAGTGATAAGCTAAGCGGTATCAATTTTCTGGCTAAACGTAAGATTGCATTAGCTATTTCGGTAGTGCTAACAGTGCTCTCAATTGGTTTATTTGCCAAACCAGGTTTACATTATGGTGTCGATTTTACCGGCGGCACCATGATTGAATTGACCGCACCAAGCCTTTCTACCGACGAGCTGCGCAATGTCATTGAAAGTAATGGCTTTGATCAGATAGCAATTCAAGAATACGGCAGTGAGCATCACTATTTGTTGCGCGCTCCTGTTCTAGATAGCGGTGGTGAGCTTGAAAATAGTAATGCAAAGCAGACTGATGCCCTAAAACGTGCGATTTCACAGGCTGACGAGCAGGTAAGTTTTGATAAGATTGATATGGTTGGACCGAAAGTCAGCGGAGGCTTCGCAGAGCTATCAATTCTTGCGCTGCTTATCGCAGGAGGCGGCATGTTGGTGTACTTGTGGGCGCGTTTTGAAGCGCATTTCGCGACGGCAGCACTGCTTACCGTGTTACTGGATTTAACCAAAACCATAGGCTTTTTCGCGTTAACCGGTATCGAGTTTAACTTAACCGCAGTAGCAGCGTTATTAGCGCTTATTGGTTATTCAATTAACGATAAAGTGGTGGTACTTGATCGCATCCGTGAACTATTACGTTTAGACCCAACCAAACCTTTAGCAAGTACTATCAATGAAGCGGTAAACAGCACGTTAAGTCGCACGGTATTTACGTCCGTCACTACGCTGCTGGCCCTGTTGCCAATGGCTTTATTTGGTGGTGACGCAGTAGAAAGTTTTGCAGTGCCTATGGTTTTTGCTGTTGTAATTGGCACGTCTTCAACCTTGTTTATCACCTCTACATTATTGTATTTGTTGGGTAGTAGAAGAGAGAAACAGGGGAAAGCACAGTTAAAGCCCACTGCGAAAGAAATTAAGGCTTCGTTGTCGCATATCCCTTAGGCGACAAGAGTTCCTTAACTTTATTACCCTGCCGCGTTTTTGTATCTGAATACCCTTTGTACCTCAATACTTTGGCACAAAAACGCGGTAAGGTAGCAGTATTAACAGGAACCCTCGATGCGTACTTCCAGCTTTTCGTAAGCATGCATCAGTGGCAATAAGGAACGTATAATGTTTGCAGTTGATCACATTATTTTACTTAGCGCAGTGCTGGCCATCTTAGGTGTGCTGGCCAGTAAGCTATCTCCGCGCTTTGGCGTACCTGTTTTGGTGCTATTCCTCGGTGTAGGCATGCTGGCCGGTGAAGATGGGATTGGCCGAATTTTCTTTGATAATGCCGATGCCGCCCATGCTATAGGTACATTCGCGCTTATCCTTATTCTGTTTGATGGCGGACTGCAAACATCTAAAAAGTCTATAATTCAAGCATGGAAGCCAGCGGCTTTGCTCGCCACCTTGGGCGTGGTGGGCACGGCAGTTCTCACTGGTGTGGCCGCTATGGTTATTCTAGATTTACCGCTTTATAAAGGCTTATTGCTTGGCGCTATCGTGGGGTCAACTGATGCAGCTGCAGTATTTTCTGTTTTGCGAAATGCCGGTATACGCATTCCCGCTAAGATTAAGTCGACGCTGGAGCTGGAAAGTGCGTCGAACGACCCTATGGCCATATTCCTCACTATTGGTCTTATTACACTTATTCAAGACAGCACCACTAAGCCAGTGGACTTACTTGCCCTGTTTGCCAGTCAAATGGGGGTGGGAGCGATAGTGGGGCTTACCATTGGCGGGATCGCAGTGTGGCTTTTCAGGCGTGTGACATTAATGGCCATAGGTTTGTATCCCGTTTTTGTGATGTTATTTGGTGTATTGTCTTTTGGCCTTGCTGCGAATTTAAACGGCAGTGGCTTCCTCGCTACTTTCATCACTGGCGTAATAGTGGGCAACAGCCGCTTTGCGTATCAGCGTAATACCTTTGTGTTTCTCGACGGGCTGGCTTGGTTGGGGCAAATTGCCATGTTCGTTATTCTCGGCTTGCTCGTTACACCCACTGAGCTTTTCGTAAACTGGAAGGAAGGCTTACTCATTGCGTTTGTGCTTATTTTTATTGCCCGTCCGCTGGTGGTTATGCCTATTTTGTTGCTTTCAAAATTCTCTTTCAAGGCATCATTGCTCATATCATGGGTAGGGTTGCGCGGTTCGGTGCCAATTATCTTGGCTATTTTTCCGCTAATATTTGGTATGCCTTACGCTGAACTAATTTTCAATGTGGTGTTCTTTATTGTGCTTATTTCAGCCCTGCTACAGGGCTCAACCTTGCCCTATGCGGCGCGCAAGTTAGGTTTAGTATTAGAAGACCAAGTAAAGGAATCGAGCACGCTGGAAATTGTGAAAGTTGCCAAAAGTAAGCGCGAACTTATAGAGATAGAAGTATCCAAGTTATCGCCGGCGTTAAACAAAACTATCAGTGAAATATCGCTTCCTGACAATACAGTAGTGGCCATGATTGCCCGTGGTGAAGAAACTCTTATACCTAAGGGCAGCACCAAAATAGAAACGGGTGATCAGATTTTTATTATCACAAAACTGCTCGATAAAAATGCTGTTGAGCAATGCTTTTACAACGAGCAGGAATAGGGTGCTATTGTAGGGCACTTCATGTAGAATGCGCCGCGGAGTTGGCCAGGCAATCGCCGCTTTCGTAAGAAAGGGGAGGAAAGTCCGGGCTCCAAAGGGCAGGGTGCCAGATAACGTCTGGGCGGCGTGAGCCGACGACAAGTGCAGCAGAGAGAAGACCGCCTAAGCATGTTTACATGCCGGTAAGGCTGAAAGGGTGCGGTAAGAGCGCACCGCACCTCTGGTAACAGAGTGTGGCAAGGTAAACTCCACCCGGAGCAAGACCAAATAGGATCCCTCAACGTGTGGCCCGCATGGGGATCGGGTAGGTTGCTTGAATCAGTGAGCGATTGCTGATCTAGAGGAATGGTTGCCCACGACAGAACCCGGCTTACGGCCAACTCCACTCTTTTCTTAGATAACTTCTCAAAGCATGTTTATTGTGCCGCTTTTAGACGATACTTTTCCCAAAGTAGATGAAGGCTATTCCTTTAGCGGGTGAAGGTTATTTCTATAACGGGTGAAGCCTCTACCTGAAGGGACATTCCCTCAGGCAGAGACATTTATCGCTCGTTACTGGAAGAAGTAACGGAACGTCGCGCCTACTGTGCGAGGCTGGTTCACCGTAAATCCAAGTCGAGCACGTCCACCACGTTCTCTATCAAACGAAAGCTGTGCGTTTTCATCAAACAGGTTGTTGGCGTATAGCAAGATTTCGTAGTCATCGTAGGTAAGACCAAAGCTCATGTTCATTGTACCGTAGTCGTCTAGCAACAAATCTAACTCTGTTGTTTCTGCACCGGTGGCACCACCAAAGGCAAGTCCTGAAGTGAATATACCGGCACCTGCAACTTGGTCACTAGGTTGTGTAATTCGGTCACCAACATACTGGTAAGAGCCTTGGAAGTAGGTGCTGTTTGACGAGAATAAAGGCTGCGCTAAATCATAGGTAAATGCGATAGCGAAGCTTTCTTCTGGTACTGATGCCAAACGGTTGCCATCTTCAACGCCACCTAGCACCGCACCATCACCGTCAACAACGGTTGAATCGAACTCAGCTTCGATAATGCTTCCGGTTAATGAGAAAAATAGCTGGTCGGTAAACTGACGCGTAAGTTCAAATTCAATACCTTGAGTATGCGCTTCAGGTACGTTAAATGACACACGTGACGAGCAAGAACCGGCATCCAATGTAACCTGAAGATCCTCAATATCGTTATAGAAAGCTGAAACGTTTGCTGTCCAGCCCCGTCCTGACGATTTCATGCCTATCTCATAGTTTGTGAGCTTTTCATCGTCATAGTCTTGGAACGAACCAAAGATGGCTTCGTCTTGGTCGGTACACAAGCTTCTATTTAGCGGGTCATTTACACCACCAAGTCTAAAGCCTTGCGATACTTGGGCATTTAAATTCACGTTTTCGTTAAGGCTATACTGACCAATTACGCGTGATGTGAAGCCGTCTGACTCTGTCGAATCAGTTTGGTTGTCGCCGTTGGCGAATAAGCCGCCGGAAATAAACTGACGCTCTTCTTCATAATCGTAAAAGCGAGAGCCCACGGTCATTTTGAAGTCATCATTAACTTGATAGTTTACTTCACCAAACACAGCAAGCTGCTTTAAGTCGTAAGGCAAGTAGGCGTTGTATGGCGAATCGGCTTCAAAGCCATTGGCAACCGCTGCTGACGTGCCTTCACCTAACGTAGCATCTGTAAACGCATCATAACCGGGGGTAGGAAGTGATTGGTCGTAAACGCGTTCAGTTGATGAGTAGAAAGCGCCAACTAACCAGTCTAGTGCGCCATCGCCATTAGACGCGGCGCGAAGCTCAAAGGTATCTTGCTCTACTTCCGTTCTGTCTAATAAGTTCGACGGTAATAATACGGCTTCATCCGGAAAACCTAAGTCGATACTTACCGAACCGGAAAGTGCGCTGGCATCACGGCTAACCAGTATATCTCGGTCGGTATAGCTATAAACAAAGGTAAAGTCGGCAACATCAGCTTGATATTCAGCGGTTACATCAGCTATCAAGGTTTCATCAGTAAACCCTTCCTCAAGCAACAGATACTGTTCGCGCTCACCTAATTGAATAGCAGGACGTGACGTGGTGTAAGGGTTTGCAAACACGTTATAGACTTCTTCCCTATTAAACCCGTTCATCTCGAGTTCTTGGTAGATCAGTCGTGGCGTTATGGTGAGTTTATCATTAGGTGCGATAACAAACGCTACGCGTCCGCCAGTTCTGTCACCGTCATTAACGTCTTCGTTAAACGCGCCATTTTCACCTAACGCATCAATAAACCCCGCATAATCGGTACGATATACCACCGCGCGCATAGCAACTGTATCTGAAATTGGCACGTTTACCATGCCTTTTACGTGACCGCCCACGCCGCCGTCTGTCACACTATTAAGGTTAGCTTCAAACTTACCTTCAAATGTGTCTAATTCAGGCTGGTTGGTAATGTAACGAAGGGTCCCGCCGATTGAGCCAGATCCGAAAAGTGTACCCTGCGGTCCACGTAGAGTTTCTATGCGGTTAAGATCAAAAAGATCGAGATCTGGGGTAAACAGAGATAGTGAAATAACGCTTTCATCAAGATAGACGCCTACTTGCTCTTTAACGCCAGGTTGGTCACGCACTATTTGCCCTGCCGATACGCCACGCATTGAAACCTGGCTTTGGCCTGGCCCTAAATTTTGAATAGAGACGCTTGCCACATTTCTAGCTACATCTTCTAAGTTACCCGCGCCGCTGCGTTCAAAGTCTCGCTGCGTTTGCGCGTTAATTGAAAAAGGAATGTCTTCAATGGATTCAGCGCGCTTTGTAGCGGTTACTATAATCTGCTCAAAGTTATCGTCATCCGCTTGTTGTGTGTCCTGTGCAATTGCACCAGAGCTAAGCAGCCCCATTACCGCAATGCTAAGTGTGCTTCGTCTAAACGAAGGTTTTTTTATTTTAAACATAAGTCCATCCAAGGTGGTTGTTTCTATTTTGTTATTAGGCAAGGGTGTAATGTGGCAAAAAAAGTTGTCTTTTTCTATATCTGGAGAAACAAATATTTCTACTTTAGTAGTAAGGGGTGGTTTTGATTTTTTTATGTTGCTTTTTTGTTAACTGTTGTTATGACCTGAAAATGCGTCTAAAAGGTCAAAATAAGTGTCTATCAGGCTAATTACATCGTAAATAATCTAGGTATGATCCCGCTTAGATGAGGTTTAGCTTTTACATAAAAATATCTTAGTTCTAGCAAACGGCTGATGAAAAGATATTCAAAGTGCAAACCCCTTACCTAAGCAGAAGAGCGAAAACGAAAGTCATACGAGAGAGGTGCAATGGAAAAGCCAGTAAAAGCCAATGAACTACTAAAAGGTATGCTAGCAATTGTTGTTGCAAGTTTTCTGTGGGGGACAACAGGTACTGCAGCACAGTTTGCGCCCGAAATCAGCCCATTGGCCATCGGTGCATTTGCAATGGGAATAGGTGGCGTTCTGCTTTGCTTAAGTGCTAGAAAATCGCTAGTAGAAGATGCCCGAGTCCTATTGGCTAAACCACTTACCTTTCTGTTTGGTAGTGCTTGCGTAGCAATCTATCCGCTCGCTTTTTACAGCGCTATGCGCTTGTCAGGTGTAGCCATAGGTACTGTAGTATCTATCGCTAGCGCACCTTTATTCGCGGCGCTTTTAGAATATTTTCTAAGTAAAAAGCCTGTATCTTTAAAATGGTTTATAAGCTTTATATTCGGCGCATTGGGAATTGGCCTTCTAGCTATGGGCAAAGCAGAGGGGGCATTGGAACTATCAGCCTCTAAAAGTAATCAGGTATTCGGCGTTATTTTGGGGTTAATTGCTGGTTTAACTTATGCGGGATATTCGTGGGCTGCAAAACAACACATTGACACTGGCGCAAACTCAAAGTCTGCTATGGCCGGGCTGTTCGGCTGCGCTGCAATTGTCCTACTGCCCTCACTTTGGTTTACCGGTCAGAACCTCTTTGATACCGTAATTCACACTAGCGTGTCACTTTATATGGCCGTGGTGCCTATGTTTTTTGGATATTTATTATTTGGTTATGGTCTTCGCACTACTGAAGCCAGTAAAGCTACGCTTATTACACTAATAGAACCACTGGTTGCGACACTTTTCGCTATCTTCCTTATTGGTGAAGTCTTCAAGCCGGTGGGGTGGGTTGGCATGACGCTAGTGTGTCTTTGCCTTTTAATCCAGTCGATTAAATTTCCTTTTGCTCTAAAGCGCTATGGCAGAAAAGCAGCGGCGTAATGTCGAAATAGCGTGCAGCTTATAATGAGAAGTCAGAATACTTGTCAAGTATTCTATCAATTTGACCCGTTTGTTTTAGTTCAGCGATAGCATGGTTAATGGCAGAAAGCTTATCTTTATGACGATTGTGAACACGCAACGCCATTTTGCCCGCGGTATGGATGGGCCCCAAGGCAATTTTCATTTCGTGAATTGAAGACCAGTAACGGGCCGATGCCTCCTCCATTATGATGACATCTACCCTTTTTGCACCTAGGGCTAAGATAAGGTTGCTCTCGGCTTGAAAATCCATTCTGACGAACTTATCAGAATCAAAATACACATAGCCGGAGATCATCCCTACAGTTTCACCGTAGATAGAGGCGACGGTTTGGTATCGGCTATGGTTTTCAGGCAGAGTAATAAAGTGTTCTGTGATGTCTATAATGGGATCTGAGAAAGTGAAGTCGGCTGCGGGCTCATCTTTAGACAGCCAGCTTGGACTGAAGAAGTCGAAATCAAGATCGCCTGTTTTAAATGCAAGCATGGCGCGTTTGGTAGACAGCATGACTTTTTCCGTCTTAATACCTGCTTTATTCATAATAAGGGGGAGAATTTCAACTAGAATACCGGCCCTATCTTCGTCGACAGCATTTTCGTACGGGATAGAGCTGCCTGATGTTCCAAGATTATACCTCAACACTTCATCGGCAGTCGCGCCACCGCAAAAAAACGAAACGTTAACCAATAAACTTAACGAAACAACTATTTGGATAAGAGGTGTTAATACTGTTAATGCATACACTCAAGATGTCCTAATATAATAGGTTAATGAACTACGCTTTCTTTAGTCTTTCTTTCAATACTTGCCCAATGATCGACTTTATCGATAAGGTCTTCAGCATCGAAGGGCTTACTTAAATAATCGTCCATTCCCGCTTCAACACAGCGCTCTTTATCACCTTTCATTGCATTTGCGGTCAGGGCGATAATCGGAACGTTGAGGTAACGCTCTCCAGCTTCACCGTTTCTAATGCGCTTAGTTGCTTCAAAACCATCCATTTCCGGCATCTGACAATCCATCAAGATGACATCAAAGGTCACCTTCATTTTATTTAGAGCCTCTAGTGCTTCTAAACCAGATTTGGCGCTAAGGGTAGTATGGTTGCTGAGATGCTGTTTCACGATTATTTGATTGATATCGTTATCTTCAACAATAAGTACTTTACGTTTTTTACCTTTCTCTCGTTTTAACGAAGAGGCGTGGTGCACAGGGACCAGCAAAGTTTCATCCGCGGGCTCAAGAGAAATAGTAAAAGAGAACGTACTTCCGTGACCTTTTACACTTTCAAGTTTAATGTTGCCACCCATAAGTTCGCAAAGTTGTTTGCTAATTGATAAACCCAGACCGGTTCCGCCGAACTTGCGGGTGGTTGATAAGTCTTCTTGCGTGAAGACATCAAAAATAGTGCTTTGCTTGTCTTGCGCAATACCTATTCCCGTGTCTTTTACGCTACATAAAAGTGTAAGGCTGTCGTCTGCGTTTTGTTTAATGCTAGTGGTAACTTCAATGCATCCAGAGTCAGTAAACTTGACTGCGTTGCCCAGCAAGTTCGACAAAATTTGCCTGAAACGTACGTCATCACCTTGTACAACGTGGAACCCTTGTAGATCAAAGTGGAAGTGTAGCTCAAGACCTTTTTCCTGGCACATGATGGCGTACTGACTTTGAAGGTTCTCAAGGGACTCTAAAATGTCGAAAGGGTTCTCTTCAATCTGTAGCTGACCTGCTTCAATTTTAGAAAAGTCCAAAATGTCATTTACGATATGTAAAAGGCCTTGAATACTAAACTTAGCGAGTGAAAGGTAATGCTTCTGCTCTTCGGTAAGTTCAGAGTTTGCCATTAGCTGCAAAACACCAGATATACCGTGGATAGGCGTGCGTATTTCGTGGCTCATACTTGCTAAGAAGCTAGACTTCAGTCGAGCAGACTCTTCGGCTTTCTCTCTCGCTTCTTGAAGGTATTGCTCTGTTTGTCGTTGCTGCGTAACATCTTGCTGAAAACCGATGTAATGCGTCACTTCGCCATTGGTTTTAACTGGTGTTAAATTTAGTCGGTTATAAAAGGCGCTGCCGTCTTTTCTGTAGTTAAGTAGTGTAGTTTCAATAGGCTCACGTGTCGCAATGGCTTTACGAATTTGCTCAACAGTTTGCTTACTGGTTTCATCACCTTGCATAGAGCGACAGTTGTGCCCAATCATTTCACTTCGTTTGTAGCCAGTTAATTCTTCAAATGCACCATTTACATAAATAATTGGCTGTCCGACCCGTTTAACGTCAGAAATAATAATTGAAACAGTTGCTTCATCCATGGCATGGGTAAGCACATTTACGTGACTTTCTAATGCGCGCTGCTCGGTAACGTCATTTCCTACATATATATCACCACGAATATTGCCATTTGCATCGGCAAGGGAGGCTTTTGTCCAGCGAATATAACGTTCTTTGCCCGAATTCACTGAAAAGTGCGTCAGCTCATCGCTTAGTTGTGTCGCTAGCTTCCGTACTATCAGCTTTAATATTGCACTCTTTTCACCGTATTGGTCATCGCAAAAAATGTCGAAGCGTTTGTTTGAAATGAGAATTTCTTGATTCTGATCGACCACTACCAGCATGTCGCCCATCGATTCTAATACATTCGAAAACTGTTCGTTAGACATTGAGACCTCGGTCAAATCCCAAATAAGCTTATCGAAAGCGGCTCGAATGTCGGCTAACTCTTTTGCCTCAACTTGCGACTCATTGTTTAAAGATGTCTTATTGTCACTATTAAGGCGATTTTTAATATCGTCATAAAGCGTTGAAAGGGTTCGCTCGGCCAAGGTTCCGGTCATACTCACCATATGCAATATAATGAAAATGAACCCCACAACCATTGCTAATAAAACAATGCCTGTCCAGGCAACCTCTCTGTATGCAGTAATAGTTGGTTTAACGCTATATAACTGAAGGTTCTTCCAGCTTGTTTGCTTAATAGAATAGCCACTTTGGTTAAACGCTAAAAAGCTTGAGTTTGGCGCTATTAAAGAGGGCTCGCTACTAAATAGTACGTTTCCGTTTGAATCTGTGACTAACTGGTTAGTCAGTCTAGGGTAGGGCGCGAGTAATGATTGAAGGCTATCGACGTACATGACAAGGGCACCTTCAGAGACGCCATTGAGCAGAACGGGGACGCTGATGACTACTCCGTATTTAGATACGGACGAAAAGGTGTTTGATGAGCCAAGCGTTTGCTGACGCCAAGCACTGCTTAACGACTCAGGAAGCGTAGCACTCCAGTTTTTGTCGATAACTTTCTCACCTGCAAAATCAAACAGTGCAAATTCTACAGTTTCTGCTTGGGTAAGATTTAAAGAGCGAAAAAACATAGGTAGGTAATTATCTCGCTGCTGTAAATCAACCAGCGAATTAATAATAATGTCGTTTGCCGCTAGATCGGCTAACTGACGCGTTGTATCGCTAATAATGAAGCTAATATCTTGCTCGAGCCCTTCTACCGACTGCTGCTGAAGGGCATTACTTTGCTTAACAATGAAATGAAAGGAAAGGGCAACTAGCGTAATAGACAGCACTGCTATTAGTAGCGCTAGCCTTGGGATCATGCTTGAAAGCAATAAAGAACGCAGCCTCATAGGTTCATGCTGCATTATTTCTTGCCCGTTGTTACCAAATGGCCTTTATCATTAATCTTCGTCATAAAATAATCCTTTGACCAAAGTGCATCATGCCTTTCTTTAGTGAATGGAGCTTCATAGTATTTAACAGCGCCTTGAATATCTTTGAGAGATTCTAAAGCGTTGCGCAACTCGTTAACTTGTATGCTATTAGCTTTATCGGCAGCGATAGCAATTAAATGAATTAAATCATATGCATGGGCTAAACCTGTGACACCTTCAATAGCTGCTGCATCAATAAGCCCATATTTATTATAATAGGCTTCTAACAGTTGTTTTGCCTTGTTATTTTTCTGATGGTGGAAGTGAAACGTTTGAAGAACTGATATGTCGTGCTGATTGATAGGGTTGGCTAATTGAGATGCGAACTGACCTGACGCTATACCCCAGTGAGAAACAACAGGGAGCGAGCTTAGGCCTTGTTCAGCCAATGCATCTACAACAACCACACCTTCAGGCACGTTGGTAACTAATATTACACTGTCCGCCTTCGAATCTTTTATCGCCTCAGCATCTTCAGAAAAATCTTTCTGTTGCCAATTAATCCAATAGGTTGCGCTAATGTTCACCCCTTGTTCCTGTGCCGCTTTAGTTAAAGACTCAAGGTTGGAACGTCCCCATCCTGTTCGCTCCAAGATCAAAGCGACATTAGATAACTCTCTGGATTTTACAAAGTCTATCAGTACAGACGCTGCTTCAGCGTCACGTACTGAGATTCGATAAACATTATTGGGTGAGTGAGCATTGTCTACTATGGGCGTGCCGGCGGCCCAGGGAACCAGCATGAGAACATTTTTAGCATGTATAATATCAATTTCCGCAAGCACTACGGGAGTATGTACCCCACCAACGACGGCTAGCAAGTTTGGCATTTGCGCAAACTGTTCAATGTTGTAAATACCGCGAGCAGGATTTCCTCGGTGATCTTTCGCAATCACTTTGAGTGTACGGCCAAGTATCCCCCCATTTGCGTTAATTTCCTCAACGGCTAGCTCTACGCCTCTGGTAATAGCAACGCCTCCCTCTACAGCAACTGCTGAGAGATCTGCATCAATACCAATAATTAAAGGCTCTTGAGTACTGTCAGCTCGGCATGAATTAAAGGATATAAAGCAGAGGAGCGCTGATAGAAGAAGATATACACGCATGAATTAGCTACCTGATTGACTACTCTTAAAAGTGTATAGCAATGTGCAGGGCGTTTTATTATTTACGCATTATCCTTTAGTCTAAATTTGCTTGTTATGTAAGCAGTCTTTCTATGAGTTTGCGTTCACTCTTCTTTTTGGAATAACCAATGTGGCACGATTCTGCTATTAAACACAAGGAGTGAAGCTTAATGTTTGTTAGGTGAGCAGCTATGTGAGAGTGCAGAGCACGATGAAAAATAAAAATACCTGTGCCAGTGAGAAGGATATTCTCTTTTGCTAACACAAATTAAGGAGAACAGTAGTTTGGAGTATAAGTGCGAAATACAACATTGCCTACAATTATAGATGTGGAAGCAAGTGGATTTGGGGCGGCAAGTTACCCCATAGAAATAGGCATTGTGCGCTATGATGGTGCAAAGTGGTGCAAGCTACTAAGGCCATTTGACTCTTGGGTACACTGGGATACAAAAGCAGAATCGCTTCATGGCATCTCTCAACAAATGTTACAAGCACGAGGCGAGGAACCTCATAAGGTGTGCGTTGAGCTTAATAATTTTCTGGGAAATACAGTTGTATACAGTGACGGATGGGTGGTAGATAACCCTTGGCTGATAAAGCTGTTCTCGGCTGCGCAAATTGAAATGTCGTTCACCTGCCGCGCCCTTGAATATATATTGAGTGAGTCTCAAATGGATAACTGGCACGACGTAAAAAATAGTCTTTCCGCTGAACTAGACGTTAAGCGTCATCGGGCGAGTTCAGATGCAATGATAATTCAGCAAACCTATGCTAAAACAATGGCACTCACTCAGAAGTGATTCTGTACTGCATTTACAGTCAGAGTGCCTCAATTTTGGCATCGAGGCGTTCGAAAAGCTAAAGGTAGTGATATTTCTAGAACAGGTAATTAACACCTAATGAAAGCGCCATATTCTCTTCTTCTCCAACTTGTCTATGCTCAATCTCTACGGCCATGTTTAACCCTTCGCTTTGGCCAAGTAGCCAGCCTAATCGCGTAAAAGTACCTACATCGTGCGGTAAATAAAGCCACTCAGCATAATGTTGAAAAGCGGTATTGTTTGTTTTGTAGGTCGCATAAACCTTCTGCGGCACCCAAGTGTTAAAACGCCGGCTGGCGCTAAACATACCTTGTGAGCCCGCTGGATAGGTATAACTGTTGTCGTAAAGATAGGTTTCTGTCGTAGATTGAACGCGGTACATACTGTTTAGCTGCCACCGAGCTATCTTCTTGCTCTTAAATTGAATTGGGCTGTAGAGGGTATCATTTACATTCGCGAACACAGGTAAGGCTGTTGTTGAGACAGCCAGCGTGAACGCTATAAGAGTACCAGAAACTACATTCATGGAAGAGCCCAAGTTGTTGTTATCATGGCTTGTAAACAACCAGAAACTACAAGCGATAGTGTGTTCGTTATTTAAGCATAGCTGCAAAAACAAAGGATGGAAATAGGCTTTACCGTTTTTAATTTAGGGGGCTAGCTTGTCTCACCTGAAAGACTCAACAAAAAACGCCGCTAGGTTGCATAGCTTCAATGTAAAGCGTAACAAGCTAACGGCGTTTTCAAAGAGCGTTAATGGCTTATCGTATTAAATCGATGCTTTTAACGCTTCCGCTTTATCTGTTGCTTCCCATGGGAATTCGTCACGACCAAAGTGACCGTATGCAGCTGTTGGGCGATAAATTGGGCGCTCAAGATCTAGCATTTGGATAAGGCCGTAAGGGCGCAAATCAAAGTGTTCGCGCACTAATGCAACGAGTGTTTTCTCATCTACAACGCCAGTCCCAAAGGTATCGATGCTGATAGACGTTGGCTCTGCCACACCAATTGCATAAGACACTTGGATTTCACAGCGCTTAGCAAGGCCCGCGGCAACAATGTTCTTAGCAACGTAACGACCCGCGTATGCTGCACTGCGGTCTACTTTAGATGGATCTTTACCAGAAAACGCGCCACCACCGTGACGAGCCATACCACCGTAAGTGTCTACGATGATTTTACGACCTGTTAAGCCACAGTCGCCCATTGGACCACCGATAACGAATCGACCTGTTGGGTTGATATGAAAGCGCGTATTTCCATCAATCCATTCACTTGGTAGTACTGGCTTGATGATTTCTTCCATTACCGCTTCACGTACTGTTTCAGTGCTTACTGAATCACAGTGCTGAGTTGAAAGTACAACCGCGTCGATGCCTACAGGCTTGTCGTTTTCGTATTTAAAAGTAATTTGGCTTTTCGCATCTGGGCGCAACCAGTCTAGTTTGCCAGATTTACGTACTTCCGCTTGTTTTTGAACAAGGCGGTGAGAGTACGTGATAGGCGCCGGCATTAATACATCAGTTTCGTCGCTCGCGTAACCAAACATCAGGCCTTGGTCACCCGCACCTTGTTCTTCTAGGCTTGCGCGGTCAACACCTTGATTAATATCAGGAGACTGTTTACCAATAGCATTTAATACGGCACATGAGTCAGCGTCAAAGCCCATGTCTGAGTGCGTATAGCCAATTTCTTTTACTGTTTTGCGAGTAAGCTCTTCAATGTCTACCCATGCAGAAGTGGTAACTTCACCACCTACTAAAACCATACCGGTTTTTACATACGTTTCGCAGGCCACCCGAGCGCGAGGATCTTGTTCTAATATAGCGTCAAGAACCGCATCTGAGATCTGATCAGCAATTTTGTCCGGATGTCCTTCAGACACTGACTCGGATGTGAATAAATGCGTGGCCATAAATGCTCCGTAAGCGTTAAATTATCAAAATAGTCGTATATTGTACTAAAACAAGTTATAAATACCAGTCTTTACTTCTAGACGTCTAAAAGTCTCTTTGTTACGAATAGTTGACATAACCCGATCATTTTTGGGGTTATTTCGATGTATAACAAAGACAAAGACATATAAGTGTTATCGGTAATGCCGTGGGCTTTATAAGCTTCTTTGATGTTTTTGGATTTACTTTCGATAATGGCAATGAAAATCCATTGAACTGAAAGGTGGCATGGGTAAGAATAGCCTCACATTCAAAAGTGCCTAGAAGTAGAGCAAGAGCAGACAATTGATGTTCCCCAGTGCTCACATCAATTACTACCGTGGTACCAAAAGATACAAAATAAATCAGGAGACAACATGCCCTCTCGTCGTGAACTCGCCAATGCTATCCGTGCATTAAGCATGGACGCCGTTCAACAAGCTAAATCTGGTCACCCAGGCGCCCCAATGGGGATGGCTGATATCGCGCAGGTATTATGGGGTGATTTCTTATCACACAACCCTGCAAACCCATCTTGGGCTAACCGCGATCGCTTTGTGCTTTCAAATGGTCACGGCTCGATGCTGTTGTACTCTCTACTACACCTCTCAGGCTATGAATTGCCTATTGAAGAGCTGAAGAACTTCCGTCAGCTACATTCTAAAACGCCTGGTCACCCAGAGTACGGTTATGCGCCAGGTGTTGAAACCACCACCGGCCCATTGGGTCAGGGTATTAGCAATGCAGTGGGTATGGCACTTGCTGAGAAAGTGCTAGCGGCACAATTTAACAAAGACGGTCACACTATCGTTGACCACCACACCTACGCGTTCCTAGGTGATGGCTGCTTAATGGAAGGTATCTCTCACGAGACGTGTTCACTAGCCGGTACACTAGGCCTTGGTAAGTTAATCGCATTTTGGGATGACAACGGCATTTCAATTGATGGTGAAGTAGAAGGCTGGTTCACCGACGATACGCCAGCACGCTTTAAGAGCTACGGCTGGGAAGTGATTGAAGGCGTTGACGGTCACGATGCTGAACAAGTAAAAGCTGCCATTGAAAAGGCACAAGCGAACACCGCGCAGCCTACACTTATTTGTTGTAAAACCACCATTGGTTTCGGCTCGCCTAATAAAGAAGGTACTGAGTCTTGCCACGGTGCACCGTTAGGTGATGACGAAATTGTCGCTACACGTGAAAAACTTGGCTGGAGCCACGGCGCGTTCGAAATTCCAGACGATATCTACGCGGGCTGGGATGGCAAAGAGAAAGGCTCAAAAGCGGAAAGCGCGTGGAATGACGCTTTCGCAGCATACGAAGCCGCCTACCCAGAGCTTGCAGCAGAATTCAAACGCCGTGTAAATGGCGAGCTACCAGCAGATTTCAGTGACAAAGCAGATGCTATCATCGCTGAACTTCAAGCTAACCCACAAAACATTGCTTCACGTAAAGCGTCGCAAAATGCATTAAACGCGTTTGGTCCGTTACTTCCTGAGCTATTAGGCGGCTCTGCCGACCTTGCAGGTTCTAACCTAACTATTTGGGAAGGCAGTAAAGGGGTTGAAGCAAACGACGCATCAGGTAACTACATTTACTACGGTGTACGTGAGTTTGGTATGTCGGCCATGATGAATGGTATTGCTCTTCACGGTGGCTTTAAGGCATACGGTGCAACCTTCCTAATGTTTATGGAATATGCACGCAACGCGGTACGCATGGCCGCACTAATGAAGCAGCCTGCAATTTTCGTTTACACCCACGATTCAATTGGTCTAGGTGAAGACGGCCCAACTCACCAGCCAGTAGAGCAGGTGGTAGCGCTACGAGCAACGCCTAACCTTGATAACTGGCGTCCTTGTGATCAGGTTGAGTCTGCTGTGTCGTGGAAGTCTGCTATTGAGCGCACTGACGGCCCAACAACACTGATCTTCACACGTCAAGGCTTAGCGCAGCAAGAAAGAACGACTCAACAAGTGGCTGATATCGCGAAAGGCGGTTACGTACTTAAAGACTGCGAAGGTACGCCAGAGCTTATTCTTATTGGTACCGGTTCTGAGGTACAGCTAGCCGTTGAAGCTGCAGAAAAACTAACCGAGCAAGGCAAAGTGGTTCGCGTAGTGTCTATGCCATCAACTGACGTATTTGACCGTCAGTCTGCTGACTACCGTGAAAGCGTACTGCCTTCTAGCGTTGTTAAACGCGTAGCGGTTGAAGCGCTGTCTAAAGATAGCTGGTACAAGTACGTTGGCTTCAATGGCGCTATCGTGGGCATGGACACCTTTGGTGAGTCTGCGCCTGCTGGCGATTTGTTTAAGCACTTCAACATTACCACTGACGCTGTAGTAGAGGCTGCACTGTCTCTGTAAGAGGTAATAGATAAGCCTATGGTAAATATTGCCATAAATGGGTTTGGTCGTATTGGTCGTAATGTGTTGCGCGCGCTTTATGAAAGCGGGCGCAACAACGAATTTAACGTGGTGGCCATTAACGACATTGCTAAACCCGAAGGCATTGCACATTTACTTAAATACGATACCGCCCACGGGCGGTTCCGTTTTGATGTGGCCTTAGAAAACAATACGCTTAATGTCGCAGGCGACGATATTACACTGCTTGCGATAAGCGATATTAAAGACCTACCCTGGAAAGACTTGGGCGTTGATATTGTGCTTGAGTGTACGGGCAAGTTTGATGACAGAGCGTCGGGGCAAGCACATTTAGATGCGGGCGCTGGCAAAGTGCTTTTCTCGTCACCCGGTTCACCAGATTTAGACAATACGGTCATTTTTGGAACCAACGAAGACACGTTGACCAGTGAACAAAAATTAGTCTCTAACGGCTCTTGTACCACAAACTGTATTGTTCCGGTTATTCAAGCGCTAGATGCTGCGTTCGGTGTCGAAAGTGGTACGATCACAACCATTCACGCGTCTATGCACGATCAGCAAGTTATCGACGCTTATCACGAAGATTTGCGCAGAACCCGCGCCGCGAGTCAGTCGATTATTCCCGTTGATACCCGCCTCGCTGCCGGTATAGAGCGTATTCTGCCTAAGTTTGCGGGTAAGTTTGAAGCTATTGCGGTTCGAGTGCCTACTATCAATGTTACTGCCATGGATTTAAGCGTTACGCTTCAGTCTAAGGTAACTATTGAGCAAGTGAATCAAGCCCTTCGCAATGCAAAAGCGGGGCGTTTGCAGGGCATTTTGGACTACACCGAAGAGCCTTTGGTGTCAGTAGATTTCAATCACGACCCTCACTCGTGTATTGTAGATGGCACACAAACAAGAGTCAGTCACAAACAGCTGGTTAAAACACTGGTGTGGTGTGACAACGAATGGGGTTTTGCAAACCGTATGCTCGATACCGCTAAAGTGATGTTCGACGCAAAATAAAGCATTGATGCTGCCAAGGGTTGGTGGCACCAGCCCGCGCAGCTTTCACAGTTAATTTGAGCGTGTTTGACTTGTTAAAACACGCTCTACTGAATTTAAATTAACATAGGAAAGACGATGGCAATTCCAAGCATGAGCGATATGGCCCTAAATGGTCAACGCGTACTAATTAGACAAGACTTAAATGTGCCGGTAAAAGACGGCAAAGTAACTTCAGATGCGCGTATCAAAGCATCTATTCCTACGATTAAAGCAGCCCTAGACGCTGGTGCAGCAGTTATGGTGATGTCTCACCTTGGCCGTCCTACTGAAGGCGAGCCTGCCGATGAGTTTTCTCTTCAACCTGTTGTTGATTACCTTAATGATGCCCTAGACGTACCGGTTAAGCTTGTTAAAGACTACCTAGACGGTGTTGAGCTTAGCGAAGGCGAATTGGTTATCCTTGAAAACGTACGTTTTAATAACGGCGAAAAGAAGGACGACGAGACGTTAGCGAAACAGTATGCAGCACTTTGCGATATTTTCGTTATGGATGCCTTTGGCACCGCTCACCGTGCACAAGCGTCTACACATGGCGTTGCTAAATTCGCGCCAAAAGCCTGTGCTGGCCCATTACTTGCTGCCGAATTAGATGCACTGGGTAAAGCGCTGGACAACCCTAAGCGCCCAATGGTTGCTATTGTTGGTGGTTCAAAAGTATCGACCAAGCTAACCGTATTAAAAACACTAGCTGAAAAAGTTGACCAGTTAATTGTTGGCGGTGGTATTGCTAATACTTTTATTGCGGCGCAAGGACACAATGTAGGTAAGTCGCTGGTGGAAATGGACTTAACTGAGCAAGCTACGCAGCTTATGAATGAAGCACAAGCAAATGGCGGTAATATTCCAGTGCCGACTGACGTAGTAGTGGGCGAAGCGTTTGATGAAAACACAGAAGCGACGCTTAAAGTAGTCAGTGACGTTGCAGACGACGATATGATTTTTGATATCGGTCCAGACTCGTCAAAAGCGTTAGAAGATATTATTAAGAATGCGGGCACCATTGTTTGGAATGGCCCTGTAGGCGTTTTTGAATTTGAACAGTTCAGTGCAGGTACGAAAGCGCTTTCAGAAGCGATTGCAGCAAGCGACGCATTCTCAATCGCAGGTGGTGGTGATACACTGGCAGCGGTTGATAAATACGGAATTGCCGATAAGGTTTCTTATATTTCGACAGGTGGTGGCGCGTTCCTTGAATTCTTGGAAGGTAAAACACTACCAGCGGTAGCAGTACTAGAAGAAAAAAACAAATAAGCCAAAGCGCTGCACATGAAAGCAGCGTGCTATAGCGAATAAGAGTTCATAGAAGCTCATTAAAGCTAAGGCCTAGTGCAAAGTTGCCCCAACATGCGTCACGCTCAGTAACAGCATTTTTGAGCGTGACCCTATAATCGGAAACGATTACACCTGCGAAACAGTGAAGTACGCAGGCATAAATACCAATCTTATTACAGATGTGTTTACTTAAGGTGTCGGCGTGCCGAGTCTGAGACAAACAGATCTTTAATAGAATTGGTATAACAATAAACCCTACACCTGTCTATTAAGGCAGTAATATACAAAAGGAGTGTTGCAATGGCATCACAAGCTCAGCAGGCAATGTTGGATAAACTGAAAACACAAACCGGTTTTATTGCAGCGTTAGATCAAAGCGGCGGTAGTACACCGAAAGCGTTACGCTTATATGGCATTGAAGAGTCTGAATACAGCTCAGACGAAGAGATGTTTAATCTAGTTCACGAAATGCGTACGCGCATTATCACCAGCACCCCTTTTAGCGGCGAGCGCGTTATTGGCGCAATCTTATTTGAAAACACCCTTGATAGAGAAATTGAAGGCATGTCTACTGCGCACTTCTTGTGGCAGAAAAAGCGTGTTATTCCTTTCCTAAAAGTTGATAAAGGATTGGCTGAAGAGAGCAATGGCGTTCAAGTGATGAAGCCTATGCCTGGGCTTGATGCACTGCTTGCTAAAGCGGTAGCACAAGACGTATTTGGCACTAAGATGCGCAGTGTTGTAAAGCTTGCGAATCATCAAGGTATTAAAGATGTCGTTGCTCAGCAGTTTGAAATTGGTAAGCAAATTTTAGCTGCTGGCCTGGTTCCAATTATCGAGCCAGAGGTTGATATACACAGCCCGCAAAAAGCAGAAGCTGAAGCGCTACTTAAGTTAGAGATCCTAACCCAGCTTAATCTTCTTAGCGAAGGTGAAGAAGTGATGCTTAAGCTAACGCTACCAACCGAAGCCAACTTTTATAAAGAGCTTGTTGATCACCCTCGCGTACTTAAAGTGGTTGCACTTTCTGGCGGCTACAGCCGTGACGACGCAAACGCGAAACTGGCAGAAAACCAAGGAATGATCGCGAGCTTCTCTCGAGCATTGACCGAAGGCGTATCTGCACAGCAATCTCAAGAAGAGTTTGAAGCAACACTAGATAAAGCGATTGAAGGTATTTACCAAGCTTCTAAAGCGTAACAAAAAGCATTGGTACAATCTTCATTATAAAGTTGTAAGAGCGCCACTGGCGCTCTTTCTATTTATTCACTGTTTTGCTGATTTTTTAGCGGGTAAAGTCAAACTTGGTAAAAAAGCGTTCAGCGTCTTTATTACCAAAGTCATAGCCCATTTTCGTTAGCGCTTGTAAAGCATCTTCCACAGAATCATAAAAGCAATAAGGAACCTCAGCAGCGTCATAACACTGAGAGATCTGTTGCTTAGTTGTCAGCATAATATCGGTATCTAATATCACCACAGCAAGAAATGACAGGCCGCGGGCTTTCCTTACGCGTGTTTGCTTTACAAAAATATCAAAGGTGGAGGGAGGCATCAGGCTTTCACCATAAAGACAACTTAACTGTATCCATGGTCTACCTTGTTCGAATGTAGAGATATCGGACGACATCTTAATCACGCCATTTCTCATGGTTTCATCATTCCATGGACCGCGCGCCGCGAACATCAGTAACTGACCGTTCGCTTTACTTTTAAATTCACCGTGTGGATTATTCATGGTTAATACCTTTTTGCCATGTATAAACGTTAGCATTCTGACGTTTATCTGCAACTAACCATAAGGCTAACAAATGTACTAACATGTAATATTTGTGGTGTTAGGTCTATTAGTTTGCGCTTAGTCGTCTTGTTGAGGGCGTTCAGCGTTTACTCTTTATTGAGAATATTTATTCAGTAATACTGGAATAACACTAACATCACGCAAAAGTGATTACGCCAGAAAGCAAAAAGAGAGGACCTGATTTAAAGTGTTCCGCAAAGGTTTACGGGTCCATATAACGAAAAATAAGGTGAGGTATGTTTAGAAATAGCAGTCTCAGATGCTCGTCTGTAATGATGCGTAAGGCAGTATTAACTGCACTTTTTTACGGGGGCGCCTTTGCTTTATCAAATACGGTGTTACCCAGTACAGTCTTTGCCAATACTGAAGCTGAAATTACCGATACAGACGATAGCCAGTATTTTAAATCGGAAGATATCTTTAATTTGGAATACGTGAGTGATGTTCAGATATCTCCAGACGGTAAAAATATCGCCTATGTGCGTCGTTCAAACGACATTATGTCAGACAGTAGCCGGGCAAATGTGTGGCTAGCGTCGGTTGATGGCAAGTCAAACCGCCCCTTACTTTCATCAAAAAAGAATTACTACTCTGTTCGCTGGTCACCTGATGGAAGCCGATTGGCTTATCTATCCAATGAAGAGGGCAAACCTCAGCTTTATGTGCGCTGGATGGACACAGGGCAAACGGCGTTAGTTACCAACGTTACTTCAAGTCCCAGTAACATTACGTGGTCGCCTGACGGTAAATACATTGCTTTCACCATGAGCGTTGATGCAAAGGAAAAGCCTCTTGACGTTAAAATGCCGAAGAAGCCGGAAGGCGCAAAGTGGTCGCCTAAATTCCAATACATCACTAAGGCGCGCTATCAAGCCGATGGGCGCGGTGTTCTTGAGCCAGCTTATACCCATATTTTTATCGTTCCTGCCGATGGAGGCACAGCACGCCAGCTGACTTCAGGTAACTACCACCACAATGGGCGATTAAGCTTCTCCCTCGATGGTGACAAAATCTATTTCTCTGCTAACCGCAGTGATAACTGGGAGTATGAACCAGTTGAGGCCGATATATTTTCTGTTGATATGACGGGGAATATTGAACAATTGACGCAGGATAAAGGGCGAGAATCGTCACCTGTTGTATCGCCGGACGGAAAGCATATTGCTTATGCGTACCGTGACGACGAAAAAGTGATGTACAAAAATAGCTATCTGTATGTAATGAATAGCGACGGCTCTGACCAAAGAAACATAACGAAAGACATTGATAACTCGGTGTCTAATTTTTACTGGAAAGATAATAAGCACGTTTATTTTCAGCAGTCGGTTCGCGGTTTAGCGCAGGTGGATGTGGTATCGCTTTCTGGCAGTGTAAAAGCCGTAGCTAGAGGGCTTGGCGGCACCACGTTAGGGCGTCCTTACGTATTTGGTACTTATCACGCTGTTAACGAAGTTGTGGCTTATACTAAAGGGCGTACAGACAGACCCGCCGATTTATATGTCACCACCCGAAGCGAGCGACAGCTTACTTCGCTTAATGAAGATGTTTTAGGCCACAAAAAATTAGGTGAAGTTAAGGAAATAGTCTATCAATCTTCTATCGACGGCGAAGAAATTCAAGGTTGGTATATTCTTCCGCCTAACTATGACAGCTCGAAAACCTATCCGCTAATTTTAGAAATTCACGGTGGACCCAACCTCGCTTATGGCCCTGTCTTCACCGCCGAACTACAGCGCATGGCAGCCGAGGGATACGTGGTGTTTTATGATAATCACAGGGGCAGTACGGGTTATGGTGAGCGCTTTGCACTGCTACTTCAGGGGAAATATAGCTCTGAGTACGACTTTGCCGACCATATATCTGGAGTAGACGCGCTGATTGAAAAAGGCATTGCCGATCCAGAACGTTTATTTATAACGGGTGGCTCAGCAGGTGGTATTGCATCAGCCTATGCCATTGGACTTACAAACCGTTTTAAAGCCGCCGTGGTTGCTAAACCTGTTATTAACTGGCTGTCGAAGGTATTAACCGCCGATTCGGGCCTGTACCAGATACCTTTTCAATTCCCGGGTAAACCTTGGGATAATGTAGAGCATTACTGGAAGCGCTCGCCATTATCGCTCGTGGGCAATGTAACTACCCCCACCATGTTGATTACTGGAGTGGAAGATAAACGCACGCCAATGTCTGAAACTGAGCAGTTCTATCAAGCGTTAAAACTTCAAAAGGTTGATAGTGTACTCGTGAAAGTACCCGGCTCACCTCATGGTATTGCCTCTAAACCTTCTAGAATGATTGGTAAAGTGGAAAACATTTTGGCGTGGTTCAAAAAATACGACAGCGCGCACTTTGATGATACCAAAGCGAAAGCCGAGTAATTGAATCAACGTTTAGATACGTTAGTTTCGCAAGGCTAGAGATAAATGGGGCTATTGTTCCGATCCAATCGGTTCAAGGCCCCATTTTTATAATTCGAGCCTGACGTTTTTCTTATTCTATTGTGGGATGAAGTTGCTCGATATCAGGAAAAACAGAAAGCTTCAAATCAAGGGATTTCCAGTAGTGACTTTCACGTAGTAGGTCAGCAGAGATTATAGGTTTTTCATCTAACCAGCCATCGGGGAAGGTAATGGTCAGTTCGTTCTTTTCTACCTTAACAACGAGGTCAGGTACAAAACCCTCTTGGCGTTTAATATTAAGCAGCACACCCAAACGCAGTAGTGCAATTAAATGCTTTACCGACTGCTCATCAAAAAGGTTGAACGTGGGGAGTTCATTGGTTCGAATTTTCTTTCTGTGAAAACGCACGAGTGTAGCTAGCAGTAACTGTTGTTCCTGCGTAAATCCAGGCATGTCCACGTTGCCAAGAATATAGGCGCTGTGTTTTTGAATACCCCGAGAGTTAATTTGCATGCCTACTTCATGAAGTAAAGCAGCCCAACCCAGCATACTTTTAAAGTCACGCCCTTTAAGTTTCCATTCTTTTTCAACATCATTGAAAAGTGACAGCGTTGTATTAAGCACCAGGGTTGCTTGTGACGTATCTACATCGTAGCGGGTGGCCAAACTGCTCGCCGTTCTGCCGCGAATGTCTGCGTGATGTAATTCATCTTCCATTTGATAAAGTACGCCTTCACGCAAGGCGGCAGGCGAGTAAACCAAGCCTTCAATTTCTAGCGCTCTGAAAACAGCAATAAGAATAGCGAGACCGCCTGCAATAACAACACGACGGTCTTCACTTAAATCTGCATAACTTAATTTGTCGATATGGCCTGCGCTTATGAACTGCTTCATCAAATTGCGTAAACTTTTAAGCGTTACCGGAATATCGTGGCCATTAGGTCTGTCTTGCTGACAAAGAGTGAACAGCGAACGAATGGTACCTGACGTACCGATACATTGGACCCAGCCAAGTCTGCGGTACTTATTGTCAATTAACTCAAGCTCTTGCTGCGCAGCAGTTATGGCGCGATTGAACGCTTTGGACTTTAGCTCACCGTCAGGGAAAAACCGTTTGGTATAGCTAACACACCCCATTTGAAGGCTGCGGCAAAGCAAAGGGGTAAACCCTTCGCCAATAACAAATTCTGTTGAACCACCGCCTATATCAACGACCAGTTGTTGACCGTCTGCGTGATTAGTATGGGCAACGCCAGAGTAAATAAGACGCGCTTCTTCTACGCCTGAAATCACTTCTATAGGGTAGGGAAGGATGTCTCTTGCTGCGCTGATAAAGTCTCGTGCGTTACGGGCCTTGCGCAGCGTATGAGTGGCAACGATTCTGACTGAATCAGGCTCAAACCCTTTAAGGCTTTCTGCTACTACCTTAAGCATAGATAGCCCGCGCTCCATTGCCTCATCAGACAATACGTCGTCTTCGTTGAGCCCTTCGGCCAAGCGAACTTTTTGTTTAACTCTATGCAGAATTTGCACAGACCCAGCAACAATACGTGCTACTACTAAGTGAAAACTATTCGAGCCAATATCGAGTGCTGCGACTTTACTGACTTCGCGGGTTTCCACGTCATTAAAAACTGATTCGTGCTGGGTCATGTACTAATCTTATATCCTACATAGTGTCTTCTTGCTTCTTCAAATAGTCGTATATTTCTATTTGCGAGCGAAGTTTTTTACGATTTCCCCTCGCAACGTACTTGTTGCTCTGATCCTTGTCAATCACTCGAGCTTTCAGGGTATCTTTAAATTGTAGTTCCATTATATCAACAATGCGCTGTTGAAGACCTTTATCGTAAACCGGACAGCCTACTTCTATGCGGTTGTCCATGTTTCGGGTCATCCAATCAGCAGATGAAATATACACTTTTCTCTCGCCGCCGCCTTCAAAAATCATTACGCGAGGATGTTCAAGGAATCTATCAACGATAGAGATGATTTCGATGTTTTCACTTATTCCTTTTATTCCGGGGTTAAGCGAACACATACCGCGCACTATGCCGCGGATCTTAACTCCAGCTTGGCTCGCGCGATATAAATCGTCAATAAGTTCTTTATCAACAAGGTTGTTAATCTTAAAGGTGATTTGAGCCTTTTGACCTTGGTTTAGGTGCTGAATTTCTTGGCGAATTAGCGACTGAATTTTGGTTCTCGCGTTTAACGGCGATATTTGTAGGTGCTGGAATTTATAACGTCGATAAGGGTATTGAATAAGATCGAATACCGCCACGCCTTCATTAGCCAATTCTTGATTGCGGGTGAATAAGCTGTAATCGGTATAAATTTTCGCGGTTTTCTCGTTGAAGTTACCTGTACCGAAATGGGCATAGTTCACCAAACTGCCCCGTTCTTCGCGAGTCACAATACAAAGCTTAGAGTGAATTTTTAGGGTAGGCACACCAAGCACTACACGAATGCCCGCATCTGTCATGCGCTTAGACCATTCTATGTTTGCTTCTTCGTCAAAACGTGCGCGAAGCTCTACCACTACGGTTACTTTCTTGCCGTTATCTACCGCGTCAATTAACGAGTTTATTATGCGGGAGTTACTCGCCACCCGATAAATATTGATGCGTATAGTTTTTACATTTGGGTCGAAAGCCGCCTGTCGAACGAATTCGGTGAAGTGCAGGAAGCGGTGATATGGGTAGTATAGTAGTATGTCACGTGCGGTTATCGCATCGAATACCGTGTTGTGTTTAGAAAATGCCTTGCTGTCGATAGCGGGGAGCGGTGCGTGTTCAAGATAATCCCGCCCCACATTTGGAAAACCTATGAAGTCTTTAAAGTTGCGATAGTGCCCAGCAGCGTGCATGGTATCGAGCTTGGTAATTTTAAGGCGCTTGCGAAGGTCTGACTGCATATCTTCTGGCATGTCAGTGTCGTAGATAACACGCACCGGTTCAGCAATGAGACGCTGCTTCATGCTTTCTGACATTTTCTCTACGAAACTTTCGTCAATTTCTTCGTTAATCGAATATTCTGCGTCACGGGTCATTTTGAATGAAAAGGCTTCAATTTCGTCAAATTTCACAAAACCGCGGAAAATATCCTCAATGCACAGCTGAATCATGTCATCGAGCATAACAATGCTCTTTTTCTTACGGCTCTTTTGCGGAGGGATCAGCATAAAGCGCGACATTTCAGAAGTGGGAACTTGAATAACGGCGAATTTAGGGTTGCGTTCTTTTCTTCGTAACGCAACATACAAATAGACAGAGTTTCCGTTTAAGCGGCTTAGCAGATCTGTTTTCTTATCAATAAGAATAGGCGCAATATGGCGCAATGCTTTGTTGATAAAATAATTGCGTACCCACTGTTTCTGATAATCGTCTAAATCATCTTTGCGTAAGATATGGATGTTGTATCGAGCAAGGGTTTTGACTACGTCTTTGTGGATTTGGTCAAATTTTTCAGAAAGCTGTACTACTTTCTTTTGTATCTGCGCCATAAGTTCGGTGAGGCGCTCTGCTTCTTCTTCGTTTCCGTCATTTTGGGCGATAGTGATAAGGCGTTTAACATCTGCCGCGCGTACCCGATAAAATTCATCAAGGTTATTAGAGTAAATACCAAGAAAGCGAATGCGTTCTATTGCAGGGTTATTTTTATCCGCGGCTTCTTGCAATACGCGTTCGTTAAACGATAGCCAGCTTAGCTCTTTGGGATAATATAAAACGTCGTTATCCATAATGTCTCAATTCACGTTCATAAAAATGGTCAAAGACTGCCACCAGTCAGTGACACTACTGTGACAACACGTATTTTGGCACTAAAGCCTACGTAATACGTTGCGGTGATTCCGTTACCTATGGGCATGACTATGAGACACTGCGATAGTCCCTCGCGCACTCATGCCCCTATATTTATCGCGTTGCAGTAATATCTACGACTAAGTCATTAGCTAACGACTCTAGTGCATCTTGTAATGCTCCGTCGTCGAAGTCTTCCGTTACCGCAATTTCAGCTTTTGCTTTGAAAATTAGGCTACCCCAGTTAGGCGCGCTTTCACAATGAGAAGCAAAGGTGAGAATATTCAAGTTGAATTGGTTGAGAACAGATGTGAGTTCTTGGACGATGCCAGTTTTGTCATTGCCCATTACATCAACCGTTAATTTGGTATTGTTGTTATTTTCATTGTTGGCAACCGCTACTGATTGCACCGACAAATCTTTAATGGCGTCTAGTGCATCGATTAAGCCTTGTTTATTCTCGTCGGCAACATGTACTTCTACAAAGCCAGTAAACATACCCGCCATATGCGCAAAGCTTGACCCTTGCCAGTTGCCTTCATGCTTGTATACACACTTCGCGAGTGCGTCTACCAAACCAGGCTTGTCTTTACCCATAATGCTGATAACCAATGATTGCATGTAATGCTCCTTATTGGGCGTGTAGAGAAAAACTTTGATCGTCTTCCTGTAGGGTAATACCATAGGCGCAGAATAGGTTGCGCGAAGGTAATGCCATAAACTTTCACTTGCTATTAGCATAACAAAACTTACACTGCTCACCAGTGCAATTTAGGGTTATTCTTCTTAAAAATGAAGAATTTCGAAAATAAGAATTATTAAACAGCCCCATGACTTTCGACAGCAAAAGCATAAACAAGAAACGCCAGCGCAGAGATAGTTGGTCACGCTATGTAGTGACGGGCTTTGGCGGCCTTGTTTTGTTGACCTTGGTTATTCTTATTACCCATCTCATTAGCCAAGCGCTTCCCCTAGCTTACACTCCTACCTTACATCATCAGTTAAGTGTTGAAACACCAGACAATGAAAAGGTGATAAGTGCAGGTGACATTATCAATAGCCAGCCTATGCTGGTTAGAAAATCAGACTGTCGATTAGGTCTTAAATTGCTCCAAGGCAAAGATCTGGTAAGTAACCACGAATATATTCGTCCATGCGAGCATAGATTGTCGGCTCACAGCGTGATGGGGGAGAACTATATTGTCGACGTTTCGCCCAATGCGCAGGTACGGGTCTTACCGGTAAGGTCTTTTAATCTGACAGGCAGTAGCGAAGTGAATATCGCCGCTAACGCTCCACAAACAGCCCTGTCGAACAGCATTACGTTCGCGCTTCCCAAAGATGAGTGGGATAAACGCAGTAGCTGGAACATAGCACTGTCTTCTAAGTGGGCTGTAGCCTCTATCGCTCAAGACGACGGCTTTTTCATCCGTTGGGTAAATCGGCATCGCCCTACGCAGGTGGTAGATAAACGATTTCATAATATAGACAGGCTAGTGTTGCTACCGGGCAGCGAGAGTGTGTTGCTTCAAGTAGATGACGCCCTTTACCTTAACAGACTTGATGATAAAGGCACTTTACTACTTCCCATAGCCGGTGGCATCTCTGCGTCATTAGATGAAAAGATTATTTTTCCTCTAGCCAAAGACCGCACCTTCTTTCTAATGAACTCAGAAAATCAAACACTGACACGTTGGGTGCTCAGTAAAAGTGAAAAAGGTCTCACCTTTGAGCAGACTTATCAGATAGCGGTTCCAGGTGAAAAAGTGAAAGCGGTGACAGAACATGCCAGTATGAACTTAGTGGCCGTGCTAACTGACAAAGCACGTGTATTGCTAGTAAATCGGGTATCTGGCGATGTGGTGGCTTCTCAAAAAATAGAACGGGCCGCTAATAATATCATTTGGTATGGGAATAAGCTTTACAGCTACTCTGACAACACCTTGTCGGTGTGGGAGGGCAAGCATTTAAGTGGTATTACTACGTGGGCATCGCTTTTTGAACCTCAGCACTATGAGGGATATGAAACGGAAGAAACTGTATGGCAAACTACCAGTGCCTCTGACTTTCAAGAGGCAAAATTCAGCTTAACCCCGCTTTTAATCGGCAGTATCAAAGCTTCCCTCTTAGCGCTGCTTATTGCGATACCTGTTGCTATCGGCGCTGCAATTTACACCGCGTTTTTCGCTAAAAGCCGATTGCGCAACATTGTTAAACCTGCCATCGAATTGCTTGAAGCTATCCCCAGTGTTCTTATTGGTTTCATTGCGGCCATTTGGTTATCGCCAAAGGCTGAACAGTTTTTGTTTTCTTTTGCTTTTTTTCTGATTGTTATTCCCTTTGTGCTTATCGCAGTTGCTTTGGTGCAGCGCCCCGTAGCGGAGTATTTACCTAAGAAGTTAAGGCATGGTGCGGAGCTATTCTTTGCAGTTGGTGGCGTGTTTCTTTTAGGTTATGTCAGTGTGGAATATGCGCCATCGCTCATCTTCTCGCTGATGGGGATTGATGGGTTTACGTTGCTAGCGGCGGAATCAAATAGTCCTATTGGAAAAACGACCATAGTGGTAGCCCTAGCGTTGGGGGTAGCTATTTCACCCAGTATTTACTCGCTAGCTGAAGATGCCATCAATGGTGTGCCTAACGACTTAAAACATGCTTCATTCGCATTGGGAGCGACCCGGCTACAAACTTTGCTGTATGTTGTGCTACATGTTGCCCTACCAGGTATTGTTGCCGCAATAATGTTAGGCTTCGGGCGCGCGTTTGGCGAAACTATGATAGTACTTATGGTAACGGGAAATACACCAATCTCCAGCTGGGGACTTATAGAAGGTTTGCGAGCACTCACTGCTAACTTGGCAATTGAACTTCCTGAGGCTGATGTTTTATCAGCGCATTACCAAATTTTATTCTTCACTGCATGCATTTTGTTTGTGTTTACCTTCATAGTAAACACAGTAGCAGAGCTTTTGCGACAGCGTATAAGAAGAAGGGCGTACTATGGCTAATCAAGCATCTTTTGGATTTAATCCGGTCCAACGCCAATCGCTAGTCATCAGCTTAACCGCTTTTTTCACTAGTCTATTGCTGATCGCTCTCGTGAGTGTACTTATACTGATTAGTTTTCGCGGTACCGCTTATTTTTGGCCAGAGCCTATCTACACTGTGAAGGGCAAGTATCAAGACGGCTCCACGTTCTCAGTACTCGCGAACCTCTTTGAAGAGCAATCAAATAACAACGTTACTCTTAAGTATTCGGATGCTCAGCATCCTTATGGTTTTCAAGTTCAGTTATCCCGCAGTCAGGTGAATGATACGCGACTTGCGAAAGAGAGCGCGGAAATTAAGCTGATAGATGGTAGGCGTGTTTTGGCGGTACCTGAATATATCGTTGTACCGTCCAAGCCGCCTCAAGCCCTAGATAATATTGATACAGTAATCGAAGAAGTAGCACAGATTAGTGCACAAATTGAAGCGCTCAATACCCGTCATCTTGCGCCTATACACGAAGCGCTGTCTCAGTTTGATAAACGTAACGTGGTGGAAGACGCGCCGGCAAGAGAGCGCTTAGTTGCTTCATTTAACGAGTACCAAAAACGAGTAGAAGCGCTCGAAGACACTCGAGCTGAATATACCTTGCTGGTGAGTTTCGCAGATGGTGCGCCCTTTGTTATCCCTATTTCAAGCATTCAAGATGTGGATTTCGTAAGCCGTTTGAGTACATTCGAAAAATGGCAGGTAGTGTTTTCAGAAATTGGCGTGTTTCTTACCGATTCCCCTAAGCAAGCTAATACTTCTGGCGGCGTATTCCCCGCCTTGTTTGGCACTGTCCTCATGGTTTTTTTAATGACCATAATTGTAACGCCTTTTGGGGTGCTAGCCGCTATTTACCTAAGTGAGTATGCGCCCAATACCGCGCTAACTACCATTATTCGTGTGAGCGTAAGTAATATGGCGGGGGTACCTTCGATAGTATACGGGGTATTCGGACTTGGTTTCTTCGTTTATACCCTAGGTGGCAGTATTGATGAGCTATTGTTTAGCGAAACACTACCCGCGCCAACCATGGGCAGTCCAGGTGTGTTTTGGGCGGCGTTGACCATGGCAATTTTGACTTTGCCTGTGGTTATTGTTGCTACAGAAGAAGGCTTGCGCCGTGTACCAGAAGGGTTGAAAGCAGGCAGCTACGCATTAGGTGCAACTAAAATTGAAACCATAGTGCGTACCGTTTTGCCTATTGCGTCTCCTGGCATTATGACTGGCGTAATTTTAGCTATTGCAAGGGCGGCAGGAGAAGTTGCTCCTTTAATGCTTGTAGGGGCGGTTAAGTTTGCGCCAACGCTGCCCATAGACGGTGAATTCCCTTATCTTCACCTTGATAGACAGTTTATGCATTTGGGCGTGCTTATTTATGACGGTGCTTTCCACAGCCAAACCGATGGGAAAAGTGCAAGTATGATGTTTGCTGCCTGCTTGCTTTTACTCGTCGTGGTCTTTGTATTAAACATACTGGCAGTGGTACTTAGAGCGCGCCTGCGCAAACGCTATATCAAAGGATAATACAGGTTTTATAACATGTTGAAGTTGTTTGAACACAATACGCTAAACGTTAATGACATTAGTGAAGCACAAACTGCAGTTGAGGTGAAAAACCTCAATTTATGGTTTGGTAATAAGCATGTGTTAAATGACATCAGCATGCGAATACCCAAAAACAAAATTACGGCGTTAATTGGTCAAAGTGGTTGCGGCAAATCAACCCTAATAAGTTGTTTTAATCGCCTTAACGACTTGTATGACGGTTGTAAATATGAGGGTGAGATTATAATAGACGGTCGAAATATCAATAGCCGTAAAGTAAACGTATCACGCCTTAGATCTAATGTAGGTATGGTATTTCAGCGCCCCAACCCATTTCCCATGAGCATTTATGAAAACGTGTGTTACGGGCTCAAGCTTCAAGGGGTGAAGGTTCGCCGACACTTAGACGATGCCGTTGAAGGCGCATTAAAACAAGCTGCATTGTGGGATGAAGTAAAAGATCGCTTATTTGAATCTGCCCATGTTCTATCGGGCGGACAGCAGCAGCGTTTAGTGATTGCCAGAGCGTTGGCGTTAAAACCTGACATACTTTTGTTAGATGAACCCACGTCAGCGCTTGACCCCTTAACCACACTCTTTATCGAAGAGCTGATGGACTCGCTAAAAAAGCAGTGCACCATTATTATTGTGACGCATAACATGCAACAAGCAGCGCGGGTAAGCGACTATACTGCCTTTTTCCATCAGGGGAGGCTGATAGAGTATGCCGACAGTGACACTCTGTTTACTATGCCGGTTAAAAAGCAAACCGAAGATTATATAACGGGGCGATATGGATAAAGTATCAGTGAACGGGTGTCCTAATTTCGAATTATGCCGCGAGGAGAATTCACCATGCGTCAAGTAGCCTTAAATACGCACATCTCAGGTACGTTTAATATTGAGTTAGAAAACTTGCGTAACTCGGTATTAACCATGGGCGGTGAAGTTGAACAGCAGCTGGTGGATACGTTAAAAGCGGTAAAGCACAACCATGCCGCACTGGCTGAAAAAGTGGTGTTAAATGATTTAAAAATTAACTCCATGGAAATTCAAATTGACGAAGAATGCCTGCGTATTATTGCAAAACGTCATCCTACCGCCAGCGACCTACGTTTAATTATGACCATTTCAAAAGCCATTACCGATATAGAAAGAATGGGTGATGAGATTGAACGTATTGCCAAATTAGTAACGCGCAATAAGCTGCCAAGCTCAGATACTATTAAAAGCAGTATGTTGCTTATTGGTGAAAGGGTAGCGGCTATGATGCGTGGCACATTCGACGCCTTTGCCCGTCAGGATGAAGCTGCTGCATTAGAAGTGTACGACCAAGACAATCGCATTGACAGTGAGTACAAGCGGCTACTGTCGTATACCACTTCAGAAATGCAGAAAAGCACCGACGATATGCAGGATTGGCTAGATGTGTTGTGGGCAATGCGCTCGTTGGAACGCATTGGTGATAGATGTAAAAACGTGTGCGAATATGTGGTTTATCTTACTCGCGGTACAGACGTAAGGCATACGCCGCTGGAAAACATGCAGCAAAAACTGGAAGATTTGACGTAATCCTGTCCAAATGGTCAGTGTTATTTTGCGTATCAGTGTATAAATATGAATATTTGTGAAATTTATTTGTCATAAAAATGCAATATTTGGTGGATTTATCATCGCATTCAAATAATTCCGTATACTTTTATCGTTTTTCAGTGATTTTCGCTATGGCTTCTATGACGATTACGTTATCATGCGCCGCAGCCAAGAACAGATCGTGCAAAATTTAATCGAACCTTATGATAAAACACAATTTGTCTTTAACTTCTTTCTCTAACCCTTGGGGTGAAGAGATCATGCTACTTACTCAAGTAGCGTCCAGCCTAAATCGCGTTTAGATCGGGAGCGATTATCCGTGGAATTTTTTGAAAGTTATGGCCTAATTCTTATAATCCTTGCCGCCGGCGTCGGTTTCGTCATGGCATGGGGTATTGGAGCGAATGACGTTGCCAACGCAATGGGTACGTCAGTGGGTTCTAAAGCTTTAACCATAAAACAAGCCATTATCATTGCAATGATATTTGAGTTTGCTGGCGCCTACCTAGCAGGTGGCGAAGTAACGTCTACCATTCGAAAAGGGATTATCGACTCAACCTTTTTTATAGACATACCTGAATACCTAGTATTAGGCATGATCTCGTCACTACTTGCGGCTGGAATATGGCTAGCGGTAGCGTCTTGGTTGGGATGGCCTGTATCTACAACGCACTCTATTATTGGTGCAATCATCGGCTTTACGGCAACTGGCGTCAGTATGGACGCAGTAGCGTGGGATAAAGTGGGTGGTATTGTAGGTAGTTGGGTAGTAACACCGGCTATATCGGGCATCATTGCTTACCTTATCTTTATGAGCGCTCATAAGCTCATCTTCCAAACTGCTTCTCCGTTTGCCAATGCCAAGCGTTATGTGCCGTTTTATATGGCATTAGCGGGCTTTGTGATGTCCCTTGTCACTATTAAGAAGGGGCTTAAGCACGTAGGATTGGAACTTAGCGCTCTTAACGGTTATCTGCTAGCAATTGGGATAGCTGTAGCACTGGGTTTCTTGGGTAAATGGTTCATAGGCCGTATGAAATTCAGCGGTTCTGAAGATGCAGACTTACAGGCAGCAAACGTTGAAAAAGTATTTGCTTTGCTTATGGTAGTAACTGCGTGCTGTATGGCATTCGCTCACGGCTCTAATGACGTAGCTAACGCAATTGGTCCTCTTGCGGCTGTAGTAAGTGTTGTTACTAGTGGCGGTGAGATTAACGCAAGCGCCACACTGGCTTGGTGGATTTTACCACTAGGCGGTTTAGGTATTGTTGCAGGTCTCGCTTTATTTGGTCATCGCGTTATTAAAACCATCGGTCAAGGCATTACACATTTAACGCCAAGCCGTGGCTTCGCCGCAGAACTAGCCGCAGCGTGTACGGTAGTTATTGCATCAGGTACTGGTTTGCCTATTTCAACTACACAAACGTTAGTGGGTGCAGTTTTAGGTGTAGGTTTGGCACGTGGTGTTTCAGCGCTTAACTTAGGTATTGTTAGAAATATCGTTGTGTCTTGGATTGTGACCTTGCCAGCAGGTGCACTGCTTTCAATTATTTTCTTCTTTATTTTGAAGGCAGCATTTGGCGTAGCTTAGTAAGCTTACCTTATTGTTATATGCAAAAAGGCCGCGCTTTAACCAAGCGCGGCCTTTTAGTATAAGTCGATAGCCGATTAACCTTATCAATCTCGTGAGATTGGCGATTCAAATCCTCTTGGTTTAACGCCTACCACAGCACACTTCAATTGGTGAATAGTTTCTTCGGCAGTATCACCCATGATGTAGCCAGGCACGCCAAGACGAGATACTGTGCCCATAACGATTACATCGGTATCTAACGATGTGGTTGTAGCTGCAATTTCTCGACGTGGGTAACCATGTACAATATGATTCTTAGGCTGTAAGTATTCCCAGACATTGTCATCGAGTTCACCAGAAAGTTCAGAAAGTAGCTTCTCTAATTCTTTTTCACGCTCTGCGTGAATTTTCGCTAGATCAGTTTCCATTCTGTCGTTATCGACGGTAATAAAGCCATCTCTGGCTATATTTTCCGGTACCGCATCAAACACGTGAACAATATGCAGCTGGGCAAATTCTAATAAGGCTATTTGGCTAGCGTGTCGCAGTATATCGCGGTTAAGGTCGCGTCTTATTGAAACCTCGTGGTTCGGGTAATGATAGTTAAGATCTAGTGCGGCTACTACGTTCTTGTATTGGCTGCGAGGTTTGTGGTTTATAACCCACAAAGGGCAGGGGCATTTGCGAAACAGCTGCATATCCAAACTGCCAAACAGTTTATCCAAAAAGCTCTCTTCTGCTCGCTTTATAACTAAGTCGATATCGTTATTCATTACATAGCGAACGATATCAATTAACGGGTGCCCCACCGTTACGGCTGTCGACACTTCATATTGTTTACTCCAGCTTTCAGCCTGCTGCTTCAACCAAAGCTGGGCTTGCGTTTCCATGGTTTGTTGAGAGTCCACATAAGAGAATGACTCCATGACCATACTCGCATTAGGCGGGAGTGATTCGAGAGAAAGCATAATGGTAAGCGAGGCTTGGTGAGCTTTGGCGATATGCAGTGCTTGAGCAACTGTGTCATCTTGACGATGTGAGTCGCTCAACACACATAAAATGTTTTTATAATGTCCTTTCATACTGCCCTCAATAGTGGTTCGCTTAATTGATTGAATGATACAAGAGCGGGCCTTACTTTGCTGTAAAAACATGTGGTAATTGATGCATTTCTTTAATCCTAACGCTACTTATAAAGGCTTTCCAGTTGGGAATGGCAAATTCTTAAAAGCTTCTTATAAAACGAAGTAAACGGACGAATAAATAAACGCAACCCTAGATAATAGGTTGTGAGTGTGGTTAAGCATAAGCAACAGCCCTAGGCTGTATTTAATCTTTATGTTAGATTAATCCAATATTTTTTAATCCCTTTTTGAATCATTGTGAGATATCCATGAAATGGCCTAATCTTAAGCACCTGCACTATTTGGTGACGCTACATCAAGAGCAACATTTTCATCGTGCTGCCCAGCGCTGTAATGTAAGTCAGTCAACACTGAGTACGGCCATTCAGAACTTAGAAGAACATTTTGGAAGTCAGCTTCTAGAACGTGAACACAAAACGTTTGTGTTTACTTCACTAGGTTTAGATATTGTTGAGCGCAGTAAGGTGCTGCTACAAGAAGCCGGTGAGCTAGTTGAATACGCGCAAAACGCGGGCAACTGGCAACGAGGGACCTTAAAGTTAGGCGTTATTCCTACCATCGCACCGTTTTTGTTTGAAGGCATGATGGGTGCGTTTTCTACGTTTCTACCTGAGATCAATTTAGAGATGCAGGAAGACACCACCGAAAAACTGCTACAGCAATTGACTGACGGCCGATTAGACTTACTGATCTTAGCGCTTCCAATGGAAACCCCAGGGTGTAAACAAATGGTTTTGGGGCACGACCCGTTCCACCTCATCGCTCACGAAGATATGGCCGAGCAACTGCCTAAGCCAGTGGATATTTCGACCTTGCCTAAAAAGAGTATTTTCTTATTACAGCAAGAACATTGTATGACAGGACACGCCGTAAGCGCGTGTAACCTTCAGCATAGCGACCAAATTAGCAGTGTGGCGGCAAGCAGCCTGTATACCTTGGTGCAACTAGCGAACAGCAAAATGGGCTACACCTTTTTACCTGAGCTCGCGATCAATCAATCCATTCTTGAGCACACTGGACTTAAAAGCTTCCCAGCCGAAGAACAGGGCTTTAGAGAGATTGGGTTAGTATGGCGTTCAGGCACAACGCGTATGCAGTTGTTTCGTCGTATTGGTGAAATCATCTCGCCTCTGCTGCCAAAGCCTACGTTGAAATAAATTTAGCGTATGCAAAACGCGCGGGTCAGTTTTCGTATTGCCGCGCGTTTTTTATAGCCTACATTTTAGGTGCGATATGCCCTAATTCTGCAGCCCAGGTGAGTTCGGATCTTTTAAGATTATTTGCCGCACTAGCGCCAAAGCTGTGCAGCGCATTGTAAGCACTATTAGATGGAACGCGGCAATAGTGGCAAAGCGCATAGAACAAAAGACTACAGCGATGCTGTGAACCGTCGCAGTGTAGATATATCTTGGCTCCCTCAGCCAACATTTGAGACAACTCATGAAGATATTGATGAAGGTGTACATCTTCGGTGGGAGACTCTGACGACGGGTGTAAAAAGGGAACCCATAACCATTCTAACCCAGCCGCGTTTGAGCTATCGCGAATAACCGGAGCTTTTTCTTCACTGGTTTGCACCGTTGCAATATGGGTAACACCCAGTGACTTAAGCCGTTTAAAATCGCTTTCTACGGGCTTTTTCCCCAAGCATATTTGACCTGCGCGTAGTGAAAACCACGCGATATTCGGGTTTGCTGTTGTGCTGTCTTCTTTTTTCTCAGCGTCTTGCATAGCTGCGTTATCTAAAACCTTTTGTTAAACGACGAAATAATAAATAGAAAAGTAATGGCAACTGCATCCGCCAATTACGAATAAATGCCAAATTGCATGGGTGTACTTTACCTTTTTTGCCACGTAAAAGCACACGCCTACGCTGAAACACAGCCCACCTGATACCAGTAACCAGAGTCCAGCGCCTGGCAGGGCGACGTAGAGTGGGTAAATAAGACCTAGAGCAATCCATCCCATTAATAGGTAGGTCATTACCGACACTTTTGGAAACCTGTGCTGAGCGATAAGTTTAAACGCGACGCCACCTAGCGCTAAGGTCCAAATAATAGCGGTCATGGTAATACCTAAGACGCCACCAATTGAAACCAATAGTAAAGGTGTGTAAGTACCTGCTATCAATAAATAAATCGCACTGTGGTCGAATAACTTAAGCCACCCCTTAGCTTTTTGGTGCGAAATGGCATGGTAAAGCGTGGAGCTTAAAAAAACGAGAATGAGGGTAGAGCCGTAAATGGCGGCTGTGGTTAGCGCTAATGTATCTTCAGCGCGGTACAGCATAAATATTAAACCCACGATAGCCGCTATAAAGCCAATACCGTGAGTAATACTATTCAACCACTCTTCTAAAACGGAGTAAGCTTTGGCAGAAATAGCTTTCGTTTGTTCCTTTACGTCTGTCATCACGTCTCCTGTTTTGTAATCAGTAGAAATATGCACACCTCTTATTTATCTATCTGCATATGTACGACAATTATAGCGCACACTTGTTCGCTCAATATGAAAATATTAACAGAAAACGTTGATAGTCTGATGACGATAAGATTACAAAGGAATTTATATATCGGTGTTTTCGAAGCAGCCGCCCAATTTATCCAGAAGGTGTTTTAATGTGCGACTTTCTTCTGTAGTCATACCATTGAACTTGCAAAGCATTTGCGCGGGCACTTCTTCTGCTACGGCTTTCTGCTCCTTACCCATTTTGGTCAGTTGTACACGCTTAACGCGTTTGTCGACCTCATCTTTATTCACGACTAAAAAGCCTTTTTCTTCAAGCTTTTTTAAGATCAAAGACATGGCACCACCGTCAATCACTGTTTTTTCAAGAAGCTCAGCAATAGTGATGTCATCGGTTTCCCAAAGGGCCATTAAAGTTACGTATTGAGGGTAGGTAATATCTAACGCTTTAAGAAGTGGACGATAAGCGCGAGTGAATGCATTCGACAGCGTATAAAAACGATGACAAAGCTGATTTTCCAACTTTAATAATTCTGACATGACACTTAACCCTTATTGTTACTAGTCTCTGAACGTCATTTATATTTTGCATACAAAATACTTGATCTGCAACTGAGTTCAGTGCTAATTTATTTTGCATGCAAAGTAAATTAGCAGTTCATTATTGAGGAGAGCAACTATGCATAAGCTTCAACAAGTCGTTTATACCGGAACCGCAACAGCAACCGGCGGTCGCGAAGGTACAGCAAAATCTAGCGATGGTAATTTAAACCTTAAATTGTCTACCCCTAAGGCGCTAGGTGGCGCTGGCGGTGAAGGTACTAACCCTGAGCAAATGTTTGCGGCAGGCTATTCAGCGTGCTTTATTGGGGCGTTAAAGCATGTAGCAGCATCGCAAAAGGTAAAGCTAGCTGATGACATTAGCGTAACGGGCGACGTTTCAATTGGCCCTATCGAGCAAGGTTTCGCTATAGCGGTTAAACTAACGGTAGATTTAGGTGATATGGACAAAGCACAAGCACAAAGCTTAGTCGATACTGCCCATCAAGTATGCCCATATTCAAATGCGACTCGTGGCAATATTGAAATAGATATTAGCTTAGCCTAATTTCACTTCAATTGGTTTAGCTGTTAACGCCAATAAACGCCAATAAACACAGATAATAACGCCCGCCGTAGCGGGCGTGCTTATTGAATTAGATTCGCCAGTCATATAACAGATTGATACACTGAGTTTGTATCAATCATCCTTTAGGAAGTTATATGAAAAAATACGGATTACTGGCTACGTTCGTATGTGCGCCTGTATTGTTTGCGTGCAGCGATAACAGCAATGTAGACGCAGCCAAGACAGACAATGATCAAGCCGTCAGCGTAAGCTCAGATTCAAACACTGAAGCAAAAACAGCTTCGGTAGAAAATCACGCCGATGCAGCCATTGCCTCTGGGGTAGATTATCACTCCTTCGCGAACCCTAATGAGGTTCGGGTTACCCATCTCAGCCTAAACTTAACTGCAAATTTTGAGACCAAGCAGCTTGTTGGCGACGTAACGCTTGATGTAAAGCGTGAAAAGCCCGACAACAATACCTTGGTGTTAGATACGCGCGCTTTAAATATTCAAAGCGTTACGGTTGATGGTGAAAGCGTGCCCTTTGAAATGGGGGAGACGGACGCTGATTTAGGTACGCCTCTTACAATTACACTACCTAGCGCGGCAGACTCGGTGACGGTAGCGTATTCAACCTCGCCTGACGCGTCTGGCGTACAATGGCTAACGCCAGCGCAAACTGCGGGTAAAAAGCACCCGTTCCTTTTCACTCAAGCACAAGCAGTGCATGCGCGAAGCTTTATTCCGCTTCAAGATTCTCCACAAGTACGGGTAACTTATGACGCAACCTTTAAAACACCTGAAGCGCTATTGGCGGTGATGAGTGCGTCGAACGACCCTACCACTGCGCGCGATGGAGAATATGAGTTCACCATGCCGCAACCTATCCCTTCGTATCTTATTGCGTTGGCCATAGGTGATTTAGAATTTAAAGCCATGGGCGAGCGAACCGGCGTGTATGCTGAGCCTGCGCTACTTGAAAGTGCAGCGAAAGAATTTGAAGACACTGAGGCGATGTTAGAAGTGACAGAAGAAACCTATGGACCTTACCAGTGGGACCGTTACGACCTTCTTATTCTCCCGCCGTCGTTCCCGTTTGGCGGTATGGAAAACCCTCGTTTGTCGTTCATCACGCCAACGGTTATCGCAGGGGATAAAAGCTTGGTGTCGTTAATAGCTCACGAACTGGCACATAGCTGGTCTGGTAACACCGTCACCAATGCTACATGGCGCGACCTTTGGTTAAACGAAGGCTTCACGACTTATCTAACTTACCGGATTATGGAAATGATCTACGGCCACGATCGCTTCAAGAAAGAAGCCGTGCTGGGTTATCAAGATTTAGAGAACGATATTGCAGCCCTAGATGAGAATGATGAAATCCTTGCCATCGACCTTCGAGGCCGTAACCCAGACGACGTTTTCTCTAATATTCCCTACGAAAAAGGCGCACTGTTCTTACGTGAAATTGAACAAAAGATTGGTCGAGAGAACTTCGACGCGTTCTTGATGCAATACTTCAAAGACTTTGCCTTTAAGAGTATTACCACCGATACATTTATTTCCTACTTAGACGATACGTTATTGAAGCAGTACCCAGATAAGCTAGACGCAGAGCGAATTCATACTTGGATCTTTGAACCTGGTATTCCAAAAGATGCACCGCAGCCAGAATCTGATGCTTTTACTAAAATCGATGATACGCGAAGCGCTTGGCTTTCAGGCGATGTGAAAGCGGCGGATATTGAAACAGCACAGTGGACTGTACATGAGTGGTTATATTTCTTAAACAACATGCCTGAAACGTTAAGCAAAGCCCAGCTCGCTGAACTTGATTCAGCGTTTTCATTGACCTCGACGAAAAACAACGAAATTGCGCATAGCTGGTTAATGATCGCAGTAGAGAATAACTATCAGCCTGCGTTTGAACGTTTATATAGTTATCTGGTTTCGATAGGTCGAAATAAACTGGTTAAGCCGCTTTATCGTGAGCTTTCAAAAACGCCAGAAGGCAAAGCCTTTGCAAAACGCGCATTTGAAGAAGCCAAGTCGGGCTATCACCCACTAACTGTGAAAGCGAATGAAGGCTATGTGAATTGATCATCAGTCTTTCTGTTAAGTGAGTAACAGGTAAAGCAGCGCATTAGGCGCTGCTTTTTTATTTCTACCACGAGTAATACTTATACAAAAAGAATTGAACGATTGTTCAAAAGGGCGATCTTAAAGTTAGGACAAGCGTATTAACGTTTACCTAGTGTCGTTTACCTAGTGTAATTCAAGTGCAGCTAAGTAACTTATTTGCTAGGCGCACGCTGAAGGATTTGAATTAATCGTTAAGGAGTTTTTATGTATACACAAAAGATGCACCCAGCTACTACTTTTCCTGAAGTAAAAGTGACGCTATCAACTGGTGAAACTATATCACTGGCAGACAAGGGCGACGGATGTGACTGGAAAATGGTGGTGGTATACCGTGGTAAGCACTGCCCGATTTGTACTAAATACCTAAACAAACTTGAAGATTTCACAGGTCGACTACGTGAGCTTAATATTGATGTTGTTGCAGTAAGTGGCGACAGTAAAGACCAGCTAGAAGCGCATCTGGATGACTTGTCGATAAACTTTCCCATTGCGTACGGATTGTCGCAAAGTGATATGGATAAGCTAGGTTTGTATATTTCCGAGCCTCGCTCAGAAAAAGAAACGGATCATAACTTTGCAGAACCAGCCTTGTTTGTGCTTAACGGTGATAACGAGATTCATATTGCTGAAATTGCTAACGCGCCTTTTGTTCGTCCGGACTTAGAGCAGCTAGTATCTGGCCTAGAGTTTATTCGCAACCCAGAGAATAACTATCCTATTCGCGGTACGTTTAAAGGCTAAGATTACGAGTCAGTAATAGTGATATGTCGTTCAAAAGTAAGGCTCTAGTGTTTATGAAATGACCCCCACAGTTGGATTCATTTTTTAAACGGCGACCAAGGCCTGATTTCGATATTGTATCGGACTCAGGCCTTTTAATATTTTTGAGCTTACTCGTTTTTAGCAGATACTGAAAAAGCAATGGGCGCCATCTGCTTTCTAAAGTCACCCAGTGCATCTAAAGGTAGCTCAACATCTATTTGTACACTGCTTCCATAGTTGCAATTGGCAATTTTACCTTTGGCTTGTTCTACCAAGTGACGTACGAACTGTTCATGTTTAAAGTCGATAGCCACGCTAAGTGCTTCTAGCTTAATTTCTTGTCTTATTTCAAGAGCGTCAATGGCTTGCTGAGCAGCTGCGGAGTACGCGCGAACCAAGCCTCCTGCACCTAATTTAATCCCGCCAAAATACCGCGTAACAATAACCATAATATCGCCAATATCTTTGTGCTGAAGCACATTCAATATGGGCTTTCCTGCTGTGCCGCTAGGTTCGCCGTCATCGGCCATAGCCGCGCTACTTGGCGAGTTAGGGTTGCCAAAAACATAAGCCCAGCAGTGGTGTCTTGCGTCGGGATACTGCTGTTTAACGCTTTCCAAAAGCGCCATTGCACTTTCGCGAGAGTTGGCAAAGCCAGCGCAAGCAATGAATTTACTTTTTTTGATTTCGTACAGGGTTTCAACCTGTTTAGCGGGAACGGGATAAGTCATCGGCACATTGTAAGCTAAGACAATAGCAAGGTACAACGCACTCGGCTTCTCAAAAAAAGGGAGCCGCCAATAATCGACAGCACCATTTGGTTTGTGTGATTGTTCTTAACGCAATATACCCGAAACCGTTTCAGATACATTTAATGCGCCTTTTTGAATTTCATCAATGATGCTTTGCACTTGCGCAATTTGCTGACTGTTTTGGTCTACGCTATCTTTTACGCCTGCCATTTTTTTAGTGGACTTGTCGGCAAGCTTTCTGTTTTCTGCAACCACGCTCTCTATTTCTACCGTCGAGTCGCTAGTGCGTTGTGCAAGCTGTCTCACTTCATCTGCAACCACGGCAAACCCCCTGCCTTGATCGCCAGCTCGTGCTGCTTCAATCGCAGCATTTAACGCTAACAAGTTGGTTTGCTCAGCAATACCACTAATGGTCGTAACGATGGTTTCAATCTTAAGCGACTGTTCACTGAGCTCGTGCATGAGTAGATTGGTCTCTTCAACCTCTGAAAGAGCAACGTCGAAAGTTTCTACGCTGCGCTGTAAGGAAGAGGCGCCATCAGCAGCAATTTGTGAAGTCTCTTCGGCGGTTGATACTGCTAATTCAGCTGCTTGTGCAATGGCATCTTTCTCATTCACTGCATCGGTGATATTAGATGCGAATTTAATCACTTTCACTACTCGACCTGAAGCGTCGAACACGGGATTGTAGGTTGCTTCTAACCACAATGCATTACCGTGTGCATCTACTCGTTCAAACTGGCCTGAAGAGAAATTTCCGCGAGCAAGGTTATCCCAAAAAGTAGGGTTTTCTTGATAGAACTTATCGCGGCAAAACATGCGGTGGTGTTTGCCCTGAATATCAGACAAACTGTATTTGACTGTAGCAGTGAAGTTGTCATTTGCTGTAATAATAGTGCCGTCAGGCTCGAATTCGATAACCGCCATCGATTTGTTTAGCGCATCAGTGACTGCTTTACCTTCGAAGTACGCTTGTTCGTGCTCAGTAACATCATGATAAATAGCGTGTATTTCCACACTACCATTTCTATTCACAGTAACATAGCTTGCTTTAAGCCATTTGGTTTCACCAAGTGCTGACTTTCTAGCAACAGTGTCGCTAAAACTGCCACCATTGACGAGCTGTTGCCAAAACGTCTTGTATTGAGATTCGGTTTCAATACCTTCCACGCGCATCGCAGCATGGGAAAAAGATGCTACTGTGGAGTTTGGATAATTTAAAATGGAAAGTAATGTTGGAGAGGCAAAGGTGCACTGTCCATCGGTACTGTAGATGGCGTAAGCCATATTATTTTTAAACGCATCCAGCGTACCAAGCAAACCTTGACTCTCATCCCTAAGAGCCGATATGTCATTATTGTATCGAGAGCTTGATACGAACATAACGTCTCCTGAAGTTATATGCACAGTTTTGAATAGGTGTAGTATAGATTATCTATGTTGAAGAAATATTTCGTTTAGACATTAGACGGATTTCACGCTTTACGTATTATACATTGGGCTTAATTCCGCCAAGAATGGTTGTGTTTTTATTACAGTGAAGTAACTATCCGCATTGAGCAAGAATTAATAAAACTGATAAGACCACCCGATGCCATTAGAACGATTTATTCCTTTTCGTAAACGCGATGTCGCTAATTTATGTGAGGGGTTACTCTCTTACGATTCTGCGGGTTTTCGCACTTTCTCTACGTTGTTGGTCAGCCGTATACACTACCAGTACCATGAACAATTAGAGGCGTTGAAAAACAGTTATAGCCATTTCGATCCAAATAAAGACACACGTGAATTGCAGCCTTCAGATGAAAGGGTACGCAAACAGAACCAAAAAGCGTTTGCCAAAGGGTTTGCCAGCCTCTTAAACGCAGCTAATTTTGAGAAAGTCACAGATGATGATTTGGAAGCTGCGCTGAATGAGGAATCCTTGTTCAAGGTGCGTCTCGCGGTAAGTTTCAATGACTTTGAAAATGTGGTGTTTTATCGCCGGGGGGAGTCTATAAAAACGGAAACTGTACGTACCTTTTTCGGGTTGCTAAGAAAGCAGGTGTCATTTACCAACTACGACAAAGTGGCCGTTTATATCACTTTTAAAGATGAAGCCTACTTCAAAGAGAAAGGGCAAACGCCAGTCACCTTTAAACCTGGCTCCACCATAGTAAAGCTTTTCCAAAACGTACCTAAAGCAGACTTGGAGATGCTGTTTCCCAATAGCGAAGTCAAAATGCGTCCGCTCGATAAGTTAATTATAAGTGCATCGGCTGCAATAGGCGGCACCGTCGTCTTGGTAACTAAGTTAGGCGCGTCGCTACTTCTTATGGCGTCCTTTTTGGCGTTTTGGCTGGGCTTTAAAAACGAAGAAGTGGAATTGACTAAGCAAAGCCTAATCACTTTTGGTATTGGCATGGGTGTATTCGGCAGCTTTATCTTTAAGGAATGGACAAAGTTTAAAAACCGAAAAATACGTTTTATGAAAGCTTTGTCTGACAATCTTTATTTTAAGAATTTAGATAACAATTCAGGTGTATTTCATACGTTAATTGACGCTGCAGAGGAAGAAGACTGCAAAGAAGCTTTGTTGGCTTATACGTTCTTGCTTAAATGTAGTGAAGTGTCCGTAGAAGGTGATGCTGCATTTTGCGCGGTGCGTGCAGAGCGGGAGATTGCCGTTGGTGGAATGACATTAGCAACGCTTGATAACATTATAGAAAATTACTTTTCAGAAGAGCTTGATTGTGCGCTCGACTTCGACGTTACCGATGCTATTACTAAGCTGGTGGACATGGAACTAGTCGAACAAAACGGCGATGTTTTTGTTGCGCGTGCGCTTAATGATGCCGTGAAAATACTTGATGAGTATTGGGATAATATTTATCAGCCTGTTTGATTGTTTCTTTTACCGTCTAGCAGATTGCCCAAGCTAGGTTATTTCATCTGGTATCCTTTGCGACGCCTTTGGTTTTAAATAAACGAGGCCAAGGAAAAAAATAAGACCGGCAATCGAAGTTCCAAACCATTGTCATAAAAACACAAAATCTCTATAGTTGATGTACGGTGCGTTGATTAACATCGACACTCCATAGCAGCAGCGCCATTGCGCCAAATGCGTTTCTCTATCTCCAATGCAACAAGTCTGGTTCACTTCTACATGAAAATATTGCATACATCTGACTGGCACTTAGGTCAGAGTTTTTTTACGAAAAGTCGCAAAAACGAACATGCCGCTTTCCTTAAATGGCTTCTTCAACAAGTAGAAGTGCATCAAATAGATGCGATTATTGTTGCGGGTGATGTGTTTGACACGGGTACGCCGCCTAGCTATGCCAGAGAGCTCTACCATGCATTTATCGGTGAATTACAGGGCATGCAGTGTACATTGGTGGTGCTGGGGGGAAATCACGATTCGGTATCGGTGTTGAACGAAAGTAAGGCGCTACTGAAATACTTAAATAGCCACGTAATTGCCAGTACATACGGCGAATTAAGTGAACAAGTCATTACGCTGAATGATCGCAAGGGGCTGCCCGGTGCCGTATTGTGTGCCGTACCCTTTATTCGCCCACGTGATGTGCTGGTCAGTGAAGCAGGGCAAAGCGCCACTGACAAGCGTCAAGCGCTGGGCGATGCGATAAAGCAGCATTATGGAGCGCTTTATAATGAAGCCCTGTCACTGCGCGCCTCAATAGAAGAAAAGCGGGTAGAGGAACAGCATGTAGAAGAGGGCAGCGAAAATAGCGCAGCCATTCCTATTATCGCTACAGGGCACTTAACCGCTTTAGGCGTGAGTCAGTCAGAGAGTGTACGCGATATCTACATTGGCACCCTTGAAGGCTTTGACGCCAAAGGATTTCCGCCCGCCGATTACATTGCACTTGGGCATATTCACAGGCCACAAAAAGTGGCTAAAACCGAACACATTCGCTACTCAGGCTCGCCAATACCGCTAAGCTTTGATGAACTAAACACACAAAAGCAAGTAGTGTTGATAACGTTTGAATCTAAAAGCACAACGCCAACTATCTCAACGCTTCCGGTACCGCGCTTTCAAGCGATGGAAGTCTTAAAAGGCGATTTACAAGCGATTGAGGCGGCCATTAATGAAAGCGAAGCCATCGCGCTAGCTTCTTCTCAAACAGGTGATGCCGTTAGCGAAGTGGATAAAGCCCTTAGCGAGGTAAATAAACCCCTTAGCGTAACGGATAACGCCATTAGTCCTCAAGACCCTGTGTGGTTATGCATTGAAGTTGAAACAGAGGACTACCTAACCGATTTGCAGCAGCGTATACAAGCCTTGTTAGAGGGTAAAAACGCTGAAATTCTTCAGCTAAAACGCAAACGTAAGCCCACGGTAAATAGCTTAACGGAAAAGCAAAACGTCCAGCTTAGCGAACTATCGGTAAACGATGTGTTTGAAGCGCGTTTGGCACTGGAGAGCATAGAAGATAATCCAACGGGTGAGTCGGCACAAGAAGCTTTGCTAGATGATGATCAAAGCGCCGAAGAAACGAAAGAAGCCGGTTCAGAGAAAAACGCTCCACGCATAAACCGGATAAGGCAGCTGTTCAATGAAGCAGTAGAGCGGGTGCATACCAATGATGAAGATGCTGAAGCGCCAATAGAGGCATCATTGGCAAACACGACAGACAACAAAGGCGAGTAATACAATGAGAATATTGACCTTACGCCTTAAAAACCTAAACGCCCTAAAAGGGGAGTGGAAAATAGATTTCACCCAGTCGCCGTTTATCGACAATGGCCTGTTTGCTATCACAGGCCCAACCGGGGCGGGTAAAACCACGCTGCTTGATGCCATTTGTTTAGCGCTTTATCACCAAACCCCTCGCTTGGGGCCAATTTCAACATCTAACAACGACATCATGACCCGCGGCACGGCGGAGTGTTTGGCGGAGGTTGAGTTTGATATTAAGGGGAAAGCATACCGTGCGTTTTGGAGTATGCGCCGTGCCAGAGGAAAAGTAGACGGTAACCTGCAAAGTGCCGATGTTGAGCTTGCCGAAGTTGAAAGCGGCAAGGTATTGGCCACCCAAGTTAGGCCGAAAAGCGAAGAGATCGAAAAGCTGACTGGCCTTAATTTTGCCCGTTTCACAAAGTCTATGATGTTGTCGCAAGGGGATTTTGCTGCGTTTTTAAATGCTAACGAGGCCGACCGAGCTGAGCTGCTTGAAGAGTTAACTGGCACCGAAATTTACGGGCAGATATCACAGGCAGTACATCAGCAATTCAGTGACGCTAAACAAAAGAAAAAAGAGTTTGCGATAAAGCTAGAAGGCGTAACCTTGCTTAGCGACGAGCAAATCACCCAGCTTGAAGAAGAGCACGCACAAACCAAGATCCAAGTCGCAGCGTCTAACCAAACACTTGTTCAGTTACAAAAGCAACAGCAGTGGCAACATGCGTTTAACACAAACGAGCTAACCATAAAAGAAGCCAGTGAAGCGCAGCAGAGCGCGAATAACGCCATCAATGAGGCGAAGCATGAGCTTGAACTCCTCACCCAAAGCGAGCCAGCTGAAAAGCTTCGCCTGCCATTCTTGCAAAGAAATGGGCTTCAGCAAGATGTAACCCGCTATAAAGAAAAACTTGAAGAGAAAGCAGCCCAGCTGCCCGACTTAAAAACGCAAAAGGCACAGCTCAGTTTGGAAGTGACCAATGCTGAACAAGCGTTAGTTCTTACAAAGCAACAAAGCAGTGAGCTTGAAAAGCGCGTAAATGAGCAGGTAGTTCCGCTAGATAACCAAATAGCGCAGCTCACTACTGAACAGCAAAAAGCAAACGAAAACGCGGCACTTTTAAGGCAGTCAATAAACGCGTTAACGCTAAAGCGCACAGAAATTGAAAACGCTTCGGCAGATAACAAGACCAAGCTTGGTGAACTGGAAGCTTACTTGAGTGAACATCATTCACTTAGCGGCATGGCAGAATTTATAAGTGGTTGGAGTGAAACGGCGCGTCATATTGAACATGATAAAAAGCAGTTAGAAACACTGACACAAAGCGTAAAGAATCATCGTCAGGCGCTTTCATCCCTAGATGAAGCTATCGTAAAAACAAATGCGTCGTTGAGCGCGTTAACGCAGACCTTCGATGACAAAAACGCGCAAGTAGCCAATTGCGAAAAGGCACTTCAGGCCGCGCTATCTGACAAACCAAGTGATACTAATAGTGCTAATGCAACCAGCAAAGCAAGCCTTCAGAAAGAGCGGGATACCAAACTTCAACATTGGGATAACGTGTTACAGATAGGGCATATTCAACAGCAATATTTGGCACTAGAGCAAGACAAAGTAGCGCTTAGCTCGCAGAAAGAAGACTTGGCGAAGCAACTAGCGCAGCAGCAATCTGACCGCCAAGCCTTGGTTGATGCTTACAGGCAAATTCGTAGTAATTTAAAAGATATAGAATCGCTTATCGCCCTGGATACTGAAGTGGCGCACCTGCGCGCACAGTTAAAAAGTGGCGAGCCATGCCCTGTTTGTGGGGCTAACGAACACACCACGTCTAGCGTGGCGATTGATGTACCTGAAACTATTCAAAAGCGAGATAGCTTAAAGCAGCAGTTAGATGATATTGAGCAGCAAGGGGCGCGGGCAAAAGAAAGCGTTACACACACTGAATTCACTCTTGCTCAGGTTAATAAGCAGCTAGAACAGGCAAGCGGGCAACGAGATACGCTGCTAGAAAAGTGGCAGCAGATTTCAAGCGTACTTAGCGCTGATATATCGAGTTTTGAAAAGGTCGACATTAATACATCGCAAAGCGTCGCTCAATTTACCCAGCAGTTTAAAACTCGTCTTGATGATATTAGTGCCCAATTAACGCGTTTAGAAGAGTACGAGCAAGCTCTAAATGCTGCATTGCAGGCTAAAAATGAAGCGCAACAGTTGCTACAAGCCAAACAGTCAGAACTTGCAGTTTCTCTGCAGCAGCGCGAAACCTTGGAAAAGCAATTTACCGAACATAGTGCAGAGTTAGAGAATAAAACAAAAGGGGTTAACGATGGTATTTTAGCGCTCAGCGAGACTATGACGGCGCACGGTGCTGACATTCACAACCTGTCTATTGATGGAATTACCACGTGGTTAAATGAAAAAGCCGAAGCGCTTAAAACCTATAAACACAATTATCAGCTACACGCCAAACTTAAAGATGAGTTGCAAGAGGTAAGTAGCACCTTGCTTGTGGTCAATCGTGATGTCGAAAGCGCTGAGAACCAGCTTAAGGGCGTATCCGAAGAGCTTGTGCAGCTAGATAATAGTTTAAAGACGCTGCGAAACTCACGCACAACTGTATTCCCTGAAGGCAATATTGCTGAAACAAGGAATAAGGCAAGCGCTGCCCAAGAAAAGGCTGAGCAAAACGTAAGTGAATGCAAATCTCGCTTGCAACAAACAGACACTATTTTGTCTCGTTTAGAAGCCGAAATTGCCCAGCTTAATGAGCAAATGCGCGAAAAAGAGCAAGCACTTACGGAGGCAACAGAGCACTTTAGCCGTCAGTTGGCGAGCAGCCCATTTGTCGACGAGCACGCGTTTAGCAATGCCCTGTTAGACGAAGAAACCCGTAACACCCTGCTTGAACTACAACAGCGACTAACGCAGCAAAAACAACAAGCAGACTTAAAGCTGGAGAATGCGCTAGCAACCGAACAATCGCTAAAAGCCCATGCTGATGCAGGGCAGTGGCAGAGCGAGTTAGAAGAGCACGGTGCACAGTGGCTCGATACGAAAATTACCCAGCAAGCTCAGCAGCGTGACACCCTGTTATCTTCTTTAGGGCAAATTGAGCAGCAACTAAGTGCTAACAATCAAGCCCGCGAAAGGCAGCAGCAGCTTGTGGATGAGATGGCCGCGTTTGAGGCGTATTATGATGATATTACTTACCTGCACTCGTTAATTGGTTCGGCCAGCGGCGACAAATTCAGACGTTTTGCTCAAGGGCTTACTTTAGATAACCTAGTGCAGCTTGCTAATCAGCAGCTTGATAAATTACACGGTCGCTACCAGCTAATGCGAAAAGAAAAAGAAGGGTTGGGTTTAAGTGTATTAGACACCTGGCAAGGTGACGTAGTGCGAGATACCAAAACCCTATCTGGCGGAGAAAGCTTTTTGGTAAGCCTTGCACTAGCCTTGGCGTTATCTGACCTAGTCAGCCACAAAACCAGTATCGATTCACTGTTTTTGGATGAAGGCTTTGGCACCCTTGATGCAGAAACGTTAGATGTTGCCCTTGATGCACTAGACAACCTAAATGCCAGTGGAAAAATGATTGGCGTGATAAGCCATATTGAAGCCATGAAAGAGCGTATTCCTACGCAGCTTAAAGTGATTAAACGCAACGGTGTGGGGTTAAGTGCACTAGAAAAACCTTATGCGGTGGGATGAACTCACCGCTTAGGAATTAGTAGCTAAAACGTTTGCTTACAAGTATGTGCTTGGTAAATGCTCGCAAGATCATGGTTTTATGATACTTTATTCTTCCTAAATGTAGATATGGACATCATAAATAGTGAAACGATTTGCAATATTTCCTCTTGTCGCCTCTTTCTGTTCGTTTGGTAGTACCTTTCAGTGTGAAAGTGAGTTTGAATGGCTAAAAGAGACGTTCGAAAATAACGATGCCGGCTTTCAATATTCTGTTGAGCAAAAAGGTCAGGACCTTTATTCCGCCCACAATAGTGCCATCTTGGCTCGGGTACAAAGCGCGAAGAACGAAGCGCAATGCCAAAGTGTGCTTAGCGACTGGCTTACGTTTTTTCGCAAGGGGCATGTTGGTCTTGTACTAAATACGAATGGTTCAGAGGAAACGGTACGCGAATCGGCAGTGCATGATTTCGATTTATCGGCATTTAAGCAGCATTTAGAAACTAAAAGTGATGAGTCTCTTGAGGGTATTTGGCAATTTTCCAGCTATACGGTTGCCTTAAAAAAAGAAGGCAATGTCCATAAAGGCTATATCGTTGAAAGTACCAATCCGTCATGGAAGGCAGGGCAAGTAAAGTTCATCGTTAACGACCCTGAAGACAACAATGCCGCAAAAGTAACGTTTTTGATGGGGGATCACTCCGCCCGACAAATAGAGACCATGACGTTCTTAGGTAACAATCATGTGGTACTGGGAAATAGCTTTATCGTTATGTCGCGTCAGGAACCGCGACAAGAATCATCGCCTGAAGTAACGCGTTATGTGCGCCTACTTAGTGCAAAAGCCCCGCTATTCAAGAGAATTTCTGAGAACACAGTGCTTGTTCGCATACCGTCTTTCAACCATGCCTTCAAAAAAGATATCGACGCGCTAATTGCTAAGCACCTAGACAAGATTTTAAAAACCGAAAACCTCATTATCGACATCCGAGGAAACGGTGGTGGTAGTGATGCAAGCTATGCTTCTTTGCTACCAATTTTATACACCAACCCTATTCGCACTGTAGGCGTGGAATACTTATCAACCGAGCTTAACAACTCTAGAATGCTCGGCTTTTTGCAAAACCCTCATTTCAGTGAAGAAGAAAAGCAGTGGGCTAAAGACGGATATGACATTCTTCAGCAACACATTGGTAGCTACATCAATATTGGTGAAGATGTAACGGTAGAGAAATTTGATAAAATTGAACCTCTGCCAAAAAGTATAGGCGTACTTGTTGATTCAAGTAATGGTAGCACCGCTGAGCAGTTCTTGCTGGCGGCTAAACAAAGCAAAAAAGTAAAGCTATTTGGGCAGACCACTGCGGGTGTGCTCGATATCTCAAACATGTATCAAACTGATTCACCGAGCGGTGCTTTTACTTTGCATTACAGTTTAACCAAAAGTTTGCGCATCCCCCACATGGCCATTGATGGAGTAGGCATTCAGCCAGACTACTATATTGACGAAGAGATCCCTATTTACGAGTGGACGTCTTATACGCAAAAGATACTTGAAGGCATGTAAACCCTCATAAACGGCAAGCATACGGTAATTTGCAAGTAACTAAGACTAAACAGGTTCATTTGTTGCGCGTAATACATTATGGTGCGTCGTCAAAAATAATAATGGACCAGCATTTATGGATTCAACGTCACGCTCTAGCCTGTTTCAGCGCTACATGAATGGCAGTTTGGTACTGCAAATTATCATCGGTATTGTATGTGGTATTGCGATCGCGAGTTTTTCACCGTCTGCCGCCCAATCAGCAGGGCTGTTGGGGAGCTTATTCGTAAAGGCCCTAAAAGCGATTGCTCCTCTATTAGTGTTTGTTTTGGTCATGGCGTCAATTGCCAATCACAAGCAAAACGAGCAAACCTTTATCAAACCTGTACTTGTGCTGTATTTATTAGGCACGTTACTGGCCGCGCTTACTGCCGTATTGGCAAGCTTCGCTTTTCCCACAAGTTTAAGTTTAGTGACCTCTGACATTAGCCAAGCTGCACCAAAAGGGGTGTCGGAAGTGCTTACCACCTTGCTTTATAACATGGTGGATAACCCGGTGAATGCGCTAGTAAATGGAAACTACATCGGTATTCTTACTTGGGCTGTAGGTCTAGGTTTAGGCCTTCGACACGCTAGCGAGGCAACGAAAGCACTGCTGCAAAATATGGCAGATAGCGTAACAACCGTAGTGAGTTTTGTTATCAGGCTTGCGCCATTTGGTATTTTCGGTTTGGTAGCCAACACTATTGCTACAACAGGCTTTGAAGCTTTGCTTGGATATTCCCATTTATTAACGGTACTCATTGGCGCAATGTTATTTATTGCACTTGTAACCAACCCGCTGTTAGTCTTTTTGGCAACGAAAAAGAATCCGTACCCTCTGGTGTTTAAATGCTTAAAAGAAAGCGGTATCACGGCATTTTTCACCCGTAGCTCTGCCGCCAATATTCCGGTTAACATGGCGTTGTGCAAACGTTTAAAGCTAGATGAGGACACCTACTCGGTATCCATTCCGTTAGGCGCTACTATAAATATGGCTGGGGCTGCGATCACCATCACGGTGCTTACACTAGCTGCGGTTAATACTTTAGGTATTTCTGTAGATTTTCCTACTGCTGTACTGTTAAGCGTTATTGCTGCGGTATCAGCATGCGGAAGTTCAGGTGTTGCTGGCGGTTCGCTATTGCTGATTCCGCTTGCCTGTAGCCTGTTTAATATACCCAATGAAGTCGCTATGCAGGTGGTTGCGGTGGGCTTTATTGTTGGCGTACTGCAAGACTCTGCCGAAACAGCACTAAATAGCTCCACCGATGTCTTGTTTACCGCCGCTGCGTGTGAAAGGGCGGTTGGCAAGTAAACGCAAATGTTCAACGCATCAAGTGTGCGAGCTTATTGCATCTACTGCTTCAAAAATTAGCCGTGCAGCCAGCTTTGCTGTGCGGCTATCAATATCATAATTCGGGTTCATTTCCGCAATGTCACACAGTCTCCATTGATACCCGTAAGTAAGCTGGTGCTGTGCTAAATAGTGTAGTGTGTTAATAACAAGAGCCGGCGAAATCCCCAATGCACTGGGCGCACTAACGCCAGGTGCCTGTGCTGCTGGGAATGTATCTAGACATATGGTGACGTAAAGCTCATTGATGTCTTTTAGCATGGGAGATAGCAGCTCATCTATGCGCTGCATACAAAGTGATTCATCACTTAATGCCACGTCGGTTAAATAATGCGTGTTAGACGTGTTGGCAAAGTTAAACAGCGCTGGTGTATTGGCTGCTTTCGATACGCCCAAACAAGCGTAATGAAACGGTGTGTCGTGTAGCTGGCAGTGCTCATAAACTTGCCTGAACGGCGTACCTGAACTGGTGTTTGGTGAAGGCTTTCTTAAATCAAAATGGGCGTCGAAATTAATAATACCAATGCGGGCACTTTTCGACTTAGCATTGAAAACCCCTTGATAGCTACCCCATGCAATTTCATGTCCCCCTCCCAGCCCAACGACCAAACCATCATGTTGCTTGAGCGCATAACAAATGGCGTCGGCATATTGGGTTTGTGCCTGGGCTAAGTTCTCTTTAGCGGTAACATTCCCTAGATCAGCCAATCCTGCGCTTGGCCAGTGCCAGGGCAAGTTTGCAAGTGCTTGGCGAATAGCGTTTGGACCCGCGGCTGCACCTACGCGGCCTTTGTTAAATGCCACACCCAAATCACTTTCAAAACCAACAAGAGTAATAGTGTTGGTCAAGGCGCTATCTTCAGCATCCTTAATTTCGTTAACTTTTTGATGCCAGCGCAAGCCTTCAGCACCATCTTCGCTGTCTATTCTGCCTTGCCACTTAAACATGTTTACCTTCCTTAAACACCGCAACGGGGCGGTGGCCATTAATACAATAGGCGAGCTCTGCCGGCGTTTCGATATCCCACAGTGTTAAGTCTGCAAGCTTACCTGTTTCAATAACACCTCGGTCGTGCAGCCCAAGTGCGCTCGCCGCGTGTGCAGTGGCGCCGCGTAGCGCTTCTTCTGGCGTAAGTTGAAACAGCACACACCCCATATTTATCGCGGTAAGGATTGAGGCTAATGGCGAACTGCCAGGGTTGAAGTCTGTCGCTATCGCCATAGGAATATTGTGGGCCCGAAGTGCATTTACCGGCGGCTTTTGCACTTCACTTAGATAATAAAACGCGCCCGGAAGCAATACTGCAACGGTACCACTTTGGGCAAGTAAGGGGATGTCGCTGTCAGCTAAGTGTTCGATGTGATCTACCGATAGTGCGCCGTACTTAGCTGCTAGAACTGCACCTTTGCTGTCGCTAAGCTGCTCTACATGAGCTTTAATGGGGAAACCGTGCTGCTGCGCGCAGCTAAACACCCGTTCTGTTTGTGAAGTTGAAAAGCCGATAGTTTCACAGAATACATCAACGGCGTCAGCCAAGTTATGCGAAGCAATATGAGGCAGTGCCTCGTCGCAAATAAAATCAATATACCCGTCTGGGTCCTCAGTAAATTCATTTGGCAGGGCGTGAGCGCCTAAATAGGTAGTTTTAATACTCACAGGAAGGTGCTGCTCAAGGGATTTAGCCACGTGTAGCATGCGCGCTTCAGTGTCTAAGTCTAATCCGTATCCTGATTTTACTTCAATGGTGGTAACACCTTCTTCGCATAGTCGCTTTGCTCGCTTTATCGCGGTATTACGCAAAGTGCGCTCATCAGCACATCGCGTTTTTTCCACTGTACCTTTAATGCCGCCGCCTTGCTGGGCTATGTCAACGTAACTTGCTCCCTGCAAACGCATCTCAAACTCTTCAGCGCGGTTACCGCCGTACACTAGATGAGTATGACAATCGATGAATCCAGGCAATAACCATGGGTGCTTGGCGTTTGCTCCTTCATCTTGAGAAATAAGCGTAGTGGCATCAAGTACGTTTTTGGCTTGCTTAAGCACTTCGCTCAGTGAATTATCGCAGGGAATTAGTGCAGCAATTTTGCCGTCTTTTATGGCAATGGCGTGTGGCGGTAATTCGCCATAAGGCTGCTCACTTTCCTGCATAGATGCAATGCGAACGTTGTAAATAAGCGTGTCGTACTGATAACCCATAATGTGCTCCACTCAATGCCATCTTTTATCTAACTTTTTACCTAGCTCTGTTCAGAGCTTTCACTTATAGGTGGTGAAGATTTTTAAAATCAGTGTACTTGTGCATACTTGTATATACAAGTATGCTGTTATCATATTATTAACAATTTAGTTGTGAACTCACGATATGCAACCTCGATACAGGATTATCAAAACGGCAATTTTGGATGCCATTGAAAGCGGTGAAATGAAGCCGGGTAGTCAGGTGCCTTCAGAAAACCAACTTGCCCAGCAACATGGTGTTAGCCGAATGACAGCGCGGCGTGCGTTAAGTGAAATGGTGGATGAGGGTATTTTGATGCGCAGTCAGGGAATAGGCACTTTTGTGTCAGACAGCCGCCCTATGAGTTCAATGTTAGAAATCAAAAGTATTCGCGATGAAATAGAGCGGCGGGGGCATAGATACACTAACGAGATATTGGTGCTTGAAACTGCACCTGCCAGTGATGCTATTTCACAGCGCCTAGCCGTTGATGTAGGAGAGCCTGTATTTCACAGCATTATCGTTCATTGTGAGAACAATTTGCCCGTTCAGTATGAAGACAGGTGGGTCAACCCAGCTTGGATTAACGACTACTTAGATAAGGATTTTAAAGCGCAAACCGCAAACTTCTATCTGAACCAAGTCGCGCCGCTTTCTCAGGCGGACCACAGCGTTGAAGCTGTAATTGTTGAAAAAGATATTGCACAAGCGTTACTGATAAAGCCTAAAGAACCTTGCCTAAAGATTACTCGAAGGACATTTTCCCGTGGGACGGGGAATGGAAAAGGGTCAGCCGCTGTGGTTAGCCACGCCGTGCTGTTCCACCCTGGCAGTAGATACCGACTGGGAGGGCACTTGGATTTTTAAGTGTAAACGCGCCTAAGACGCTAATTCTAAAGGCGCTTTTTATAAAGATACTGATTCTTATAACACTAATATTTCAGTAAAAGAAAAAGATGCCTAGGAGAAGTTTATGAAACGCCTCGACCCTACAAGAGAAATTCGTGCCCCAAGAGGAAATACGTTAAACGCAAAGAGTTGGCAAACCGAAGCGCCGCTTCGCATGTTAATGAATAACCTGGATCCAGAAGTGGCGGAACATCCACAAAACTTGGTAGTTTACGGCGGCATTGGGCGAGCGGCCCGAGATTGGGCGTCATACGACAAAATTGTTGAAGTGCTTAAGCGCTTAAATACTGACGAAACATTGCTTATCCAGTCAGGCAAGCCGGTCGGCGTATTTCCAACCCATGAAAACGCACCTCGAGTATTAATTGCAAACTCTAACCTTGTTCCGCACTGGGCTAACTGGGAGCACTTTAACGCGCTGGATAAAGAAGGCTTGATGATGTACGGGCAAATGACGGCAGGGTCGTGGATATACATAGGCTCGCAAGGTATTGTGCAAGGCACGTATGAAACCTTTGTGAGCGTGGCCAAAACCCATTTTGACGGCAACGCTAATGGGCGCTGGATTTTAACGGGCGGCTTAGGCGGTATGGGTGGAGCACAGCCACTTGCGGCTACCATGGCTGGCTTTTCAATGGTGGCAGTGGAAGTTGATGAAACCCGCATAGATTTCAGAATTCGAACGGGCTATCTGGACAAAAAAGCGCATTCGTTAGAAGAAGCTATGGGCTTGCTAGATGAGGCTAAGCAAGACGGGAAACCAGTTTCAATAGGCTTACTCGGCAATGCTGCTGAGGTATTTCCCGATATGCTAGAAAACGGGATCATTCCAGATGTCGTAACCGATCAAACCAGTGCTCACGACCCGCTGAATGGTTATCTACCTGTGGGGTGGACGCTAGATCAAGCCGAGGCGCAGCGTATAAAAGACGAAGCTTGCGTGATTAAAAAAGCGAAAGAGTCGATGGCATTACAGGTTAAAGCCATGCTGGGCTTTCAACAGGCGGGCGCGGCAGTGCTCGATTATGGCAACAACATTAGACAAATGGCGCTGGAAGAAGGCGTTGAGCATGCTTTTGATTTCCCAGGTTTCGTACCCGCTTATATTCGCCCGCTGTTTTGTCAGGGTATTGGCCCCTTTAGATGGGCTGCTTTATCTGGCGACCCAGAAGATATCTATAAAACGGACGCTAAAGTTAAAGAGCTTATACCCGATAACCCGCATCTACATAACTGGCTAGATATGGCCAAGGAACGCATTCAGTTTCAGGGCCTGCCTGCGCGTATTTGCTGGGTTGGACTAGGTGAAAGACAAAAGCTTGGGCTTGCCTTTAACGAAATGGTGCGCAGTGGTGAGCTAAGCGCACCAGTAGTGATTGGTCGAGATCATCTCGACTCTGGTTCGGTAGCGTCACCAAATAGAGAAACTGAAGCCATGCTCGATGGTTCAGATGCGGTTTCGGACTGGCCTTTATTAAACGCGCTATTAAACACAGCGGGTGGTGCAACTTGGGTAAGCCTTCATCATGGCGGTGGTGTAGGAATGGGCTTCAGCCAACACTCAGGCGTGGTTATCGTTTGTGACGGTACAGATGCAGCGGCCGAACGTATTGCTCGAGTGCTTCATAACGACCCCGCCACAGGCGTAATGCGTCATGCCGATGCAGGCTATGACATTGCGAAAGATTGTGCGGACAAACATAACCTTGACCTTCCTATGGTAAATTCCGTGGCTAATAATCGAGGGGCTGGCAATGAAGGTTCAAATTATAGTTCACTCCAAAATAGCTCACACCAAAGCTTAGACGGGGAGGCGTAATCATGTCCCAGATGTCTTTTTTCACTGAGCAAGACGGTATTAAAAAGTTAGTGCTGGTGCCTGGCACACTGACCCTAGAACAGTTAAGAGAAGTGCATCGAAACCATATTCACTTGTCGCTGGTGGAAAGTGCGATACCTGCCGTAAACGCCGCCGAGCAAGTAGTGCTTAACGTCATAGAAGAAAATCGAACCGTGTACGGTATCAATACCGGCTTTGGGTTATTGGCTAATACCCGTATTAATGTTGACGAGTTAGAGTTATTACAGCGCAGTATTGTGCTATCGCATGCGGCCGGCACGGGCGACTTTATGCAAGAAGATACTGTGCGCCTGCTCATGCTGTTAAAAATAAACTCGCTGGCCCGCGGTTATTCGGGAATCCGTTTAAGCGTAATAGAAGCGCTCATTACCTTGTTTAACGCACAGGTTTACCCTGCCATTCCTGAAAAAGGGTCGGTAGGGGCTAGTGGAGACTTAGCGCCTTTAGCACATATGAGTGTAGTGCTTTTAGGAGAAGGGGAAGCTTTCTACAAAGGTGAACGTATAAGTGCGGCTAAAGCATTGGAAATAGCGGGCATGGAGCCAATTGCGTTGGCACCTAAAGAAGGCTTAGCACTATTAAACGGTACACAGGCATCAACAGCGTTTGCACTTCAGGGGCTATTTTACACTGAAAATGCGCTTCACAGTGCTATCGGTATTGGCGCGCTCACGGTTGAAGCCGCGTTAGGTTCTCGCGTGCCCTTCGACGCGCGCATTCACGAGGTGCGCGGCCATAAAAGCCAATGCGATGTAGCCTCGGCTTTTAGAGCATTGCTAGATACTTCAGAGATTGGCAATTCACATCAAAGGTGTGAAAAAGTACAAGATCCGTATTCGCTGCGCTGCCAGCCACAGGTAATGGGCGCTTGTTTACAGCAAATGCGCTACGCTCAAGACATTTTAGTGACGGAAGCTAATGGCGTTAGCGATAACCCGTTAGTTTTTGTAGAAAGCGGCGATAGTTCAAGTGTTGGAGAAGCGACCGATGGCGATATTTTATCTGGCGGAAATTTCCATGCAGAAACGGTGGCGATGGCCTCAGACATGTTGGCTATCGCGCTGTCTGAGATTGGTGCGTTGTCAGAGCGCAGAATGTCGCTAATGATAGATACTCACTTAAGCGGTCTACCGCCATTTCTAGTTGAAAACGGTGGGGTAAACTCAGGGTTTATGATCGCACAGGTTACCTGTGCGGCACTTGCTAGTGAAAATAAAACCTTGGCGCACCCAGCATCCATCGATTCTTTGCCTACGTCTGCTAACCAAGAAGATCACGTGTCTATGGCTACATTTGCGGCAAGGCGATTAAGAGACATTTTTGACAACGTAGCGGGCATTTTAGCCATTGAATGGTTAGCGGCCTGCCAAGGTTTAGATTTTAGAAAACCGTTAACAACGAGTGAAAAGCTGCAGGAATTAATGCAGTTGCTAAGAAAGCAAGTGCCTTTTTACGACAAAGATCGCTATTTCGCGCCGGACATTGAAAAAGCCAAGCAACTTATAAAACAGCATGCGCTTATGGATAAAATACAGCTAAACCTGTTAGGCTAAAATGATCACAGACTCGGTAATTCGAGTAGGTACATAAAAGGTTATAATTAGCATAGAGGCGATAAAGGTATGAAAACAAGCGGACGTTGGATGAAGCTCAAAAAACACCGTGCTTTTTTAAATAGGCTTTCAATAAAAAGCAGCGCTTTCAAAGGTTCTGTACTTGGGCTACTCACTGCTTCGCTTTTTACGCTAGCAGGCTGTAGCGACAGCGAAGTGGGCGATGTGTCTCTTGGTCTTTTCACCACAAAAGACATTAAAATTGATGCGCTTCAAGACCCTGTTGTCACTGGCGTTACCTGTCATATTTCAAGTATTGAAGCGAATTTAGATTTGTCTGATCCATCAGACAGTTCTATTGCGTGCAGACAAACCGGCCCAATCACAGCAGAGATGCTAGAGGCTATTGATAAGTCAGATTCCGGTGAAGTGATATTCAAAAAATCTAAAAGCGTGTTTTTCAAAAATATGAAGCTTCGACGGATTTATGATGCAGACTCGAAAACGCTGATTTACTTGTCTTACAGCACTAAAGAAACATCAGGAAGTTACAAACATAGCTTGTCTACCGTTCCCCTGTGGGAGACGCTTGCCTTCAAAAAATCGACGTAGATACTAACGTGTAAATAACGCGAATGCCCTCGAAAGTGAGGGCATTTTTAATGGTGTTCATAGCTTTCAAGGCTAAGCGTGATAGCGTTTATAAACTAGTACAGGAAGCTCAGCTATGAAACTTTACACGACTGTAGTGAAAGGTGGCAATCGCTTAGAAAAAGCGCGTGTAAACCAGCATGGCACTTAATGCGGTGTCATCGTCGGTTAGCGGGCTATCACTAATGCTATCGTCAAAGAAAGTTGCGCCAACCTCTAAACGGGTCATTCCGCCTAGAAACTGGCGGGTAGAAACAGCGACACGTATTTCTGTATTAAGCGCGCTATCGCCGTTATATGTGTTTCGAAACGCAGTAGCTTCCTCGGGGCGCACACCGTAATAATAATCGACATAGTTGCTATCTTGGTAAGTAACGCCGACCGATGGCTCTATCACAAAGTTATCTACTCTAAACTGTTTGCCTATTCGAGCTGACGCTTGGTAGCCGTCGAACTTACCCAGAATATCCGCATTGGTTGATAATGAATATACCCAGCTGCCCGCATTATAGTTGAGGCCAACGCCAGCCGCGTAACTAAAGTCTCTATCTTCCATACCGGTAAACACGGCGCTGTCATCTTCTTCATAACCTGCAAATACCGGCACAAGTTGGGCATCAAGAGTGAAGCCCTTTTCTCTAAACAACTCGTAACCTATGAATGGTCCGTACACCCTAAGCTTTTCACCTGTATAGCCAATAATAGGTATAGGCACAATGCGGTTATCAAAGTCGGTATAAACGTCTTGAGATGCGGCAACACCAAAACCCCACATCCAGCCTTGAGGCTGTTGTGGTCTTGCTGACTGCTGTGCAGAAACGGTGGAGGAGAACGCGAGTAATGTTGACAGGCTTACTGAGCCTAAACACTTTAATAGAGTCATTAATTAATTTCCTTTTTAATCACAATACAGCCTAAACTTCAGGTTCGATCAATTCTTTGCCCGCTCTTCACATACGGTGTTTATTCAAAGGTGTAACCCAAAAGGGCTATATCTTTTTCAAAGCGGGTAGTTAGTAGGCCAACTAACCCCGTTTACAAATCGCAGCGGTAATCATCTCTATTGTTAGCTTTTCTTTTATGAAAAATGAAATCACTGGAAGCAGTGTGAAGGTTGTTTGTTACAGGTAAATTTAAAGCGATTTGGAAAATTAAACTGTGCGTGAGAATGCTTAAAGTAACTTTCTATCGATAGAGAAGATTGCTTGTAATAAACTGAGAAGAGGTTTAGTGCAAAACCAGAATAGTCTAAATTCAGTATTAAGCTCATTAGCTTTGAAATAGGGAAGTGTTATGAAGTTTGTGACAAAGTTTAGTGTGCTGGTTGCCATATCAATGCTGGCAACAGGATGTGTAACGCAAAGAGGTGTGGATCCAGGTGAAAGTGTTCCTACCGAGATTAATGTCGATAAATCAAGTTCAGGTGATCAAACAAACAATGATGCGGTAGATAAGAAGGTTGATGATTCAGAGCAAGAAAGCGAGGCCGAAGCCGGTGAAGCTAAAGAGCCGACAGAAGTACCGAAGCAAAAGATAGGGGTTTTCATCAATGCTAATGAATTCCCATCGCACACCCATGTTGGTACGACTAAGTTTAATAACTTCACGAAAGAGTATGCATACGACTGGCAGGTAGCATCTACGCTTTTTACTAAACTTAAAACAGCAATAGAGCAGTCAAGCCGATTTGAAGTAGTTGATGTGTCACCCAAAGTTAAAGGAGCATGGCAACTAGATTTCGTGGTGAAGCAAGATAGCAATTGGTCTTTTAATGAAAACCAAAATGCACTTAGAAAATCGCTGTTAGCTGACGGTGTTACAAAAATTATTATTGTTCAAGAGGCACCAACAGTAGCCATCACAGAATGCGGTACTTATGGTTGCTCAGAACATCAAAGTGAAGGGTTCGGCCTATTTACTCGGAGCTTTTTGGGAACCGATTATTACATCGCCTCCGCAAGTTTTGATATAACTATCGAAAGCTTGGACAAGCCCGTAGACATTGCTTCGAAACCTTTGTTTAAAGAGTTACAAGATGACGCCATGAAGAACGTGCGCATTGAAGAATTTGTCCCACCTGAAGACTTTGATGAAGTTACAGAAAAAGAACTAGCGCCTATTAAAAATTCAATAATGAGCTATTTTGAACGTTTAGCTGAAACGGCGGCTAAGTATTTTTCCAATCAATAAGTTTCAAAAAAACAAAAAACGGGCACTTAATTAAGTGCCCGTTTTTTTAGGTTTACCATCAAAACCTTAAAGGTGTGTAGGTGACGTTAGTGGCGCGTACGCGTTTTTTATGCGTTTTCTTTATGCGCCAAAAACTCTTCATAGTTGCCATCGAAGTGATTCAGCTGTTTGTCTTTTATCTCTATAATTTGTGTCGCCAGCGATGAAACAAACTCGCGATCGTGACTAACGAAAATAACCGTACCGTCAAACTTGTAGAGTGCATTGTTCAGCGCTTCAATCGATTCCATGTCCATGTGGTTGGTAGGCTCGTCCATTACCAATACGTTGATGTCTTCAAGCATAAGCTTTCCGAACAATAAACGGTTTTTCTCACCACCAGAACATACCTGAACACGTTTATTGAAATCATCAGAAGTAAACAATAAACGGCCTAACATGCCCTTAATTTGCAGGTCGTCATGTTTCGGACTGCGCCATTGGCTCATCCACTCAAACATAGTGATATCTTCAGCAAAGTATTTGGCGTTGTCCTGTGGAATGTAGCCAATTGCGGCATTTTCTGCCCACTTATAGCTACCAGCGGTAGGCTCAATGTCATTCACTAGGCATTTTAAAAGCGTAGTTTTACCTGCGCCGTTTTCACCGATGATGGCTAGGCGCTGCCCCGCTTCCAACAATAAGTTAGCATTGTCGAATAACGGAAGGTCTGGATAGCTATGGCCTAAATCTTCAAGGGTAATTGCAAGGCGGTGAAGTTTTTTATGCTGCTTAAATACAATATAAGGCTTACGACGGCTAGACGCTTTTACTTCAGCTAGCTCAATCTTCTCAAGGCGACGTGCGCGCGAAGTAGCTTGTTTAGCTTTCGATGCGTTGGCAGAGAATCGCGCTACAAAGCTCTGCAACTCTTCAATTTCGGCTGACTTTTTAGCATTTTCTGCATGAAGCTGCTCTTGAACTAGCATGGCTGCCTGAATGTAATCATCGTAGTTACCTGGGTAAACACGCAGTTCACCATAATCGATATCGGCCATATGTGTGCACACAGAATTTAGGAAGTGTCTGTCGTGCGAAATAATAAGCATGGTCGACTTACGCTTATTAAGTTCTTCTGCAAGCCAACTGATGGTGTAAATATCCAAGTTGTTAGTTGGTTCGTCTAGAAGCAGAATATCAGGCTCGGCAAATAGGGCTTGGGCTAAAAGTACACGTACTTTTTTACCTGGGGCCACTTCCTTCATCAAACCGAAGTGATAGTCTTCGTCGATACCGGCAGATGTAAGTATTTCACCAGCGCGGGCTTCAGCTGTATAGCCATCCATTTCGGCAAACTGAGTTTCTAAGTCTGCCACGCGCATACCATCTTCTTCACTCATTTCAGCCTTGCTGTAAATGGCGTCACGCTCTTGTTTAACCTCCCATAATTCACGGTCACCCATGATCACGGTGTCAACCACACTGTATTCTTCGAACGCAAATTGGTCCTGACTTAATATACCTAGTTTCGTACCCGGTGCCATTGAGACGTTGCCCGAGGTTGGCGTAAGTTTACCGCTTAAAATTTTCATAAAGGTAGACTTACCACAACCGTTAGCGCCTATCAGGCCGTATCGGTTGCCGTTGCCGAATTTTGCGGAAATATTTTCAAATAATGGCTTAGAGCCAAACTGCATTGTGATATTTGCGGTGGTAATCAAAACAGGTATCCAAAGGGTGGTGAAAGAGTCTAGCGTCTGTGAGTACAAAACTCATACAAATGACGATGGCCGCGCACTATAAGGAAAAGGGCGTGGGATGTCGAGCCTTATTGGTGTTGCTTTCTGTTAATGCTTAGCATTTTGCAAAGCGAAATTATAAAAGTGGTAGACGTTGAAGCTGAATGAGTTTTTGTTGCTCATATTAAATCTCGGAATATCAACGAATTAAGCCGATTTGCTGTAAGTGGCATCATTATTGATAACAATTAAAAACTGGAGGCGCCTATTATGTTAAATCTTATCGATATTATTCGATGTTTTATTCATCATCGAGGTTACAGTAGTCATGGCATTTCTTTTATTGATAATCAAACTGGCTTTTTAGAATGCATGATAGCCGAAAATAGACTTCTAAATGCTTTGCCTCAAATCGATGTCGCGTTGAATAACCTTAGCAAAAAAGTAGGGGGAGGAGCGCTAGTTATCAGTAGAAGCCGTTCTTCTTTGCGTGTTTCGTTTAACGGTAAAGTTATATCGCGTTTTGACAGAGAAATCGTATATCGCGTGCCGTTCCCTGCTAAGACAGAGCTGTCTCAAATAGAATTAGGTCTTAGAACTATTGATGATGTTCAGCGTTATAGCGACTTTCGTATGGGAAATAGCCGATGGAAATGGCGCTGGTCCAACGAATCTAATTGCAGTGCGTCGACAATACAGGTCTATCCCATCAGTAGTATTTCTCAAGCGCTAAAAGAAAACCCCACAGCCCCAAAAGCTTACTTTCCTTTTCTAAATTGCGAAATTGAACTCATTTTGCAGACCTTGAAGCGCAAACAACTTTCTGTACTGGTAGCAGATGATAGTCCAGCGAGCCTCGGTGCGACCGCAGCGATGTTAAAAAGCCTTGGCGTGGACGTGTTTACTGCCAAAGATGGAAAAGAGGCGCTATCTCTTGCCATGTCTCATCATTTTGACGTCCTACTTTTGGACGAAAAAATGCCGGAATTGTACGGCAGTGATGTTATCAGCAAAGTACAAAAGACGGGACCAAATGTGGCTGCCGCCAAAGTTATCTTATCTGGAATTGCAAATTCAAAAGAAATCGCACATGTCGTCAAAAAAGGCGCTGACAAAATGATATCTAAGCCGGTATCAAAATTAGTTTTAAAGCGATTGGTACAAGAGTTTATTGAAGAGCGTCGTTTAGTAAAACTTACCCCACTATAGTTACTTGTGAAATTATCTCGGGCTTAGGAGCATGCTAATGCCTAAAATGACAGACAGAATTCTTCTTCATATGTTGGCGTTGTCGGGTCAGCAAATGGTTATTTGTAGTGCCAACGGGGATGTTGTCGATTGCAGTTTACTCATTGCGCGAAAAGTCGGGCTCTCAACGTCAAAGCTAATAGGCCGGTCGTTTTTCAGTTTTGCTAAAGTTGAAGGTGCTTACCTTCCAGAATTGTGTGAACTAGTTCCTGATAACACACCACAAGAGGTTATATTACAGTTATCGTCTAAAGGCGCCACGCCTGATATTTATGAGTGCAAGATAGTAAAGAGTAATGGCTTTTTAGGCTTTTTTCTTGCCGTACAAAGCGATATCCATGAAAGTGCTGAGAAAGGGGCTCATCAGTGTGTGATAGAAAGTGGCTATCGCTTTTTCTCTGACATTGTTAGTGAAGTTATCTTGCGCGTAACGCGAAAGGGAGAGATTCTATTTTCCAGCAAGGAATGGGTGCGTAACATTAATTATAACGGCGCAACCAATATCTTTAGTGTAATCGCCGAGCCCTTTAAAGCAGATGTCGCATCCGCGTTAATTGCTGGTAAGCCCCACAAATTAGATATCCAAGTGCTGACCAAAGAAAATGAACTGTGTTGGTTTGAGTTATCAGTAGAAGATATGTCAACTCAAAGTCAAATAAACAAAGCTCGTGCGTCAATCCCATATGAGCAAGATTACTGCGTTATAAAACTCCATAACATCAATCAACGTATTTTAAATACTATGGCGCTAGAGGAGGAAAAAAAGCGCGCTGAGGCATTGGCGCAAACTAAAACGCGATTTATGGCGAGTATTAGCCATGAAATTAGAACACCACTAAATGCAATACTTGGAGCATCAGAGCTACTTAGTGATTCAGGGCTAACACCTGACCAAGCGGAATTTTCTCACCTCATACAGGTAAGCGGAAAATCATTACTCAACATCGTAGATGATGTTTTATTTTACTCCCGCAGTGAAGAGCGAGGCATAGAGTTGAGTAACGAGCGCTTTTCTCTGATAGACAGCATAGAGCATGTATTCTCAGTAGTAGAATCTCTTGCTTTTAAAAAGCAACTTTCACTTGTTTGTGACATCACCTCGACATGTCCCCTTTACTTCTTAGGTGACGAAAATAGGTTTAAACAAATTATTCTAAACTTAGTCACTAACGCCATTAAATTTACCGACAAGGGATGGGTACTTGTGAGGTGCAGTATCAATGAGAACTTAATTGTAGAAATTGAAGATACTGGACTGGGTATAGACAGCAATTATATCAACACACTCTTTAAGCCCTTTGTACAAGGTGATAATTCAATTAAGCGACGTGTGGGAGGAAGTGGGTTGGGACTGGCGATTTGCCATCAAATTGTTACCGCTATGAAAGGGAGCATAACTGTCCGCTCCAAAGTTAATGAAGGTAGTTGCTTTAGCTTGTCTTTACCGTTTGAGAAAGTTTGCGAAGCAAAGCCTAAAAAAGAGACAACTGAAATAAGCTTTGTCATATGCTGTGAAATTAAACCTATAGCCGATGCCCTCTTTAATTTTATAACTCGTGCGGGTCACACTGTTGAGTTCGAACATAGTTCCGATCTAAATATAAACACCGACTATAAAAACACACACTTTATTTTTCACTGTGGAGGGAGCCAAGCCCTGGCATTTGCTCAGCAGCTTTCACAGGATAACCTAGTGCTTTTTATTAATAGCAAACGTGATACTTCTTTCGAAAAAGATTTAAGGGAAAATGTTCACTTTGTAGAAGGACCAATTACACCCTTTTTATTGGGAAAAGCTCACCAAAAATTTGAAGAAGAACTGCGTGATTTTGGCTTACAAGCATACGCTAACTATAAACTGCATGACGTAAAAAACACAGTAAGCCGCGACTATAATGGAGTAGCAATACTTCTTGTTGAAGATAATGTAAATAACCAGTTCGTTGCTTGCCAGTTTCTAGAAAAATATAACTGTAAGGTGACAATCGCCGAGAATGGCCTAGAAGCGTTAGAGCATATGCGACAAGCTGTATTTGAGTTAGTACTAATGGATATTCATATGCCAATTATGGATGGAATTGAAGCAACGAGGGTTATACGCGGGCAGGCAAAATATGCCGCACTGCCAATTGTTGCTGTTACTGCCAATGCGTTAGAAGGCGATAAAGAGATGTTTCTTCAAATTGGAATGAACGACTATCTCCCCAAACCAATAAAGATAGAATCGTTAGTTGCTGTGCTAGATAAATATGTGGGCACACGCAATCAAGCAAGAATGAAAAGCGAGCATATTGAAAACGCTAACCTTTGGGTTTCAAGTCTTCTAAATCGCTAAATGCTTTGCATTTTGCAAATCATTTATCTCCCAATATCCACTCTTCTCGGAAATAGAGTTATTTACCTGAATAATTTCAATTGGTTAGCGTTTTGTTCGGGCTTGGTCAGTTCTTTGCAACCTTCCTTTCGACAACCTGGGGAGGTTAATATGAGATTTATTCTTTTGACTATATTATGTGTTTTAAGTGTTTCAACACTTGCTAACAGTAATTTAGATTACATCGAAATGGCAGATGGTGAGAAGGTGTCCAGTGTCGACCACCTTGTTAAATGGACGCATACTCGTTTTGTGTTTAACAAAGACATAAAACGTGTTGCGGTGGGTCATGAAACGACCCTTGATGTGCAAGTTGTAGACGGTCGAGAAATCCTGATTTTGGCTAAAAAATTAGGTCGAACATCTATGATGGTTTGGTATCAGGATAATCGTTCTGAAACGTTTTTACTCAGCGTTACAGAAGATTACAGTGTGTTAGAGAACGCGCTTAAAGACATTCATCCTGCTGTACAACTCACGATAGCACCAGACAGGCACGCCATCGTGTTACGCGGCACGGTACCCACAGCAACATACCGTCAATCAGCCTACACTGCTGCTCGCAATTACTTGTATGCCAGTAGTTCACAACAGTCGCAGCCTGTGCTTAACCCTCAAGCTGACCAAAACATTCTGCAAACACTTCAGCAAAGGCTTCAAGGAACGGGTGGGCTTCCATCTAGAATGGCTCAGTCAAACAAAGTCGCTATTATTAACTTAATTAAAGTTACTCAAAAGCCTAAGAAAAAAGAGGAAAGAATAACTGAGCTTCTAACAGAGCTTGGCGCAGATAACGTAGAAGTCGAGCGCATACGCGTAGGGGAAATAGATGCCGATGAGCAAGATGTATTCATGCTTACAGGCAACGTAGAAAACCAAATTGAACTTGTTCGCGTGTTAAGTGCCGTTAGTAAACTTTTTGTGCCCGTGGGGCTAGGCGCCGCGCAGCCAGCTTCACTAGCTATACCAGGAGCAGGTCAGCAACCACTTGGCTCTGGCGACCAGTCAATGATTGAAGTGGTCGCAAATGAATCTGGCGCGTTAACCGCAGCAGATGCCAGCGCTCTGCAATTAAGTAATGTTAAGTCGAACATTGGTAGAGCGACACTGTTGTCGCTAGCAGGTGGCCGAGTATTGTCGAGTATCGAAGTAAAGGATTTACCTCAAATTCGCGTATCAGTTCAACTTTACGAAGTAAATCAACGTCAGCTTCAGCAGTGGCGTCCCGATATCAGTATATTGACCAATGGATATAACCAGGAAGAAGGGATATTCGGGTTAGGAGGAATTACCGAGCGCCAAAGTGGGTCAGCGAGTATTGAAAATGCATTACAACTCGTAAGCGGGCAATTTGCTAATAACCTTCAATTGAGTACTTCTCAGTTCGCGATTGATATGCTTTTTTCACTATTAGAGCAAGAAGGGATATCGCGTACATTATCACGTCCAACCCTGACCGTTTTGGCAGGTGAAAGTGCTGTATTTAAAGTGGGCGGTGAAATTCCAGTACCTACCACTTACAGTCCCTCAGGATTACAAGGTACAGACCAAGGGGCAGCCGGCTCTGTTTTTAGTGGAACTGAATTTAAGTCTTTTGGTGTTGAGCTAAGCGTTAGGGCGCTGGTTGATGATAAAGATAGAATCACCCTTGATCTTAATCCGGTTATTTCGTTGCCAGACACCACACTAACTGCACAAATAGCGCAAAGCAGCGGTAGCGACCTCAACAGCAGTGCGTTTAATACTCGTAGTATGCAAACATCAGCGCGTCTTCGCGATGGTCAGCCTCTCGTAGTGGGAGGGCTATTGAGTACAGACAGTAATTCTAGTCACGATTTTGTTCCTAATACCAAAGGCGAAAGTCTTTTCGGAAAGCTTAGCGAAGCGACCAGCAACAGTAGTAACAATCGAGAGCTTATTATTGTGGTTACACCTACGTTAGTCAGAGAGTCTGTAAACGATACGTCTCTATGGATGCAGCTTTCTCATTCTAAAGAAGCGTTGGTCTATTTTGAGGAGAATGCACAATGAAGCTGCTTATATTTGTTCGAAACACTTTATCCTTTTTAGTAGTACTTTTTATAACAAGCTGTGCATCGGTTGATTTTCTTCCAATTCTTAACCCTGATGCCGCTCTAAATGAGCTTGTTGAAAGGTACGAGATCAAACAAAACGGGATTAATTGCTACGGCGAAAAGAAAATTGATTGCGCAGGGGCCGCGTCAGAACTTCAGCAACTACTGCTTGCAAATCCCAACCACACCAACACACAAGTTATTGCATCTTCAGTCTTCTTGTATTCAGGTCGTCAAATTCAAGCTCAGGTCGTGCTGGATGAATTAGTAAACCAATATCTCCCACCGCTTGTTGCCTTAATAATGCGTACTGATATGGCACTAAATGAGGGGAATATAAAGTTAGCTAAACGTTTGAATGAACAAGCGATTACGCTTTATGCCAGCAATCCGAAGCCATACCTGCAAAAAGCCTCAATTTATTATATTGAAGGTAGCTACAATCAAGCATTGAGTTACTTAAGTACTTCGCTTCGTTTCGGGTTAGAAGATAGTATTTATTATTATCATCTGGGGCTTATTAACCAAGTAGGAAACCAGTTAGATCAAGCGTGTAATTATTATAAGCAGTCTCTCTCTCTGTCACCGCCGAATCGCGCTTTGGTGGTGTCCCGTTTAGCATCACTAGAGTACCTCCCCAATTGTTAATGTGATGCTGTGAAAAGGCCTTCGGGCCTTTTTTTTTGCATTTTGAAATGTGGGTTTTCTTTTGATTTGCAAAATGCAAAGCGTATTGCAGTAATATGATTTTTGTAAAGCGGGTTTCTTTTATCTTTATGAAATTTATGGTTTTTTGTGTTTGGCATGCTAATCGCAAAATAACTTATGGGAATACCCCAAAATTTATAGATGCACAAAAGGTGATCAAAATGAAAACTGTAAAAGCTACTAGAAATGCCAAAAATCAAAAAGGGTTTGTTCTTACCTCAGAACTAATCATCTTATCTACTTCAATGGTTGCTGCACTCGTGATTGGGCTAGCAACGCTACGCGATTCGGTAACGGCAGAGCTTGAAGATGTGGCTGAAGCCATTGGCTCTCTTGACCAAAGCTATGCCTTCGACGGCATTGTAAATGGCGAGGCTTCAGCGGAAATCAGTGGCTCTGGCTTTGTTGATGCAGTAGACACGAATGCGGGTGACCAGGTTGCCTTTAGTTTCGTTGATTCAGACTTCAGCGAGACAGCTGCGTCTATAAGCGCTACAGCAAGTACCGCGGCTGATGGCCCTGCAGCGAACGGTTCTTTCGACTAAGTGTTGCTTTGATGTGGCTGCTACTTGAGTTGCAGCCACACCTACAAGCGAACGGGGGAGGGTAAGTGATGAAACAGACAAAGAATAAAGGCGCCACAACAGTAGGAGTTACGCTACTGATGACGTCGGGGTTAATGGCTTCTGCACTGGGTGTACGCCAAATAAACGACGACGAATCGAAAGATATTTGGGTGCTTAATAAAAACGTTCCAGCCGGTCAAGTCATTACGATTAAGGATATTTCGCAACAAGAGCTTTCCGGAGACCTTCTAAAAACGGCAGCACTTAGCGTCCAAAACCCACGTGCGATTATAGGTAAAAAGCTGGCGAACACTAAGTACAAAGATGAGATGTTATTCAGTTCAGACTTTGTAAGAGTGAAAGCGAAGGCCTTATCAGAGGCAATACCGGCAGGTCGAGTACTATACACTTTAAAACTACCTAACCTTGATATTCCTATCTCAAGGCTTCACAAAGGAGACCGATTAGACATCGTTGCTAAATCAGGCAGAAGTGTTCGAACTGTCGCTCGCGATGTTCAGCTCATCGGTGTGTCTAAGCAGCCTGGAAGCCAATCTAAAAATAGCGGTGTAATAGATGCGTTGTCGAGCCAATCTGGCGGGGCGCAATCTGTAACTTCGTTAGTATTAGCGGTGATGCCAAAAAATGTATATTCCCTTGCTGGTATAGACAGCTCCGATCGCGTCTCTGTTATCGTCCATAGTGCTTTTGATATAGAGCAAGGTAAATTACAAGACTTCACGCGCTTACAAACTACAAGAACGGTAGAAGTGGTTAAGGGCGTTAAAAAAGAGTCTGTTTTTGTTGCGAGGTAACGCATATGTTCGGGCGCAACTTTCTAAATGAACCTACAATTGAAACGTCAGTGGCTGAGCTCAAAAAGCTTCTACATCAAGCGGTGTTGGACGAGTTTGAAAACGAGCCAGAACGTTTATTTTCGACGAACCTTAATTCGACGCTTGATTCGTTATGTTCTGATATACCGGAAATAGAGAGTGGTCTTCTTTCCGAGTATCAAAAAACACACCTTATTCAGTCGGTATGTGATGAAGTTCAGGGGCTAGGACCCATCGCTGAGCTCATGATTGATAACGACGTATCCGATATTCTTATTAATGACTTTGACGAGATTTGGGTTGAGAAGAAGGGGAGTTTAGTACGTTCTTCTTCTCGTTTTGATGATCCTGTCCACCTCAGACGCTTTGTGGATAGATTACTAGAAAATTGCGGTCGTCAAGCTAGCACTATTAAGCCGATTGTCGATGGGAAGTTGCCAGATGGTAGTCGTCTTCACGTTGTTGTTCCCCCTGCTTGCACTCAAGCTGCACTTGTTTCTATTAGAAAGTTTAGCCACAAAGAGGTAGATGAGCGCTACTTAATTGAAAGTGGTTACGTAGATGCTGCGGTAATGAATTTTTTAAAGACGGCGGTAACGGCCGGCGTAAATATGGTTATCTGTGGAAATGCCGGCGCAGGCAAAACGACACTGCTAAATGTACTTGCAAACAGTATCAGTGCTCACGAGCGGGTTATCACGATAGAAGAAAATATTGAACTTCAATTGCATCATGAGCATGTCGTTCAACTCGAAACCCATATGGCGAACAGTGAAGGTCAGGGTAGTTTATCACTTCGTGACTTGGTTAAAGCAGCGCTAAGAATGCGGGCGGATCGCATCATTGTGGGTGAAGTGAGAGGTGGAGAAGTTGTAGATATGCTTCAGGCGATGAGTTGTGGGCACCAAGGCTCGATAACCACATTGCACGCGAACAGCGGTGTTGATGCACTAACCCGACTGGGAACACTGGTTCAACTCAACAACCAACAGCTAACCGACGCGCACGTTAATACATTGATAGGAAGTAGTGTGCAATTGATTGTTCATGTAACGCGAGACGTTAATGGACGGCGCCAGCTACGAAGCGTAGGTGAGATAGTTTCTATCGGGCAACGTTATTCGTACCAAACAATCTTCTCAAGCGATGGCGTTGCTTCAATGGATAGTTTTGAACCGCAATCGTCACCTACTTTTGACTTCATCTCCCAGCAGGGCTTTAGCTTAAAAGATTTTATTCACTTTTTAGAGATAGAAGGTGAATGCTATGGGTAGTTTTGACTTGCTATTAACAGGCGGTGCTCTGCTGGCTGCAGGCGGGTCTTATTTTATATTCTCTCGCATTCAGCCCGCGCAAAGTATCAAAAAGCCAAAGCTGGATTCACTGCGAGAACGCGACACCTTAAGCACATCGTTAAGTGTGTTGGGCATTAAAATTCATCCCTTTTTAGTAATCATAGCTTTCGCTGGTATCAGTGCAATCAACTGGGCGATTGTTAGTTTTCTATATCCCTCGGCTACTACCAGCGCATTAATCATCGCAATGGTCAGCTTTTTGGGCTTATTTATTTTTACAGTAGATATAGCTCGCTTGTTACTTGTTAAGTTTGAACAGGAATTTTTAGCGTTTATCGAATCGACACAAGCCTGTCTCAGCACTGGGATGTCTTTGCAGGGCGCTATCAAGTTTGCCCACGAGCACAGTGAAGGCGCCATTAAAAGAGAAAGTGGCGCACTAATAAACCGGTTAAGTCTTTCATCTGATGTTGAAGCGTGTTTAACGCCCTTAGTTGAACGCTATAACTGCGAAACCGTTCGGCTTTTTAGCCACAGTATTATTACCTACAGCGAAAGCCACTGCGATCTAAACGATATGCTCAAAGGTGTGTGCGCCATGATGTCATCGCGCGAACTAGACAGACAACAACTAAAGGCTAAGCTGTCAGGAACAAAATACGCAGCGCTTTTCAGCGGAATTTTGCCCTACGCTCTGATACCACTTTTCCAATACAAAGATCCAACATGGTTTGAACCTTTACTGAATCACGAAAGCGGTAGTGCGTTTTTAACCGCCGCTATTCTATGCCAATTATTTGGACTTCTGTGGCTTCGCTTATCAGTGAGGGTAACAGCATGATAGATATCTTCTTACTCTTAGGTGTAGTGGTAACGACAGCACTGCTTATTCGCGTAGAAAAAAGTGGTGAGAATAAGCTTTTCGAACGTAAATCACCGTTAAAGAAAACGTCGTGGCTTCCCATGATGTTGATTTCCAATAAGCATCTACGGCAAGCAGGGGTTTTTATTAACAGTGACATTATTGCTGTTTTTTGCCTAAAAGGTGCGTCCACATTCACGATGTTCATCGCCTTACAATTGGTTCCTTATGACTTAAACAACACCTGGGTACTAATAAGTTGTTCTGCCGCTTTCTTTCTTCCAGACCTCTGGTTTTATATCAAACGCAGCAACAGGCAAGCAGCAATAGACAATAGCCTAGAATTCTTTTTGCGAGTGTTACTAGTATATATGCGCGCAGGATTTAACTTTGAAAGAGCGTTCATTTTGGCGGTTAATCACGGCCTAAGTAAGAAACACCCCCTTTCTATGGAGCTAAGGTTATTCGTTTACGAACTCGAAGCGGGGCTACCGCGAGAAGATGCGTTTAAAGCGCTATATTTAAGAACCGGCGTTAAGGGAATAAAGCGTCTTGCAAGCTTAATGTCGATAGGTGTTGAGCTTGGTACTTCGCTAACGCAAGCAGTAGAAGCGCAGCTTCAAACTTTTAAGCTGCAACGGGCTGCTATCTTGGCTAAAAAAGTGAATAAAAAAGCTCTGCACACCACATTTCCCATCATCCTGATTAGCTTTCCTATGTTTCTTGTGCTTGTTTTTTTTCCCGCAGCATTGCAAGTGCTAACTGTGCTTAAGCTACTAGTGTCAAACCTTTAAGGAGCGAATATGAAGCGATATCAGCAGGGGTTTGTCCTTACCATTGAACTAATTTTGATTATAACAATTCTTGTCATCGGTACTTTTGGCGGCATTGTTATGGTGCGCGATGCACTTTTTAAAAGACATATGGCTAAAGTGGATACCCAAGTCACCGTGGTAGATAGCGTTAATACGCCGCTAGGTTTGGCCGTTGGTTTTGATGAGCATCAAGCGCCCCTTATCTTTTATTTTGATCGAGAAGCCGAGCAGGCATACCGCACACTAATAGGTATTCGCGACGACCGATTTACAAGTCGAGAAGCGGTATATTACAACTCTCCTAACTGTAGTGGTGACCCGTGTATCAAAGGATTAAGCGATGAGTTTACCGACGCGGGAGGCATTGGCCAGCTGCCGTATACAGGTAATGTAAGTTATTTAAATGCGCTACAGGGAGGGCCTAATTACGCTATAGGTTTTGATGGTAGTGGCGTGACAGGGAAATTGCTAAGAAGTACAGCACTGGCATGTCCTGCACTTGATGAGGATATTCAGTCGCGATATGTGTCTCAAAAAGTGGTAACCGGGATCCCTTGCGAGCCCTTTTCTCAGGCATTAGAACAAGCTGATAGTAGTTGCTTAGTGGGAGCAACGGCATTGGGCTCTGTGCTATTGGGTACAAGCGATGTTGAACTAAGCGTTGCCTGCGATACTTGTCCAGCTGGATTCGAGTCACAAGGCGATATTCTAGATAAATATTTGCCAGAAGTTGAATTGCTCCTTTCAACATCTTTAGATGCATTAGCGTTAACAGGAGTTATTGGACCGATAGATGTCACGCTAGGAACAGTATGTTGCCCTGAAGGCACGGTTTTAGAAGAAGATGAGGATATTGTTCAAACGCTGGTCTTTACCATTTTAGAAACAATATTCGATTTGATTGGTATCGATTTACTTTCTAATCAACTTATTCGGGACACACTCTCTCTACTGGGTATTGAAGAAGGTGTAACTAACTGCAAAACCCCTTTAAATTTAGTCAGTGCAGAACAAGTCAACACGCAGGGAACTACAGTGCCTGCGTTATCAAATTTAACTCCACCTTTTAGAATTACGTTGCCGCAACGCGCTGTATCAAGCAGTAGCGATAGTTGGCAATCTGTCTCACCTGATGGTGAAGGAGTACAGCCATGATACCTATACAACAGAGTCATGTAGAGAATGCTATCCGTCACACCCAAACACGCTCAAATGATTTAGAAGCTGCCCTGCGGCTAGTGCAACAGTATTTTGGCGTTGCAGTTGTAGACTTTTATTGTGCTGAGCGAAATTTATCTAAACGCATTTCACTTGTTGATATGTCACATGATATTGACGATGAACTAGCGCAACTGAGAGAGAAGTTTCAGGATAACAACCTTCATGTTATAGAGGACGTAGATGAGCTACAGGGACGAAAGAATAGTGCACATGCATCGCTTAAGTTTTACGCTCAGTACCCAGTATTTGGCAAATTTAATGAACCCGTAGGAATTCTTTCTATCGCCGATGTGAAAGTGCGCTCATTTTCACGGGGTCAAGCGAATCAACTTATGGGATTCGCTTCTATGGTTTCACACCAAGTAAAGTTTACGCCAACAAATGATGGCACAAGTCCAAAGGAAAGCAGTAAAAGCAGTAGTCAGGTTAGCCTTGGACTCTCTCAGTTAACGCAAATATTCAGTCATAAAATAGTTGCCGCTTTATGCGCTATTTTTATTAGCTGGGCAGTCACAACTATAGTATTTAACTTGGATAAGGCTCGTCATAAAGCTCAACTGGAACGACAGTCATCTAGCTTGGCGAGTGCGCTTATTGAATCGCTAGAGCGTCTTGATAGAGAAGGAGAACGCTTAGCGTCAAGCAGTTTGCTCATTCAGGGCTATTTAGCAAGCCAAGAGGGTATTAGCGATATTGGGCTTACTCGGCTAATGTCTCTTCAATATACAAGAACGCGTTACCTAAAAGGGTACAGTGTATTTAGCTCAACTTATGAACAATTGGCTATCTGGTCTAAGCCCTCATTTGATATGCAGGCTTACGGACTTGGGAATTGGCTGCGCCAAAGCTCCTTTGGCAACAGGGATGGTGTGAATATTAGAATGGTTGCAGACACGGCTTTTCTGCTTACTAAGCTTCAATCTCAAGACAACCGAACCTATTTCATTGTGAAAGCACTCAATCTAACACAGCTCGTTTCATCAATAGCTTCACAACTTAATACGCCGAATTATCAGGTCTATTTAGATACACCTAACTTGTTTCTTTCTCAGTCAGGCCCTACTGCAAGGCGAACCTTCCAACATGGGGCGAGCGCTTCTAGTGACGTATTTCCTTCTTCCTGGAAAGTAATAGTGACACCTTATGTAACCCCTGTAGGAAAAGAGATCCCTCAGTCGGTACTAGTTAAAAATGTGTTTATATTAGTAAGCGTGTTTGTCTTTGTTTATTACTTTCTTCGTCTGCCGCGTCGCCTACACAGAGGTATAAGACAAGCACACCAAACTATATTAAGTAGAGAAGCCTTATACAACGAAGCACTAGACACGCTTCCCGACGCTTTTGCTGTTTTCAATAGCTCTGGCACGTTATTAGTATGCAACAGAGCGTTCAATGACGTATTTCGTTACGACGATGGTGCGCCAATTAATAACCGAACCTACGATGCAATGTTCGACGAAGCAAAGCGCAATAAAATCATAACGCACTTTGAAGAGAGCGACAGTAACATTGGGGACTTAGATAAAGTTATCGATATCGGCCTGAATGACGGACGATGGATCACAGTATTGCAAAGAGGGATGGGACAAGGGGCGTTTGTCTGCTATTTCCATGACATTACAGATATTCATCGCAGAGAGGAAGAGCTGGCAAAAATGTCAGATATTGCTAAGCATGAGGCTGTGGTTAAAGGACGTTTTGTTGCACAATTCAACGAGCAAATAAAAGCGCCTTTATTACTATTACACGAACTAGTTGAGCAATTACAAAACCCTAAAACCAATGCGTCAGTATGTTTGAACCAGCTTAACGAAGTCGATAGTCAAATACGTTGTGTTGCTGAGCAGCTTGCCAGTTTAGAAAAAGAGAAAACCAGCAAAGTGAAGCTCAAACTGTCTGATTTTGATGTTAACAGCGTAATAGACCGAGGCGTAGATATTCTTTCTACAAAAGCGCAAAGCAAGAGGGTTGAGCTTGGTGTGGAAACCAATAGTAATTTGCTCGTTAATTCTGATGAGAAGTTACTATCTCAGCTTCACCTGTATATGTTGACGAACCTTATCGAAACTATTGAACACGGGAGAGTAGTGACAGAGGCTAGGCTTAAAAGAAAAGACAACAATGTTGCTCTGGAACTCATTTATAAAATTCATGGCGCACTACAACAAAGTGACTTCAGTTTCGAGCTAAAAACCATGTCTGAAAAAGGGATGAGGGAAAAGGCGAACTACGATAAAAGTGTTGAACTTCGTTACTTTGACTCTCTTTTAAAAGCGTTGAGCGCTTCGAACGTTCTTATCAGAGAAAAGAAAGGTTTTGTACGCGTAGTTTTGTCTTTACCTGTCAGCAAGCCATATATTAGCCAAGCGAGTCAGGCTTCAAAACGCATAGCTCAAGCTGAATCTGGCGACAAGGTTAAAGGGCTAAATGTTCTATTAGTTGATGATGACCCTATCAACGAAGTTCTCACAAAGAGTATGTTGGAAAACAGTGGTTATGAAATCGACTGTGCGGGCACAGCTGTAGAGGCGCTAGTGAAAGCGTCTCAACAGGAATACGACATCATACTTATGGACATCAATCTACCCGATATATCTGGTGTTCAAGTGATGAGAAAAATCCGAAGAAGTAATAACAACACGCACACGCGAATTATCGCCTATACCGCTAATGAAGATACTGATCAGCAGTATGAGAAGTTGGGGTTCGATGACTATGTTTCTAAACCAGTGAACAAAGAGAAGCTTCAAGAAAAACTTGAAATGTGTTATCTGCAATAAGCGTCAAATGGGCTTTTATACTAAATGATGACGCAGGGCGATTTGCAAATTGCTAATGTACTTCCATACTTGTAATTGAAGTAGTTTAAGGGGAAGTACATGTTTAATCGAGATGTATTAGAGCTTCTCAAAAACGATGTTGGTGTGGATGTATTAGCGCATTTACTTAATTTATTTCGAAAAGAGCTTGAAGCTCAACAAAACCAGCTTGCAAAGTACCCCTTTCAAACAAGCCCTAAAGAAGTGAGAGACCTTCTCCATATACTCAAAAACACATCAAAATTATACGGCGTTACCACATTGAGCAAAGTCGCTGAAGAGTTGTATCAGTACGATGTTATAGAGCCTACTGATGTTGTAGCGCTACGCAGGATTATCTTAGATACGGTAGCGGCTCTCCCCACTTATCAGGAAGTTGAATGAACCACAGTAAAGTTTATGTTGTCGAAGACAGTGTTGCCGCAGGAAACCTATACAAAGCGGTGATCGAAAAAGCAGGTTTCGATGTTTCTTTATTCAGTGACGGTTATTCAGCTATGGCCGCTATTAAAACCAGTCCACCGGATATTATTATCCAAGACGTTTGCCTTCCTGATATCTCTGGTATAGAAGTACTAAAATTTGCACAGAAAAAAAGCCCACTCACGCAGGTTATTGCTGTTACATCAAACAGTTCAATTGAAGTTGCCGTGAGCGCCATACGCGAGGGGGCTTTCGACTTTTTAGAGAAACCCTTCGATAACGCGTCATTGTTACAAGCAATAAACAATGCTCAAGCCGAAGTTAATGTTGATGGTTCAATAAAAAAGCGTGAAGCTGCAAAGCTTGAGGGCAATGCTGGGTTTATCGGCTCCTGTGAAAAGATGATGAGGGTTAAGCAAACACTCACTAGTGCGGCGCGCTCAAAGGCCAGTGTTCTTGTTACGGGCGAGAGCGGTACAGGTAAAGAGGTGTGTGCAGAGTTTTTGCATAAATCAAGCAGTCGCGCGCTAGGTCCATTAATTGCGGTTAATTGCGCGGCCATTCCTGCCGATCTATTTGAGTCTGAATTTTTTGGGCATGTTAAAGGGGCGTTCAGCGGCGCTCTAACCAATAGAGAAGGGGCGGTAGAGGCTGCAAATGGAGGCACCCTTTTTCTAGATGAGCTATGTGAAATGGCTCTACCGCTGCAGGCTAAGCTATTGAGATTTATACAAACCGGTACATATAACCGGGTGGGCAGCTCAGAGCTTAGAAAGAGCGATGTCCGCATCGTTTGTGCCACCAACCGCCAGCCGGAAACGGAAGTAAGCGAGGGGCGCTTCAGGGAGGATTTATTCTATAGGCTAAGCGTTATCCCTGTGACCATTCCACCACTTAGAGAGCGAAAAAGTGATATTCTTGACCTTGCGAACTACTTTTTAAATTTAAGAGCTGCTGAAGAAGGGAAAGAGTTTTTAGGTTTTACTGATGAAGTCATCGCGCAGTTTAATAGTTACGAATGGCCGGGCAACGTTAGAGAGTTACAGAATGTTGTAGAAAAATGCGTTGTGATGAACGATGGTGGCTGGATAGATATTCCAGAAATAGGCGATTTACATCGCGTTTCAATAGAAAAAGAGCCCACACGAATTTCAATACCTCAAGAGCCGAAAGCTGTTAGCCCGCAAAGTGTGACCCAGGACTCCGCATCATCATCGGATGGAATAGAACCTTTATGGATTGTGGAAAAGCGTGCTATAGAAAGTGCCATAGATATATGTGATGGAAATATACCGGTAGCCGCTGTTCATTTAGGCGTAAGTGCTTCCACGCTTTACAGAAAAATCAAAGGCTGGGAAAAAGGCGATCTCACTAGGTGAATTAAGGCGTGGTTTTGCCTGTCGCTAATGCGTGAACTTATATTTCATAAAAACGTATTACATATAGTTAATGCTAAAAATAATGGAGTAGAAATGAGAAACGTTAAATATTTAGCTATCGCTGCAAGTTCAGTTTTTTTGCTAGGCACCTCAAATGTGAATGCAGAGGCAATTAGCTCAGACTCTGTGATGCAAACTCAAGCCGCTCACTACAATAAGCAGCAGCTTATTGACATGGTTAACCGTTCAGATGTGCAGAGTAAACTAGTAAGCTTAGGTGTAGATAGCAACCAAGCTATTGCTAGAATCAACGGCATGACCGACAGCGAGATTGCGCAACTAAATGATGAAATCAATCAAGCGCCAGCGGGTGGTGTTGTAGGCGCAGTGCTTACTGTACTTGCTATTGTCGCAATTTTGGACCTCATTGGTGTAACCGACGTTTACCCATTTATTCGCCCAGTAAACAGCTAATTGGATGGTCAATTCAGTTAACAAGGCCTGCGTGTTGGCAGGCCTTGTGCTTCTATTTTTGCTTTCAGGCTGTCAGTCCACTCCTCAAGCTGACAAGTTAAGGCAAGAGGGTCTGGCCTCTTTGCCGGAATCACACACTATTCAATCTGTACCATTTTTTCCCCAAGAACAGTTTTATTGCGGGCCAACTACACTGTCTGAAGTGTTTGGTTACTATGGTGAAAGTACCTCTCCAGAGGACATTGCGCCTAAGTTGTTCATTCCGAACAAAGAAGGAAGTCTGCAGCTCGAAATGATCAGCGCTACCCGACAATTTGGTTTCTTGCCATATACTGAGCGAGGAACATTATCGTCTATTATGTCGTTAGTTAATGACGATATCCCAGTGATTGTTTTTCAAAATTTATCCATTCAATTAATGCCCCAATGGCACTACGCTGTTGTAATCGGATTTGATAGTGATAAGGGTACGGTTACCTTACATACTGGCCTTACGCCTAATCACGAAATGTCGCTTGAGCTTTTTGAAAGAACGTGGGGAAGGGGAAATTACTGGTATTTAGCTCCGGTCCCTCCTAATGTAACGTCGTCTGAAATGACGCCTTTTACTTATGTAAGTGCAGCCTACGATATGCTTAAAGTGGGAGACAAAGCGCAGTCGCTAGCGTTTTTAAAAACTGCATCTCATACCTGGCCTTCTTATTGGTTAAGCTACTTTCTAATTGCCAATTATTTTCTCGAACAGCCTGATATGGAAGGCAACAACAAACTGGCGATAACCTGGTTTGAAAAAGGTTATGACGTAGGCCAACATCAACAAGCGTTTGTGCACAACTATGTTATTGCATTGCGTAAAGGCAATAGGCTTGAGTCAGCAAACGAGGTGCTTAAACAAGCACTTGCACGCTTCCCAGATAACGAAAGGTTGCTAGCACTAAGAGAGTAGCAACTTTCAGTGAATCTTAGTGAGAACTTTGCGAATTCAATGCTAACGTTATTTTTTTAGCTATACTTTAGTAGGATTAAGAAGACTAACGTTGGATATGTTAAAGAATTTAAGTAACGCTTCGGTATCCCACGCAAATGGGATTATTACAACTAAGCTCTATGGCATTTTTAATGAAAGTAGCGCCGAAAGCTATCGAGAAGAGCTTTTCGAATTAGTTATGAGGTTGAAGGGCAAGCCTTTTGCCTTACTTGCCGACATTAGCCAAGTAGAAGGCGCTACGCCTGAAGCGTTTGATATGGTTAAACACATTATCAATCGTCTCCCCGAAATGGGCCTCATTGCAAAAGCCTATGTATACAAAGGGCCTGTGATCCGCGGGATCATGTATCAACGCATTCCTGAGCTTTCATCAATGGATTACTTGTTTTTTACGGATAGTGAAAAAGCTTATCAATGGCTTGAACAAGAATATAAAAGCAAATTACAGTCTCTTTCCTAATTATAACCTATTAATAAATAATGCATTTAAACGAAGAGTGAGCTTAATTCTCTTTATCTGGTTGGTGCAGTTCGCTCTAGTGGTTAACCCCTATGGTGAATGCTCTCTTTTTGCTCGATCCTAATTTGGTTAACGCTATCAAGTGAAAGCTCAGTATTAACGCTGAGCGCATGGTAGCTCCAATTTTTAAGGATTGAATAATGAAAAAAAGAACCCTTATTTATGCTGCGATAGCAGCTGCTTTACCTTTTGTAGCAAGCGCCTCTGCGGTACACGCTCCTTTAGATACCTCATCGCACCGTATTGCTGAAATAAATCTCACTGATAATGTTGTTAACCCGCCGGCAAATAATTTGTTTCAAATGGCGTTAGACCAACTGCAAACCTCGTTCCCATCATCTACGTTAAGAACGGCTAATGGCCATCTAGACAGTGTTTTTGGTATTGCCATTGACGTTTCGGGTGCCTCGCCTGAACAAATGGGGTATGACTTTATAAGTCGTCATTCAGCTCTTCTAAGCGGTCTTAGTGATGAAGATTTCGTTTTTAACCCTCACCGCAGTAAAGCAGCATTGGGTGGTCATTTAGTAAGATTTGACCAAGTTATAGATGGTGTAAAAATCAAAGACAGAGGCGTTGGGCTCTTAGTTGACGAGTCTCAGGTGGTGAGAGCGCTGTTCGCCGATACAGCTATAAATACGCCTATTGCAAATACACAGGTACTTTCTGCTAATAGCGCGATCAGCGTGGCAACCGCCGATTTAGCGTCTTACAAGCGAACACTTCCGGTAGAAGCTCTTGATGTATTGGATCCTGCTTTTTCTCAAATAGAGAAAAGCCTCGGCGTATTCGCCAAGCCAGTTCCACAGAAAGTAGTTGTACAAGATAACAATAAACTTAAACTGGCATGGAAGTTTTTCTATTACTCTACGAACCCGTTTGGTGTCTTTGAATATGTTATCGATGCGCAGTCTGGAGAGGTTCTGGCGCGCAATGACAGAGTTAAAACCATTCTTCCTACAGGTGAAAACGAAGCTACGCAAACGGAGCAAATTGGCTTAGTTCAGCAGACTGCGGATTATTTTCCAACCTTCCCGCCGATTACGCCATCGATGCAAAGCGAATGTTTGATAGAGGATGATGCAGGTGGCTACACGGGGAAACCAAAAGGAATGGAACGCATCAACTTACGGAAGTTTGATGAATCAAACTTAGTAACGGGCGTTGAAGGTTTACTTACCGGTAAGCACGCACTTATTGAAAGCGCGATGCTGACAAAAGGGCCGTTTCCACAAGCGGCAACGGGAACATATCACTTCAGTGAAGATGCTGCCATTGAGGCAAGACCTGTTGAAAATGATCATGTAACACCTTCAACGGCACACCACATTGATGGCATAAGCCAGTTTATTTATATCACCACATTGCTTGAGTATTTAGATTACCTTCACAAAGACGGCGATGATGTACATAGCCGTGGCGTGGGCGATGGCTCATTTCCAAATAGCTATCCTAATGAAGCGGTACCGTTAACCGGTGTGGTACACATACCTAATGTGCTGGATCCACCAGATAATCCAGCAGACCCTGAATTTATGGCGAAGCTTTTGGGGTTAGACAACGCATTTGCAGTGCCTTTATCACAGGAAATTGCGGGTGAAGAGGTAGTGGTTAATCCAACAGCTTATGGTCATGGCTACTTATTTAATAATTTAGCAATGGACTTTTCTGTTCCCATTCATGAGGGGACCCATGCGACTATAACGCCTATCGCAGGCTTTGAAGGCGAGCCAGAAGGCGGCGCGCTTAACGAAGGGCAAGCCGATCTTTGGGCGTATACAGTAGGGGAAACGCCGGATTTAGGTACTTATCCCGTTAACTCGTGCGATCTACGGAAATTCTTAAGAGAGCAGGGTGTTAATCCCGACTCATTTGAGTTTATTCGTTCTGCACAGAGCCAAATTCGTTATTCGCAGTTAGGTACAAGAGATAACGCGTTTGAAGTGCATCGCGATGGGGAAATTTACGCGGGAGCTATGTGGGATCTACGCGAACTTATGGTGGCAGTGCAGCCTAGCCAAGAATTCGTTCGCCCAGATCCGGTTACAGGTGATCCTACCCAAAAAACTAGCTTGGGCAAAGAAACCTGGGAACGTATCTTCTTGGGCTCAATGTATGTGTTAGGTGTGTCTGCGCCAGACACCTTTGTACGCGCAAGGGACGCAGTGCTTATAGCAGATGCCGCCCTGTATCCGACCGATTCTCTAGATTTAACTTCACCGGGTCGCCACCATGCGCTCATTGAGCGTGTCTTTGCTGCCAGAGAGCTAGGAGCAAACGCGAAGGCTCCAATAGGCGGTCGACAGACTATATCAACCGCAGTGAGCGAGTTTACGGCTACCCAAGCTAAGCCATCGACACCAGGCGCTATTGATGCGCATATTATTTCAGATGATGCGATTGAAATTACGTGGGAAACCGTACCTGATGCTTTTGCTTATCAAGTACTGAAACGCAGAAAAGGGTCGAATGCGCGTTTGTTTACCGGTGTACCAACCCGAGAGTATTTTGACGGCGACCTCACATTTTCTGGTTTTACCCATGTTGAATTTATAGTGGGCGACAATTACTACATCGACAAAGGGCAAGGTTTAGGACGTGGAGCTGGTCAAGGCATAGATTCGTTTGACTATGAATACGTAGTACGCGCAATTAGCCTTAACCCAAATCAGCAGGTTGGCTTTTCTAATATGTCAGGGATAGCTTCAACCGGTTTAAACACGGTTGATGTGAGTGACCAAGTTGACTACAAGGTGGGTAATGTTAACTATAATAACGGCATTTTTGCCTTCGATATTGCTTTGATAAACAATGGCGATGAGAGAATTTACGGCCCAGTTGATTTCGATATTACCTACATTAGCAATAGCAGTATTACCGTGTTGAATGCAGATAATGGTGGCACTGGTAAAAACGGCGACATAGCAAGGTTCCGTTTCGACCAATCGCTGGATGTAGATAGAACATCTGCGCTGCGTTACGTAAAGTTTGATAACCCAAACGGAAAACTCTTTACGTTTCAAGCACGGATCAGCGGTTACGAAGCTGGGGCTTCATCAACGGGAAGGGGCGAAACGCCTACGCTAGATACGTCTGAGCCAAAAGAACAGTCAGTGGTCTACCATAATATTGAAGAGCACACAGGCGTTATTCTAGTCGGTGCTGCAGATGAAGCATTGGTTGATGGCGTAGACTATGTTGATATCCCATTTACCGCGCTGCCTAGTGCATCAAGTGTAGTTGCAACACTGAGCGCTGATGTTGAAGTAGTAGCAGTCCCAGACCTTGACTTTGAATTGCTAGACGCTGAAGGCAATATTATGGCGAGCTCAGGTAACTTGGGCTCTAACGAGCAAGTTGGCGGCGGTATTGTTCCTGGTGAAACTTATCGTGTTCGCGTAAATGGTTGGGCTAATGGCCCGACTTCATACCGAGTTGTTATTGACCAGTTTGTAAGTGATATCAGCGACGCAAACGTTGATGAAAACGGTAATGCGACCACGGGTACAGTAACGTTCGAGTTTAACCCTGTAACAGGAAAAGTATTGCCTTTGAACTTACTTAAATAGTCGTCAGCAAAAGCGTCTAGAAACTAGGCCAAATAGGCGAAATGTAATCCACACATAAGCGCCTTGCTAAAGGCTTATGAAACAAATTAAAGCCCTATGTTGTGAAAACGGTATGGGGCTTTTTTATTATGTTAGGTAAACGACCTGCATATTGAACTTTACATAGAAACAAAACAATTGGTGCACCTTTTGCGTCCCCTTTTACGTATTAACCTATAGCTAATACCAAAAGCGCTATACCTTTACGCAGGAGCACCGTCAGCCGTGGATAGCACCCAACTTCTTGAAAATAAGCAGGTACTTGCAATAGCCGGATTAATCGGTGTCGTTATTGTGCTTTTCATCATTAAGCGCCTTATATTAGTGCGCTTAAAAGCCAAGGCGCGTTCTGAAAGCAGCAGCATGTCTGATATTTATCGCGTGCTAGTTCTATCGCTAAATGCCCCGCTTAATTTGCTTATTTGGGTTATCTTTCTGTTGTTAGTGAAAAGTATTGTTTCAGTATTTCAGATAGAAGATGAAAGGGCTATTGAGGCGTTAACTATTGTTATTGAAGCCGGTCTTATAATTACTCTGTTTCTTTTTTTCGAGCGCTTTGTTACCTATTCCTTAAATCGTTATCGCGACCAATCAACCATTGTGAAAAACACCAGCGCTATTGCTGGTGGTGCAGTAAGAGCAGTGTTTGCCGTACTCGCCATTTTAATCATTTTAAGCACAATGGGAGTATCGATAACGCCCATCGTTGCTTCATTGGGTATTACGTCACTTGCAGTAGCTCTAGCCCTACAGCCCACGCTTGAAAACTTCTTTTCAGGCATTCAACTAGTGATGGATAAGCCCATTCGTATAGGCGATTTCATTGAACTGGATTCAGGGGAACAAGGGTTTGTCGAGAAAATAGGGTGGCGCTCTACGTGGGTAAGAATGCTGCCGAACAACATTGTTATTATGCCGAACAGCAAGCTCTCTAATTCCAAACTGATTAACTACTACTATCCTGAACGCGAACTATCAGTACCCGTTGAAGTGGGCGTGCACTATAGCTCTGATTTAGACCATGTTGAAAAGGTCTGTTTAGAGGTGGCCAATACTATTTTAGAGCAGCATGAGTTTGGTGTTGAAACCTACCAACCTTTTGTGTTGTTTCATACCTTCGACAATTCGAGTATTAACTTAACCATAATGCTGAGAACCCGCGAATATTTTAACCGCTTCTTTATTAAAAGTGCGTTTATTAAAATGCTGAAAAAACGTTTTGATGAAGAAGGGATTGTCATACCGTTCCCAATTACTGCGCTTAATATAGAGCAAGAAGGCGCGGCTAATGGGGTGTCGACAGCACATGAGCAAGGAATGCCGCAAGGCTGAGCAGAGGTAATGACGTCAACGTAGCGCTTTTAAAACGTATGATTGCACTGACATCACCAGAAAGATGATCAATTAGGGCTTTTTCAATGTGAAGCAAATCGCGATACTGGCAATACTTAGCGCACAAGTTGCTAAACTAAAAGCCTCGGTAGGCTCTAGCGTGAGCAGTGTGATTGCGTAAGCGCCAATGGCGGCTCCTGTCAGATGAAAAAAGCCAGTGAGTGCAGCTAAAAAACCAGCAGATGTTTCAGAATAGCCAAGCATAATAGTTACGCTACAAGGCATAGCGATACCTATGAAAAAGAACGTGATATAGCAGTAAGCCAAAATACTGACTAACCCACTCTCTATGCTCAAGAATACGGTCAAAGCAAAAAGCACGGAAAGTGCAGCTAAACAGAAACTAGATACCCTGAACTTTTGCAAAGGTGACAAAGACTTCAGCCAAATATTAAATACGCTGCCTACAACGAAAGATAAGGTGGCTAGCAGTGAGTATACTGAGAACAGGGTTTTGGAAAGCCCGAACTGCTGCATTACCATAGAGGGCGCGATGGTAATGAAGCAAAACACAATGCCATACAAAAGCCCGCTAGCCATGCCTACCGAGACAAGCTTTAATATTGTACTTTTTATAAGTACTAACGTGCGACTAAATACATTGTTAGATACCGGCGGCGTAAAATGACTAAGAATGCTAGATACTGAGAATAACAAAAGTAGGGCGATCAGCCCCATTACCAACACGAAATAAAAAATAGCGGAAATACCCAAAGACTCGCCAATTATTGTACCTATTAGCGGTGCTATTGCTGGGGCAATAGCAAAAGCAATATTGATAAGTGAAAGTGAAGTATTTAGCTGCTTTTCGCTAAATATTTGACGTGACAACCCTCGCGATACTGATACGCCGACGCCACCACCTAAGCCTTGCACGACACGACCTATAAGAAAAGTAGACTCTTCACTGGCAAGCGCCACCATAAGTGTACCTGCAATAAATACTATGATTCCGTAGAACAAAAGTTTTTGCTTGTTTATGTAGTCGCACACTATGCCAGACGCTAACTGTGAAACTGAGAAGGCGACTAAAAACACAGCTACGCTTTGCTCAATCAGGCTCACCTGACTGTCATACATTGTCGCTAAGTCAAAAAAGAAGGGGCTATAAATGCTGGTAGAGACTTGGCCAAGAACAGACAAAATAGTGAAGGTAACCGTTAGCGAGTAAAACGCATGGCGCGACATGGTGTGCTTCATCTAATAAGAAACCAGTAAAAAGTAGGCTAATAGTAAGGATAGGCTACAGATGAGGTATTACAGTTTAAATAAAGGCTTTTCACTTTTGAATAGCCAATGCAATGATACTTGCACTATCAGATTGGTGGTGTAGGTCGCTGCGATAGAAAATCGGTGGTCAACACAGACATGAACAGGGAGGAGGTAATTAGCTCTCTTGATTGTCTTTCATTACTCAGCCTGAAGTTAGCTAGAGGGGATAGCTTGGCAAACTCCATGACTGCGCCTAACGAAAAAGTACTAAGCCGCTTTTTCTTGCATACGTATTCAATGCCCATTGCCCTCTTTTGTCCTAGTAAGCGAGATGTCGTTTAAATAGTATTCGTCCGAAGTAAACATATTATTTACAAATGATGAAAACATTTAACAAAAGGGCGAAACCATGAAACTCAGAGCTTTACTCGTTGCATGCTCACTTTTACTAAGTGCGCAAGCTAACGCAAACTTTATAGCGAACGGCGATTTTCAAACGTGTAATTTTAACGGGTGGAGCCTAGATACAGACGGCAATGGCGAACCTGTCGTCACAAGTGATTTTTCTATTATAAACAGCGCTGGGCAATGTTCGGCGCAGATAAGTACCGACAATTTGTTTCCTGACGGCTTTTCAAATACGTTATTCACTCAACTTGATCTGTCGTCGGTTTCTGATGGCGTAACAGTAGAGTTAAGCTTCGACTGGATTTTTGATGGCGATGATTTACAAACCGATGTGTTATCTGATGCTTTCTCGGTAGTACTGAACGACGGTTTCAACATCGAGTCAATTCTTTTTGGTTTTCAGTCTGGTAGCGGTACTTTTGTTACGCAGTTAGACAACAGCTACGATGGCTATTTTCTAGACTTTGCACTAGAGCCAGGCTTTAACGCTCAGTCGTTTTCTTCAACGTTTACTATCGATAACGTTTCGCTAGTAGAAAGTACAGCTGTATCTGCACCGCACACTCAGTTTCTATTAGCTATTGGGCTTGGCGTTATTGCATTTCGCCGCTCTAAACATGTGAAGTAGAGGGCCTAGCCATGAAAAAGAATACCTTTATTTGTTTACCCGCTTTGCCTTTATTGGCGTTGGCAAGTATGCCAACGATCGCAGGCTGGCAAGCGATTGAAATGACGGAAACCCGTTACCCTAGCCGCCCTGCATTTGACCGAGTTAATCGACACTACGTTAGTACTATTACGGTTCAAAATACCAGCGAAATGAACTTGACTGGGCCCATTCGCGTTGTGCTTAATGCGAGTAGCCACGCTTTGGTGAACGCAAATGGAGAAGTAGATGGGACGCCTTATTTAACAATAGATGTAGAAACGTTAGCGCCTGGACAAAGTGCGTCGGTAGTGGGGCGGTTCGAACTAAAACGAGCCCGTTTTTCGTTAGACCTTAGCGTGCAGTCATTCGTTGAAGATAGTAGTGGAACCGGTCTTGCGCTGGAACAAAATCAAATAGCAGTATTTTACAGCCGAGAAGACGGCCAATACGACGGGTGGGGACTACATCTTTGGAATGGTCAAGCATGTGGTAACTATGCAGAGCCGACGACCCAAAGCTCGCATTTCAGCAATTGGCCCGACCCATATCCAGCAGACGGTATTCACCCAGAGTACGGTGCCTATTACGTGCTAACCGTCGAGCCTGGCGCCGATTGTTATAACTTTATCGTTCACAAAGGCAATGACAAGCCGCTAGGCAGTGTTGACAGCCGGTTTGAGCCAGAGTTTGGTAATCAAGTTTTCACATTTAACGGTTTTCCAGAGCTTTGGTATACACCTATTACGAGTCGCCCTCAATTTTTAGACGGTGCTCGCGCGCATTGGATGGATGACAACACTTTGTTGTGGTTAACTAATGATGGCGACGCAGCAGATATTGCGCTTTATTACTCAAGCGATGCAAGCCTTGACGCCGAGAGCGCAGGTGTGTCGCTACTAAATGTTGGTGCATTAGGTTCGGCAACTCGAGTACCAATGATGCTAGACATTCCTGAGCAGAGTCATTACGACGCAAACCCTCATCTAAACGGATTCACTGGTTTTACTTTCGATGTGAGTGAAGCGCAAGCTAAGCGAATGCTTACCGGTCAGCTTGTTGCTGTTGCGAAAGACGCAGACGGCAACATTTTAGACTCAACGCGCGTACAAACGCCAAGAGCATTAGACTACCTTTACACTCGCACGGCTAATGACGCCGACGAGGCTAAACTAGGCGTAAGCTACAGCGGTAACGACGTAATTACTTCAGTATGGGCGCCTACAGCGCAATCTGTAAATTTGAAGGTGTATAACAAGGCTAAGGTACTGCAAAATACCTACCCTATGGTGTTAGATGCTGCAACGGGTGTTTGGAACCACACAGGGCAGAAGTCTGATTTAGATAGACAGTTCTATCGCTATGAACTTACGGTCTTCCATCCGCTAACTCAGAATATTGAAGTGTTGGAAACCACCGACCCGTACTCTGTTTCACTTTCTACAAATGGTCGATTTACGCAATTTGTGAATCTAAATGATGCTGATTTAAAGCCCACAGGTTGGGATAATCACGTAGTGCCTGCTTCAGGCGACCCAGAAGACATTATTATTTATGAAAGTCATATTCGCGATTTCAGCATTCTTGATGAAAGCACAAGCCCTGAAAATCGCGGTAAATACATGGCGTTTACTGAGTCTAACTCAGTGCCTGTACAACATCTACAGTCATTGCAAAATGCTGGATTAACCCACTTTCATATGCTTCCTGCAAATGACATTGCCACTATTCGTGAAGACGCAGAAAGCCGTGTGGACGTTACCGATACAGTAGCTAGGCTGTGCAGCTTAAATGCTGAAGCGCCTGTTTGTGACGTTGAAAATGATAATTCAATTTTACTAGACGTACTTAAAAGCTACTCGCCTGACACTACGCAAGCCCAAGCGTTAGTTGAAAGTATGCGTGGATTCGATGGTTTTAACTGGGGCTACGATCCGCATCATTTTGCTGCGCCAGAGGGCAGCTATGCGACTGACCCCGATGGTGAAGCTCGTATTGTAGAAATGCGCGCCATGAACCAAGCGCTGCATGAAATGGGACTTCGGGTAGTACTCGATGTTGTTTACAACCATACTGCGTCGTCAGGACTGTTTGATAACTCTGTGTTAGATAAAGTGGTGCCTGGCTACTATCAGCGTTTAAACGAAACAACAGGGCGTATCGAAAATTCAACCTGTTGTGAAAACACTGCAACTGAACACACCATGATGGCAAAGTTAATGAACGATTCATTGGTAAGCTTTGCTGAGCACTTTGGGTTTGATTCGTTCCGTTTCGACCTAATGGGGCACATACCGAAACAAGCTATTTTAGACGCGCGAGAAGCCGTGCGCGCCGTAGATCCAGACACCTATTTCTATGGAGAAGGCTGGAACTTTGGTGAGGTAGTGAATAATCGTCGATTCGAACAAGCGGCACAGCTAAATATGGCAGGCTCTGAAATTGGTACATTCTCTGATAGGCAACGTGAAGCCGTGCGCAGTGCTACATTGTTTAATGCAGGTGGTAGCCTGCACGACCAAGACACCATTAGGATTGGGTTGGTGGGGAATGTAGGCAGTTATCAGTTTGTTGCTGCTGACGGCACTTATCTTTTAGCATATGACTACGACTGGAATGGTCAGCCAGCTGGCTACAGTGAAGACCCTGCTGACACCGTAAACTACATTTCTAAACATGATAACGAAGCGTTGTGGGATCAGTTGCAATACGGGTTGCCAAGTGATATGACAGTGCAAGACCGTGTGCGCGTACAGAATGTGGCCTTGTCTATTCCGTTATTAAGCCAAGGCATACCTTTCATGCACATGGGATCTGAGCTTATTCGTTCGAAGTCAATGGACCGCAACACTTACGATGCTGGTGACTGGTTTAACCGCGTTGACTTCACGAAAACTGAGAGCAATTGGAATATCGGCATACCGCTAGCGCAAGACAATCAAGCGCGATGGGACGAGATTCGTACTGTTTCTGCAAACCCCAATTCACAGTTTAGTTCGCAAGATATTCAGCTAACTTCTTCGCTATTCAATGAGTTCTTAAATGTACGTGCAACCAGCAAATTATTTAGGTTAAACAGTGCTGAAGACATCGCACAGCGTATTCGTTTTCACAATACCGGAGAAGGACAAATACAAGGGCTTATTGTAATGAGCCTTGACGACGGTATTGGTCTTGAAGATTTAGACGAGAATAACGACGCTATTGTAGTGTTGTTTAATGGAACCCAAAGCACACAAAGCTTCACTATTGGTGATGCGACAAACTTTGAACTTCACGCCAACCAGCAAACGTCTGCTGACCAGCGCGTTCAAGGTGCAACGTTTAATAACGGCACATTCAGCGTGCCAGCGCTTACCACTGCCATATTTGTGAAACCGCAAAATAGTGAACAAGGCTATGGTTTGTCTGCGTTGCCACCTTACGGTGATAGAACTGTTTATTTACGCGGCGGCATGAATAATTGGGATACATCGTTGCCATTAGAGTATGTGGGCAATGATAAGTATCGCATCGAAGTTAGCTTGCTTGAGGGAAGCTATGAAATCAAATTAGCCGACGAGAACTTTGGTGTAGCGAACATTGGTGGCGGAGTCACCGTAGGCGCAGGGCAGTCTGCTACACTTACTAACGGCGGCAATAACCTTACGCTTAATATTATCAGTGACGGCGACTATAACTTCGAGCTAGACGCTGCGAATGATGCAAACCCAACCCTTGCTATTACAACGCAAGACCCGAACGCAGTACCTGCGCCTTATGGTGAAAACACCATTTATGTGCGCGGCGTTATGGGAGACTGGGGTACGTCTCGCCCAATGGTGTACGAAGGTGCTGGCATTTATTCAATTAGCTTTAACGTGAATGCTGGTACTCATGAATTTAAAGTGGCAGAAGCCAATTGGTCGTCACCGAACTTAGGAAGCAATGGTGGGACGATTAATGTTGGTGAGTCGCTTACGCTTCAGCAGGGGGCAAGTAACATTAAATTAACGGTAAGCCAATCGCAAACGCTTAGGTTTGTAGTTGATGCCACAGATACGGGAGCACCTGTTATTTCAGTAGAAATGTCGGCCCAGTAAACAGCGTTTTAAAATTGCAATGTAATGGAAAAGGATAGGCCCTGCGGAAAGTGGGGCCTAGCTATATTCGGAGCCAACGCAAATAAGGTAAACCATGATAAGTTATGATACGTTTTCGGTGAAACGATGTTTTAAAAGCAAAACTGAAATTAAAACGCTATTACTAAGAGCGTTCAATGACAAGAAGTAGGTTTTTGGGATGCAAGCCAAGAAAAATGGTGGCCCCACCCTGACTTGAACAGGGGACCTGCCGATTATGAGTCGGATGCTCTAACCAACTGAGCTATGGGGCCATTTTGAGATGTGCTGTGTAATTATGTCCGCAAATTGTTTTGCATAACAACCACAAGCGAGCGCAAGTATAAGCAGTTTTATTTACCTTGTCACGCCTAGCTGATGGCTTTGTGAATTGTTTGCTTTATTTTTGTTCATTTTGTCGCTGTTTTGCTTGTTTTATGAATAGCGTTATCAAACATTATTCGAAATCCAATACTTCCCACCCCCTAATTACTAGAAGAAAGCACTAGAAAAAAGCACTAGAAAAAAGCATTACGGAAAAGTACTGGAAGAAAAGCTAACACTTTCTTTGCCCAATAACGCTTATTTACTCTTTTTGTATGTTAGTCCGCCTTGACTCGCAAACGCTAAAAGCAGCACTATTGCGTTTAATAGTCATGCACTCATTCTATCGATTATGTGGTGGGTGAAAGTGCAGCAGCTTCTGGCTGCGGAATATTTAAAGGAATTATTGAAGTAAATGAAAATACCTTTTCGCATGAAAGCTATATATACGTTGCTTTTCGCTGCATTGCTTACACTGGTAGGGTGCGACGTGATTAACCTAAAAGGGCGCGAAGCGGGAGAAATACCCTTTAAACTTGTGGGTGTAGACACAGGCGCGTGCCCAATGATCATGAGCATTGGTCAGCAGCGTTGGAATATCGATTATTTCGGATTCTATCTTAGCAAACCCGAAGTGCGCATAGATGGAAAATGGCAACGAGTGAAGTTCAAGCAGACTCAGTGGCAAACGCCTAATGAAGCATTGTTGAAATTTCACAACAAATGTAGCAACCCAGATGATGCTAACAGCAAAATAGTGTTAGATGTGTCAGAGGAACTCTTAAAACTAGCAACTAACCTCCGTTTTACTATGGGGTTACCTTTTGATATTAACCACGGTGATCCCCTTACTCAACAGACGCCCTTAAACGATAAGACGATGTTTTCGAGTCGTCAAAATGGGCACCAGTTTTTAAGGCTGGATGTTTCAAAAAGTGGTAAAGAAACACGTAAATGGTCTTATCATTTGGGAAGCGTAGGGTGTTCATCTGAGTCAGCATCAGCGCCCCCTGAAAAGTCATGTGCATTTACTAATCGCGTAGAGTTTATTTTGCCAATGACTCAGTTAGATACTGACTTAGACTTGGAGGTTTCTGTTTCAAACATAGTGGCACAAGTTGATATAAACGAAGCTGAAAGCTGTGTTTTTAAGTCTCCTGAAACTAAGCCATGTGAGAAGCTAATCCATAATCTCGTTTATAGACCGTGGATAAAATGGCAGTAAAATTGAAACAAACATAATTAAACACTAAAAATTAGCGATTTATTGCTCACATTTCGCAATTTATGTTTATACTTTGCACACATATATCAACCAAATGCTTATGTGCTGATTATTAACATCGTGATAAACTCGACGTTCACAATCTATGTTAATTATAAAAAAGCAGGTAAGCGGTCGCGGAGATGAGAATGACTGAAAAACCCTTCATTACAAGTGGTCGAAACACCATCATTCATAAAATTAGAAAGTTAGATTTATTGGTTATTAATGGCGATGACAACCCGCCAATCCTTGTGACCTACAAAGGCATTAAGCAATACGAAGGTAAAGTACCTGAGAATAAGCGTGATGCAAAAATGATGGATATGGAATTAGTCGATGTAACGACTAGCGATGTTTTCGGCGACGAAAAAACTTTAGTATTCATTCAAACGCTAAACGGAAAAGAATATAAAATTGACTACTCGAAAATTGGTACGGGTATGTTTATTAAAATTCACCAAGACAGCATTTTCTAAAAGCAGAACTACCTTTTGCAGGTAAACTAGCTTTTAGCTATGTGGGGTTAGGCAATCTGACCCCAATTGTCTGGCACTAAAGAATTAAAGCCTGCGATAACTCGGCCTTCCCCTTTAAGCTGCACATAACGTTTTTTAAAGATATTGAACCGACAGATGTCAACTGGGGTTACCTCGGATGAGTTTACACCTGTAACCACACCCGCGGTCTTTAGCCCTTCAGAAATAAGCTCTGAACAAAACCAACTGCTAAAATCCTCGTTATTATAGCTAATACTACTAAATAGAGGGTGCTCGTCGAGTGCGTCTACAGCCGAACCGAATAGCTGAAGTATGTCGTAGGGTTTTCCTTCTTGCTCGCACATAAAGTCAAAGAACTTGCGTTTGTTTTGTTCGAAAATACTGCGCGATGCGTTTGATAAGGGCAGCCACCAAATATCGCCGTCGTACGATGCAACACGCTCGCTTAGACGGTTTGTCATAACGCCCCGCTTGCCCTTGAACGACGTAGCTTCCATGACGTGATTGTAATATCGGCTTCTTTCCTGGTCGTGCGGCATAGTATCTGTAGCTTTGGTATGCGTAGCTTTCGTGTGTGTAATTTTGGTTTGTGTAACTATGGCAACATGGGTAACGGCTGAGCGCGTAGTAAGTTTTGTCCATCGGGAAAACAAGCTGTTTCCGCCAAACGCAATGATGTCGCCTGGCTGCATATGCTCTCTTATATGGTGATAGTGCTGCTGCTCTAACATTTCTCTTCCTTGAATTAATGCTATTGGCTTACGACATGCCTACTTTAAATTCTATTTTTATAATATCTTAGCGCTTCTTAACTATAGCTAGCAATTTTAAAATTTTTAGGTTGTTTCAAAATATGTTTTAAGCACGACTAATAACAGTTTAGGCAGATAGTTAAACCTTATCTTTTGTGCGCTTATCGCTACAACTCAGGTAACCGTATTTTAACGCTTCTGTAGCGTAAACATCATAAAACTTAACTAGGTTATGGGTGCGGCGACAAGTAGAGGTCGTCACCGCGTTGCCTAATACTATCAGAGGAAATTGTTATGTTTACGTTACGCCGTGTTACCCAAATCGCTTTACTAGGAACCACACTTTCTTTAACTGCTACTGCTGCTAATGCTGGCTCTTACCCAGCTGAGATAGAAGATAAGCTAATTGCTGTATGTGAAGCCGTAAAGAGCGACAGCCGCTTTAAACTACATCGCGCGGTAAAAGCAACAGGCTTAAATATGAGAGACCTGCACGAAGGTTTGGTTTGTAATGGCCAAGATATGTTGACCTTTGCAGCTACTCATAACGCTTCTAAGAATGCTCAGCATATCGCGCGCCGAGTAAATGCAAGCCCAAGCGTATTGACCGCTAAACGCTAATTTGAGTTTTTTGCCCTGGACTTAGGGCTATGTGATGCATAGCCCCTTTTTTCCATCTTTCTTCAGCTAGTTCTTTAAAAAGCTGCGGTATAAAGCCTAAAAAGTCATAGCATCAATTAAATTGCAAGGGAGCGCAGATGATCTCATTAGTATTCTTACAATCTGCATCTAAGCAAGCCGCTCTTTGCAAAATCTTGAAGCAACTAAATCTGTTTAGCCATGTTTTTGGAGCTGAGTCGGTGGGTCACTGTTTAGCTTTGGCTGAAAAGTACCCTCAATCAATCGGTTTCTATTCGGTTTCAAAGTCATGCCGTAATCTTGCTTCAAAGTATTGGTTGGCGGTGGGAGACAAGGATGAAGAGGCACTTCTGGCGTTCTCGTACAACGCATCTGGTTTTATTACAGCGCCTTTTGAAGAGGACCAGCTAATACATGCTATCGGATACGTTAAAAGCAAATTTGACTGTTTCGAACGTGATTTTCAATTTAACACAATGGTAAAAGGGCTGTGCAAACAGTACGGGGTATCTAAGCCCGCGTTGTTAGCGACATTACGCCAGCAGCTAAGCAAGAGTATCAAACCTAATGTGGTCGGTATTAGAACTGAGAATGGGTGGTGTTGCTTAAATCCCGCTGATATTAAATGGATAGAAGCGGCAGGGGACTACATGTGTGTACAAACACTGTCTGAATGTTATGTAGTTCGCACAACTTTGTGTGAATTACTGAAGCGTCTTGGCGAGCAGTACTTTAAGCGCTGTAATCGCTCAGTAGCAGTAAATGCCAAGCACGTCGCGCATTTAGATCAAAGGCTAAATCAGCAAAGAGTGGTTATGCAAGATGGCGAGATCTTTAAAATAACCCACAAGTACTACTATCAGTTTTGGCATGTCGAGGGCCAAGAAAATCAAGAAAGAACATAAGGCCCATAAGACCATAGTCCCGCTGGTGGTGGAACTCGCTAATCGTTACACTTAGTGCTTTATACTTGAAAGCAAGGACAGAAAGTGCGAAATGTAAGTAACGCAGTAGTGGGGGCCATAGTGGTTTTCGCTGCGTATTATGCTGGGCTTTTCGCCGTTACCATGTTGGCGTTACCTATTCCAGGGCCGTTGGTTGGGCTTTGTCTGCTACTTAGTATGCTCTTCACTTTTCCGAATCTGGAAGTCGCTACAGCTAAATTTGTTACCTTTCCCTTAAAACATATGTCATTGTTTTTCGTCCCAGCAGTACTAGGTGTGTCTATCTATTGGGATGATATTCAGGCCAATGCGCTGGCAATCGCCATAGCTATTATCCTTACTACAGCATTGAGCTTAGGTATCACGGCTTGGTTCGCGCAAAAGCTGTTTTGCAGCAAATTGAATAAACCTTCAAGTACTTCACAAACGGAAGGGAAGCTTGAATGATTGATGCGTCAAATCAAGCGTTTACCGCAAATGGTTTGTTGTGGCTCTGCATTTCGGTTGTCGGTTACGTTATCGCACTGTGGGTTAGTAAGAAATGTAACGGTCACCCAATCGCGCATCCCATTATTTTTACGGCTGTCTTTGTTTCTGTACTCCTTTATTTGACCAATACTGAAGTTGTTGAGTATCAGAACTCGGCATCATTACTTCATTGGCTATTGGGGCCTGTTACTGTTGCGCTAGCACTACCAATTTATCGGCAATGGCAGTATTTAAAGCACTACGGATGGAGGTTAATAGTCAGTATTGGCTTTGGTGGAATAATTGCGCCTGTTACCGCATGGCTCACGCTTTTTGCGTTAGATGCACCATCGGCGCTAAAAATGACCATGTTAGCTAAATCAATCACTACGCCTCTTGCGATGGAAGCCAGTGCTCACATCGGCGGAATTCCCGCGCTAGCAGCCGTTTTTGTTATCACTACAGGTATTGTGGGCGCTATTGTAGCGACCGGGGTGTTCTCTGTATTTGACGTGCATGACCGACAGGCACAGGGCATTGCTTTAGGTACTGTTGCGCATGCTATCGGCACTGCCAAATCAATACAAATGGGGGAGGACGTCGCCGCTATGGCTACCCTTGGGCTTTGTGTAAACGGGATATTTACGGCTTTGATACTCCCCCTAATCTTTGGCGTTTTTGTTTAAACTTTCAGCCCGAGACTTCAAACTTATAGCTATGTTGTAAGCTTATAGTTAAATGTAAAACACGCTGGCAATATTCCCCAAAAGTGCTATTTCTTAGTGAGGTGTTTCGTATCACCATATACAGGTTATCTGTTTATAACATCGATAGGGCACTACCGCTTACTGTACCTGAAGCAGAAATCATTACTTCAGTTCACAGTAGTTGTGCCGATACAGTTGAAATTACTAGAAAATATCAGCGGCAGCTGGTTGTAAAAGCTAGGTGGTAAAAGAACTTAATGTTTTCAGTACTCGTATGTGACGACTCGTTAGTTGCGCGCAAGCAAGTGGCTAAGTGCCTCCCCCAAGATTGGGACGTAGCCGTGCACTTTGCAAAAAATGGCCAAGATGCTTTGACTGCGCTCGCCGATGGTAAAGGCGATCTTTTACTCTTAGATTTGAACATGCCTGTTCTTGATGGATACGGTACGTTAGAGGCAATTAAACAGCGTGGTCTTAAAACCAAAGTTATTGTGGTATCTGGCGATATTCAGCCGGAAGCGCACGAAAGAGTGACGTCGTTAGGGGCGCTAGACTTTATCCGCAAGCCAGTGGACCCCAAGAAGCTTGCTGTGGTTCTTGATAAATATAATATTCTTCACGCCGAGGAAGAAGAGCGAGAAGAAATTACGCCGCTTGACCCTGATATTCGCGATTGTTACCAAGAGATAACGAATATCGCAATGGGCCAAGCAGGCGACCACCTCGCGCGCACCATGAATGTCTTCGTAGAACTTCCCATACCTAACGTTAATCTCATTGAAGTTTCAGAGCTTCACATGATGCTTTCTGATATTGAAAGCCACGAGCAGGTTACCGCTGTTTGCCAAGGATTTTTGGGACCCGGAGTAAGTGGCGAAGCACTGTGTATTTTAAGCGATTCAAGCTTTGACGATGTTGCAAAGATTCTAAACGTTGAAGGTGAAGTAGATGACCAGCTTCAATTAGAGCTGCTTATGGATGCAGCGAGTATTCTAATTGGAACCTGTTTGAGTGGGTTAGCAACTCAGATGGATATTAACTTCAGCCAAGGTCATCCTATTGTGCTTGGTCAGCACCGTGCCATCACTGAAATTATTAGTATGAATCAAATTAAGTGGAAGCGAACATTGGCGATAGAGCTTAGCTATGGGCTTGAAGGCTATAACGTTCAATGCGATTTGATTTTGTTGTTCACTGAAGAATCCATGAAAATGATGAATTCAAAGCTTGCCCACTTGTTGGAGGATTTCTAATGAGCCAGCATTTAGATGAGTTACAAGAATTCCATTGGATGATGGACATGCTACAAACGGTAGATGTGGGGATCGTTGTACTTGATCGTAATTTTACCGTACAGGTATGGAATGGCTTTATGGAAAGTCACAGTGGACTTTTGCCGAGTGAGGTAAGAGACAAAACGTTATTCTCGCTTTTCCCTTCAATTAAGCAAGACTGGTTTATGAAAAAAGCTAAGCCTGTCTTCGACTTAAAAACTCGCGCTTTCATGACCTGGGAGCAGCGCCCGTATTTGTTCAAGTTTCCTAACTACCGGCCGATTACAGGTAGTGAGTCATTTATGTATCAAAACATCACGCTATCTCCACTTACCTCCACAACAGGAACGGTGGACTTCATTAGCATGATGATCTACGACATGACTGATGTGGCGGTAGGTAAAAAGCAGCTCGAGGCTCTGCAAGTTACGATGTCCGAAGAGCAAGAAGCGAGATTAGTCGCGAATAAATTGAAACACACCTTACCTTAACCGCTATTTGTAACGCAACAGAGGCCATAAGCCGCTTAGCGAATCCATCTATATCGAGTTTTTTCACGCGCTGCGTCTGGGCTTTTCAGCACTAAGTGCGATGGGAGTATGTATGCAATTAATTAAGTCTTCATTTTCAGGCTATTTACCACGTACAGTGGCGCGTGGACTAGCCATTTTGGGCGGCGCATTTATTTTAGCTGCCTGCGGTGGCGGCGGAGGCGGTGATGGTGACTCAAGCGATGGGGGATCGGGTAACGGTAATTTAGTGATAAATGCTGGCCCTGATGCCACAGTGACAGAAGGCGTAACTTACTCACTTAGTGCAGAGGTAAGCGGAGGTGATGGCACTTACACGTATAATTGGAGCGCATCTCCGTCACTAACCATCACCCATGAAGACACGAGTTCTTCTGCCGCTAGCTTCGAAGCGCCGCTGGTGGATAGTGCCACTGAATATACATTGACCGTATCGGTTAATGATCAGAGCGGTAATACAGCCAGTGACTTTACAGTAATTACGGTTGCGCCTGTAAATATCGCCCCTGAAGCCAGTATAGAGGTTCCTGAATGGGACGACTTAGCAGAGAACACTTTCCCCGGTGGTGTTGAAGTTGTTTTTGATGGTACTGGTAGTAGTGACTCAGATTCGACTGCCACAGAGGGCGAAATAGCCGATTACACGTGGACTCAAACCAGCGGGACCAATGTGATAACCGGTGTAGAAACTAACCTTTCTACTTTGACTATCGTAACGCCCATCGCCAACGATGCACAGCAGCTTACCTTTCAGCTAGAAGTGACCGATAGTGAAGGGGCTACTGATACCGATACCGTCACCATTTCTGTTCAATCTGAAACTGAAACCTTACCAGTTGTTGATGCGGGTTATTCTCAAGGCGTATTTAGTGGAGAAGTGGTTATTTTAGATGGCGAGGCCAGCACTAGTATTCCTAGTGCTTTGCCGCTTACTTATTCATGGGAGCGCAGTAATAACGTTTCCTCAAGCACTACGCTAGCTTCAAATGCTGAAATTAGCGCAGTAGATGACAATGATGCACTATCCACATTTGCTATAGCACCTTCTGTATCGTCCTCTACTGTTGTGGCCTATACCCTTACTGTCACCGACGCCAACGGCAATAGCGTTGAAGACACGATTAACGTAAATATACGCCCGATGCCAACGCCGCTTTTAAACGATACAGGTTTTTTACAGCAAGCGACCAATAATGCATTAACCGAAGCGCAGCAAAACGACTTTCCTGGGCAGGACGGGCAACGAGGCGCTGATATTATTGAGCAAAACGGTTTAATAGAAAAAGCAGGGCGGGGTAAAGCTGGGTTTGACTTCACGCGCTTAAACGCTAACGGTGATGAGCAGGATGCCAGTGCTGATACATGGTCGTGCGTTCGAGATAACGTAACCGGACTAGTATGGGAAGTGAAAACCGACGACGGTGCATTTCAAGACAAAGACTATACATACTCTTGGTATAGCGACGAGGTAAATGGTGGATTTGAAGGTGATGAAACAGGTTCGAATGCAACGTGCTTATTAACTAACTGCAACACATCTGCGTATGTTGAAGCTGTAAATGCGCAAGGCTTGTGTGGTTTTTACGACTGGCGTTTACCTACTCATCATGAACTATTTTCTTTAATGCACTTAGGCATTGCCGACGATGTTGCTATTGATGAAGATTATTTCCCTAATACAGGCGCAGTCTCTACCGAACCGCTATGGTATTGGACATCCGTGCCTAGTGCAGACGGGGTGAATAGCGACGATGCGCAAAATGCCTGGGCTTTAGATTTTGACTCGGGCGTAGATAACTTTCTTAACAAGTCGTCAGCCGCACGTGTTCGTTTAGTTAGAGCAGGGAGATAGTCATGAGTAAGCTAGTTAATACGACCACCAAAAAAGTGATGAAAAAATCAATGACTACTTCAATTAACCTGTTCGCTGCATCTGCACTACTTATAGGTACGTCTGTGTCGGTTCATGCCCAAGAATGTCTATCAGATGGGCTTGAAACAACACCAAATGATAATTTCGAAGCGGTTACTACTAGTACCTTGCTAGATACCACAACAGATTTGGTGTGGATGCGTTGTTCGGAAGGGCAAACGTGGGATGGCTCTACGTGTAATGGTGAAGCGGTAAAATATACGTGGCAGCAGGCCTTACAGCTTGCGCAGCAGGCGAGCAACGATGATTTATTGGGGTGGCGCTTGCCTAACGTTAAAGAGTTGGCAACGTTAACAGAACGAGACTGCGTGCGACCTGCCATTAATAGTTCACTTTTTCCTGCAACGCCGCCGGATGACTTTTGGACTTCTACCCCTTCAGCGGACGATCCAGACCGAGCATGGGTTGTTGCGTTCTTTAACGCTAGCCATTCCATAAAAGAAAAAGACCGATTCATATATGTACGTTTGGTACGCACCTACACCGACGAATAGGTGTAGGTAAAGATCTACATCCTTTCTTATTAGTCTTTCGTCTAGTATCTGATACTGAGACTTTTTATCAACAAAGCACGCTCTATAATGCGTGCTTTGTTGTTTTAGGTCTGAACGTTAAAGATATAGATGTTTATCGTTCTCATTAATGACCCATTTACGATTTGCGTAAAATGATCATCTCGACATGTTCAACCTGATTTTTAGCACGTTAGACTCATGATGGCTTTTTATTTCTTAGTAAGCTAGCCACAATGATGGTATGAAAATGATATCGCGCCTTAAGGCTTTTCTCTTCACAATTTGTTTATTCGCTGGACTCAGTACATCGGCGCAAGCTGAATATACGTGCAACATCGATTTTGCCTACGGTATTGCCGTAAACAATGCGCAGCTTCGTGTAATGGATAAAACCCGCACCGTAGTTCAGATTAATGACCAAAACCAACTGTTCATAGGCGGGCGTTGGCAAACCTTAAGCGAACAAGAAAAGCAGTGGCTTAACGAGTATTCTTCAGGTTTGCACTATGTGGTTCCCAAAATGATTATTTTGGCTACCGAAGGTGTGGACTTGGCGATTGACACCATTGAACACGTGTATTTAGGTTTAGTTGGTAGCGACCACGATAGCTATGAACGATTAAACGCTGCTATGAAGCGCGTGCAAAATCGCGTGAAAGATAAATTCAGGCACGCCAGTAATCATTATTTTATCGGCCCCGGGTCACTGGAAAGCGTTGACGAATTTGTTGATAGTGAAATAGAAGCACAGCTTGAGGAAGCAATTTCTACCTCAGTAGGCGGTATATTATCGGCAATTAGCGGCATTAATACGGGAAGCGGCGAGGTTAACCAAGAGAAAGTAGCGGAAATTACTCGTCAGCTAAATAACGTAGGCGAGCACCTGGATGTAGGCGACAAAGCCACCACCTTGCGTAAAAAAGCAGAGTGGTTTTGTGAAAAGCTCAAACGCTTAGACGTTGCAGAAGAAAACCTTCGCGCTAGCGTACCTGCCTTTAAACCTTACAATATCATTACTCGTCACGACGAAAGCGAAAACTAGACGCAGTTAGAAGAGTAATACTATCTATTAAAAGATCATTAGAATAATAAAGCCTGCGCGAGCAGGCTTTTTCGTTCTAAGTCCTTATAGAAACCAGGAAAGCAAAGAGCTTAAAAGAGCGGGTTTAAACGAAGCACGACAGTAGGGAGTTGAGATATCTACGTCCTTTAGCAGTTACCTGCCAGTGACTATCTGAAATAGAAAGTAGCCCTTGGTGATGAGCATCAGACAATGCGCGCTTAACGTCATCCGTTAACTCAGTACCTGTGAAGTCATTAAAATCACTCATCGGGCAAGGCTCAACTAAACGAAACCTGTTCATAAAGAATTCAAACGGCAGATCGTCTGCACTAACCAGCGTTTGCGTATCTAAATACGGGCGGCTCATTTCCATATAGCCTCTTGGATGCTTCACTTTGACGGTCCGATGAATAGTGCCGTTAGCGGCATCGGTAATCTTCCCATGTGCACCGCATCCAATACCTAAGTAATCGCCAAAGCGCCAGTAATTAAGGTTATGGCGGCATTGATGCCCTGCTTTAGCGTAGCCTGAAATCTCGTACTGGTGATAGCCCGCACGCTCTAGAAGGCTGTGGCCTTTTTCCTGTATTTCCCACAGAATGTCGTCGTCAGGTAGCTCCGGCGGCTTGGAATAGAAAGGCGTATTTGGCTCGATAGTAAGCTGGTACCACGACAGGTGATAAGGATCGAGCTCAATACCTTGCTTTAAATCTGCCATAGCATTCTCTACGCTTTGTTCCGGCAATCCATGCATAAGATCTAAATTAAACGTAGGTAGCCCGGCGCTGTGTGCTTGTTTTACCGCATTTTCAGCTTGGCTTTCATTATGAATGCGACCTAGCACCTTTAAATGCTTTGGCTGAAAACTTTGAATGCCTACCGATATTCGGTTTACGCCTGCCTGATAAAAGCCTGCAAACTTACCGGCTTCAACGGTACCTGGGTTGGCTTCCATGGTTATTTCAGCGGTGTCACTCAAATTAACCCGCTGTTTAACGCCGTTTAAGATGTCAGCCATGGCTTCGCTTGAAAACAAACTGGGCGTGCCACCGCCTATAAAGATAGTCTCCACAGGGCGGTCGTCAATGCGTTTTGCATCAATGGCTAAATCGTCCAGCAGATGCGCCACATATTCTTTTTCGGGCAAGTCAGACTTAAGCCCGTGAGAGTTAAAATCACAGTACGGACACTTTTGAACACACCAAGGAATATGGATATAGAGGCTAAGCGGAGGATTACGCAAAAGTCGCTCTCATACTATCAAGCAAAATCGCTAGGGCGTTGCCGCGATGGCTAATGCGGTTCTTTTCGGCTTTTTCTAGTTCTGCCGCAGTGCATCCATGAGTTGGCACGTGAAAAACAGGGTCGTAACCAAAACCGTCGTTACCCGAGCGAGCAGTTAAGATTTCGCCTTGCCATTTACCTTGGCTAACTAATGGTACTGGGTCGTCAGCATGGCGCATAAACACTAATGTACAGAAGAAATGCGCTTTACGCTGGCTCTCGCCATCAAGGGCAGTTAATAGCTTGTCGATATTGGTATCGTCAGTTGCATCAGCGCCAGCATAGCGGGCTGAATAAATACCAGGTGCACCGCCAAGAGCGTCGACTACTAAACCTGAGTCGTCGGCAATAGCAGGAAGGCCAGTTACTTTTGCCGCATGACGCGCTTTAATAATGGCATTTTCAACGAACGTTGTGCCTGTTTCAGGCACATCAGATACACCTAATTCTTTTTGCGCCACAACGTCTACACCGTAATCTGCAAACAAGGATGCAAACTCACGCACCTTACCTTGATTACCTGTGGCTAAAACAATTTTTTCTGGGAACTTCATTGTGCCAGACTCCTCGTTCTTTCTTTATTCCTGAAATAAGCTCGAATACATTAAACGAGTGCTTGAGACTATTCAGGACGAAGGTTGGGAGTGGTTTGAGCAAACCCTCTGCCGCAGGGATGCGGCAGTGGAGCGCACATGGATGTGTTTACCGCGTGTTTGCGAAAGCCACTCCCAACCTTCGGCCATCGCATCACTCACCCTTAACGTGCTCAAGTTTTACTTTTTCTTTTTAGGCTTAGCTTTTGCCTTGGCTTTGTCTTTGGCCTTCACTTTCTTCTTTTTGGGGCCAATCTTAGGCGTTTTGTTTTTGGGGCGTAGCTCGTCAATAACGCGAGCTTTAAGCGGTTCGTCCATGTAACGTGCGGTTTTGGCTACCATGTCAAAATCGTGGGCTTCTACCAACGATATTGCAGTACCTTTGGCACCAGCACGACCGGTTCTGCCAATACGGTGTACGTATATGTCAGCTTTGCGCGGCATGTCGAAGTTAATAACGTGGCTTACATTGGGTACGTCGATACCACGAGCTGCAACGTCAGTTGCCAATAAGATTGGTACCTCACCACTTTTAAAGCGAGCCATGGCTGCATTACGCTTGTCTTGTGGCATTTCGCCTTGTAGCCAACACACTGGAATGTCTTTAGACGCTAAGAAATCTTTTAGCATCTGTAAGCGGTCACGAGTTTTTACAAAAACAACAGCAGATGTAGTCGTCTCTTGCTTTAATATATTTACCAGCAGGGCTTGCTTGTGATTCATGTCATCAGCAAGGTGATACCACTGATGAATTTTGTTCTTCTCTTTGCGTGACGGGTTCGCTTCCACAACTTCAGGGTTGTTAAGAATGTCGTGGGCGAAGGTTTTAACCCCTTTACCTTCTAACGTGGCTGAGAACAGTAGGTTTTGCTTGCGCCAGCGCGCTTCGGCAGCAATTTGGTTAACTACCGTTGAGAAACCCATATCCAACATGCGGTCAGCTTCATCAAGAATTAAACACTCGATATCTCGGCAATCTGCGGCTTCTTTTTCGATATGCTCAAGCAAGCGACCTGGTGTAGCCACAAGAATATCAAGATTCTTGCTTAAGGTTTCTTTATCGGTACCGTAGTTAATACCGCCGGTTATCACGCCGCACACAATTTGCGTGTGCTTTGTTATGGCTAGGGCTTGTTCGTAAACCTGTAACGCTAACTCGCGGGTAGGTGTTAGGATCAAAATGCGTGTAGCACCAGGCTGTCTGCGCGGGTAATCAAGTAAAAATTGGCACGCAGGCAATAAGAATGCGGCTGTTTTACCTGTACCTGTAGGAGCAGAGGCTAAGATATCTCGTCCATCCAACGCATGCGGGATAACCAGTTCTTGAATGCTAGTTGGAGTTTCAAACCCCATATCGGCAGCTGCGTGACACAGTGCTTCGTCTAATTCGAGTTCTTCGAAAGTCATAGTATAAAAAACGCTCTAAATGAATGGGGCGTATTGTAGCATTGCTATACCAAAACATTGAGAAAAACTGGCGTTAAATTCGCACACCGTAGGTAAATACATATTCTGACGCTAACGGGTTGGCACTGTTGGCGTTAAGTAAATGCAAGTGGGTTAAATCGAGCTTACTCACTTTATCCTCACTTTCAACCCGTGAAATTTCGAAGTAGTAGTCAGTTTACAGTTCTGGACCAATGGAATTAAAGAGGGTTGGCTATTGCGCGGTAATCCCAGCTTTGAAGCACGCCATCAGAGGAGAGGGTAACAACATCACCATTCTCGTTAAGTGTAATAGCGTGAGTTGTGGCTTCGCTTGAGTAGCGTTTAATTTCCCATGAGGCTATCTCTTCGCCAGAGTTAGCATGCCATAGCGTCACCACTGATTTGGGTGATGTTGTCATTAGGTAGTCACCGTTTTCTAAAAATAACCCTTTTCGGAAAAAGCGGAAACGTTCCATAAATTGTAGTTCAGACATCACTTCATGGGTGGCGAGATCAATAATTTCGTGGCTGTTCAGCGCATCGGATATAAAAGCTCGCTGAGCTCTATTGTCTAGCACTGAAGCGGTAACTCGACTGCGATATTGCCTTTCCAGCAGCACATCGTTTTTGTCTAAATCCCATAGAAACCAGCGCTTATCTATCCCTCCAGAAAACGCATAGCCATCAGAAAGATAGCCTACATGAAGCACTTTCATTGTATTGTGCTGGTATTGCAATGCTGTGCTGTTATCAAAATTTAGTAGCAATACGGTACCGTCAGTCATACCAACTAGTGCGCTGTCACCATGGTGGGATAGGGAAGTTGATGACGCTGTGGCGCCGGGATCTTTACCACTAAAATGCCAACTTCCTACGACATCACCTGAGTGCAAGTTAATCAGTGTAGTGCTCCAATAGCCTGTGAGCGCTAACCATGCCTTGTCTTTGGAAAACGTAATTAGGTGCAGTGACTCTTCATCAAGCACGTCACTATGCCATTTGTAGCGCTCTCGTTTTTCATCAACATCCCAAACAGACACCGAGGAGTCGTCAAAAATGAATGCCGCAAGACGGGCATCGTCTGAAAGCGCAGCTTTCCTCACTGGCTCCGGGGTAAAGCGAAACTCGTGAACAGGTAATACGCGCGTCTCTTCAGTGCAACCAGAAAGCGCAAGGAGAACGGTGAAAAGTAAATAAAAAAGTGGTGACGCTAAGGGTGAGAGAAAGCGTCCGTTCGTTTTTCTTTCGATCATTGCTTTAGCACAATTATGTATTAATACAGGCAATAGCGGATAGCTTTGCCCGGTTAATCGCGTCTTTTATTTCAGGGCCTTTAACGCCCGTGGCAATGATATCTTGCACGTTCACTTGGTTGGCGGCGGCTAATGCACTTTCAATGCGCTTTAGTTGGCGTTGCCAAGCTACGCCCTTGTTATGAGCATAAGGCGCAAAAGCGCTAAGTAATAATGTGAAACGTTCCTCTCTACGCCACGCATCACAGCCATTGAACAAGGCAAGTAAATCGGCGGGCGAGTTCTGCGCGTTCAAAAGAAAGCCTTTGAATTTGCAGGCAAGGCTGACGACTTCACTAACTTGGTTTTGCACTTTGAGCCGACTGCATAACTGTTTCGCTTCTTCCTCACTAAGGTGAGTGAGCAGGGCAGTAAACCTTGTTATCAGCCTATCGGTTTCTGAATCGCTGCTTTCAGCCTTTTCTAGCGCTACCGCCGTTTTTAATGTTGCCAAAGCAGAATCTAAGTGACTTTCAAGTTCAGCAAACCAGTCATTAAGGCCATGGGCTTGGTTTAATACAGTGAAAAAAACATGGGGTGTTTTCTCTAAAAGGCTGCGCTTTGTTTCTTGCCATACGCGCTCTGCGCTTAGCGTGCTTAATTCGCCGCTTTGGGCCATATTCTGCATAAGTACCATAGTTTCACTGGCAATGTTAAAGCCCAAATAAGCATAGCGGGTAGCAAAGCGTGCCACGCGAAATACCCGAAGCGGGTCTTCACTAAAGGCTTCTGATACGTGGCGAAGTATGCGGTTTTCTAAATCTTTTTTACCACCATAAGGGTCGATAAGGTTTCCAAGGTTATCTTGGGCTATTGCATTAACGGTAAGATCTCGGCGCAGTAAGTCTTCTTCCAGAGTTACGGTACTTGAAGCGTCACAAACAAAGCCCGTGTAGCCTTTTCCTGATTTACGTTCAGTGCGAGCTAGCGCATATTCTTCCTGTGTTTTTGGGTGTAAAAAAACAGGGAAGTCTTTGCCTACTTGGGTATAACCCTGGCTAAGCATTTCTTGCGGTGTGGCGCCCACCACTACATAGTCGCGTTCTACAACTTTTCTGTTCAACAGTGCGTCACGTACTGCGCCACCAACGAGATATACTTGCATGCTCTTCCAATCGTCTTTTTGTCAGTAAAAGTTAGACGTGTTGATATTTGGCGTATAACCGTATTCAACAGTCTTAATTTATAGTGGCGCAGTATAGCAATGTTACAAATAAAATTCGTCGCCACATCGTTATGCGCTTTCACTTCAAGGTTGCGTCTGGTAGTTTAATCGTCGTTAAAAATTAAAACAGATAGGCGCTTCAGCAACCATGTATTTGAACTACTTCGGGTTAAATGACAATCCTTTTTCGATTGCGCCTAACCCCGATTATTTGTATATGAGCCCAAGACACAAAGAGGCATTAGCCCATTTGACCTTCGGCCTTAGGGAAAGCGGTGGCTTTGTGATGCTCACCGGAGAAGTGGGCACTGGGAAAACCACAGTTTCAAGAAAATTGTTGCAGCAGCTACCGGACAATACCCAGGTAGCTATGATATTAAACCCTACCTTATCTGCTCTTGAGCTATTAGCGACGGTGTGTGATGAACTAGGCTTACCCTATACACCAGAGAAAGCCAGCCTTAAGTATTTTACTGATTTAATTTTGTCTAAGCTGGCCGAAAATCACCAAGCAGGCATTAACACGGTACTTATGGTAGATGAAGCACAGCATCTACTGCCTGAAGTATTAGAACAACTTCGTTTATTGACCAACCTTGAAACAAACCGTGAAAAGCTGTTAAAGGTCGTACTGATTGGTCAGCCTGAATTACAGCAGTTGTTAAAGCGTAACGAATTACGTCAGCTAGCTCAACGCATTACCGCTCGTTATCATCTGCTGCCCTTAACTGCGCCAGAAGTTAGTGCTTACATAGCACACCGCTTAAGCGTGGCTGAAGGTGATATCAGTATTTTCAGTAAGTCTACATTGCGCGCGGTGCATCAGATTACTGGGGGAATACCAAGGGTAATTAATTTGCTGTGCGACCGGGCGTTAACCTTATCTTTTACTAAGCAGCATGCGGTTGTGCAAAAGCCTATATTCTTGGCCGCGGCAGAGCAAATTCTAGGTGAAGATGTTGTCAGTCAGCGCGTACAAAGCCAGCGTAAATGGTATCTGGCATCGGCATTTGTTTTGGCCATTATTTTCGGTTACGGGTTAGGGAGCTTGTATGTCTAATATCGTTGCCATTGAAAATCTAACGCCCGGCATGGTGATTGTCCAAATCATCAAGCAGAACGGGCCGGTTAAAATTAGAAAGTCGGGCTTAGTGACCAGCGACGCCATGGTGCAGGGCTTGGCTGAAATGGGTGTGCAAGAGGTTGAAATAGACCCTGAGCAAACCGTGGAAATAGCCCCCGCGACTACACATCACAGAACGCAAACCCAAGCTTTGCTTCGCGGCGAGCATGATACAAGCGCCACGTTTGATAAATCGCTCAATGAGCAGTTTAATCGCAGTTTGTTTTTGCCAACAGTAGAAGGATTACCTTCGGCGTGGAAGCTATACACTAAGCAAGTTGCGCTATTTGCCGTCGTTATTCTTGGCGGTTTATGCATTGGCTTTTCCGCAGCCACAGCCAAGCGCTGGTGGCCGATGTTAACAGCGCACACGGCGGCACCTACGACAGCATCCGAAACCAGCGCTGAAAAGGAAGACAAAAGCGAGGATACTTCGGAGCTTGTCGCTACGCAAAGCGGTAGCGAAATGCCCGCTACTTCGGAAAATAAAAGTGAACAAACACAACCTACAGACCAGACGGGTACACAAAGTGGCAGTTCGAATGTTCCTAAAGACGAAGCTGTCGATATAGTTGCCAACACGAACTCCTCTAGCGAAGCAGCCATTGAGCCAAACACACAGCCCGACATTGCGCGAAGCAACAAAGCAGATGACAGTGTAGCGGCTACACAGGGTAGTAACTCAAGCGAAACTCAGTCTTCACAAGATTACGAAGGTACAGTGTTAAACGAAACCGCACCTCAATCTGACGTATCAGTGTCGCCAGAGCTTATGGCGCGCTTTAACGCTGCTGTGGCGGCATTAGACTCAAAAGCGCAAGACGATACTCCGGCCGAAGAAGAAACTAAAGTCACAGTTAAGGACGACTTGCCTCGTGTCGATCAATTGCCCGTTCGCTTGCTAACGCGCCTTCCTACAATGAATTTTAGTGCACACATGTATGCTTCTCGACCAGCCGATAGGTGGGTCAGAGTCAATGGGCGTCAAATAGGCGAGGGCGACTGGATTGCCGATAGAGTGCAAATTGTGAATATTGAAGCGCAGCGCGTGGTGCTTTCTTTTGAAGACGAAATCTTTACCATGGCGGCATTAACTGACTGGTAGTTGTTTCATCGATTAGAGCAGAAATACCTGTTATAAATTTAGGTTGATGTTATATCAAAAAGGCCCTGAAATTAGGGCCTTTATGTAGTATTTCGCCTTGCCAATAGCGGGCCCGACAGTAGGCTTAACATGGGGCTAAAGCGGCATTTGATTCACAAACACGTCTTTAAAGAATTTAGGCAGGTTCAAGCTAAACTCTTCTGGGCGAACCCCTGAAACAATCTCATCATCATATTGGCTTAAATCAATTCGCTTCACTTCATTAAAATGTTGCGAGGTAACGCTGTAGAAAGTCATAACGTGAGGGCTTACAGGGTCTTTGGGATTAATTTTACTTACAATGCCTAACTTACCGCTTTTCAAACGTACCAAAGAACCTACAGGGTGCACGCCAATACACTGGATAAATTGTTTTACCAATTCTTGGTCTAAGTTATCTGTCGCAGTTAGTCGCTTTAGCGCCTGAGTAGGCGTGATACTGTTTTTGTGCGTACGATTAGATGTCATGGCATCGTATGCATCCACAATGGCAGCAATACGCGCGAACTCTGAGATTTCGTCACCAACCAATCCTCTCGGGTAGCCGCTTCCATCAACGCGCTCGTGATGCTCTTCAATGATGCGTAGCGATAGGTCAGAAATATCGCCACACTGTTCAACTAGGTCTGCACCAATTTCAACGTGGGTTTTCATCACTTCCCAATCATCACTGGAAAATTCGCCTGTGTTATTGCGAATTTCATCTGGCAGGGAAGACATGCCGATATCCATCAATAGGGCACCTAAACTCACTTGCTCTGTGGTATCTCTGTCATAGCCAAGAAACTCACAGAAAATGCCGCTTAGTACACTGCAATTAATACTGTGCTCAAGAAGGTACTGGTCGGTATCCTTGATCATAGTCAGGCAGCTCAGCGCATCTTTATTATCAAATACACTTTCGATCAGGCTTTGCGAAAGCGACTCCATGGGAGACAAATCTTTTACCGCCCCATTTTTAAGCGACTTTAAAAAGCTGCTTTGAATGGCAATTGCGCTGCTGTAAAGCTCGTTGGCTTCGTTAATTGAATCACGACCCACTGGCTTAACAACCGGTTTAGTCACTTCAGGCTCTTTTTCTTTAGCTGGCTCGGGTGGCACAGCTGGCTCAGGCAGCTTAGATTTCGCAAGATCTACTTCGACGCTTAAAATACCTTTCGATTTTAGACTATCAATAATGGCTTGGGTTTTCACAATGCCTTTAGAGCGCATTTTAAGTGAACCTGTTTGTTCAAGTACTTGATTGACGTACATTCCTGGCTGCAAATCATCAATGGGTACCTGTTCTAGCATTATCTCTCCTGTGAGGCACAACGTTGCCATAGCCTTCAATTACAATAGAAACGAATAGTACGATATTCCAGTGAAAAAAGTGAGGAGTTTATTAGTCTTTAGTATAGCTAGAGTCGGCGAATATAGGATTAACGAATTCGTGAGAAAACGTGTGACGTGTAAATGTGCCGAGAAGTTACTTATAGCTCAAATCAGGTGAACTGATATTTTTAATGCGGACTGGTATTAGACGTCTTGATGCGAAGTTAAGGTAGAGGCATAGATGAGAGAAATAAACAGGGTGCCATCTCGCGACAGCACCCATGTGTCATGCTAGGGCTTTGTTAAGCGCTAAAGCCCCACGCTTTTACAACCACACGGGCTGTTTATCTTCGAAGGCTTCTATAGCACTTGTGAGTTCAAGCGTTTGACCGATAGCATCTAAGCCTTTAATAAGGTTATTTTTGTGATGCTCAGCAATAACGAAGCTGAAGCTTGTATCGTTAAAACTTACCGTTTGCGCTGGAAGATCAACGGTGATCTTAGTTGCTGGGTCTGCCTTCACTGCAGCAAACAAAGCGTCCATTTGTTCGCTTGATAATGCAACAGGCACTAGCTGATTATTAATGCAGTTGCCGTAAAAAATATCAGCAAAGCTGGTGGCAATAACCGTTTTAAATCCAAAGTCGGCAAGTGCCCACGGCGCGTGTTCTCGGCTTGATCCACAACCAAAGTTTTCGCGAGCTAGTAATAGACTTGCGCCTTTGTGCTCAGGCTTATTCAGCGCGAACGCTGGGTTTGGCTCTTTCTCTTCTAAATCCAAATAACGCCAGTCGTGAAACAAGTGCTTGCCGTAGCCAGCACGCGTTACGCCGGTTAGAAACTGCTTTGGAATAATTTGGTCGGTATCGACATTCGCCTGATCAAGCGGCGCAGCAATGCCTGTGTGTTGTGTAAAACCTTGTTCAGACATAAATTACTCCTGATAATCTCTAACGTCAGCAAAGCGACCGGTAATTGCCGCAGCAGCAGCCATTGCTGGGCTTACTAAATGAGTACGCGCACCACGGCCTTGTCGGCCTTCAAAGTTACGGTTACTGGTAGAAGCACATCTATCGCCTGCCACTAGTTTATCGTCATTCATACCAAGGCACATTGAGCAGCCCGGCAAACGCCATTCAAAGCCAGCATCGATAAAGATTTTATCTAATCCTTCAGCTTCTGCTTGGCGCTTAACATTTCCAGACCCCGGAACAACAATAGCTGTTACTGAATCGGCGACTTTACCGCGCTTGGCAATTTGTGCCGCTGCACGCATATCTTCAATACGCCCATTAGTACATGAGCCAATAAATACGTGATTTACCGGAATATCAGCTAGCTTTTCGCCTGGCTTCAAACCCATGTATTCGAGTGCTTTTACCGCGCTTTCTTTTTCAATCGGGTCGCAGAAATCTTCAGGGGCTGGTACCGGTGCGTTTACGCCAATGACCTGACCTGGGTTGGTACCCCAAGTAACCTGAGGAGCGATATCTGCTGCTTCAAGTTCAACCACAGTGTCGAAGGTTGCGCCTTCTTCGGTATAAAGGGTCTTCCAATAAGCAACTGCGTCTTCCCAGTCTTGGCCTTTCGGTGCGTATTCACGACCTTCAAGGTAGGCGAATGTTGTTTCATCTGGTGCAACAAGGCCAGCTTTCGCGCCAGCTTCAATACTCATGTTGCACACCGTCATGCGCTCCTCCATGCTTAAACCGCGGATAGCTTCACCTGCGTATTCAATAACATGGCCAGTAGCTCCAGCGTGTCCAATCTTCCCAATAATGGCAAGAATGATGTCTTTTGCGGTAATACCTACAGGAAGCTTGCCATTAACGTTAATCAGCATGCTTTTAGCACGGCTTTGCTTTAGCGTTTGCGTAGCTAGAACATGCTCTACCTGAGAGGTACCAATACCAAAGGCCAGCGCACCAAATGCACCGTGAGTCGCAGTATGTGAGTCACCACACACCACCGTCATGCCTGGCTGAATTAAACCTAATTCAGGCCCCATAACGTGCACAATACCTTGCTTTTGGTGACCCACTGGAAATAGCTGAATGCCGTGATCTTCACAGTTTTTTGCCAAGGTTTGTAGCTGAAGTGCATTGGCTGGTCCACAGGCATCGATTGCTAATGAACGAGTTGAAATACTGTGGTCCATGGTGCCAACCGTGCGGTCAGGACGTCGTACTTTGCGGCCTTTTTCATTAAGACCAGCAAATGCCTGAGGCGACGTCACTTCGTGAATTAAGTGGCGATCGATATAAATTAAACTGTCTTCACCGATTTGGTCGATAATGTGGGCTTGCCACACTTTGTCATATAAGGTCTTGGCCATGAGATGTTTTTACTCCTGCGCCATTAATTGTTTAACGATTTCATCGCCTACTTGCGACGTGCTTGCCGCTTGACTGCGTTTATCTGCAGGTAATAACTCGCCCGTAAGTACACCTGCTTCTAGTGTCGCTACCACTGCTTTTTCGATAGCATCTGCTGCATCGCCTAAGTTCATGCTGAAACGCAGCATCATAGCGGCTGATAAAATTTGTGCGATAGGGTTAGCAATGCCTTGACCTGCAATATCAGGCGCTGAGCCGCCGGCTGGCTCATAAAGACCGAAGCCTTCTTCGTTCATGCTTGCCGATGGCAGCAAACCCATAGAGCCTGTCATCATGGCACATTCATCAGAAACGATATCGCCAAATAGGTTTGAACATAGCATGACGTCAAACTGTGCTGGGTTTTTCATGATTTGCATAGTAGCGTTGTCGATATAGATGTGATCAAGTTCTACATCTGGGTAGTCTTTTGCTACTTCTTCAGCAATTTCACGCCATAGGCGGCTAGTAACCAATACATTAGCTTTGTCCACCGACGTCACTTTGCCGCGACGCTTCTGTGCTGTTTCAAACGCTGCAATCGAAATACGGCGAATTTCACGTTTACTGTAGCGCATAGTGTCATACGCGAATTCTTCTTCGCCTTCACCTTCTCGGCCCTTCGGCTGACCAAAGTAGATACCGCTGGTTAGCTCACGCACAACCAAAACATCTACGCCTGATTTTGCAATGTCTTCTCGAAGAGGAGATAAGCTTTCAAGGCCCGGATAAATGCGAGCAGGGCGTAAGTTGCTGAACAGGTCAAAATGGCTGCGAAGGGTAAGCAATGCGGCACGCTCTGGGCGCTGCTCTAGCGGCAAGGTGTCCCACTTAGGGCCGCCGATACTGCCAAACAAAATTGCATCGGCTTGTTCGCAGCCCAATAGAGTTTTAGAGGGCAGAGCTTCACCTTCAGTATCAATGGCGTAGCCACCTACAGGGTATGCAGTACGGTTTAAGCTAACGTTAAACTTCTTTTCAACAGCATCTAAAACCTTATTGGCTTCCTGCATAACTTCTGGGCCGATACCGTCTCCGGCTAATACGGCAATTGAATACTGGCTCATTTATACTCCTGCAACGCGTTCTTGTTGATTTTTCTGCTGATCAATTTGATCGGCTAAATAAGTGTTATTTAATACGAAGATCAAAGCTTTTACGCCGGCTTCTACAATGTCTGTAGCAAGCCCAATCCCGTGGAAACGGCGACCTTTATATGTGGCGATAACGCTCACTTGTGCCAAGGCATCGGCACCTTCACCTTTTGAATCTAGTTTAAAGTCGACAACTTCTAAATCTTCGTGACCCAGTATAGACATGATAGCTTTGTACGCCGCATCTACAGGTCCATTTCCAATACTAGATTGGGTAATTTCTTCATCGCCCACTTTCATTTTGACCGTAGCGCTTGGAATGATTTCACGGCCTGAGTTTGCTTGAAGGTAAAGCAACTGGAAGTGCGCTTGGTCGTGCTTTTGCTTATCGAAGAACAATAATGCTTCAAGGTCGTAGTCGTATACTTGACCTTTCTTGTCCGCTAGCTTTAAGAATGCGTCATACACGGCTTCTAAATCGTAGTCTTCTGCTTTGTAACCCAACTCTGTTAAGCGGTGCTTAATTACGTGGCGGCCAGAGCGAGACGTTAAGTTTAGATTATTCTTATTAATGCCTACACTTTCCGGCGTCATAATTTCATAGGTATTTTGCGCTTTTAAGACACCATCTTGGTGAATACCTGAAGAGTGACTAAACGCATTGGCACCTACAATGGCTTTGTTGGCCTGAACCGGCATATTACAAAGCTGGCTAACTAATTTAGAGGTGCGAGAAATTTCGGTTGAGTTGATATTGGTGTCAATGCCCAACATGCTCTTACGGGTTTGTAAGATCATGGCTATCTCTTCAAGCGATGCATTACCGGCACGCTCGCCAATACCGTTAATCGTGCACTCTACCTGTCTTGCACCTTGCTCCACGGCTGCCAATGAATTCGCAACGGCTAAGCCCAAGTCGTTATGACAGTGAACGGAGATTGTGGCTTTGTCGATATTAGGTACGCGATTGAATAATTGCTGGATAATACCGCCGAACTCTGTAGGTGTGGTGTAGCCCACTGTATCTGGGATATTCACGGTAGTTGCACCGGCATTAATCGCAGCTTCTACCATGCGGCATAGATAGTCGATGTGAGTACGACCAGCGTCTTCACACGAAAACTCTACGTCATCTGTGTACTGACGTGCATGCTTAACCGCCTTCACCGCCATTTCTACAATTTCATCTTGTGACTTGCGAAGCTTAGCGCCAACGTGAATTTCGGAGGTAGCAATAAAGGTATGAATACGGAATTGTTCTGCAACGCTTAGCGCTTGACCACAGGCATCAATATCGCCTGGCAAAGCACGAGATAGGCCACAAACAACAGAGTTTTTAACCTCTTTTGCAATCATTTGTACAGAGCGGAAGTCACCAGGAGAAGACACGGGAAAACCCGCCTCAATAATATCTACGCCTAAGCGTTCGAGCGCCAGCGCGATCTGTAATTTCTCTTTGGCACTTAGGCTTGCAGGTAAGGCCTGCTCACCGTCTCGCAATGTGGTATCAAAGATCTTCACTTGATTTGTCATGACGCTCTCTCAGTTGAATAGTTAAAAAAAAACCCGTGCTTGGCACGGGTTTTTGTGAAATTAAATCGCTGGTCGCAATCTACCCGTGCAGTCTGGCTGCCATAAGGAGTAGAGATAGAAGAAGAAAACGAATACGCATTTGCTGTTGTTTCTTTGCTGACCAAGTTGATAGCGACAATGTACCCATGTGACGGGGAGAGGTCAACCATTGTTTACGATAATGAGTATATTTTTCGTATATAAAAAACTATCTTTTAATTATTTAGGATGGCTATCCTAATATTCGCTCTTTAGGCTGAAGGTGCCTAACACTTTACGTCATATTGAGTAAATCTTAATATCGCTTAAGCAGATTGTTAGGATGCATATACTAAAAAACTTAAAAAGATGGTTTTCGGATTAGTGAAATACCATGCAGTAAAAGTGAATAATTATTGCTTGCTGCGTGTTGAAGTGAAATTTTTCCAATTGAGCCGAGTGGATAAGCGCATCTCTCGTAACGAAAGAGAACGCGGGCTAGATTTTGATTTATAGTTCCACATATGACCGCAGCAAGCACTACTCATTATAGCTTTAGTAGGTTTTAGCAACGTAAGTGTTGTGCTTGATAGTTGGGACGAAGAGAATACGCTTTTTGATAGTTCATCAATCGGTTGAATGTTAATAGCATCTTGTGACGCGCATTTTTTAGTTAATTGGCCTTCGCCTATATCGAACCAACCATGCTTATTTAAATGAATCTTATCCCTAGACTCGCGAAACATATCAATAGAATCAAGTTCAATCGTAAGTCCTTCAATGCTTTGAACAAGTACAGGAACAACTAAACCGTAATCCGTATTCTTCTTGAACCATTGCACGCACTTTTCATTATCTTGCGTTGAACCAGGACACTTACCCGGTTGCTTAGCAAACCAACTTCCATTGTGCGTATCGACTTTCAGCGGAGGGGAAAATTGAAGTTGTGTAACCATAAAGCGAGCAACGCTTCGAATATGATAGGGCAGGCCACCCATTCGACGTTTTATCATCGAAGCATTGTTTGTGTTCAAATGAGCAAGTGTCAATAATTCTCTCTCATAGAGCGCAGTACAAATTTCGGTGAACTGCGCATGGCTTCCCCCTAATTCACCCGATTCACTGAAAAAGCCTGTTTGAGATCGAGAAGAAGGTTTCTCTGATGTCATTACTTATCTGCACATGTGTTTGATTATTGTTTAACCGTATCAAGAAACGGCAAAAAGCGCCACATAGCGATTTCAATAGGTATTGTCTCCAATGAGCTGAGCGAACGCCAAATTTAAGTTTCATCCTTTTTTTAAACAATGGATTGGCATACTACTTATTGACAACCAACCTGTATGACCAATTATGTTGCAAAGCTTACCGCTTGTGTAAGTAATGTTAAAAACGACGGAAAATACATTTTAAATATATAAGTTTCTGTATTTTAAGTGTTATTTGTTGTTTCTTATGGCGTTCAATCTTATTGAGTCATCCTTTGTAAATATTGGTAATGCCAAAAATATAAATATAATTGACCATTTTTTAACATTTTGTGTTGACCAATGTAAAAACTTGTCTTACTTTTGTAACTGTCTTGTAAAGTAGGTGTAAGGCGAATTTGCAGGGCGGGTAAGTTGCAAATCAATTAAGTGGTAAGGAATGAGTGATTAGACATTCCTCAATCCTTAAGAGGAAAACACACATGGCACACAAATTATCAAAGATTACACTTGCGGTACTTTCGGCTACGACACTAAGCCTAACCGCATCAGTAAACGCACAAGAAACACAGCAAGAACAAAACGAAGATGTTGAAGTCATTGAGGTATCGGGTATCCGAGCGTCACTCGCTAGCGCAATGAATGAAAAACGCTTTAAAAATAACCTTGTTGAAGTTATCGAAGCAGAGGATATTGGTAAGTTACCAGACCAAAACTTAGCAGAAGTACTAGAAAACATTACCGGTATTCAAATCACTCGTGAAGCAGGTGTGGGTACAGGCGTACAAATTCGTGGTACCGATGCTAACCGTACAGAAATTAACGGTGTTTCCACCGTTGGTTCTGGTGCAGGTCGAAGCGGTATTGACTTTGAGGACGTTTCAGCTGCGATTATTGCTGGCTTGGAAGTGACTAAGTCGCCCGACGCTAAAACCATTGAAGGTTCAGTGGGTGGTACGATTAACTTGAAAACAATCCGTCCCTTACAGCTTAATGAACAGCTTGCAGCGTTTCGTGTACAAGGTGAGAACAGCAGCTTAACCACCGACAGTAACTTTCAACCTCGTATTTCGGGTACGTTTGGCGATAATTGGGATACCGACCACGGTACCATTGGTGTGGTAATAAGTGGTAGTTATGCTCAGCAAGACGTAACGGCATTTCGACCTCGCGCAGACAGAGATAACCTAGTTGCTTCAGATAGCGGTGTAGCAAGTGCTCAGTCTTTTGATTTTTTACCTATCCAGTTCTTTGTTCAAGACTACGATAACTTTGAGTACGAAACTAAAAACCTTGTAGGTACCATTGAATGGGCGCCGAATGACAACACCAAGTTTTTCTTTGACGCTATTATTAATGATCAAGAACGTCTGCAAGAGAGTTCTCGTGTTCAAGCGTCAGGGGTAAGCGCGCTTAATGACATTTCTGTTCCTGATGAGTTTGAAACTATCAACTTTGGTTCATTAGGTGGTACAAACTTAGGTTCTATACAGGCAGCACTGCGTGGTGTTATCCCTGTGAATTTGGAAAACGACGACGACGATCCTAACTTACGTTTCTCAAGCGATACTAATTCACGTGTAACTAAAAGCGAGATATTCCGTCTAGGTGGAGAATGGCAGGGCGAAAAGTGGAGCGTGTTTGCGGAAGTTGCATCAACAACATCTGACACTACAACGCCAAGCTTCAATACAACCCTTAACTTTATCAATCCAAACGCGCCGTTAGATGCCGGAGGTGCAAACGATAACTCTGTTCCTTTTGCATATGATCTTACCGGTGGTGCATTGACGTTTGGTATTGCTGAAGGCGCTGAGTATGCTCCTACGGTTGAACAATTACTTGACCCGAACAATGTAGTGCTTCGTGATGTAAATATTGGTCGTGATACTACCGAAAACTTTGAAGATGCATTCCGCGTAGATTTTACGTATTACGTGGATACTATGATTACGTCAGTGGATTTTGGTTACCGCTACAATAAATCTGGTAGCAAACGTGAGGATATTGGTACCAGCGTTGGCTTGCGTACAATGGAAGATAGTCCTCGAGGCAGCTTATTTAGTGACTTGTTGGTTGCGGGCCCTGATAACTTCAACGATGCAGACGGACGTGCGCTTTACGTTAGTGACTTCCTGTTAATTGACCCAGAGCAAGTGTCATCTGACCCTGATGCGGTACTAGCGACGCTTCAAGCGGCAATGGAAGCACATGGTTCTACACGTTCGTTAAGTGCTCCTACGGCAAGCTCATCAGGCTTCTTTGACATTGAAGAAGAAACCCATGCATTGTACGCACAGGCTAACTTCGAGTATGAAATGTTCCGCGGTAACTTTGGTGTTCGTTATCTGCAAACAGACGTAACGTCTGTGGGTAACTCAATAACCGTAGACGATGAAGGTAATGAGTTGGTTTCTCGTGTGACTAACACTGGCGATTACGACTTCATTCTACCTCGCTTCAACTTAGTGGCAGATGTTACTGATGACGTAGTATTAAGATTTGGTGCGGGTAAAGATATCCGTCGTCCTAACTTCAATGACTTATCAACGTCAGTGACCTTCAGCACAAGCCCTAACCCTAATGTGGCTATTGGTAACCCAAACTTAACGCCAGAAGAAGTTATTTCTTATGACTTAGCGGCCGAGTGGTACTTTGCTGAAGCCAGTGTAGTAAGTGTGGGTATCTTCCACAAAACTCGTAAAGATTTGTTCGTAGATCAAATTGTAAGCCCATTTGAAGACCCGACGACAGGCTATCGCGACCTAACTGACCCTTGTGAAGGTGGTGGTGTCTTTAACCCAATTGCTGATATTAACGTGTTTGGCCCTGAGCTTGGTACAGGCGTTTGTGTAGGGACAGAGACGAAAATTAACGATACGGGTGAAACAACCCAGAAAGGTATCGAATTTGCGGTTCAATATGATTTATCTGGCTTTGAAAATGAGCTAGGTTGGGCTTCAGGCTTTGGTGTGCTTGCTAACTATACCATTCAAGAATTTGATGGTGGTGAAGCTGAGAATACGGCTACAAGCCGTGCAGCTAACGTTTTTGCTGCTACTACTGGAAGCGATGAAGAGGTTAGCGCAGTTCAAGGCTTACTAAACCTTTCAGAGAACGCTTACAACATTACGCTTTACTACGAAAAGTTTGGTTTATCTGCTCGTATGCGCTACACATGGCGTGAAGCGTATCGCACTGATGACTTCGGTAGTACGTCTAGTTTCCCATGGGGTTTCCCTGCGGTACAAGCTGACCGTGGTCAGTTAAATGCAAGCGTGACTTACGATGTTAACGAAAACCTTAATATCGGTGTTGAGGCAGTAAACATTACTGAGTCTGAAGTAGAGCAGTACTGTGTTAACGAAGGTGCGCTTCTGTGCTTCCAAGGTCTTACTGACCGAAGAATTACTGTAGGTGCAAACTATCGTTTTTAATTTGTAAAACAACTGCCGTGACACGCGGCAGTAACTACACCCTGGATCACAAAGTGTGGTTGTGATGTGTGCATTAGCCCTAACGCCAGTTAGGGCTTTTTTTGTTTGTCAGCTTCGCTGGGCAAACAAAAAAGGCACCGCGAATTACGCTGGTGCCTTTCAACAAAGCTAGTTAAACCATATTTGGCTTAAGCTTATTGACCTTTAATTTCGCTACGGCCCTTATAGGTAGCTGCGTCACCTAGCGCTTCCTCAATGCGAAGAAGTTGGTTGTACTTAGCAACACGGTCAGAACGACACAGTGAACCAGTCTTAATTTGACCCGCCGCTGTACCTACTGCAAGGTCAGCAATGGTCGCATCTTCAGTTTCGCCAGAACGGTGAGAGATAACCGCTGTAAAGCCAGCGTCTTTCGCCATTTTGATTGCGTTAAGGGTTTCAGTTAGTGAACCGATTTGGTTGAACTTGATAAGGATTGAGTTACCAATACCGTTATCGATACCGCGCTTAAGAATTTTAGTGTTAGTTACAAATAAGTCGTCACCAACTAGCTGTACTTTGTCACCAATCTTCTTAGTTAGGCTTGCCCAGCCGTCCCAGTCGCTTTCGTCTAGGCCATCTTCAATTGATACAATTGGGTATTGTGAAGAAAGGTCAGCAAGGTAGTCGCCAAACGCTTCTGAATCGAAGCTCTTGTCTTCGCCAGATAGTACATATTTGCCTTCTTTGTAGAATTCAGACGCCGCACAGTCTAGTGCAAGGGTGATGTCTTCATTCATTTTGTAGCCGGCATTTTCAACGGCTTCAACGATAACTGCTAGTGCTTCAGCGTTTGAGCTAAGGTTAGGTGCAAAACCACCTTCGTCGCCAACTGCTGTGTTAAGGCCTTTAGCAGAAAGAACTTTCTTAAGTGCGTGGAAGATTTCAGCACCCATACGTAGTGCTTCTTTGAAGCTCTTCGCGCCAACTGGCTGTACCATGAACTCTTGGATGTCTACGTTGTTGTCAGCGTGCTCACCACCGTTGATGATGTTCATCATAGGTACAGGCATTGAGTATTGACCAGATGTACCGTTAAGGTCTGCAATGTGCTCGTAAAGCGCTACGCCTTTTTCAGCCGCTGCCGCTTTAGCAACAGCAAGAGAAACAGCAAGGATCGCGTTTGCGCCAAGGGTCTCTTTGTTTTCTGTGCCATCAAGGTCAATCATGATGCCGTCGATATCAGCTTGTGCTAGTGCATCTTTGCCGATAAGTGCTGGCGCGATGGTATCGTTAACTGCTGCAACTGCCTTTGTTACACCTTTACCTAGGTAACGAGACTTGTCGCCGTCGCGTAGTTCTAGTGCTTCGCGGCTACCAGTAGAGGCACCAGATGGTGCAGCAGCTCGGCCCATTACGCCCGATTCTAAATATACGTCTGCTTCTACGGTAGGGTTTCCGCGTGAATCTAAGATTTCGCGTCCGATAATGCGACTAATTTTCGCCATGTTTTTTCCTCAACAATTGAATGGGGTGCAACGGGAGAGAGCACCCCTTTTATTAGAAATTAGTGATTTTCTTTCTGGTATTTTCCTGCCGCAGCAACGAAACCAGTAAATAGTGGGTGTCCATCCCGAGGAGTTGATGTGAACTCAGGGTGGAATTGGCCCGCAATGAACCATGGATGATCAGGGATTTCCACCACTTCTACAAGTCGCTTGTCAGTGGACAAACCACTTACCTTTAATCCCGCCGCTTCAATTTGATCGCGCAAGTTGTTATTTACTTCGTAACGGTGACGGTGACGCTCGTAAATCTCAGCATCGCCATACATCTCGTGAACTTTTGTACCTTCAATAAGGTGGCAAAGCTGGCTACCTAAGCGCATTGTGCCGCCCAGATCAGACGTTTCGGTACGTACTTCAGTGGTACCCGCAGCGTCTAACCATTCGGTAATAAGACCCACAACAGGATAAGGCGTGTCTGGATTAAATTCAGTACTGTTCGCGTTTTCCATACCTGCCACATTACGTGCATATTCGATAAGTGCGACTTGCATACCTAAACAAATGCCTAGGTAAGGCACCTTGTTCTCTCGAGCATAACGGGCTGCTGCAATTTTACCTTCAATACCGCGTTCACCAAAGCCGCCAGGTACTAAGATAGCGTCTAACTGCTCTAGAATTTGTGTGCCTTTGCTTTCCACGTCTTGTGAGTCGATGTGATGGATGTTCACGGTAAGACGATTTTTAAGACCAGCGTGTTTAAGTGCTTCATTAACAGACTTATAGGCATCAGGCAATTCAACGTACTTGCCAATCATACCGATGTTTACTTCAGCCGTCGGGTTAGACTCTGCGTAAAGCACTTGCTCCCACTCAGATAGGTCTGCTTCGTTGCAATCTAAACCAAAGCGGTCTACAACTAACTGGTCCATACCTTGCGCTTTAAGTGCAGCAGGAATACGGTAAATGCTGTCTACGTCTTTAAGTGAAATAACCGCTTTATCAGCAACGTTTGTGAACAGCGCGATTTTAGAACGTTCGCTAGCTGGTAATGCACCAACTGAACGGCACACAAGAATATCTGGCTGAATACCAATAGAGCGGAGTTCTTTTACCGAGTGCTGAGTAGGCTTAGTTTTTACTTCGCCTGACGCTGGCATATAAGGTACTAGCGTTAAGTGCATGAACATAGCGCGCTCACGGCCCACTTCTGTACCAAGCTGGCGAATTGCTTCTAAGAATGGTTGTGACTCGATGTCACCTACGGTTCCGCCCACTTCAACAATAGCCACATCGTGACCTTCAGCACCTTCAATTACGCGGCGCTTGATCTCATTTGTTATGTGAGGGATCACCTGAATAGTTGCACCTAAGTAATCACCGCGACGTTCGCGCTTAAGTACTTCTTCATACACACGACCAGTAGTAAAGTTATTGCGCTTTGTCATGCGGGTGCGAATAAAACGCTCGTAGTGACCAAGATCGAGGTCGGTCTCAGCGCCGTCATCAGTAACAAATACTTCACCATGCTGGATAGGGCTCATAGTGCCCGGGTCGACATTGATGTAAGGGTCGAGTTTTAACATGGTTACGGTGAGACCGCGAGCTTCCAGAATTGCGGCCAGCGATGCTGCAGCAATACCTTTACCTAGCGATGAAACTACACCACCTGTGACGAAAATATAATTTGTCATGCGAAACCTAGAACGTTTGGGTTGTATGGTAAATATAGGCTGAGTTTAGAACAAAACCAGCTACACTTTGGACGGGGCGATAGTATACGCAAAATCATGTGGGCAGACAATCAATTTGCCCACATGATGCGCAATTTATACGCGCTTAAGCTTGGTTTAAGACTGGCTTAGACGCTTTAGTGTGTAGATAAGGTCTAGCGCTTGGCGCGGTGATAGCTCATCAGGCGATAAGTTTTCAAGGGCTTCTACAACCGGATGTGGCTTATCAGGGAATAGCATTTCAGCTTGGCCTTTGGTATTTGATGTGGCTTTACCTGATGCGCTTGTTTTATTTCCACCTTTTACCGAGCTCTTCGCTCCAAAAGACTTATCGTTGGCTTTCTCTGATCCATCTTCCGTGCTGGTCATAAGATGTGATGATTCCAACACCGCAAGCTTCTGTTGTGCCGCTTTTATTACCGCCTTCGGTACGCCTGCAAGTTGGGCAACCTGTAAACCAAAGCTTTTGCTCGCAGCGCCTTCTGATACGGTATGCATGAAGCGTATAGTATCTTCAAACTCCATCGCATCTAAGTGCACATTCACTACGCCACTTTGCGTTTCTGGAAGTTCAGTTAGTTCAAAGTAATGCGTGGCAAAAAGCGTATAAGCATTGAGCTGCTTTGCTAAGTAACTTGCACAGGCCCAAGCCAGTGATAAACCATCATAGGTACTGGTACCGCGTCCTATTTCATCCATTAATACCAACGAGTTTTCTGTAGCATTGTTTAGAATGTTTGCCGTTTCTGTCATCTCAACCATAAAGGTTGAGCGACCAGAGGCTAAATCATCCGATGCGCCAATACGGGTAAAGATGCGGTCAAGCTTTCCTATGTGGGCGTTTTCTGCAGGTACAAAACTGCCAATACAGGCTAACAGGGCAATGAGCGCGGTTTGGCGCATATAGGTTGATTTACCGCCCATGTTCGGACCGGTAATAATCAGCATGCGTCGCTCGGTGTCTAGCTTAAGCGGGTTGGCAATGAAAGGGTCTTTCATTACGTTTTCAACAACAGGGTGGCGACCGGAATTATAAGAAAGCGCACATTCTTGACTCAAGTTAGGTCGATACCAATCAAGGGAGACTGCGCGTTCGGCAAAACAGCACAGCACGTCGAGCTTGGCAAGCGCTGCGGCGGTCTCAATTAAGTTATTTAAGTGTGGAGCAAAGTTGTCGAACAAGGCTTCATAAAGCTGCTTTTCAAGAGCAAGGGCAGCGCCTTGACTGCTTAACACTTTATCTTCGTGCTCTTTAAGTTCTGGCGTTATGTAGCGCTCAGTATTCTTAAGGGTTTGTCTTCGAATATATTCAGCGGGCGCTAACGCACTGTTGGCCCGGCTAATTTCAATAAAGAAGCCATGAACTTTGTTATAGCCCACTTTCAACGTGGAAATGCCGGTGCGCTCGCGCTCACGCTGTTCCATAGCGTCTAAGTAGTCGGTAGCACCTTGTGATAGCTTGCGCAATTCATCAAGTTCGGCGTTGTAGCCCTCGGCAATCACGCCGCCATCCCGTATTACCACTGGCGGATTATCAATAATGGCATCATTTAACAGGGCTTGAAGCTCTGGGTAAGTGCCAATGGTTTCGCTGATACTTCTGACTTGCCCTGTATCGAACCTAGCTAGAGCATCTTGTAAATCAGGCAATGCATTAAACGCATTTTTTAGGCGAGCAAAGTCACGAGGACGCGCAGAGCGAAGAGCTAAGCGCGCCATAATACGTTCTATATCACCAATGTGCTTTAACGCGGTGCGAATATCTTCAGGGTCGTCGTTAATGAAAGTTTCAACAGCATCTAAGCGGCTGTGCAATTCATGTTGGTCTGTTAAAGGCGAATGAATAACGCGCTGTAGCATACGACTACCCATGGCCGTGGTGGTGGTATCCATCACGCTAAACAGCGTATTTTCCTGCCCACCCGACAAATTATGGGTAAGCTCTAGGTTCCTGCGGGTGGCAGCATCAAGCTGCACACGGCTGTCTTGCTGTTCGGTTTGAATGCGACGAATGTGGGGCAGAGCAGTGCGCTGGGTATCCTTTACATATTGTAAAACACAGCCCGCTGCGCCTAAGCCTTTAGTGACGCCTTTTATTCCAAAGCCTTCTAATGTTTTGGTTTCAAACTGGGCATTTAGCTGTTCGGTGGCGGTGTCTATGTCAAATTCCCATTCAGGACGGCGTCTAAGCCCTTTGCGGTTTTCAACAAGAGGTAAACTTTCAAACCCTTCAGGATAAAGAAGTTCTGCTGGGTTAATGCGCTGAATCTCAGCCAATAGGCCTTCATCACTATCGCTTTCAAAGATAACGAACCTGCCACTCGTAACATCTAATGTCGCTAAACCATAATGCATACTATGACCGCAGACTGCCGCAAGAATATTGTCGCGACGTTCTTCTAGTAGCGCTTCATCGGTCACTGTACCAGGCGTAACAATACGTTGTACTGCACGTTCAACAGGGCCTTTACTGGTGGCCGGATCGCCAACCTGTTCACAAATGGCAACCGACTCGCCCATCTTGACTAAGCGAGAGAGGTAGCTCTCCACTGCATGGTAGGGCACACCCGCCATAGGGATAGGCTCACCGCCAGATTTGCCTCTTGCTGTTAGCGATATATCCAGCAATTCCGCAGCTTTTTTGGCATCGTCGTAAAACAACTCATAAAAGTCGCCCATGCGATAAAATAGTAGAATATTCGGATGCTGCGCCTTAATAGTCAGGTACTGGCGCATCATAGGAGTATGTGATTCCAAAAAAAATGCCTCTGCGAATTTGTTGCTGGGTTTAATGCCTGTTAAGGGGAATAAATGATAAACTCACGCCCACTAAGATCAAGCGAAGATCTGATAAAGCACAACAGGTGTAACTAGGTATATCCAAATGAGCACAACATTTTCAACTGATTCGACGGTAAACGCCAGCCCTTTAAAGCTTGATAGCGCATTATCTGTGCAAGTTCAGGCACTAGGGGATGCACTTAGAGCAAAAGGTTGGAATGTATCTAGTGCAGAATCCTGTACAGGTGGGGGGATTGCTTTTGCTTTCACCAGTGTTTCAGGAAGCTCTGACTGGTTTAATCAATCCTGGGTGACCTACTCAAATGATGCGAAGCAGAGCATATTAGGTGTTACCGAGCAGACGCTCAAAGAGCATGGTGCAGTGTCGAAGCAAACGGTAAAAGAAATGGCAGAAGGCGTGCGACGCAATAGCGGTGCGCAGCTAGTTGTGACCGTAAGCGGCATCGCCGGGCCTGGCGGGGGCAGCGAAGCAAAACCGGTGGGCACTGTGTGGTTTGGTTTTTTGTGTGGAGAGCAAGAAGCGCAAATCAAACAGGTTTTTAGCGGCAATCGCGACGAAGTTCGTCAACACGCTATTAGCTTTGCTATTACTCAGTTAATTAAAATGTTGAGCGAAATTTAAAAACACTGGTTGAAACTGTATGCTTGTACAGTATAGAATATGATCATTATTTGGTAACTTCATACAAAATATGGAAAGCACCAAAACAGAATTTAACCGCAAATCCTAGAGGATACATACGTGGACGATAACAAATCAAAAGCTTTAACCGCCGCAGTTGGCCAAATTGAAAAGCAATTTGGTAAAGGCGCAATCATGCGCTTAGGCGATAACCAAGCCATGGACATTGAAGCGATTTCTACTGGCTCACTTACCATTGATATCGCTCTAGGTATAGGCGGTTTGCCATGTGGACGTGTTGTTGAAATCTACGGGCCAGAATCATCAGGTAAAACCACGCTAACACTTCAAGTTATTGCTGAAGCGCAGAAGAAGGGCAAAACTTGTGCGTTCGTGGATGCTGAGCACGCCCTAGACCCAGTTTACGCTGAAAAGCTAGGTGTAAACATTGACGAACTATTGGTATCTCAGCCTGATACTGGTGAGCAAGCGCTAGAAATTTGCGACATGCTAGTACGTTCAGGTGCAGTAGATGTTGTTATTGTTGACTCGGTAGCGGCGCTTACACCTAAAGCTGAAATTGAAGGTGACATGGGTGATTCTCACGTTGGTCTTCAGGCCCGTCTAATGTCGCAAGCGTTGCGTAAGCTTACAGCTAACATTAAGCGCTCTAATACGCTGTGTATCTTCATTAACCAAATTCGTATGAAGATTGGTGTAATGTTCGGTAACCCAGAAACCACTACTGGTGGTAACGCGCTTAAATTCTACTCTTCTGTTCGTTTAGACATTCGCCGTATCGGTGCAGTGAAAGAAGGCGACGAGGTAGTAGGTAACGAAACTCGCGTTAAGGTAGTGAAAAACAAGGTTGCGCCTCCGTTTAAGCAAGCCGAGTTTATGATCCGCTACGGTGAAGGTATTAGTAAAGAAGCTGAGCTTATCGACCTTGGTGTTAAGCAGAAGCTTGTTGATAAGGCCGGCGCTTGGTACAGCTACAAGGGCGACCGCATTGGTCAAGGTAAAGCGAACGTAATGAAGTACCTTAAGGAACACCCTGAAACGGCTAATGAGATCGAAACAAAGATCCGTCAAGAGCTATTGCTCTCTAAAACCATGCAGGCTGAAGAAGCATTGCCACAGGGCGAAGACGACGTACTTCCTGAATAAGATAGGTTTTACAAGTATCTTAAAAACCCACCGAAAGGTGGGTTTTTTTATGCCTTTGCTACGCAGGGTATATTAAGAAATATTTACTAACACTTAATATCCGGTTGAAACTTGTACAAAAAATAAAAACAGGGAATGCTGTAATAAAGTACGATAAGCGAAGACTACAAAGAAAAGGTTGGCCTTTGGTGTATTTCCAAGGTTCAACGTTTCAGAATATAAATAAGGAAAATTTGCGGCTACAGCAAACAATGCCTTAAACAACAATTAATATTGAGAATAGCTTACATCAAGAGGGAAAAGGGAATGATTGAAATATCAGGTCTCGCTAAACGCTTTACGGTGGAGAACCCGAAAAAGCTTAGCGAACAAGAGAAGAAGGACCCGCGTTTAAAAGGGCGTTATTTTCAGTCAGTAAGGGATGTGTCTTTTACTTGCGAAAAAGGTCAGGTTCTGGGATTGCTAGGGCCTAACGGCGCAGGTAAAACCACTACTTTGCGTATGCTTTCAACAGCGCTTAAACCCGACAGCGGTAAAGTGCTTATAGGTGGCGAGGACGTACTTTCTAACCCCAACATTGCGCGAAAGAAAATTGGTTTTCTTTCCAGTTCAACAGGTCTATACGGCCGTTTAAGTGGGCGTGAAAATATTAGCTACTTCGGTGAACTACACGGCATTTCAAAAAATGTAATTAATGCACGTATTGAAGAGTTAGCTGATTTGCTCGACATGCAAACCTTCCTTGATAGACGAGCGGAGAATTTTTCATCAGGCATGAAACAAAAAGTGTCGATTGCCCGTGCGGTTATTCACGAACCAGAGTTGGTGGTTCTCGATGAGCCTACAACTGGCCTTGATATTATGGCAACCAGTACGGTAATGGAATTCATTCAACGTCTTAAGGATAAAGGTACACCGGTAATTTTCTCTACCCACCATCTTGATGAGGTGCAAACCCTTTGCGATAAGGTGACCGTGATTAACCAAGGTGAAACAGTATTTAACGATTCGCTTGCCGCCTTTAGTGCACTTTCTGGTAATGGTGCAGAGGCAGGGCAAATGCATAAAAGCTTCCTAAAAACACTTTCAATGGATTCTGAGGAGATGGGTAATGTGGTTAATCTTTAAAAAGGAATTCAAAGAGCTATTAAGGGATAAGAAAACCATCATATTCATGATTGGTTTACCGCTTTTATTATTCCCAGCTATTTTCGGTGTCGCGTTCTTTTTCATGAGTTCAGCGGCGGATAAAGCAGAGAATGAAGTGTTGAAATACGCGATAGTTGGTGAAGCTTATGCGCCAGCAATTGTACAGTCCTTTAACGATGCCTCTGATAAATTCGAATCGGTTGCGATTGGCGATGAGACTGACTATGCCGAACTCATTAAAAACGAAACGTTAGACTTTGTGTTAGTTATACCAGAGAGTTTCGATAGTGACGTATTAAGTTCAGGGCAACATAAGATTGAGCTTTATTTAAACGATGCAGGCCTTAACAAAGTTATGGGGCGTGTTTCCGATATTATTGATGAATATACAGACGCATTTCAGCAAAGCGCGTTTGCACAGCTAAACCTTGACGAAACTCAGCAAGAGGCCTTGCTGAAGCCAATCAAGATAGAAAAGCAAAATGTCGCCGACGATCGCGAAGTGTGGGGTGAACGTTTAGGCGGTATGCTGCCTTACTTTATATTCATCTTGTGCCTACAAGGTGCAATGGCGCCAGCTTCAGATTTGGGCGCAGGTGAAAAAGAACGTGGTACCTTAGAAACCTTACTTATATCGCCAATGGATCGCCACAAATTGGTATTGGGTAAGTTCTTTACGGTAGCCACCGCAGGCATTGTTACTGCGCTAATAACGGTGTCTTCCATGGCCATATGGGGGCTGGTGTTATCCCAAGGCATGGCCGTTGAATTCGTCGTTGAGATCATGTCAATGATAGGTCTTGTAGACTTCTTACTGATATTCTTGATGTTAGTGCCTGTGGTCGCAGTATTTGCGGCGGTATTGTTATCGCTTTCTATTTATGCTCGCTCTTTTAAAGAAGCGCAAAGCTACATGGGGTCACTGATTATGGTGGTTATCTTCCCCGTAATCATTGCGATGATGCCGGGCGTAGAGCTTAAAGGTGGCTGGGTTTGGGTACCGCTGACGAACGTTGCCCTTGCTATGAAAGAACTGTTTAAAGGTACCATGGACTATTTCGCGCTATTTGGCATATTTACGTCTACGGCAGTCATCGCGGCAGGTCTTATTTTCTTTTGTATCCATTGGTTCAACAAAGAAAAAGTACTGTTTAGATAATCTGAAAAGTATTGAGTAAATAGCAAAAGAGCTCGCTTAACGCGGGCTCTTTTTTTACCCTCACACTTCAAAATCTACCCGTTTGATAATACCTTCCCACCCAGGAGGAATTTTCCCCTGTAAAACATACGAGTAAGCAAGAAGTTCCGCGATGACGTAATAAAGCGATTCAGGGATATCTTGCCCCACATCAAGGGTAGCAAGGACGTCGCTTAAGTAAGGGTCTTCGTGAATTAATATCCCAGTTTCTTCAGCCATGGCGATTATTGCCTCAGCTAAGTCTCCATACCCCTTAGATACTACCTTCGGCGCATTTTTCTTGTCGCCGCCATCGTATTTTAGGCCAATAGCGCGTCTTGTCTTTTGAGAATCAGTCATACTCCTTCCACCTAAACCCTAGTTTCAAATATTTGATGAGGGCGTGTGTTTAACGTTTCAGGAATATGGCCTCGCTGGTAACTTGTGTTTTCAACCACAAGTCCGAGAGAGGAAAGGCGTTTATGCAGGTAGGGTAGCGTATCACCAATACGCCTGAGCACTTCATCGTTCGATGCATACAAGTCTAAGTTAATCGTGTCTTTATCGATCTTTGACTTCGCCAATACCTGACCGCTATCGCCAATGTCTAGCTTCATCGTGATATTCCAAAGCGAGCGCTGACCCGCCTGTGTTTGTTTATTGTGTTGCCCGCTTTGGTCTCGAGTTATCAAAAGCTCGGGCGGACTGTGATGTTGTGAAAGCGACGGTAACACATAATAGAAACTATCTTGTCCTTGAATACGGGAATCGACACTCGCTACTTTACTTTGCTGATGACTGCTTAGTAAGGTTTTAAGTTGAGAAAGCAACTGCTGTCGCCCGTCTAACTGGTTCATGTCTTGGCTAACACGACTTGGTTGGGTGGTCACTCCCATATTCGATAGCGTCTTAGAAACGATAGAGTCGGGTGCATCTATTTGGGTTTTTAAGCTAGGCTGTCTTTGCATGGCACGGCCTGCTAGCGCTAGCTGAACTAACGCAACCATGCCTTGTACGAAACTTGATGAACTTACAGGCGATGTCAAATTAATTGGAGTCGTCACCAAGGCTTGTGTTGAGATAAGCTGCTGCAAGCGTTGGGATAAACCTTGGTCGTTCATGTCTAGTGCGAGTTTTTTAGGTCCGCCATTAACGTCACTGGTAGTATTTACGCTCTCTCCCATGAAGCTTTCGCTTGCTTTAACTCCAGCAAGAGGCTTATCGGTATCAGAAATAATAGGAGGGACTTCTGCGCCCTTACTTTGTATAGCAGTCAATTGTTGAGCAATACTACTCAGTAAACTATTCGATAATCCTTTTGCTTGTGTGCTTAGGGACTGAACTAGGGAGGCAAGTGAAACCTGTGCTACAGAGGGCGATTTACTTCCACTATCCTTTCCTTGGATTCCCACCGTTTCTTCAGACCCATTGGTCTTCGACTGCTTTAACGCATTTGCCGCCGCCATCAATTGCTCAATAGTAGGCTTAGGAGGACCGATAAAGTCACTATTAATAGCTCTGGCTTGCGAAGGTTTGGCGTTAAGGGCATCAAGGCCTTTTAGCTGCTGCAATATTTTATCAATATGCTGTACTTCAGGTACTTTGGTCGCACCGCCATCTTGCGATAACTTTCCATTTTCAACAATAGTGACGAGTTGGCTTAACGCTTGGTTTGTATTGCCCGTCTGGCTTAGTAAGACTCGAGAAAGGGCGGTGATCGCCCTGTGCACATCCGAGCCTTTAAGTGATATGGGGGCTTCTTTATCAATGTGTGCGACAGTAGATGTGATACTTCCAGCACCTCTATCTGAGACAGTCTCGACCCCTTTTGCGTTTACTTTGGGAAGTTGTGACAGATCGAGTTTGTTTACCTGCTCTGCGTTTAAAGAGGGAATGGCTAAGGAAGATGAGCTACTCTGAGGCAAGCTTATTTGTAATAACGGACTTTGTTGCACTGTACGTATTAAAAGCTTGCTATCAATCAAGGTTAGTGCAGATACAGCTTTTAATGTATCGGGTTTAATGCCTGAACTTTTTATAATAGTAGTAAGACTTGGAGGGTTATTAGAATTGTGCTCAATGGCGACGCCACCTTGCCTAATGGAACTTGCGATAACCTGCTGTTGTAAATTTGCACTTATATTTTTGTCTGTAATGGTGGCGAGATTACTGGCGTTAACTCTTGGGTCATTGCCTGCTTTAGAAATTCCCTGAGAAATCTGAAGTGTGATATGGCCATTACTTTCTCTACTTAGCCTTAAGACAACTTGCTGACCAAGCAGCTTTTGAAGTGCAGTTTTAGCGGCACTATCAAGCTTTTCAGTACTTATGTCATTAAGCGGCAGAACGTCGCTTTTAGAGGTATTAATTTGAAGCTGCCCGAAGCTCTCGCTTTTTGTTGAAATAGCGAGTTCACCTTTAAGGGTGACGGCAGCATTATTTGTAGCGAGCGCCTTTGCCACGGCTTTGAATAAATCTGCTTTATCAGGAGGCGTTAATACGGCGTTCTGTTGCGAGGAAGTTGTAAAAAGCAATACCGCACGCTGAGTACCAGATTGGTCAGGTAGAGTACTTTGAGGCAAAAGAGCAAGCTGAGCATTGTTAATTGCTTGTTTTGGGAGTTTTGCATCTGTCTCGGCGGGTAAAACAATATTTAGAGTTTGTGAAGCTGAAGCTGCGCTACTTGATGAATTGCTATTTACCGGGGCGCTTATCGCTAATACCCGTTCGGGCAAGCGTTCAACTATTACTTTTGCCGCATTATCTAACGCGGCAGCCTGAGACAGTGTGGCATTAGTAATAGCGGGAGACGTACTTCCTTTTTGCCCTTGAGTCGCAGCGTTTACACTTCCTGCTTGTGATAAGGATGCTGAAGCCGAGCCAGAAGATGGATTCGAAGCGGCTGCCAATAGTGATGATAATGGTGTTGTCATGATTGTAATATCGGCACGGTGGCGCTTTTCCTTACTAATTAAAGTATAGCAAAGCTATTAAGGGCTGTTTCCAATTTACGCATGGCCACCAATAGAAAAGAGAAAAGCTTCCCATTAAAGGCAAGAGAACTTAAATGAAAATGTCTTTGTCGTTGAAGTAAATCATATTTAATTGGAATTCACGACTGCGAAAAAGCGTTCGTGTGGTAGACTAGCGCCATTTTTTATAACCTCTTCTGAACGTTGGAGTAGCTAGGCAGTGTTAGAGGCGCGCGGGTTAACATGCAGCAAACGAGACAGAACCCTTTTTGAAGGTCTTTCACTTGCCGTTAGTGCTGGTGAATTGCTGTATTTGCGTGGACCTAATGGCGCGGGGAAAACCAGCTTGCTTCGCATCCTCACAGGACTGAGTTCACCTGATTTAGGTACCGTTTTTTATCAAGGATCAGATGTATCTAAGGACAATTCAGGCTATTACCATGATCTCCTTTATCTAGGTCACAAAAGCGGTACTAATGGAAGCCTTTCGGCATTAGATAATCTGTCGTTCTGGTTAGCCCAGCACAAGGTATCGGTGCCAGTTAACACACTATATAACGTATTAGAAAAAGTGGGGTTAGTTGGTCTTGAAGACGTGCCTGTTAGGTATTTGTCGGCAGGTCAGCAACGTCGTGTAGCGCTATCAAGACTATGGCTTAAGCCAGCAAAGGTGTGGATATTAGATGAACCCTTTACAGCACTTGATGTAAAAGGAGTGCACATGCTTGAAGCTAGCATGAAAGAGCATGTAGGTCGCGGCGGTTTCATCATTACTACTTCGCATCAACCCCTTTCAGAAACCGCTGGGGAACACCGTGTATTCGACTTGGAGTACCGCTTCTAATGTCACTTTATCAAGGTATTTTTAAGCGCGACATGCAGATTGCGTTCAAGCAAAAAGCGGAATTGGTGCAACCACTGATGTTTTTAACCATGGTAGTGACTTTGTTTCCGTTAGGCGTTAGTCCGTCTCCCGATACCCTGCAGCGCATTGGACCAGGGGTAATTTGGATTGCGGCAATTTTATCTTCGCTCATGGCGATGGAAAGGCTGTTTCGCGATGACTTTCAAGATGGTTCGTTAGAGCAATACATGCTTTCTGGTATGGCGTTGCCAGCGGTAAGCGCGGTGAAAGTGACCGTACATTGGTTGGTTAGCTTCGTGCCCTTATTTTTGCTTTCCCCTTTATTAGCGATGTTTTTGAATTTGACAGTAGATATGTATATCGCGCTTGTTTTAACGTTGCTGCTGGGTACGCCGCTACTTTCTCTAATTGGTGCTATTGCGGTAGGACTTACCGTCGGATTGCAAAAGGGAGGGGTACTTTTAGCACTGTTACTTATCCCTGTCTTTATTCCTTTACTGATATTTGCCACGTCGGCTGTGGATTCTGCCGCACTGCAATTACCTTATCATGCGCAACTTGCTATTATTGCCGCCATGCTTTTATTGGCTGCGGCATTGGCACCGTTTGCCATCGCGTATTCTTTAAAAGTGAGTCAAAACTAATGTGGAAGTGGTTACACCCCTACGCAAAAACAGAGCGTGCTTACCAGCTTTGTTTAACTTTACAGCCTTGGTTTTGGGTTGGTGCTTTAGTGTGTTTGAGTATAGGCACTGTATGGGGGCTTGCCTTTGCACCCCAAGATTATCAGCAAGGTGATTCGTTTCGTATTATTTACATTCACGTGCCTAGCGCCATTTTGTCTATGGGTACTTATGTTGCTATGGCAATTGCAGCCCTGGTCGGTATGGTTTGGCAGTGGCGTACTGCTTATATGAGCATGATTGCCATGGCGCCCATTGGCGCAGTAATGACCTTTATCGCTTTGTTTACAGGGGCGGCTTGGGGTAAACCTATGTGGGGCGCTTGGTGGGTGTGGGATGCGCGACTGACGTCAGAGCTTATTCTACTTTTCTTGTATATGGGGGTTATAGCCCTTTACGGTGCATTTGAAGACAAACAGCAGGCTGGTAAAGCCGCAGGCGTAATGGCGCTTGTTGGTGTTGTAAATATCCCCATTATTCACTACTCAGTAGAGTGGTGGAACACGTTACATCAAGGCGCAACAATCAGTAAATTTGACAACCCTTCGATTGCGCCTGAAATGTTGTGGCCGCTGTTAATTAACTTACTGGGTTTTGCTTTCTTTATTGGTGCTGTAACCACAGTGCGTCTACGCAATGAAATTGTATTACGAGAAATGCACAGGCCTTGGGTACAAGCGTTGGCAATGAAAGCAATGTCAAAGCATCAAAGCGATACGGCAAGTACATTTGAGAAAGAGGGCAATTAAGATGCAGTTTGAGTCCTTTGCCGATTTTTTAGCTATGGGTGGCTATGCGTTTTACGTATGGCTGTCGTTTGGCGTTACTTTTGTGGCAATGGCCATAATCGCCGTACAAAGTTTTATAAAGCATCGCGGCCTTTTAAAGCAGGTGGTGGTGGAAAAAGAACGCAAAGCGCGCATTAAAAAAGCGCGACAGCAACAGCAAGACAACGCCTAGTTTAGCGTTAAAAGTTAACTAGGCATTTATTTGCGTTTTTATCGTTTATTAGTTTTTTCGAAGTGAGAGTTGCATGAACCCGAGACGAAAGCAGCGATTGACCGTAGTAGGAATTATCGGTTTTTTAGTAGTAAGTGCAATTGGATTGATGCTTTACGCTCTAAACGACAGTATTGACCTTTTTTATACGCCCAGCGAAATAATTGAAGGCAAAAATGGACAAAAACCACAAGTAGGCCAGCGTCTTCGTATAGGCGGTATGGTGGTACCTGGCAGTGTGAAACGAGATCAAGAGAGTTTGGCTGTGAGCTTCGACCTAATCGATACCGGTCCAACGGTTACTGTAACTTATACGGGGATCTTGCCTGATTTGTTCCGCGAAGGTCAGGGCATTGTGGCTACGGGGATACTTACCGGCGAGAAGAATATCAAAGCGCAGGAAGTCCTTGCTAAACACGACGAAGAATACATGCCGCCAGAGCTGGCAGAAAAAATGAAAGGCATTAAACACGTTAAACCTGACAATATGCCTTCTTACGAGTCGTCTAACGGCACTGGAGGCAAATAATTTATGGTGCCTGAGATTGGAAATATAGCGCTGACGCTTGCGCTAGTGCTTTCTATATTATTGGCCGTTTATCCGCTGTGGGGCGCTCACCGTCAGCATGAAACGTTAATGGCTACTGCCAAACCGTTAGCCATTGGCTTGTTTACGTTTACACTTATTGCCTATGTGTGCTTGACCTACGCGTTTGTTACCGATGATTTTAGCGTGGCTTACGTTGCGCAGCATTCAAATAGCCGGCTTCCTATTTATTATAAGATTACCGCTGTATGGGGCGGTCATGAAGGCTCTTTCCTACTGTGGGTATTGATGCTTTCAATCTGGACAGTGGCTGTTGCGATATTCAGCAAGGGAATACCTCTTGCTATGGTCGCTAGAGTACTGTCGGTATTAGGCATGGTAGGTATTGGTTTTTACTTATTTATGCTGCTTACCTCAAACCCTTTTAACAGCATGCTGCCGTTTTTCCCAGTTGACGGACGAGATCTGAATCCGCTGCTGCAAGATTTTGGTATGATCATTCACCCGCCTATGCTTTATATGGGCTATGTAGGCTTTTCTGTCGCTTTCGCGTTTGCTATCTCGGCGCTTATCTCGGGTCAGTTAGATTCAACCTGGGCGCGTTGGTCAAGGCCTTGGGTTATCTCTGCCTGGGCGTTTCTGACTGTAGGCATTGCGCTAGGTAGCTGGTGGGCGTATTACGAACTTGGCTGGGGCGGCTGGTGGTTCTGGGACCCAGTAGAAAATGCCTCGTTTATGCCTTGGTTGGTAGGTACGGCCCTGATGCACTCGCTGGCAGTGACCGAAAAGCGAAAGGCGTTTAAATCATGGACAGTGCTACTTGCAATTGCCGCATTTAGTTTAAGTTTATTAGGTACCTTCTTAGTACGTTCTGGGGTCATCGTTTCGGTGCACTCTTTTGCAAGCGATCCTACTCGAGGCTTGTTCATCTTAGGCATATTGATTGTACTTAGCGGTTTTGGATTGCTGCTTTATGCCATGCGTGCGGCTTCGCTTAAAAGCCCTGGACGCTACCAAGCCTTTTCTCGTGAAGTGCTGCTAATGGGCAACAATGTCTTTTTATGTGCAGCAACATTAGTTGTTCTTCTCGGTACGCTACTGCCTCTTGTTCACAAAGAGTTAGGCTTAGGCAGTATTTCCGTAGGCGCTCCGTTCTTTAACCAAATGTTCACCTTGTTGATTGTGCCCTTTGTATTGATGCTAGGGCTTGGTCCGCTAACACGTTGGAAGCAGCAAAAAGCCAGCGAACTGCAAAAACAACTGTTGGTTGCAGGTGGAATTGCGCTAAGCGCAGGTGTACTAGTGAACTTTGCCTACGACGAACCAACTTACATGGGTGTACTGGGAATGGTGTTGGTGTTTTGGATCCTCGTCACCACAGTGCAAGAAGTCATGCAGCGTTTATCAGCTATGCCTTCAAATAGCTCTGATAATGCATCGGTACTATCTAAACTTCGCAAACTTACACCAAGCCACTGGGGCATGGTGTTGGGCCACGTTGGCTTTGCTATCTGCATTATTGGTATTACCCTTGTTTCAAACTACGAAATGGAGCGGGATGTTCGCATGGACATTGGCGATACCGTTTCTTTAGGTGGTTATGATTTTAATTTCAAAGACGTACGTAAAGTACAAGGACCGAACTTTGAAGCGGACAAGGGCGTATTTGATGTTTATCAAGACAGTGAATTAATAGCGCATCTAGAGCCAGAAAAGCGTTTGTATATCGTACAGCGTATGCCGATGACTGAAGCCGCTATTCACTCAAACCTTGCAAGGGATTTGTTTATCGCTATGGGTGAGCCTTTGGACAATGGCGCATGGGCCATCCGTATTTACATTAAACCGTTTGTTATCTGGCTATGGGCGGGTGCAGTGGTTATGGCTATAGGCGGTATCTTTTCTATTAGCGACAAACGCTATCGTATGGCTAAAGTAAAAAAGATAAAACGTGTATTCGGTGGTAAAGGTGAAAATGACGCTGAGCAATCTCATGGTCAAGTATCCACTTCATCAAATACGTCAGTGAAAGGAGACGCGTAATGAAAAAAGCTCCACTTGTTGCCATTCCATTGGTGCTGTTTTCTTTGCTGGTTATTTTCTTATTCAAAGGGCTTTTTTCTGACCCTAGAGAGCTAGACTCTCAAGTTCAGGATAAGACGTTACCTGCATTCTCACTGCCAGATCTTATGCAGCCAGACATTACCTATACCCCAGAAAATTTAAAAGGAAAGGTGACTATCTTAAATGTATGGGGTGTATGGTGCGTGACCTGCGCTGTCGAAATGCCGTACCTTACTCAGCTTAAGAACGAACAAAATGTTCACATTGTGGGGTTGTATTTCGATCAGGATTTAGACCCGGACTTTGGCACAAAAACACTTAGCCGCGTTCAGCAAGAAGTCACCGACATGCTCAGCCGCTATGGCAACCCTTACGCGTACAATATCTTCGATGTTTATCGCGATACCTCCCTTGACCTTGGCGTTACTGGTGCACCAGAGCACTTTGTGATTGATGCTGAAGGCATTATACGTATGCATCACATAGGCGATATTAATGAGCGCGTGTGGAATTCAAAAGTTGGTCCGCTTTACAATAAGCTAGTTGCCGAAGCGTCTGGCAAAGTTAGTAAAGATAGGAAAGTGGACGCTGATGCTGTAATGAGTGACGCCCAAAGTGCTCAAGGAGGTGAGTAAGGATGTTAGCTAGAAATACTACTCATATACCTTGTGGAGCCTATGAGGTTGATTCAGATGTACGTGTTGCTGACAATTTAACTTTCAAATTTTCCGTTTTCAAAACGCTAGTGTCTAGTTTTTTTGCCCTTTTGCTGGTAATTGGCCCTTTCTCGGTACACGCCGCTGAAGATAAATTTACCTTCGACACTTCAGCACAACGTGAGAGCTTTTTAAAACTTACCGCTGAACTGCGTTGCCCTATGTGTCAAAACCAGAATATTGCCGATAGCGACGCCATGATTGCCCACGACATGCGCCGAAAAGTATACACCTTACTCAAACAGGGCAAAACAGAGCAGGAGGTGATTGATTTTATGAAGTCGCGCTATGGCGATTTTGTGCATTATCAACCGCCGGTTACGCCTGCGACACTGTGGCTTTGGGCTGGCCCCGTATTGTTTATATTCATTGCCTTGTTGGTTGTAATTCGCCGCAAATCGGTAACGCCACCTGAAGATATGGCCGCTAAGTTAGCCAAAGCAGACAAAATGTTGGAGCAAGAGAAAGAATGAGTTGGTCTGAGTTTTATATTATTGTTTCAGGCTTAATCACGCTTGTTCTTTTAATTATCGCTTTTCCATGGCTGCGTAACAAAAATCACGCAAAACAAGACAGTTTGAGCAATACGCAAATTGTTAAGCAGCGCCTTGCTGAACTTGACCGCGAGGTGCAAGAAGGGCTTATTAGTGAGCACGACAAGCGCCAGGCGGTTGATGAGCTTAAACTGGCGCTGGTGGATGAAAGTGCATTTCACCAAAACAAAACCGGTAACGCTAAATTGCCACTGGCAATAGGTGGTCTACTTGCTGTGTTATGTGGAGCAATTGTGTATTCGCAAGTTAACCAGATGGAACGTGTTGCGAAAGCCCAGCAGTCTATTGAAGCGCTACCTGAGCTGAGTCAGCAACTTGCCAGCGGTAACGCGAACAATTTGACTGAGCAAGATATCGCAAGCCTTGCCTTAGCTATACGCCAGCGTTTGCGAGAAGAGCCTGAAGACGATACAGGCTGGATGTATTTTGGCAGATTAATGCTGAGTATTGGCCAAGAAGTACAGGCCATTGAAGCTATCGATAAAGCAGTGAGTTTGGCGCCGTCTAATTCAGCTAACCGTATTACGCTTGCTCAGGCTTTAATGACCACGGGTGATGTAAATAACTTGGAACGCGCGCAATCTATCTTATTAGGCTTGCTTAATGATAACCCTGAGAATGATAATCTCGCGCTTATGATGGCAGTGGTGTCGGCTCAACTTGGTGACCTTGCTAATACCCGCCGTTTTTATCAACAAGTTGAAGGAAAATTACCAGCAGATAGCGATATGGCCCAGCGTTTAGTTGCGCGTATAAAAGAGCTAGAAGGAAATACCAGCGAAATGGTAGCGATGCAAAGCTCTAATGCAGAACCTACGGGTGAGACGGATGTACAAGGCGATAACAAGGAGGCCGTTACTGGTTTTACTATCACCGTTAATTTATCCGATAACGCTAAAGCAAACGCGCCTAAAGAAGGCTTTTTAATTGTGTTTGCTCAAGATGCCAACTCAGGTAATAGAATGCCTGCTGCTGTGGTTAAGTTGCCAATAGGTGACTTTCCGGTTTCTGTAACATTAACTACCGAAAACGCTATGATGCCACAATTTACACTTGCTGCGCTTTCTGATGTGGTGGTTACCGCAAGGCTATCTAAAGATGGTAATGTGGCAGTTTCGAAAGGTGAATGGCAGGGGAGTGTGAGTGCAAGCGTTACTGCCAACGAAATATCTTCACTAAGCGTTATTATTGATAAGGAATTATAAGTATGGAACTGTCTAAATCACTCGCAACCGGCTTGATTGTTGCGGCAAGTCTTCTAGGTGGCTGTGCGAGTAACCATACTCAAGATCAGGCTCAAGCATATTCTCAAGACGCTGGGTCAAACGAGGCTGTAGTGGATACATCGGACCCACGGGATCCCCTTGAACCGGTTAACCGCGAGATTTGGGACTTCAACTGGGATGTATTGGATGCCTATATTTTACGCCCTATCACAGTTACCTACGTTACCGTTATGCCTCAGCCTGCACGAACTGGCTTAGTGAACATTACGGATAACCTACAAGAGCCAGCAAACTTTTTAAATAATATGTTTCAAGGCAAGGTGGATGATGGGCTAGACAGCCTAGCACGCTTTTTAATAAATACTACGGTAGGGCTAGTCGGCACCTTTGATGTTGCGTCTAAAATTGGCATTGAGCGCAAACGTGAGCAGTTTGGTGAAACCCTAGCTGTTTGGGGGGTAGATACAGGTCCTTTCTTAATGTTGCCATTTTTAGGTCCAAGCGATCCGCGAAGTTTTACCGGAGACTATGTTGACGGTTTTGCTTTTCCTATGTCTTTGCTTGAAGGGTCGGTAAACTTTGCTCGTATTGGTATTTCAGTACTGGAAACAAGAGCGCAATTACTTGACCAAGAAGCGCAGCTAGAGCAGTCAGTTGACGATTATGCTTTCGTAAAAAATGCTTATTTTGAGAATCTAGAATTTCGCGTTACTGACGGTAAAAGCGGCGATAAAGCCATTGATGATGAGCAGCTAGACGACTTTGCTGATTTCGAAGCTATGCTTGAAGGAAGCGACTTTGATAGCTATGAAGAAGCGTCAGAGGAAGCTGTCGATGAGCCTACAGATTCAGAAGATGCGTCAGCTGATGACAGTGAAAAAGCTAAGCTAAAAGAAAAAGACTCGAAGTCGAAAGACGGCAAATAAAGAAAGAGTAATAAATAGAACGAAGTCGGATAAAGTTCGGGGGCAGGGGGTATTTATTATTATCTAATCTAACCCTTGACCTTAACCTCAACGCCAGCCTAGCTATATATACGCGCACAAAAAAGCCATGCTCGACAGCATGGCTTTTTAGTATGTGAATAAGCCTATTGGCAGCGTTCAAACGCCAAGCTAGTCCTTTGGATAGCCCATTGGGTTTTGCGATTGCCAATTCCATGTGTCTGCACACATGTCTTCTAAGCCTTTTTCTGCATGCCAATTGAGCTCTGTGGCAGCTTTAGTTGGGTCGGCATAACAGGCTGCTACGTCACCGCTTCTGCGTGGAGCAACTTTATAAGGCACAGTTTTACCCGAACCTTTTTCGAAAGCTTTGATCATTTCGATGACTGAATAGCCCTGACCTGTACCCAGATTGTATTTGTCTAAGCCCATGTTAAGGTTTAAACGATCAAGTGCTTTTAAGTGACCGTTGGCAAGGTCTACAACATGGATGTAGTCACGAACGCCAGTGCCATCAACGGTATCGTAATCATCACCAAACACGCTTAGCTGCTCTAGTTTTCCGGTAGCAACCTGAGAGATATAAGGCATTAAGTTGTTCGGAATACCGTTAGGATCTTCGCCGATTTGACCAGACTCATGCGCGCCCACCGGGTTGAAGTAGCGAAGTAATACTATGTTCCATTCGTTATCTGATACATAAAGATCGCTAAGCATATGTTCAACCATCAGCTTCGACATCCCGTAAGGATTGGTCGGTTGCCCTGTGGCCATGTCTTCGCGTAGCGGTAGCGATGCTGGGTCGCCGTAAACCGTAGCAGATGAGCTAAACACGATATTCTTCACATTGTGCTTCTGCATAGCTTTACATAGCGTTAGCGTGCCATACACGTTGTTTTCATAGTATGACAGTGGCTTTTGTACAGATTCGCCAACGGCTTTTAAACCGGCAAAGTGAATAACAGCATAAATGTTATGCTCGCTGAAGATGTCATCTAAAACAGCAGTGTCGCGAATATCGCCTTGCACAAATGTCACCGACTTGCCCGTCAGTGTTTCCACGCGACGCAACGACTCAGCACTTGAATTGGCTAGGTTGTCCAGTACGACAACGCCGTAGTTTTGTTCAAGTAACTGTAGAACTGTGTGGCTACCTATATAGCCGGCACCACCAGTGACTAGGATGGTCTTCATGCATTCTCCTTGCTAGACGGTTGCGCAATGTATTTAGCGCATATGGAATATTGAATAGGTTTTATAACCAATGGATAAACTAAAAATACCACAAAAGCCCAGAGTAACGAGGTCCAATTTGATGCGGTTTGAAGAATAAGAGCAAACACAGGCACGATAACAAGTAGCTTCAGAACATTCAGTAAGGTCTTTTCTGGAACCGTAAGCCGTTTAGCTGCCTTGTCGAGCAACTTAACGCGCTCTGTTAAAGGAAGACCTTGTAAGGCAGGAATGTCTCTCGTAGAAAAATAAAACTTCATAGGTTTGCTCTAAGCCTTTATTTCGAAACCTTAAATAAAAAAACCGCCGGAACGTTACGTCGCGGCGGTTATTGTAGGGTAATTGGTTAACACTTAAAACATGCTAACAATAAATTACGCTTTTTCTTCAATACCTGCTTTTTCCCAGAAACGAGACTTAAAGCTCATTAAACCAATCACGATAGCAATAGCTATACTGAATAGGGCAATTTGAAGATACAGGTCTGGCATCTGCTCAACCTTCTCTGGATCAAAGTTACCAGAAAGCAGGCCAGCAATAATGTTACCGATAGAGTAGGTTAGTACAAACACCCCCATCATTTGTCCTGCAAAACGCTTAGGCGAAAGCTTACTTACGGCGCTTAGTGCAACTGGGCTTAGGCAAAGCTCACCAACAGTATGCAAGAAGTATGTTGTAACAAGCCACATAGGCGCAACTTTAAGGCCTTGAGCAGCGTATTGTGACGCCATAAACATTACCAAGAAGCCCGATGCCATGATAACGATACCAATAGCACACTTGATGGTGTACGACGGGTCAATCATTCGCTTAGCAAGCTTAATCCAAAGGGCGGCGAAGAAAGGCGACAAAATGATAATGAATAGCGAGTTTGAAAGCTGGAACCATACCGTTGGAATTGCATCCATTCCAAATAGAGAAGTGATAAGCGAACCACTTTCAAGTACACGGTCGGTATAGTTCTGTGCGAATAGGTTTAACGAAGAGCCTGCTTGCTCAAAACCAGACCAGAAACAGGCTGATGCAACACACACTAAGAACAGCGCCCACATACGCTTCTTCTCGTTGTCGCTTAGTTGGCCTTTAAAATAAATAAAGCCGAAGTAAAGGAAGAAGATGACAGTAAAGGCAACGGCAACCTGTTGAGCAAGGGCAACAGGCTCAATAACGATGGTACCCATGTGCGCAAGTACAATGACAACAACTGCGAGGGCAACTACTGCCCATACGCCCATCCATGCACGCTGTTTAGCCGCGCCTTGATATGGGTTTGCTGGTGTCACAGAATCAGCCGAAAGCGAACGGTTGCTGAAGTAATATTGAATTAGGCCAATAGCCATACCAATAGCAGCTGCACCGAATGCATAGTGCCAGCCCCAATTTTCCTGTAAATAACCAGTCACTAGGTAGGCGATAAGAGAGCCAATGTTAATACCCATGTAATACAGCGCATAGCCACTGTCACGACGGCCATCATCCTCACCATATTGCTGACCAACCATGGCTGAAATATTGGGTTTAAGTAAGCCGGTACCTGAAGCGACAAGAATTAGGCCTACGAAAAATAAATTTTGTAAGTCTATCGCAAGCACTACGTGACCGGCGAAAATGATAATGCCGCCGTACCATACAGCGCTTTTACCACCGATCAAGCGGTCAGCTAGCCAACCACCTGGCAGCCCTAGAAAATATACCGCACCTGTGTATAGGCCATAGATAGCGCCAGCGGTTGCAACGGTAAAGCCTAGCCCTTGGGTTTGTAAGCTTGCTGTCATGAAAAGAACAAGTAGCGCGCGCATTCCGTAATAACTCATGCGCTCCCACATTTCTGTAAAGAATAGCGTTCTTAGGCCCCCTGGATGGCCGAAAAAGCTAGTATCGTTAGATGGTTTCATAATTATATTTTAATTCCATATTGCTTATGGTTGTTATTGTAGAGCACTTATAGGATAGGCTCTTTGATAGTAGTCCGTAAGGCGGATAGCTTCTTATACTAGAGCTTGCTTAAAGACACAAGATTTGGGCGACAAACTACATTAAAGCGGTGTCAATTGACCAAGTCTTAATCGACTTAGCCAATTGACAAAAGGGTTTGCTGAAAGGGAGTCCCTAAAGTTCGCGGATGGTCGCCACTACAATTCTTACAATTCCGTAAATAAGCAGCAATGACACACCGAAAAGAACCAGGTTATAGATAACCGTTGGGTAAGCATTATCGTCTGGAAGGGTAGGCGATTCTACCGTGACCAAGTGTTGCAGTTTTTGATATGCCTCTACGCGCGCATTCTCAAGGGTGATAAGCGATGACGAGTAAGCTTGAATAGCCAACTGAAGCTGAACCTGCAGGTTGCTGTATTGTGCCATAAGCTCACTCACTGACAGTGCCTCGCTTTCACCTTCAGCAGTACTGATTCGCTCTTTCTGCTTTTCTACTTCTTTTTGAAGTGCAGCTATTTCACGCTTAATATTGATGACTTCAGGTGCGACATTAGACATCATGGTCGACATGGTACTTAGCTCAGCTTTTTTCTGGGCAAGGGTTGCCTCTAATGAAAAAGCAATTTGCTGAAACGCTGCGCCTTCAGCAGTAGGGTCAAGCACGTTGTATTTAGATTGAAAACCTAAAATTTCAGTCTTTGCTTGCTGAAGCTTTTGTTCAACGATTTCATGTTCACCTTTAGCAAAAGTGAGTTTTGATTTCGCCAAGTTGTTATTGATGTTGTTGATAAACTCTTCTGCCTTATCAACAATAGCCTGGTTGATTATTTGCGCATATTCCGCATCAAAGGCACGGGTACGCAGGCTAATTACAGAAGACGCTGAATCGACGCTTACTTCAATATGATTTAGGTAAAACTGGTAAAAGTCTTCTTGCTTATGAGAAGACGACAGGCCGCTAAACATATCAGCTTTGTCTGACATGTAATGCTCTCGAAGGCCAATAGTCTCATCTAGATACTTAATCATATCGGCAGATTGAATATAAGCTTCTACAAGCTGACTTTCTGTGCCGCCTGATGCACCAGAAACACCAGCAGCCATCAATAGGGAAGATGGGTCAAAGCTGCTGCCGCCATCGCTTGATTTAACGATAAGTTGGCTTTTACTTTCGTATTGTGGTGCCGCCCATAGAACAAGGTATGCGGCATACAGTACCCATGGAAGTACAAGCAACAGCATTTTGTGTTTACTTAGAAGGGCATTGAGCTGTGTAAGAGATTTTTCCACTGTGATTTGAACCTATTTAAGTGATTTCTTATTGTCTGCATCCTGCGTATAAACGTCGATGCCTTCTTCGAGATCGTGATAATAAGTGAGTTTTCCATCGTCAATGATGACGGCAGAAGTACAGAATTCGCGGATTTGGTCAAGTTCATGGCTTACCATAATAACGCCGGCTTGCTCGCTTTTTTCCTTAAGCGATAAACGCGCTTTTTTTCTGAAAAGCGGATCGCCTACTGATGTCGCTTCATCGATAAGGTAAATATCGAAATTAATATTCATGCAGCACGCAAACACCAATTTGGCGCGCATGCCCGACGAGTAAGTGCGAACGGGAAGATCAAAGCGTTTACCTAACTCAGCGAACTGTTGCACCTTTTCTTCGTATTCAGGGAGGGATTTAACGTTATTGATCCGTCCCACAAAGCGCGTGTTTTCACGCCCGGTCATTTGCGGGTGCACACCGGTTTGCAGAGCCACCGGCCACGACATAGATTTGTTCGTTAAAACACGGCCTTTGTCGGGGTATTCACTTTTCGCTAGCATGCGGAACAGGGTTGACTTACCCGCACCATTTTTACCTAGAATCGCGACGTTATTCTCGGTTGGAAAATCAAAATTTAGATTTTTAAAAATATATTGAGGACCCATTTTGCTGGGATAGCTCTTTGTTAAATTTTCTATTCTGATCATCGAGATAACACCCTCTTCCACGTAATGTGGTACATCGAAAGGCTGAGGAATACTGAGATAATTGTTATTTCGTAAAGAAAAGTCAACGATACGCCCCTCGTTCCATAAGACTCAAAGCATGCATAGCGAGCAAGTTCGTTGAAATGTACTAATGGATTCCACGTCAGATACGGCCAATATTCTTCGGGTAAGTCTTGAAGGCTGAAAAATACACATGAGATAAACATCAGTGGGCGAGTGAGCATCGACTTTATCTTGTCAACTTCTGGAATGAAAGCTGCTCCAATCGCAAATATAAGTCCAATAGATATTGAGAAAATCCATAACAGAAGAAAAAGCGAGATTAGTAGCAGAGGGTCATTCACAGTAAATGTTTCGCCCATCAAATATAAAGCTAGGATTAAAAGTATTACTACCAGAACTTTAATCGAAAATTCTAGAAAGCCTGCGGTGAGTACTGAGGAAATTGGCTGAACTTGGCGAAATGCATATAGAGGTTTGTTCCTTCGAATTGAAGTTGAAACTGATTGCAAACATGATGTCAGAGACTGCAAACCCACCATTCCAATCATCATGAAAAGAAAAAGAGGTATAGAATGTATAACGCTCCCGCTTATCAACCCCCGTAGGTATGACATTAAAAATATGAACGTAAAGGGCTCTAAAAATGCCCATCCCAAGCCAAACTTATCGTTAAATTTACTTTGAAGCTCACGCAGGAAAAGCGCAAAAATAACGCCTCTCCATGCATAGAGCTGATCTTTAAAAGTTACCATGCTTAGTTAGTAGCAACGTTAGCTGCAATAGCAATTTGATAAACGATTTGGGTAATATCTTTAACAGCTTGCAGTACTTTGGTATCAATTGCAGGCAGAACGATAATCTGATCCCCTGGCTCAAGCTTGCTTTCATCGCTTGAAAGGAATGAGTCGTTCACGCTTGAAAAAGTAACGTTCCCATTTTTGCGAACAATAAGTATACGCTCGTCTTCAGCGCGTTCAGTAAAGCCGCCAGCCCAAGCTACGTAATCTTCAGTCGTTGCATCTGGGTTAAATACTACAGATTGTGGTAGTAGTACTTCACCGCCTACATGTATCAAGTCAGTCACTTCAGGAATGACGATGGTGTCATTAGGTTCAAGCAGAATATTCGCTATGTCGCCGTTTTCAGATACAACAACACGGCCTTGTGGCTCTACTTGCCTTGCTCGAGCTATAAAGTCTGCAACAAGCTGTGCTTCTTGAGCGCGTATAGCACCTTCACCCGTCGAGCTTATCGGAGCGGTATACATGCTTCTCTCAAGACGCTGTAGACCTTCTTCAATGATTTCCTTTTGCTTAACGGCAACACTTTCTCTAAGTAGGTAGATATTTTGCGTGTCAGAGAGCGTGGTATCAGCTTCAATATGATCTAACACGTCAAGTAAGCGTGCGCCTTTATCAACCATGATTTGTGATGCACCTGCGAAGGCGCCAGCAACATTGATTCGATATATTTGCGGCTCGTGATCCGCAATGTATTCTACCGTGTCGCCTGCGCTTAGCTCTAAAGAAGCGAACTCTTTTAAATCTAGGTAGCGTGCGAACTGTTTATTATTGCGAACACCTGATACTGAGGCATGAGAAGCGAATTCACCAGGTCGTGCAAAGTAATTAACCACGCCACCGTTAAGCTCTTCATTTAAAAATTCAAAGGTAAAGCTATTGCGAGCACCGGTTTCAACAACGATAGTGTTGCCAATTGGGTGCACTAAAATGGTGTCGCCGTCTTTGAAGGATACTTCTGGAAGCTTTCCACTTCTAAAAAAGGCATACAAGTCTGCAGATGCGACGACCTTACCATTGCGAACGACATCTATTTGCCTAAAACTGCCGCGCTGGAAATCGATGCCGCCTGCACGTTTTAAATAATAAAGCACGCTATCTGAAGCAAGGCCGGCGTATTGACCGGGGCGCAATACTGGCCCTGATACAAATATGGACACCGGGGTCGACGTAAGAAGGTTTACGTAAACATTCACATCATTGGTATACACCTGCCTGATTTTCGCTGTAACCGTTTGGTTAACGCTTCCTGCTGGTGTATTTGCGACTCGGATAGGGCCAATATTAGGAATAAAAATATTGCCTTGGTTATCTACGGTAACTACGCTAGAGAAATTGACCGCGCCCCATAGCCAAATATTTATTTTATCACCCGGCGCCACTAAATAATTGTCGTTTAAGCCTGAACTGCGCTCTGACTCAAAGCCACCAATAAATAGGTTCGCAGCAAATGGCGGATTTTCCATAGGGGGTTGGGCAGGAAAAACCGTTTCAATAGTAGGTTCTCCAGGTAAATTTACACCGTTTCGCGGCTGAGTGGAAAATTGCCCCATCGAGTTTGCAGTACCTGTGGCGCCCGGCAGAGTTCGCTGTGTCGAGATACTAAGAGGAGAGACTGACTGCGCAGCGCCTCCGCTTTGCGATTGTTGAGCCCTTTCTCTTAGCTGCTGTAGTTGTTCGACACTTTGTGCGAAAACAGGTTGCAAAAGAAGGCAGCCAACTACTGCTGAACATGCTGTTACTGAAAGCGTTTTGATTGTGTTTTTTATATCCATAAACTTCATTAACTTATTCACCTTGCGCGGTTGCCGAAACTACGAGAGGAGAAACGACTTTCCATCGCCCATCCCGCTGGCAAGTGGTTACTTTGCGCTGCGCGCCCGTCGGAACCGAGTCACTGTCTTGTAAAGAAAAGCGGATACACTTATTGCCGGTGGCTGAAATGTAGTGTTTGGTGGCTGCGTAATCATAGTCACCAAAACGTATTGAAAAAGATTCTTTTTTATCAAAATAAATGTTGGCTTTTGGAATATTTATTGCAGACTCTTTTTCCGGTGCTAGGGAATATGCAAGAGAAGAGTGCACCAAGGGTATGTCAGCTTCGGTAACTGTAGGCGAGTTAGTACAACCTGCGGCGCTCACAATTAATGCGAACGGCAAAATTAAACGTTGGAATTGTTTGAACATTAGCTTTCATATCCATATAGCAATTTCGCGCTAGGATAACACAAGTTTTAAAAAAAGCATGTTTGCTATCACAGTGGCGCTAAGGTTTAAGACTTCAAAATGACTATATTGTTATTGGAAAGTTCACAATGAGTAGGAAATTTAATAGTTAGTGAAATAATTGCGCTTGTGGTACGTCTACATTTTGTATTTGCGAGTAACTGAGATGTCACGAAATGGCTTCATGTGGCAGTTAGCGTAATATTTGTGCGTGGTAAGCGCAGCTAAAACTGTAACTATTACGAAATGTTTTGAAACGATAATTTTGCGATTGGGGTGGTTACTTAAACAAATGTTTTATATCATATGGCAGTTTTCGACCCGCATAGTTATAACGACAAACCCTCACCGCGCTGGAAGAAATGGAAGTTGTACAAATATGGAATCGATATTGAGCTTTTTAAACAAATTTACAAGTGCATTGGTCAGGCTGGAAAACTCGCGTGTTTCGGTAACCGGTGACGAGAGGTTGTGTGTTTTATGCTAGCGTACTTGCAGTTCGTCCCGCTTTTTACTGCATTTTTCGTAGCCCTAATTCTTTTAGTGGTGATGACGCCTCTAGCGCATCAGTTTGGTTTAGTTGATCAACCTACAGCACGTAAGCGCCACGCAGGTATTGTCCCTTTAACAGGGGGCGTGGCTATATTTATGGCTGTACTTGTTGCAAGCGTCGCCACCGATGTGTGGATGAAAAATAACCCGCTATTTTTTACCGCATCTGCTTTTGTAGTTTTGCTTGGTATGCTGGACGACCGCTTTGATTTAAGTGCGAAAGGTCGCCTTATGTGTCAATTTGGCGTGGCCGCCATTATGGCATGGAGCGCGCAAAATTATATTACGTCGTTAGGCAATATCTTTGGAACTGGCGAGGTGCTTCTCGACCTCGGCGGCTATTTCTTCACCATCATTTGTGTTGTCGGTGTTATCAATGCATTTAACATGATAGACGGCATTGATGGTCTTGCAGGCGGTATGAGCCTGGTTATATTGCTTACCGTGGCAGGTTTTTTAATTTTCACTGGTAATGGCGCCTCTATTATGGAACCACTTATTATTGTGGCTGCTATTGTTCCTTTCTTGGCGTTTAACCTGAGTTGGAAAGGGTTCAAAGGGAACAAGATATTTATGGGCGATGCAGGCAGTATGTTTGTCGGTCTCACCATCGTATGGCTACTTGTTGATCACACCCAAGGTGAAACGGCTGCGTTTAGACCTATAACAGCGGTGTGGCTTGTTGGGCTTCCCTTGATGGATATGGCTGCAATCATGTACCGTCGAGCGCGCAAGGGGCAGTCTATGTTGAAACCAGACAGGCAGCACCTTCACAACATTTTCATGCGAGCAGGGTTAAGCAGTAGGCAGTCACTGGTTGCAATATTGTGCCTAGGCGCGTGCTATTGCCTTATCGGTATATTAGGCGAAGTTTATCAAGTACCTGAAGCGTTTATGTTCTATGGTTTTATTGGGCTTCTAGTCGTCTATAGTCTTGTGATTCAGCATATATGGAGCGTACTTCGCTTTATTAAGCAAGTCAGGACCTAGATTCGGTAAAACCCATAGCAGGTTGCATAAAATCTCTGTAACATACTGTCGAAAAAGAAGCGCGTAAAAGCGCTTTTATTTCCTCTGTTACTTTTATTGCTGGTAAATAATTCTTGATAAATCAATTCTCCGTCATTCACAACCAAAACAAAAAGAAGCATGTTGAATCGATTGTCGCAATGGCCGTTTATCAAGCTGACAATGCGAAATGGTTGCGAGAGGCTATCGAGAGTATAACAGGTCAAACTTATACCGATTTTCTCTTTATCATTGTTATCGACGGGCCGGTTCCAGAGCCCATTACTCAAGTACTTCAACACGCTGCAAAAAATGACGATAGAATTATATTGGCGCAAAATAGCCAAAATATCGGTCTTGCAAGTAGTATGAATTCTGCCATCGATTTTGGCTTGCAGTTTACCCCCTCTTATTTTGTGAGAATGGACGCAGACGATATCTCCGAAGAACACAGACTTTTGCGCCAAATCACTTACCTAAATCGGCATAGCAATATTTCGGTTCTAGGCTCAGCGCTCACTGAAATAAATGAAAGCGGGAAAAAAGTCGGAGCGAGAGTAATGCCTGCTTCACACAAACAAATAACCCGAATACTACCTAGGCGCTGCTCGCTAAATCACCCTACAGTGGTGATTCGTTACAACGTGTTTCATGATGGACACAGATACAATGGCGACTTACTTAACACACAAGATTATTTTTTCTGGGTTTCACTAGCTTCACAAGGTTATATCTTTAGAAACCTGAAGGACAGATTATTAAAGTTTAGAAGAGTGAATAACTTCTATAAGCGGCGTGGGCTGAGCAAGTCTCTCAATGAGTTTAGAGCGCGCATCTTTGCGATCACTAAATTAAAACAGTTTTCACCCTATAACTTTTTTTATGCTTGCGGTGTCTTATCACTGCGATTGATGCCAGGGAAAGTGGTCAAATTAGCATACAAGCTCGACAGACATTTGTTAGAGAGGTTTGGTAAGCATTGAAAACAGGGATTGTCGTAATACTTTATAACCCCGATATTGACCACCTTACTAGTGTGATTCAGGCTTTTTCGACTCCAGAATGGGATTTAGTGCTAGTTGATAATTCAGCTAATGCTAATGAACGTTTGAATACATCTAGCTGCACTTACATTCATTGTGGAACCAATCTGGGTATTGCTAAAGCTCAAAATATAGGTTTGGAAAAGCTTTTTGATAAAGCTGTTGAATACGCTTTCCTGCTCGACCAAGATAGCCAGTTTACACCTAGCATTGCCAATGAATTATTAGGCCAATTTACTACTTTGGAGCAAGAAGTGCCTATCGCCGCTATAGGTCCCTCTATTTACTGTCAATTTTCTGATTGTGTTGATCAGGGTGTGCTTCAAAAGGGTAAAAAGGTCTCCGATAGCTTGAAGGAAGTGAAACAAATTATTGCCTCAGGCATGCTTATCTCTCGTCGTGCTTTTGAGAAAGTGGGCGGAAAAGAAGAGGCACTTTTCATAGATGGTGTCGATCATGAATGGTGCTGGCGAGCTCGAGCTAAGGGTATGGTCATTTACCAGTCGTTGAGCGCTTGTATGCCTCATCGGCAAGGCGACGATAGAGTGAAGGTATGTGGTGTTATGTTTAAGCAAGGTGCTCCCATTAGACTCTACTATCAGTTTCGCAACGTACTTATTCTTGCCCGACGTAGCTACGTTCCGCTTTATTGGAAGCTCCGTCATGTTTGTGCAATACCCGTAAGGTATCTTGTTAATCGATTTTGCTTTGGGCAGGGAAAAGCGAGAGGTCAATATATGCTTCACGGGTTAAAAGATGGTTTTATGCGCAACGGCGGTCCTATTCGATCAAACAAGTGGGCTAAATAAGCGTCGCTAATCAGCTACTTCTAACCGATTGGTTCGTAAGTAAAGTGAAAAATATACTCACTGCTCTTTCACTGAATTGGTGCATTATATATTATTTATCCCAAATTTTGTGCATTAATGAGTGGAAAATAACCGTAATGCCCATTTTCAAGACATAAATGCTCTAAAAGGGTAATTGGAACATCGATTGCATTACTCTTTTGTATAATAGCGAACATAGATAAGCTTAAGCAATAAATGACGGCAAGGCGCCGATTTGAGCGAGTAACTAGGATTTTAAAAAAGGATATTAACTTATGAGTCAGGTTAAAAAAGCGGTAATTCCTGTAGCAGGTCTTGGGACGAGAATGCTTCCGGCAACGAAAGCTATCCCTAAAGAGATGTTACCTGTGGTTGATAAGCCACTAATTCAATACGTTGTTAGTGAATGTGTTGCGGCTGGTGTAAAGGAAATTATTCTAGTAACTCACGCTAGTAAGAACAGCATTGAGAACCACTTTGATACTTCATTTGAACTTGAAGCTACGCTTGAAAAGCGTGTTAAGCGTCAACTTTTAGAAGAAGTTCAGTCAATTTGTCCGAAAGATGTAACTATCATGCACATTCGTCAAGGCGTAGCTAACGGATTAGGCCACGCGGTATTGTGTGCACGCCCGTTAATCGGTGATGCTCCTTTTGCTGTAGTGCTTCCTGACGTAATTATTGATGATGCAGCGAGTAACCCGAAAAAAGATAACCTTGCTGATATGGTTGCTAAATTCAATACCAGCCGTGTAAGCCAAGTTATGGTTGAGCAGGTACCAGAAGAAGATATCTCTAAATTTGGTATTGCTGATCTTGATGGAGCAGCTATCACTCCAGGTGATTCAGCGAAAATTCACGCAATGGTTGAAAAGCCACCTCGTGACGAAGCGCCATCAGACCTAGCTGTAGTAGGTAGATATGTGCTTTCAGAAAAAATTTGGGATTTGCTAGAGTTTACACCACCAGGTGCGGGCGGCGAAGTTCAACTTACCGATGCTATTGATGCATTGATGAAGCTTGAACAAGTAGATGCTTACTACATGAAAGGTAAGAGCCATGATTGCGGAAGCAAGCTAGGCTACATGAAAGCTAATGTGGAATACGCATTGCGCCATCCTTCTTTAGGTGATGAGTTTAAAGAATACCTAGCGTCTGTAGTGAAATAATAGAGTATTTCGGAAGCTACAAATAATATAAAAATGCGCCAATATTGGCGCATTTTTTTTAATCACTTTTTTGTACTCTGCTAAACGAACCATTAAATTGTTATCTAAAGCCGTTAAGCTAATGTCATTTACTTAACGCGTACATGACCTTTTATCTTACTTAGCATTTTTTCGCCAATGCCTTTTACTTGGGTTAGCTGCGCGACTTCAAGAAACGGTCCCACTTCTTCACGGTACTGAATAATCGCTTTTGCTTTAGACTGACCAACACCTGGTAGCGAAATTAACTGCTCCACAGTCGCTGAGTTTAAGTCGATGCGCTGTTGCAGGTTTGTTTCTTTATGCTGTGTTTGCTTAATACTTTCTACTTCAGCATGAACCACAGGAGCTTGAATAGCTAACGCTGATAGAACGAGTAAGCCAGATATTAATTTTTTCATCATCTTTCCTTGTAAGTGTTGCTAAGTACGCTACCCAATTTTGAGGCATTACGTCTTAGCTAAATGGGAATAAATTTATGTACCCAGAGTGCACTGACTTTTTCTAGTCTTAGTACTATCGAAACTAACTCGTCCATAACTATTAGACTCTATTCGATGTAGCGATTAGTAACAAAGCGCAAAGCACTTTAGTGTGTACAAACAAGATAATAGGGGCGGGTTGAAAAAGCGGTAGTCCAGTTTTAGTACAGTTTTTAGTCGGAAAGTGGAAAGTAATGTATAAAAAAACGGGCTAGAAAGCCCGTTTTCAAATAATATCAGTGCTAAAGCACAAAGCGTTTATAGACGGTCAAGAAGCGCTTGGGTAAATTCTGTAGTACCGGCTTCACCACCTAGGTCGCGAGTGGTGCGGTCGCCAGATTCAATAACGTCTTTCAATGCTGCGCGAATTTTCTCTGCTTTATCACCCATGTTTAGGTATTCAAGCATTTGCGCTGCAGCAAGTACTACAGACGTTGGGTTCGCAAGGTTTTTACCCGCGATATCTGGTGCAGAGCCATGAACCGCTTCAAAGATCGCACAGTCTTCACCAATGTTTGCGCCTGGTGCCATACCAAGACCACCAACAAGACCCGCACACAGGTCTGAAAGGATGTCACCGAAAAGGTTAGTGGTTACGATAACGTCAAACTGGTGAGGGTTCATCACAAGCTGCATACAGCAGTTATCTACAATCATCTCAGCAGATTCGATGTCTGGGTAACGCTCGCCAACTTCACGAGCAACTTTTAGGAATAGACCTGACGTCGATTTAAGAATGTTTGCTTTGTGTACCGCTGTTACTTTCTTACGGCCTTCGCGACGTGCTAGCTCATAAGCAAAAGTTACGATTTTCTCAGCGCCGTCACGAGTAATTTTACTCATTGCTTCAGCTTCGTTTCCGTCTTCTGAAACAACTTGCCCAAGACCAGAGTACATACCCTGCGTGTTTTCACGTACAGTGATGATATCAATATCTTCGTAACGTGCTTTTGTGCCTTTAAAAGACATTACCGGGCGAAGGTTAGCGTACAGTTTAAACTGCTTGCGAAGACTAACGTTGATAGACGTAAAGCCTTCACCAACTGGCGTAGTTAAAGGGCCTTTAAGCGCAACTTTATTTTTTGCGATAAGGTCTAGTGTTTCTTGAGGTAGAAGCTCGCCATGTTCTTCCAGTGCAACTAAGCCCGCATCGGCATAGTCATAGGCAAAGTCACAGCCAACCTTATCTAGAATTTTTGTGGTCGCATCGATAATGTCCGGGCCAATGCCGTCACCGCGAATGACTGTAATACGTTGCTGAGTCATGTGGAGGGATCCTCTGGTAATTCTGTTATCAAAATCGTTAGGTTTATTCAATTTTTGGTTTGGCGCGTGAGGTGCCAAGTTCTGCTTGCTTACTTATTATAATTGAAATTGTAGGGAAAAAGGATAAAGCACCGCAAAAGTTGCCGTATTTTATACGATAGCCGGCGCAAGTTATAGCCATTCGTAAAGATAAATTAAGGTGATAGGGCGATTAATCTGTCGTTACGCGCAGATCCAGTTATTAAATAGTATTGAAGCGGGCATAGGGTATGAGTTAATAAGTCGGATACGTGTACTATTTCACACTTGTTAGACCAAGGGCTAATAAAGCATTTTTATTGATTTGAGTGTGGTTAAAAGCTCTTATTTGTAACTAAAGATAAAGAGGGCAATAGAGCAGCTGTCCATTGGACTCAAGTGCATTATGAAAATCATTAGGTTGTATATTTAAAATGCTGATGAGCGTTTTCACATTAATATCATGAAGTAACGAATAGACATCTTGGTGAAATAGACATGCTTTCGCGAGAGCAAAACTTAATACTAAAATCGCCTGTTCTTTTTGAATCGATTTTGGAACCTCAGTACTCGCTTTTCCGCATTGATGTATTACCGCGCGCCAGGTAGAACTTTGATGCCAACTACCAGCGAGTTCCGACGCTATTGCTAGCCAAGGCGTGTCGGACTTCACTTTAAACGCGTTATTAATAGATACGGTTTTGTCGAGGTCGACAGGCAAGGATTTTGATACTTTGAAACCTGGAAGAGTAAATAGCGGCGTGCAAACGAAGGTCATCGTTAAGGCTGCCGACTGCGGCGTAAATTTCGAATCTACAAATTGTGCAAAGTAGCTAGAAAATGAGCACGCTAGTAAGGTTATTTGCTTACACATTCCCATCAGTGGAAAGTGATTCTGCGTCAGCCGCTCTAAAAGTGCAAACTGAATAAGCATGTCGCCCACCCGTTCTATACCATAGGTTAATACTGCCTGTTTGATACTTTTCACTGGCAGTTGCAGCCTGTTGTCTTGACTCGCTGTGTGCATCAAAAAGTGGTTAAAAGTAGGGACTTTTTCAATTTTTTCACACAGCTGTTCAATCACGACATCTTGCTTTTGCAATTCATCGATAATGGTAGTAAGCGCTTTGGGAGGATGCTGGATAGCGAATGTTGAAGGCAAGTATGGTGTGCCGCCCTGGTTCACTCTGGCATTGGCGGTGTCTGTATACAGCGCTATGAAATGCTCAAAGGGTAATGATAAAGGCACCGGAGCTTGAATAGCCGATAAAGGAAGCCATTTGCCATCTTCGTCATCCTTGCTGAGCATAAATACATACCCGTGATTTTGCTGCACATCTACCAAAGCGCCGGGTACACCCTTAGCAAAAACTTTTGCTCCAGGAAGCAAACCTTCGAATAGCTGAATAAGCGGTGCGATATGATGGCGATGATGGGCAGGCAGGCGACAGGCTATGTGGGTAAACACCGTTTGGTAATCGGCTTTTTTTGCGTTTGAGGCGAAAACACCCGAGAGAAGACTGAGCCTCTGCGCTAAATTTAGTCGGTTATCTGCAATAAAGTTAATGTATTTTCCCGTCTGAAAGGCTTTTTGCAATTTTACAGTATCTTGCCAAATGGCCAGATTATGTTTACGCAAAAAGCGAATGACTTCAGGAATGCTATCTCGTGGTGTTTTAGCGCTTGATAGCCAAAAAGTGGCAAGTAAAGACGCAAGAACGTGCTGTAAATAATGATCGTTGAATCGACACAGCTTGCCGAATAGTGCCAGCAGCAAAAGTTGTTGCGTGTCTTTAGGTAAGTCGTTATCAATATGAAGCGTGGCCGCAGCTAGGGCTGGGTTTGCATTAACTAACGTCAATATGCGTTTTGCGTTTTTTAACCAATGATTAATACGCTGCTCGACTGATAACTCTGCTTCGCCTATATGAACAAGGCGTTTAAGTGTGGAAATGATGTCGGTCACTCCCCATCCTTTTAACTTTTTTGATAGCTAGAGTAAGCCCCTTCACCCCAAGCTATAAGCTTATCGTTTTCGAACAGCAAAGGTGTGCACTCATCTTGTGTTGTTAGTCCGTCTGCGCGCACATGTTGAGTTCTAAAAAACATAACTTGAATTGCTGTAGCACCTTGCCTTTTAGCTTCTGTAATGTCAGGCGAGCCCAGTAAAGCAAGTACCTCTTCTCTAGTACTGCCCAATTTCAATTTAGTAATTTGAACGCGGTTGTACTCTTCACGGTCTTTCCAATCCATATTTTCAGGTTTATCAGGGTAAAAGGCGATAACCATAAAAACAAACACCGCGTATAACGCAACGCCAGCTAATATTAGACGAATAACCTTGGTATTCATGACCGTTACATCTCGTTTTCTATACTAAAATGTTAGTGAGGGACATTAGTGCCCAAAAGCATGACCATTTAACAAGGTAAACTTGCAGCTCGTAACATTTTTCTGTTTAACAATACTCTAGGCAAGTGTACCTTAAAACGCCTATTAAACATAAGTAGTAAACGTAAGCAAATGCGTCACCTTTTCATTTTGCTTAATTAGCCATTTTTTACAACATAACAAGGCTCGTAGGCACTGCCAGGAAGCTTCATTCTGTGCTGTTTTACGAATGACTCTAATAATGTATCCACTTTGTCCATAAGTGTACTATCGCCGGTAAGCTCGAAGGGACCGTGTTCTTTGATTTGTGCGATGCCTTCGGCCTTTACATTTCCAGCAACGATGCCTGAAAATGCTTTACGCAAATTTGCAGCAAGATCACTTTTACTTTGATCTAGATGAAGCTGTAATGCTGCCATGCTTTCGTGAGTGGGAATGAAAGGTTGTTGGAAGTCCTGTTCAATTTTAAGTGACCAGTTAAAGCTGAAAGCATCACCCATTGCCCCTCTAAATTTTCTGACTTTTTCAAGGTGTTTGCTCATAGTACGGGCGACTTCTTCAGGATCATCCACGATAATCTGATATTTTGATTGGGCTTGGGCGCCTAACGTTGCCCCTACGAAGGTATCTATGGCTTCGAAATATTCTTCGCTGCCTGCAGGACCGGTTAATATAAAAGGAAATGGTTGTTGCGCATTGCGCTCATTCATCAATATGCCAAGTAAATAAAGCAGTTCTTCAGCAGTTCCTACGCCGCCTGGAAATACAATGATACCGTGCCCTAATCTAACGAAGGCTTCTAAACGCTTTTCAATATCTGGCATGATAATAAGCTCGTTCACAATCGCATTAGGGGGTTCTGCGGCAATAATGCTAGGTTCAGAAATACCTATGTATCGACCTGATTTGTGACGTTGCTTGGCATGGCCTATAGTCGCTCCTTTCATTGGGCCTTTCATTGCGCCCGGTCCGCAGCCAGTACAAATATTCATATCGCGCAGGCCTAACTGATAGCCTACTTCTTTTGTGTATTTATACTCGACTTGATTGATAGAGTGACCGCCCCAGCACACTATAGTATTCACGCTATCGTTACCTTCAAGGGCTTTTGCGTGGCGTAGCATGTCAAACACCATGTCGGTGATCTCACTTCCTTCAGCGGGCGCTGTTTGATGAAGAAATGCATACTTATTGCCCATGTAAAGCAAATCACGCAGTACAGCAAACAAGTGTTCATGAACACCGCGAACAAGTTTTTCGTCTACGAATGCGACTTCTGGCGGATTAACAAGTTCGATCTTTACGCCTCGCTCACGGCGGATGAGTTTAATTTCAAAATTCTCAAAAGGGGCGAAAAGCGCTTCAAAATTGTCTTCATCCACTCCGCTGTTCAATACTGCAAGGCTGCAGTTTCTAAACATAGAGAAGAGCTCGCTATTTGTTGCATCTTGGAGGCGAGAGACTTCCACTTGCGAAAGCTGACTCATTGAGCCAACGGGATTAAGCTGAACTTTCTTCATACTTCACACCTTATAAGTCAGTGCTTAAATCAGTTACTACAAGATTGCGGCCGTTTCGCTTCGCTTTGTAGAGGTATTCATCCGCGCGTTCGAAAACTGTTTCTGTCGTGTCTTCTTTACCAAAGCAGGTCGCGCCAAATGAAGCAGTAATTTTGACTTTTTCTTGCTTAAACTTAAACGGCATAGCAGCCAGTTTAGTTCTAATTTCATTGAGCTTTTCGTCAATTTCTGTCATTTGCGATTCAGGCAGTAGCATCACGAACTCCTCGCCTCCCCAACGTGCGACAAATTCGTTTTCAGAAAGGTTCTGCTTCAAAAACTTACTTACTACTTGAAGGGTTTTGTCACCGGCAGCGTGACCAAATCTATCGTTGATCGATTTAAAATGGTCAATATCTAAAACGGCAACGGCGAGTGTTGTTCCACTTTCCTTGTAGTCAGCAAAAGCGGCTTCCAATTTCTCGTTATAAGCCTGTCTATTTGGTAGGCGAGTGAGTGGATCGGTGCGGCTCTGCATTGCTTGCTCTGCCAGTTTCTTTTTATAAGCGCTGGTTTGCTGTTGCAACGTGTCTATGCGCGATTGCATGGACGATAGCAACGCCAAAAGCGCTTCTTGCCCTTGTTCATCGTTATCTTGCTGCTCGCTTAAGGTTGCTACAAGTTTTTCTACGCGAAGTTGGGTTTGCTCTTTCAGTGATTCTAATGAGTCACTCTCTGATACGGTTTCTTCGATATGACTAATGTGTCGTTTTATCTGCTCTGTACCGGCTTTCCGCTGCTCAAACTGTGCTTGGCTACCCTCAATGGTTATATTTACGTCGTTACTGATTTCGCCTAGCGAGCGATGAAGGCTTTGAATCACTTTCCCTGTTAAGCTCGCCTCTGACATTGCGTCTTGCACGATCATGCGTAAAATTACAACGCAGCTCCTAAGTAGCTGCTCTTTATCCATACCTTCATCGAGGCGTTGCTTGATATCATTGAGCTGCTGATCACTCGGCTTTTTCTGAGCATAAGAAGTAATTAGGTGGTTAAGCTCGACTAAAATAGAACGGTAGTGAGGGTTTTCATCTTTAATTGAGCCAACTGTAGCGCTTTCTTTGTTTTCTGGTTTTGCTTCTACTGGTTCAGGTGGCTCAAGGCCTATCATTTCTTTATTCAGCGCAATGCGATGAAGAGCAATGGCTTTGGCGTAAAGCTTATAGATACTGAAAATATCGCCTACAGGTTGGTTAAGTTTAATTAGCTCTTGTGTAGTAAGGCCTTTCAATTCATTGTCTTCAAAAACAACTTTTTGCAGCTGTTTCATTGCATCTTCTAGCGTCGAAACGGTGTCAATACTGTACTTTCTTAACGTAATTTCTTGACGCTGAAGAGATTTGTTGAGCTTTTCAATGCTTACAGCGGCAAGGCTAAAATTAGGCGTACCTGAAAGATGACCGCGCAGCACTTTGAGTTCGGAATCTATTTTATCGGAAAAGCCCTCGTAGAATGCTGAGAGCCTCACGATAAATTGACAAAGAAGCGCGTTATTTTGTTTTAGGGCTTGTAGTTGTTTTGCTTCCATAATCTCGTCTTTGTTCTAACTCGCAATTACCGTTGCGATTTAGTTAGCTTTTGTTTGTGTGCTTCATCGCTGTATTACTGACGCGCCTGACGATGGTTAGCATAAGGTGCTTCGAAATTCGAACGGAATGGGTTGATGTCTAACCCCCCACGTCGGGTATAACGGGCACACACTGTTAATTTAGCGGGCTTACAATGCTGCATAATATCATTGTAAATACGCTCAACGCATTGTTCATGAAATTCATTGTGCTGCCTAAAGCTAATCAGATATTTTAAAAGCCCTTCGCGATCAATGGCTTTTCCTTCATATCTAATCTGAATACTAGCCCAATCTGGCTGACTTGTGATTAAACAATTAGATTTAAGTAAATGAGAAACCAAAGTCTCCTTGGTATCGACATTATTCTCGGTAACCGCTAAATATTGTGTGTTAGGTGAGTATTGCTCGATTTCCACATCAAGGTTATCTAATAAAATTCCCTCGAATTCCTTAAACTGCAATGCGGTAAACTGTTGAGGAAGAATGAGTTTTACCTGAACCTGCTCCCCTGCACATTTAGATAAATCAGCTTGAAGAACTTTTTGAACCTCTTCTGGTGAAGCAAGCTTTGATTGGTTGAAACTGTTCAAATATAGCTTGAACGATTTTGATTCAATAAGGTTTGGGGAAGTAATTGGAACGTGACACTCCAAAATTGCCACATTAGGCTTTCCTTTTTCGTTAAGCCAAGAAAGTTCATATCCCGTCCAAGTGTCTATTCCGTCAAACGGTAATTCAGAATCGTTAAGGGATAACGTATCTCGGCTTAAACTGCGAGGTACCCCTTGCAATAAGCTTGGGTTGTATTCAAATTCATAGTCAACCTGTTTGCCCAGAGATAGGTCATCAGGTGCGGAGATAATAATTTTTTGAGGCGAATTGTCAGTCGACATAAGAACCTTTCATCTATCTACTTAAAGTGCTAACCGGTGTGCTGCTACAGCGTTATTTTACAAGGGTACGTTATGAACTAGCAGTACAGCCTAAGCAAGCCGAGTATTGACTTAACTGTTTAGTTGTATAGTGTACCCCAAAAATACGAGGGTAACGTCAAAATGGCTCTAACAATTCCTGCACAATTAGATAAATTTGTATCATCTTATGTCGAGCAAGCTGAAGGTAAGGGATTAGAAATCGCATTTGACAGCGAGTGGCCATCGCCTTGCTATAAAAATAGTGCGAATGACGGTGAGCTCGTCAGTTGGACTCCCGTGCTGCAATCTCCTCCACACTCTTTCGATAATGTTGAAGAAGCACTGACCTTAACGCTCAACCCAGATTATTGTCAGTTTTTCACTCGTTATTACAGTGACAATTTAAAGGCAGTGGCACCTCAAGGTAACTGCGAATTGCTTCAAGTGTTTAATAGCGAAGACTTTGAAAGGCTACAACAGAATTTAATCGGCCACTTGTTAATGAAGCAAAGGCTCAAACAAGCACCTACGTTGTTTTTCGGGTTAACAGACGAAGAGGATTTTATATTAACGGTTGTCAACGAAAGCGGTGAAGTTGCATTAGAACAAGTAGGAAGAGAGCCTGCTAAAATACTTGCCCCGTCTCTAGCCGTATTTCTTGAGCAACTTACTCCTCGTGCTTGAAAATAGCGCCTTTATATAACCTACCTACAAACAGTCATTACTTTCTTTGTTCGCATTAGTGTTTACTGAGCATCCATCAATTTAAGTAGTGCCTGTTTTAATTCAGCAACTTCCTTTTCTAATGTTTCCACACGCGCTTGAAGGCTGTCTGGTCGATGTGTATTTAACGAAGTACTTTGTGCAGATTGGGCTTCTTTGCCCGTGGCGTCAAGCTGAGGCTTATGTGCATTGAAACGCTTAATTGCTTCGATAGCTTCTGTTACTGACACCTTAAATGGGGCTTTAGACCTTAAAATGCCTACCGTTGGTGTTTTGCCTTCCTGATACATTTGAAGACATAAAACGTGAAGCTGCTGCAAGTTCGAATTTGACATAAGAGTAAAGAGTTTTTAAATCGCGAATATAGCTAGTGTAGCTTGTTCACATAGTCAATTTCACTAATAAGTTGCTGATTTCACTATTTTTCAAATGTGCAAAAGTTGAGTGGTAAATAAAGTTTATAAAAATCAAAAGGATATGCTTTTGGTACTATTCTTGTTTACTTAGTTTTGAACCACGTTTGTTTACACCATTAAGTGGATGAAACATAGACAGAGCATTGCATTCAGTGTCGATTCACATAGTAGGCGTAATACTCTGCATGGTTATATGTTTCGACAATGTTTGCATTTGTAAGGTTTGCAACTGAAAGGCCATCAGGCTCTTAATTTAAAAATAAAAAACAACACACATATTTAAGGAATTCACATGAAAACGGTTCTTCTTTCTGTAGCTTTAGCATCTTCTGTTTTGCTTTCTGGCTGTGTCGTATCTGTAGGGGGCGGGTCAGATAGCCACTATGGCGCAGATTGGGAAGATAGAGAGTTTAATAATCGCAAACATATCGCAAATCTTGAGACGGGCACGAGCTATGAAAGTGTTTTAAGAAAAATGGGCGTTGCAGACTTTAACGAATTGTTTGAAAAGCAAGACGGTACATATCGCGTACTGTATTACCGCACCCAAAAAACAATGGGCGATGGTATAACGACGAAAGATGAGTGTACGCCTCTTGTTTTTAGAAATAGCAGCTTAGTAGGGTGGGGCGATAGCGCATACAGCCTGATGAATTAATTTAATGTGTGATCTGGCAAATGTATAGCGATGGATAATTTGTCAAAAAGCTAAATGTTAATTAAAAGTTAACATGATAGGGGTTTTCAAGTAGGCTAAAGTTTAGACAGGGTGTGTGGGGCGCGAAAATAAAGCGAGTGCCCCACTGCCCACTTTTTCTTATTTTACCGTACTAGGTATGAGTAACTAAACAGCTTTGCGTACATGGAGCCCCTATGAACACCGATGCCCACAACAACGCGTTAGCCCCCTTGCAAGACACTGTCAAAGCGATTTACCTTTCAGTCGACGATCTCAAAGTTGCCGCATCTATACTTTACAATGCGTATGTAGATGACCCCCTATTCATCGATATCTTTCAGGCGGAAAAAGAAGGTTATGAAAGTCGCCTTCGGTCAGCCATTCGCGAGGAACTTAACGCATTTTGGGTAGCAGAGCAGCCCATGATTGGTTTATTTGACGACGATAGATTGATTGCGGTGGCATGCCTTACCGCACCGGATGCGGCTTTTGGTGCAGGGCGTTACTGGCACTGGCGATTGAGAATGCTGCTAACCGCAGGTTTGTTCGGCACCAAACAAATGCTGGAAAAAGAAGAGAAAGTAAGAGCGCTAGTACCTGCAGATAATTTCCATATGCTGAGTTTCATTGCGGTGCATCCTGATTATCAACACCACGGTCTCGGGCATATATTGCTAGGCGCCATCGATAGTGTTGTCGAAGAAGACGACAAAAGCGAAGGCGTTTCGGTATTTGTGACTGTAGATAAACATCGTACTTTTTTTAACGATGATAACTATCAGGTTGTCGGACAACTAAGCCTTTCCCATGTTCAGGGGGAAGTCATGTTCAGACAGAAGTGACGCTTTTTTATTCAAAAAAATGTACCTATCAGAACATCGCCAAAAACAGTTCCAATCTTTACGCCAAATTTACTACAGCGCTTGTAAGACATGTCCTACAAATGCTGTGAGTGATCTTACCTAAATTCTGAAAGAATTAGTCATACTAAAGTATACGACCTTTGTTTTTTAAGGATTTTTTCTTGTTAGCCAAAAGTCGTACAAAAACTTTTCTTAAATCTCTGTAATTCAATATGGCGGTAATATTTGGAAGGGATACTATGAACATGTCACAAGGAAACACGACGAGTCACGGATTGAGTCAGGAATTCATTAAAGGAATGAATTAGGACAACTTAAGGAAGAGATTCTCATAAGGTTGTGAGTAAAAGGAAGGGACGCAGTAGGGAATTGCGAAACAAGGAAGTGACAAAGGACTGAAGGGAACGAACGGATTTCATGGATGGCACGTGTGATAGGAATGTCACAGACAAGACGTAGCATGGATAAGGACAAAGCTAGCAGGGAGCTAGTGGCAAGGAGCCAAGGGCAAGGCGGCCTTTAAGGAATTTCTAGTTTGCATGGACGAGCAAACCAGGGATGAAAGAGGGACATGCTGAAGGATTAGCAAAGCTGTAGCAGGATGTGCAGCGAACAAAGGACGAAGGAAGGGAAGGTCAGCGGAGACTGACAAGGACAGCCTCAGGATGAGGAACACTGCATGAAGGATGTGCAGTAATAAAGGAAAAAAGGAAAGGGACCTACGCATGGAAGTGTAGCTCGCACAGGAAGTCGCGAGAGTAGATGGAAAGGGGTGTATACGGATTTTAATCGGGAAGATTTTAGTCGCAAAGGATCGCGGAGAAGGATACTCAAAATTCCAGGAAAAAGGGGAGCCGTCAGGTTCCCCTTTTTTTTGGTGGTTTTGGGGAACCTAATTTTCAGCTTTCTCAGAATTATTTCTTAGTACTAAAAAGCCTGTAAAACCCCGGGCGTAAGCATTTACACCCTATGCGGCGGCACTTCGGTTCGCATAACTCTCACGCCTATCAACTCGACTTCGCCGGTATACCTGTCTTCACCATTACTTGAAAACTCAAAATTAAATAAGCTGTGCCAGTCCGGTTTGCCAAACTTAAATGAGAACCGAGTTTTTGCCCTAGCCACACTTAACAGCTGCAAACCATGCTTATCGCAATATTGCTTTAGATAAGCGTTTGTTCGTTCTGAAATAGCCCGAATACGCCAAAATTGATAGCCGGTAAAACCAATCGTTAACCATATGACTAATTCAAGTAACGTCATCTACTTTCTCGCCTGCGCAAATAATCGCTGAAATGCCTTGCTGAGAATATCCGAGTTAGCATCCGAGTGCAGCAGCGTAAGTACTTGTCTCCGCAACTTCGGGATTTGGACTAAATCAGAAAAGAAACCAGCAAATAAGGCACCCTGATGACCTTCTTTTTCATCAACTTTTGCAGCTTGTTCTAAAAAGATGCTCAGCAATAGCGGTTCCATTTGCTCGAAATGCCGTGCCGCAATAACACTTAAAATATCGAGGCGCTGCGTTTTCTCATCGTTCAATAAGTCTAGTAGCTGACTATTTATCGTTGGGTTGAAGTTTCCTTCAGAGGAGCCCCTCAAAGCTGCGAGATTGATGTCGTCTCCATCATCAATTTTGCTCAAATATATCGCTAATAAGTTATCTGACAGAGAAACGCTTTCGCTTGTCTCCATTAGCGTATTAACAAACACATCTGAGTAAAGTGCTAAATTGGCTTTAATTGCTTCTTCTAACACATCTCGCTTTGGGTGCATGCTGAAACCATGTATAAAATCGGCCACGCTTTGCATAGATATTTGTTGCCAATCCACAAGCTGCGGGGCTTGAATGTAAGCTTCAACTTTCTGCGCTTCTTCGCTTAAGGGGTGGTTTAAGGTGCTTTTAACTAGCGCATTAAACTGAGCAAGTTGCGATTGGTTCGGAACGAAGGAGTAAGGGTTGTCGGGCAATTGCTGTGCATTTTCGGTATCTTCAGCAATCGACTTCCCTAATGCATCCACAATAATCTCTAGAAAATGATTTCTAGCAGCGGCAACAACCAAGCCTTGCTCATCAAGTGGCAGCTTTACAAACCAAATATAGTGTTGCGAAGATGCATTTTTGTTCCAAAAAACAATACCGAACCACGCATGTTGTTGACGAGGGTAGGGCGCGTAAGCACTGCCATTTTCTATTTCTAGAAACGTTTGATTATCTGTGGGTTCAATACGTCGACCTAAATCAAAAACATGATATTCAGTGCCTGCGTGTAACAAAAACTCACTGATAGAATTGATACTGTTAGCGCTCATAACTCGTTCCAAAATACTGCTTTAATTAAATGTTGCTAGGCCCGTCGGCCGTCGATGTTCAGCAAAGATCAACCGCATTTAAGGTGTACTTATATTTGCTCTGTGCCATCAGCAAACCTCATTAATGGTATCACAGCAGAAGAATTTCAACGATACAACACATTGACTTATGTTGACCTTAAGCCCCTGATATACTGCGCGCTTCAAAATTAAAGCGTTTGTGAATTGGGAAGAGGATGTGATTAAAACGAATAGCACTCATCACATAGCATTAAGTAAAGCATTGTTACAATTAGAAACAGACATGTATCAGGATGGCATTTGGCCAAATGAAGAGCCTGCGGAACACGACCTAAAAAATGCTATGGAAAGTGCGGTTCCTTTTGCGGTCGACTGTTTAGCGTTTGAGAGTTGGTTGGCTTTTATTTTTATTCCAAAAATGCGCGTTTTGTTGACACAGGAACAGCCTCTACCGCCTATGCAAATTACGCCTGCAGCAGAAATATACCTATCATCAGCGAATCAGCGCACCCTGTCTCAGCTACAAAGAATTGATAACATTGCCAGTGGAAACATTGGGTGGGCAAAATACAACGCACTATGAAGAACGATTTAAAAGGCCAATTAACTGTGCATTCAGATGAGCAAATAATAGGAAAGGTAGACATTGGTGAGGAAGACAGTGTTGAGGAAGATAGCGTTAACGCTCTTCATTTACCTGTGTTGTACCAAGATGAACACATTATTGCGATTGAGAAGCCGCCAGGCCTATTAGTGCATAGAAGCCCGATTGATAGACACGAAACTGTGTTTGCGGTGCAGACTCTTCGAGATCAAATAGGTCAGCACGTTTACCCAGCTCACCGATTAGACCGACCCACATCAGGTGTGCTGGTGTTTAGCTTTAGCTCAGAAATTGCAGCAAAGCTTGGCCAGCAGATGATGGACAAGCAGGTGGTTAAGGGTTATCACGCTGTGGTTAGAGGCTTCGTCAACCATACCGGCTTTATTGATTATGCCCTTAAATATCGTTATGACAAAATTGCAGACAAACACAAAAGGCCACAGCAAGCACCTCAGCCAGCGTCCACCATGTATGAGTCGCTCGCAAAGTTTGAAGTGCCCGAGCCTGTAGGTAGATACCAAAGTGCTAGATATTCGTTAGTAAAACTATCTCCCAGCACTGGGCGTAAGCACCAGCTTCGAAGACACATGGTACACATTCGTCACCCCATTATTGGCGATACAACTCACGGTGATGGGAAGCAAAACAAATTCGCTAAGCAGCACTTTAATTTTAATAATTTGGCCTTAAGTTGTACCCATATGGGCTTTTCTCATCCTGTTAGCGGTAAATGGATAACGATTAATGGTGAGATGCACAATGAAATGAAACAATTCGTAAACAGGTTAAAACCGTTTAGTTTGATAAGATAGAAATACTTTCCGCCTGTCGACATGGGCGACGATCATTGGTTTAAGAGGTAAAAATGGCAACATTGAAAATTATTGCGGGTACAGTATACGGTAACGCACAACACGTAGCTGAGCAGGTGGAAGAAAATTTAGCTGAGCAGGGAGTTGATTGCTCACTGGAAAGCGACCCTTCAGTAGCCGATTTTACTGATGCTGACGCACTGTTAATTATTACCTCAACGACAGGTCAGGGCGATGTTCCACCTAACCTAGAGTTTGTGTTTTCAGATTTAAAAGACGAATCACCTATGCTAACGGGCAAGCCGTTCGCTGTTGCAGCGCTAGGTGATAGCAGCTATGGAGAAAGCTTTTGTGGTGCTGGTAAACAATTTCAAGAATTACTTGCTGAACTGCAAGGTAACGCGGTTGCTGATATGTTAGAAGTTGATGCTATTGAAACCCTAGAGCCAGAAAAAGACGTGGTGGAGTGGGTTAACACCATCAAGGACAAGCTTTTGTCTTAAGCGTTGATGGCTTATGGGTTAAAAATGAAAAGAGGCGCTAAGGCGCCTCTTTTTTTATATGCGAACGTCGTTAATTACCTAACGACGCATAAGTTATTACTCAACGCCGCGAAGTAGAGCGTTAATACCTACTTTAGCGCGGGTTTTTGCATCAACTTTTTTCACGATGATTGCTGCGTATAGGCTGTACTTACCATCTGCGCTAGGCAGGTTACCCGCAACAACTACAGAGCCCGCTGGAACGCGGCCGTAGTGAACTTCACCGGTCTCACGGTCATAGATACGCGTGCTCTGACCGATATAAACGCCCATTGAAATTACTGAGCCTTCTTCAACAATGACACCTTCTACGATTTCAGAACGGGCACCGATAAAGCAGTTGTCTTCAATAATGGTGGGGTTTGCTTGAAGTGGCTCTAATACGCCACCGATGCCTACACCACCAGAAAGGTGAACATTTTTACCAATCTGCGCACACGAGCCTACTGTAGCCCACGTATCAACCATAGTGCCTTCATCAACAAATGCACCAATGTTTACGTAAGAAGGCATAACAACTGCGTTTTTGCCCACAAAAGTACCTGTGCGTACTGCTGCAGGAGGAACAATACGAGCGCCATCCGCTGCAAACTGCTCAGCCGTGTAGTCAGTATATTTCAATGGTACTTTGTCATAAAATTTGCTCTCTGCGCCTTCAATAACGTCGTTGTTGTGAAGACGGAAGAAAAGTAGAACCGCTTTTTTCAGCCACTGGTGTACTACCCATTCGCCAGCAATTTTTTCTGCAACGCGGCCTTTTCCACTATTAAGTAAGTCGATAGCTTGCGCTACTGCATCTCTTACTTCATCAGGTGCTGATGACGGGCTAATGCTGTCGCGATTTTCGAAGGCGTCTTCAATAATGGCTTTCAATTCATTCATGGTATTGTGATATCTTCAAGTTGGTCGAGTTTAAACAGGATACGCTTTTTAAGGTTTACCTGTTGTTCTTGGGTTAATGCGATGCCAGCCTCATTGCTGACGATAAAAATATCTTCGGCTCGCTCGCCAATGGTGGCAATTTTTGCAAGCTTTAGTGTCATATTAGTATCAACGAATGCATGACCAATTTTAGCTAAAATGCCCGGTGCGTCTAGGGCTTCTAACTCGATAAGCGTGGCTTCATCGTTGATATTGAAAAAACGAACCTTGGTGGGCACGTCTAACTGTTTCATTTGGCGCGGTAACTTTCGTTTGTTTTCGTGAGAGCGTCCCGGCTTTTCTAATTGGGCAGAAATAGCATTCTCAATAGAAGCAATGCGCGACTCTGAGCTAATACGACTGCCGTCATTTTCAAGAATAAGCATACTGTCAAACACATAGCTATCTTTAGTGACAGTAACGTGGGCGTCGTGAATTGAACAATTACGGCTATCCAGTACAGATGCGACTTGAGCAAACAGGGCTTTTCTATCTTTGCCATATACAAAGACTTCAGTGCCGCCTTTAGCGCTGTTGTCGTTTGCCTTCACTAATAGACCATCGTGTTCTGGCGTAAGCCACTCATCTTGGGCTTTAATAATTTCATCGGTATGCCATGCAATTTGCGTAGGCTTAAAGCGAACAAAGTAATCATCATCAAGTCTTGCCCACAGCGCATCGATGGCAATAGGGTCTATAGCACGCTCTTGCAGGATCTGTCTTGCCTGGTGTTTGTGAGTGGTTACTCGCTCATTGAGTGTAACTTGACACTGTAGTCCATTGTCTAAGGCTTTTTGCGTCATTAAATACAGTTCGCGAAGCAAAGACGCTTTCCAATCATTCCAGAGGTTATCGTTGGTGGCGCGAATATCGGCAAGGGTCAGTGTATAAAGTAAATTAAGGTGATTATGGCTTCTTACCGCACCAGCAAACTCACTAATTACATCAGGATCGTAAATGTCGCGGCGTTGGGCAACCACTGACATAAGCAGGTGGTTTTCTACTAGCCATGCAATCAGTTCTGCATCTTTACTAGGTACGTCGTGTTGTGCACAGAAGTTGGCGACATCTTGCGCGCCTAGGGTTGAGTGGTCGCCATTACGACCTTTCGCGATGTCATGGAAAATTGCAGCAATGTAAAGTATTTCGGGTTTGTCTAGGTTTCGACAAATTCTGCCACAGCGTGGAAAATCTTTGTTCTCTTTCGAGAAAAAGTAGTTTACATGCTTTACTAACCGGTGAGTGTGTTCGTCCACAGTGTAGGCATGAAACAAGTCAAATTGCATCATACCTACAATGGTATCCCATTCTGGAAGGTAGGCTTGTAAAATACCGTACTGGTGCATAATGTCCCAACCAAAATCGAAAAATTCAGGCTGCTTCATTAATCGCATAAATTTATCGCGGCATAGAGGACGTTCTACGTAATATTCGGCCTCAAAGGCCCGGTGCGCGTTACGCAATTGTCGAATACAGATAGTGCTTAAGCCTTTTACTTCTGGCGTGTTTGCCACCAAATGTAAAAAGTCTAAAATTGCCTCTGGTGATGAAAATACGGTTTCGTGACGTGGCGAAATCATATTGTCGAGCAGTTCAAAATCTTCGTTTATGATTACGCTTTTTTGCACGCTTTGATTCAGCATGTCGTACTTGAAGCGCTGAAGCAGCATTTGGTTCAGTTCAGAGACGCGCGCTACGGTGCGGAAAAAGTCACGCATCATTTTTTCCACAGACGCTTTACCTTCTTCACCGTATCCCATCATTTGTGCGACATCCGGTTGATAGTCGAAAAGCAGTCGGTTTTCGCTTCTGCCAGCAACCAAGTGCAGCGCACAACGCATTTTCCACAGGTGCATACGACAGGCGATTAACTCACTGTGTTCTTGCTCGGTGAAGTAACCATGACCCACCAAGTTCCATCCGTCATACTCTTTAAAGTGCTTTTTCGCTACCCAACCGATAGATTGAATGTCTCGCAAACATCCTGGGTTTTCTTTAATGTTTGGTTCAAGGTTGTAAGCGGTGCCGTTAAACTTGGCGTGGCGCTTCTTTTGCTCGTCATATTTAGCCGAGAAGAAAGATTTACTCGACCATGAATTGCGACCGTTTACTTCATCCCACAGTTTGTCGAATGTAGTTTCACTTCCACAAAGCAGACGGCTTTCAACGAGATTCGTCGCAATAGTAATATCGTCTTTCGCCAGTTTAACCGTTTCTTTAATGGTGCGTACCGACTGTCCAACATCTAGCTTGATATCCCATAAAAGGGTGATGAACATGCCAATTTTTTCTTGCACTTCAGGCTTTAGCTTCTTCTTACTGACAATGAGCAAATCGATGTCTGAGTGGGGTTGTAAATGGCCGCGACCGTATCCGCCCACCGCACAAAGAGAAAGCTCGTCCACGGTATCTAAGCCGTAAAGTTGCCAAAGGTGACAAAGTAATGCGTCGACAAACTGTGCACGACCGGTAACGAGCTGATTAACTGGCGTAGCGTCGAAAGACTCTGTTATCCAAGTGTAACTGGCTTCCACGCATGATTTAATGACGGGGATTTCATCAACAGAGTTAATTGTGTCGATATTCTTTATCAGTGATTGCAGCGTCAAAATGCACCTTTGAAATAGACTTCTATTAAAACGCTAAGAACAATAGCATGAATTGATAGTAGTTCGCAGTAGCAAATTTATGCATAAGTTAGGTTGAATTGTGAATATTTATGGTTTTTTGTTATAGGTGTGTAGCCGTTGAATAGGCTGATTGAATGCGGATAAAGAATAAATATTTAGTATGCGGTTTTGAATTAGAAAAAGGGGCAATCAAAGCGGCTGTAAGCTTAACAGCCGCAATATGAAAATTATCCGTGTGAAATAACACGCTCTAAGCTTTCTTCCTCGCGAAGCGTTAGAATTTCAACACCGGTCTCAGTAACTAAAAGAGTGTGCTCCCATTGCGCACTTAAACTTCTGTCTTTAGTCACAACAGTCCATTGATCTGGCAAAACTTTTGAGTAACGTTTGCCTGCGTTAACCATAGGTTCGATGGTAAAGCACATCCCAGGCTCTAAAACGTCGCCTGTACCTGGCTTTCCATAGTGAACAATTTGCGGCTCTTCGTGGAAGCTTGCACCAATGCCGTGACCGCAGTATTCACGTACTATTGAATAGTTATGCGCTTCAGCATGGGTTTGACAAATATGACCAATGTCGCCAAGACGCATACCCGGCTTCACTTGTTCAATCGCTTTATATAGGCACTCTTGAGTAACGCGAATAAGGCGCTCGGCAAGAATAGATGGCTTACCTACAACGAACATCTTCGAAGTATCACCGTGATAACCGTCTTTTATAACAGTTACATCAATGTTGATGATGTCACCGTCTTTTAGCTTCTTGTCAGAAGGAATGCCGTGACATATACAATGGTTCACCGAAGTACAAATAGACTTTGGAAATGGTGGGTGACCATAGTTTAGCGGAGCGGGCACTGCCTTTTGCTCGTTTACTATATAGTCGTGACAAATAGTATTCAGTTCATCGGTGGTTACGCCTTTTTTCACATAAGGCCCGATCATAGTAAGTACTTCGGCAGCCAGTTTACCGGCTACGCGCATTTTTTCGATTTCTTCTGGGGTTTTGATAATAGCTGTCACAGCGCCTCTCAAATCGTTTGAAACTAGTTTGGTGAAGAATTTAAATTACTTACGCAGTATAACACTATTCAGGTCATTCTTAGTAAGGTGCTGATATTCATGGTTTTTAATTGGTGATTTCCAAGGCTGATAGCAATGGGGTGGGTCGTTTTAATAAAGGTTGGCAAAAATACTTAAAAGCCTGGCTTTTTAACGCTAAAACTTGAGGCTGTGGTGGTATTGTGATATAAAGCGCGCGCCCTGACGGAAAGCTCATTTTGCTATGTGCAACAAGCACCGTTTTAGAGGGTAAATTTATTTTATTAAAACACACATATACCGACACTTCGTATCGGGGTGTTCAGTTCAACGTAGGTTGGCCTGAATCGATACAAGGGGTATATGGAGGCCTAACCCCAAGAGGAAAATAAAATGGCTAATGTTTCTATGCGTGACATGCTGAAAGCAGGTGTGCATTTCGGTCACCAAACTCGTTACTGGAACCCAAAGATGAAGCCTTTCATCTTCGGTGCTCGTAATAAAGTTCATATCATCAACCTTGAAAAAACGGTTCCACTTTTCAACAACGCACTTAACTACCTTTCAGGTGTTGCGTCTAAGAAAGGTAAAATCCTTTTCGTTGGTACTAAGCGCGCCGCTGGCGAAGCAGTAAAAGATGCTGCTCTTAAGTGCGACCAGTACTACGTAAACAAGCGTTGGTTAGGTGGTATGCTGACTAACTGGAAAACAGTACGTCAGTCAATCAAGCGTCTTAAAGATCTAGAGCAACAAGCTCAAGACGGTACGTTTGAGAAGCTAACTAAGAAAGAAGCACTTATGCTTCAGCGCGAAATGGACAAGCTTGAAAACAGCCTTGGCGGTATCAAAGACATGGGCGGTCTTCCAGACGCAATCTTTGTTATCGACGCAGATCACGAGCACATTGCTGTAACAGAAGCTCGTAACCTAGGTATTCCTGTTGTTGGTGTTGTTGATACTAACTCTAACCCAGACGGTGTTGATTACATCATCCCTGGTAACGACGATGCTATCCGCGCTATCCAACTTTACTTGGATGCTGCTGCAAACGCTATCAACTCAGGTCGCGAAAGCAACCTTGAAGTACAAGCTGAGCAAGACGACTTCGTAGAAGCGGCAGAGTAATTCTGATTGCTTACTGTCATATCTAGATAATATGGCGGTACTACAATACGAAACGTATTGAGAGGGGCGATATCGCCCCTTTTACCTAACGAATTTATATTTAATGCTGAGGAATTGAAAAATGGCAGTGACTGCAGCACTAGTTAAAGAACTGCGCGAACGTACTGGCGCAGGTATGCTGGATTGTAAAAAAGCCCTGGTTGAAACGGATGGTGACATTGAGTTAGCCATTGAAAATATGCGTAAATCAGGCCAAGCGAAAGCGGCTAAAAAAGCAGGTCGTATCGCAGCTGAAGGTGTTATCCTTACTAAAGTTGAAGGTGGTCGCGCGACCATGCTTGAACTAAACTGTGAAACTGACTTCGTAGCACGTGACGAAGGTTTCCTTAAGTTCGGTAACGAGCTTCTAGAAGTAGCAGCGGCTAACAACATCAACGACATCGACGCACTTAACGATGCAGAACTTAACGGTTCTAAAGTAAGCGAAGTTCGTGACGCACTTGTTGCTAAAATCGGTGAAAACATCTCTCCTCGTCGCGTTATCAACGTTGAAGGCGACACGCTAGGTGCATACGTACACGGCGGCCGTATTGGTGTTATCTCTATCCTTACTGGTGGCGACGAAGAGCTAGCAAAAGACGTAGCAATGCACGTTGCAGCTGCTAGCCCGCAGTTTGTTAAGCCAGAGAATGTTCCGGCTGAAGTTGTAGAGAAAGAGAAAGAAATCCAAATCGAAATCGCTATTCAGTCTGGTAAGCCAGCTGAAATTGCTGAGAAAATGGTTGCAGGCCGCATGAAGAAGTTCACTGGCGAAGTGAGCTTGACTGGTCAGCCTTTCGTTAAAGATCCTTCAATCTCTGTAGCTGAGCTTCTTAAGAACAACAGCGCAGACGTAATCAACTTCGTACGTTTCGAAGTTGGCGAAGGTATCGAGAAGAAGACTGAAGACTTCGCTGCTGAAGTAGCTGCTCAAATGGAAGCTGCTAAGAAATAATTGAGCGTTTATCTTTTGCATTACGCAATAGTTAGATAAACTACAAAGCACCTCTTAGGAGGTGCTTTTTTATAGCTGCATATCTTTAGTATTGCTAATGCAGTGCGCAAGTGTGAAGCTGGGCGAGTTACAAGCGTGCGCCTGCCAAACAAACGAAAGCGCTTTGTCCTATGTTTTTTACGTCAATGCTTTATTGAAAGACATAGGACAAAACGGGTTTACGAGGACAATTCAAACTATGAGTATCACACCAAAATCAGCATATCGACGCATTCTGTTAAAGCTTAGTGGTGAAGCCCTAATGGGCGAAGAAGGCTTTGGCATAGACCCTAAAGTGCTAGATAGAATGGCACAAGAAATAAAAGAGCTGGTTGAACTTGGTGTTCAAGTTGGTCTTGTTATCGGTGGTGGTAACTTGTTCCGTGGCGAAGGCCTAGCAAAAGCGGGAATGAACCGTGTTGTTGGCGACCACATGGGCATGTTGGCTACGGTAATGAACGGCCTAGCTATGCGCGACGCGCTTCATCGTGCATTTGTAAACGCGCGTATGATGTCTGCTATCCCATTAAACGGCGTGTGCGATGCTTACAACTGGGCAGAAGCTATTAGCCTTCTTAAGTCGGGCCGCGTTGTTATCTTTTCTGCCGGTACTGGCAACCCTTTCTTCACTACCGACTCAGCGGCATGCTTACGGGGTATCGAAATTGAAGCCGATGCTGTGCTTAAAGCCACTAAAGTAGACGGCGTATACAGTGATGACCCAGTAAAAAATCCTGAAGCGACATTGTATGATCAATTGTCTTACCAGGAAGTTCTGGAAAAAGAATTAAAAGTAATGGACTTGTCAGCTTTCACTTTAGCACGAGATCACAGCTTACCAATTCGCGTATTCAACATGAATAAGCCGGGTTGCCTTAAGCGTGTTGTGATGGGTGAAAAAGAAGGTACCGTCATTTGCCACGCTGACAACGATTAATTAAGAACAATAGGATACAAAACGTGATTGATGAAATTGAATTAGATGCGCAAGAGCGCATGGAAAAAAGCCTAGTTTCTCTAAAAGGCCAATTCAGCAAAATCCGCACTGGTCGTGCGCATCCAAGCCTTCTAGATGGCATCATGGTACCTTATTACGGTGTAGACACGCCGCTAAAGCAAGTCGCTAACGTCGTTGCGGAAGACAGCCGTACTCTAGCGTTAACTGTTTTCGATAAAAGCGCTATCCAAGCAGTTGAAAAGGCGATTATGCAGTCTGACCTAGGGTTGAACCCAATGAGTGCGGGCGGTTCAATTCGCATTCCTCTTCCGCCGCTTACAGAAGAGCGTCGTAAAGACCTTATCCGCGTTGTACGCAACGAAGCGGAAGGTGGTCGTGTTGCTATCCGCAATATTCGTCGCGACGCTAACGGTGACATCAAAGATCTTCTAAAAGAAAAAGAAATCAGTGAAGATGAGAGCCGCGCAGCGGAAGAGAACATTCAATCTATTACTAACGATTTCATTAAGAAAGTTGACAGCATGCTTGCTGACAAAGAAAAAGAACTAATGGAAGTATAAGTAAGTATTATGATTGGAAAGCGTTTAAGCGCAGCCAAATCGAAAAAAGCCGAGGTGCCAGCAGAGTCTGCTGGCCCGAAGCATGTTGCAATCATTATGGATGGCAATGGTCGATGGGCGCAAAAGAAAGGGAAAATTCGTACCTTCGGTCACAAAGCCGGGGTAGAGTCTGTACGTTCTGTTGTGCGCTTTGCACGTCAAAACGGTATCGAATCACTAACGCTATTCGCGTTTTCAAGTGAAAACTGGAAACGTCCTGAGGAAGAAGTCAGCGTCCTTATGGAGTTGTTTAATCTCGTCCTCAATAGTGAAGCAAAACGCTTACACAAAAATGGTGTACGCTTGCAGGTTATTGGTGATGTTGAGGCTTTCGACGCCAAGCTAGTCGAAAAAATTCGCAAAGCCGAAGACATGACTAAAGACAACAAAGATTTGGTCTTAAATATCGCAGCAAACTATGGCGGTAGATGGGACATCGTAAATGCGGCCAAGCAACTCGCATCGCAGGTGAAAAGCGGCGAGCTTGATGTAGATAACATCAGTGAAGAAGCTCTTGGTTCGCACATTTCTACAGCTAACCTTCCAGAGTTAGATCTTCTTATTCGCACTGGTGGCGAGCACCGAATTAGTAATTTCTTACTATGGCAGTGTGCTTATGCCGAATTGTATTTCACCGATGTACTATGGCCCGACTTCAATGAAGACGTGTTTCAATTAGCCGTAGATGATTTCAATGTTCGTCAACGAAGATTCGGTCTAACCGGTGAACAGGTAGTCACAGCCGATGGTTAATACCATGCAGGCAATTATCAGGCTAGCCCTGGTAACCAAAGCCAAGGGCAAATTATGCTAAAACAACGGATAATAACTGCATTAATTCTCGCGCCGCTGGCGCTCTACGCTATTCTTTTTCTTCCTATTTTCTGGTTTGAAATAGCCATAGCCGGTGTTGTCGGCATTGGTGCCTATGAGTGGGCGAATATGTCAGGCGTGTGCGAGCGTCCTAAAAAACTTATTTACATGGCGGGAGCCTTTGCAATATGTATTGCTCTATCGCTTACCGTTGATGCCAGCACCATTTGGTATCAGGGCCAATTGCATGGCCTGTATCGTGCAATTTTAACCATCGCTGTGTTGTGGTGGATAGCCTCTTTATTTATGGTGCTTGCCTATCCGAAATACTCACGATTCTGGAAAGACAGTCGCAGTGTAAGAACCGTATTTGGCGCACTTACGCTTATACCAACATGGGTAGCCGTAGTTGCACTTCGCACTAGCCTGCATGATGTTGATCCATTTTATGGCGCATCGCTGATTTTTTATGTATTGGGTATCGTTTGGGCGGCTGATATAGGCGCATTCTTCGTAGGCGTTAAATTTGGTCGACACAAGTTACGCCCTAACGTATCGCCAGGTAAAAGTTTAGAAGGTTTGTTAGGCGGTATTGCTGCCTCATTCGCTATTATCGCTTTTGCTGCACTGCACTATCAGGTTGAGCCGTCGCGCATTTGGCTACACCTTGCAATTGGCGGTATAACCGTTGCTGTTTCTGCGCTTGGTGATTTGAACGAGAGCATGCTGAAGCGATGCGCTGGCATTAAAGACAGTGGTAAGATACTGCCTGGCCATGGTGGTGTGCTAGATAGAATTGATAGCCTAACTGCAGCATTTCCAGTATTTGCCTTCTGCTATGTAACTTGGATGGCGTAATGCAAACAGTAACAGTGTTAGGGGCCACAGGCTCCATTGGTTGTAATACACTCGACGTAATAAATCGCCACCCAGACAAATACCGCGTTTTTGCTATTACTGGTAACTCTCAGCTTGAACTGCTTATGGAGCAAGCGCAAAAATGCGCGCCCCGTTATGTAGTGATCGCCAACGATGCTCACTATAAAGCCGCCTGCGAGTTAGCTTCTCAATACGGTGTAGATGCTGAAATTCTTTCAGGCACCAAAGCATTGGAAGAGGTATCAAGCGCACCTGAAGTTGACGCTGTCATGGCTGCAATTGTAGGGGCAGCAGGTCTTTTGCCTACAATGGCGGCGGTAAAAGCAGGGAAACGAGTTTTGCTCGCTAATAAAGAAGCCTTGGTCATGTCTGGCGCTTTATTTATCGAGGCTGCAAACCAAAGCGGCGCTGAAATCCTTCCAATCGACAGCGAACACAATGCCATATTCCAGTGTCTCCCGCACGATTACGAATATGGTAACTTTGCTGCTTCAGGTATTCGCAAAGTCTTATTAACGGGTTCTGGTGGCCCCTTCAGAGAAAGGCCACTTAATAGCTTTTCGTCAATTACCATTGATGAGGCCAGTACTCACCCTAACTGGTCAATGGGCCGAAAAATAACAATCGATTCGGCAACTATGATGAACAAGGGGTTGGAGTTCATAGAAGCATGTTGGCTATTCGGTGCCGGCGCAGAAGACATTGATGTTGTCATCCACCCACAAAGCATAATCCATTCTATGGTGCAGTACATTGATGGCTCTGTAATAGCGCAAATGGGTAACCCAGATATGCGAACACCTATTGCATATGGTTTGGCTCACCCAGATCGTATTGAAGCAGGTGTGAAACCCCTCGACTTTTCGGATATAGCTAATTTCAGTTTCCAGACTCCTTGTTTTGAGCGTTACCCTAATTTGAAGTTGGCTATTGATGCATGTAAGGAAGGGCAATGCGCAACGACAAGAGTCAATGCGTCAAATGAAGTGGCGGTAGACGCTTTCTTAGAGGGCAAAATTCAGTTTTGTGATATTGCTAAAGTAAACGACGCTACGCTCAATGCTATGCCGCACGTATCGGTAAGTTCTATTCAACAAATATTAGAACAAGACGCACTAGCAAGAACCAAAGCTAACGAGATTATTCGAGGTAAATTTCAGTGCTAGCATTTTTATGGAGCCTTGGAGCATTTATTGTCGCCTTAGGTATTTTGGTAGCCGTACACGAATGGGGGCACTTTTATGTTGCTCGCAAATGCGGTGTACAGGTAGAGCGTTTTTCAATTGGATTTGGCAAGCCAATTTGGCGCAAGTTAAGTAAGTCCGGTACAGAATATGTTATCGCTATGATTCCTCTTGGTGGTTACGTTCGCATGCTCGATGGGCGTATTGATGACGTACCGCCTGACTTAGAAGATAAAGCCTTCAATAAAAAACCTGTATTGCAGCGCATGGCGGTAATTGCAGCGGGCCCTGGCGTAAACTTCATATTCGCATTTTTTGCTCTTTGGCTAATGTACCTCGTCGGTTTAGAAACCGTTAAACCTGTTGTTAAAGCTGTCGAGCCACAAAGTGTTGCAGCTGTAGCAGGCGTTCAACCTGGTGATGAAATCATTAAGGTCGGCGACAGAATTACACCGGACTGGGAAGCGGTTAATTTAGAAGTTGTCTCTAACATAGGGTCAGAAAAAACCACTGTTACGGTTAAAAATACATCAAATATCGAAAAAGAACTGACATTTACACTGGGTTCTTGGAACTTTGACCCAGATAGTGAGTCTCCATTAAGCAGCTTAGGCCTAACCCCATACCGACCGGATGCAACGTTAACTGTTGGGTTTGTTGGCGAGGGAAGTGCGGCGCAGGAAGCAGGGTTGAAACCCGGTGATGAACTTGTCGCACTAAATGGCTCTAAGTTGACGTCGTGGGAAGGTTTGGTTGACGTTATCGTTGAAAGCCCCGGTGAAAGTATCTCTCTTGATATACAAAGGGATGGACAGCAACTAACGTTAAATGCCACGATAGCGCGCCGCGATACACCACAAGGGCAAAGTGGTTATTTAGGTGTGAGCCCAACATTCGAGCCTTGGCCTGAAGGGTATGTGTTTACTCATCAATATGGCATTATAGAGGCTATTGGGAAGGCGCTAGACAAAACGTGGCGTCTAATGACACTGAGTGTCGAAATGATAGGAAAGCTTATCACCGGCGATGTATCGGTGAAGAATTTGAGCGGTCCTATCTCAATTGCTCAAGGTGCGGGAACAAGTGCTGGGTATGGACTTGCGTACTTTTTGAGTTTTCTTGCCTTAATAAGCGTAAATTTAGGCATAATAAATTTATTACCCTTGCCCATGCTTGACGGTGGCCACCTCATGTTTTTCATTGTGGAGTGGATCACTGGTAAGCCTGTGCCTGAAGCGGTGCAAGAATGGGGTTACAGAATAGGTGGCGTGCTTCTGTTTATGATCATGGGTATCGCAATTTTTAACGATATCGCTCGCATAACCTGATACAAATCAGGAAGTACAAAACAGCTAATACAAAACGCGGCCAGGAAAAGAAAAATAGATGAAGTTAAAACAGTTAGTAGCAGCCGGAGCCATTTTTTCCAGTGCTAGCTTTGCCAATGCTGCGGCGCAAGACAGTGAATTTGTTGTTGAAGACATTCGCGTAGAGGGTTTGCAACGTGTTGCACTTGGTGCAGCCTTAACCTACTTGCCCGTTCAAGTTGGCGACGAGCTTAATACATTCAGGGTAACGCAGCTTATTCGCTCGCTTTACTCTTCAACTCACTTTGAAAATGTAGAAATTCTTCGCGACGGCAACACCCTTGTGGTTCGTGTGGCGGAGCGTCCAACCATCAGTAATATTATTTTTGACGGCAATGACGATATTAAAGATGAGCAGCTTCAAGAAAGTTTGGATGGCAATGGTGTTCGCATCGGTGAGCCACTTGATAAGACCGTACTAACCTCTATTGAGAATGGCCTTAAAGACTTCTTTTACAGCATAGGTAAGTACAATGCTGACGTAACGGCTATTATTACGCCGTTACCGCGTAACCGTGTCGATTTGAAGCTACTTTTTGAAGAAGGCGATGCCGCTGAAATCGAGCAAATTAATATTGTAGGTAACGAAATCTTCTCAGACGAAGAGCTGATGGAAGCGTTTGAGCTACAATACGATACGCCTTGGTGGGACTTTCTATCAGAGACTCGCTATCAGCAACAAACGTTACAAGGTGACATGGAAACCTTGCGTAACCACTATTTAAATCGTGGTTACCTACGATTTAACGTTGACTCTACTCAAGTGTCGATGACCCCTGAAAAGTCCGGTATCTACATTGCTATGAACGTATCAGAAGGTGAGCAATACACCATTTCTGAAGTAGAACTCGTAGGTGATGTACTTGGCCATGAAGAATACATCGAGCGCGTACTGCCGCTAACAGAAGGCGAGCTATACAACCAAGCGGAAGTCACCTACACAGAAGAGTTTATTAGTAAATATCTAGGTCGCTTCGGCTATGCTTATCCAACGGTAACCACAGTACCTGAAATTAATGACGAAGATAAAACGGTTAAGCTGACGCTATCTGTAGACCCGGGTAAGCGTATTTACGTTAACCGTATTAAGTTTAACGGTAACGTGGTAACCGCCGACAGTGTACTTCGTCAAAACGTAAGTCAGATGGAAGGCACCTGGTTGTCTAATAATTTGCTAGAGTCTTCAAAAAATCAGCTTTCTCGTCTTACCTACATGGAAGAAGTAGAGTTTGAAACTGTACGTATTCCAGGCTCTGAAGATAAGGTTGATGTTAACTATAATGTTAAAGAGCAGCCTTCGGGCTCGTTTAACGCAGGTATCGGTTACGGTGACAGAACCAAGTTAAGCTTACAGGCGGGTATCCAACAAGATAATTTCTTGGGTACAGGTAAACGCGTTGGTCTTAACCTAAGTACGGTTTCGTATCAGCGCAGTGCGCAAATCACCTATAACGACCCTTACTTTACTATTGATGGTATCAGCTTGGGTGGAAGCATTGGTTATAGCGAGTTCGACGGCTCTGACTTTAATGTAATCCAGTACAACTCTAAACGTTGGTCAATTGGTGCGAACATTGGTTACCCAATTAACGAGTTTAATCGTATCAACTTCGGTTTAACCTATAGCAATGTAGAGCTATTTAACCGTGGTTATTATGAGCAAACAGAGCAGTTCTATAACCAGTTTACCAATGGCGAAGATCCGGATGCGGCTATTAAATACGATAGCTATCTAGCAAGCGTAAGCTGGAGTAGAAGCACGCTAAACCGTGGTCTATTCCCTACGGCGGGCTCGTCTCAACGTGCATCCTTTAGCATTACTACGCCAAACTCAGACGTTAACTACTTTAAAACTGTATTCGATGGTAAATGGTATTTCCCATTATCACGTGATCAACGCTGGTCGTTCCTAACACGAATTCGTCTCGGATACGGTAACGGTTACGGTGATATCGATGGCAACGAACAAATATTGCCGTTCACTGAGAACTTTACCGCAGGTGGTTCAGATTCACTGCGTGGATTTGAGAATAATACGGTTGGTCCTCGAGGTATTTTCCTCGGTAACACTGGCACCATTTCTGGTCCTGATGGGGAAGTATTCCCGGCGGACCCAGCTGACGCTGCACTTTCTTGGTCGACGCGAAGCCTAGGTGGTAACGCTATGGCACTCGGTGGTATTGAGCTAATCGTGCCTACGCCGTTTGTTGAAGAAGAAATGGATAACTCTGTTCGCACAAGTTTGTTTGTGGATGTGGGTAACGTATGGGATACTGAGTTTGATTATGACTACTACCGTCAGTTTGATATAGCATCTACTCAAAATGGTGAGCTATTGGACTATTCTGACTGGAGTCTGTATCGTAGTTCGGCAGGTATATCGGTCCAGTGGATTTCACCAATGGGGCCGATGGTATTTAGCTTCTCGAAAGCGATACAGCAACGTGATGGTGATGATGCTAGATTCTTCACTTTCAATATTGGTCAAACTTTCTAAGACATTAAAACGAGCGCGTTTTAATCGCGCTCTATAATAAGATTCACAAAAGGAGTTCCCTTTGAAACAGTTGGTTAAACATATCGTTGCAGGAGCAATGTTGGGTAGCGCTTTAGTAAGTACATCTGTAATGGCAGAACAGAAAGTGGCTGTTGTTGACGTGCAAGGTATTTTTCAAGCGATGCCTCAAGCGGCTGAGATTCAAAATGCTATTCAAGCTGAGTTTAAAGACCAGCTTGAAGAAGTGAATCAACTGCAGCGTGACGGTCAGTTCTACGCAGAGCGTCTTCAGCGTGATGCAGCTACAATGAGCGATACCGAGAAGAAAGAACTAGAACAAAAAATCTTGTCAGTTCGTGAAGAGCTATCTAAGAAAGGTCAGCCTTTACAACAAAACATTCAGCGTCGTAGCAACGAAGAGCGTAACAAACTGCTTGGCCTTATCAAGCAAGCTATCGACTCTGTTGCATCAAAGCAAGGTTACGACTTAGTACTTAATGCGGGTGCAGTTGCTTTTGCTAAAGAAGAGCACGACTTATCTGAGCAGGTACTTCAGCAAGTAAGCAAAACTAACTAATTAACTTAAGACCTGTCGGCCTTCGCTGTTCATCAAAGTTCAGCAGGCGCTGGTCAGTTATAAAATTTGTCAGACCAACCCCTCTAAAGGTGTTGGTCTGATTTGTTTTTCGCGCTTAACAGCGTATGGTTGCCGCCGTTTTTAGTTTTTACGGCGAGTTTGACCCAAGTACCAATGTATCATCTGTATTGGTATGAAATAGCTAAAGGTCATGCTTGTATACAGGAGAAAGTTTTTGGCCAATTCACTAAATACCATCGAAATCCAGGAAATATTGGAACTGCTACCACACAGATATCCTTTCCTACTTGTTGATCGTGTTACTGATTATGTTCTGGGTGAGTCTGTAAAGGCTTACAAAAATATTACGATCAATGAGCCATGTTTCATGGGGCATTTCCCTGGACAGCCAATTTTTCCGGGTGTTTTAATTCTAGAAGCCATGGCGCAAGCTGCCGGTGTTTTAGGTTTTAAGACCATGGGCAACAATGATAAGTTATACTTGTATGCAGGGATTGATAACGCACGCTTTAAACGTCCAGTTGTTCCGGGTGATAAGCTTGAGTTTGATGTTGCTCTGGTAAAAGAGCGCAGAGGGATTTGGAAATTTAAAGGTACTGCAAGTGTCGATGGCGATATTGCTTGTAGTGCAGAGTTTATGTGTGCGATGAGAGAGATAGCGTAACGTGATCCATCCTACTGCGGTAATTTCAGAAAGTGCAACGATTGGTGAAAATGTCACCATAGGTCCATTTTGTGTGGTAGACGACAACGTCACCATAGGCGACGGCTGTATTCTGAAATCACATGTGGTGGTACGCGGCCCGACGCGTATCGGTAAAAACAACAAGTTTTATCAGTTTTCTTCAATTGGTGAAGACTGCCAAGATAAAAAATATGCTGGCGAACCTACTGAACTTGTTATCGGCGATGATAACGAGTTTAGAGAAGGGGTTACCGTTCATCGTGGCACAGTCCAAGACAACGGCATAACGATTATCGGTTCTCGTGGTCTATTTATGGCTAATGCACACGTTGCCCACGACTGCGTTCTTGGCGATGACATCATAATTGCCAACAATGTGGCTGTGGCCGGCCATGTTCATATTGATGATTTCGTTATTATTGGCGGCGCTACAGGCATTCATCAGTTCTGTAAAATCGGCGCTCATGCATTTTTAGGGGCAGGAGGTATTATTCTGCGCGACGTCCCGCCTTTTGTTATGGTGAGTGGTCAGAAGAATATTCCTCAGGGGATCAACTCTGAAGGCTTGAAACGCCGTGGTTTCTCAAAAGAAGAAGTGCTTGAAATCAAGCGCGCCTATAAAGCGATTTATCGTGAAGGTAATACTATTGACGAAGCAGTGGACAAGCTTGCTGAACCAGCACAAAAGTTTGATGGTGTGGCGCTAATGGTTCAATTCTTACAAGACTCCAAGCGAGGCATTATTCGCTAATTATGTCTAAACCAATTCGTATCGGCATGGTTGCCGGAGAGCCCTCTGGTGACATCCTTGCCGCCGGAATGGTCGCAGAGCTAAAACGCCAATATCCTGATGCAATTATTGAAGGTATTGGCGGTCCAAACATGATAAACGCAGGTTTCCACAGTCTCTTTGATATGGAAACCTTGTCGGTTATGGGGCTTGTTGAAGTCCTATCTCACCTTCCTGCCATCTTGAAAGTTAAAAAGCAGCTTCTTACTCACTTTGAGCAAAACCCGCCAGATATTTTTGTAGGCATTGATGCACCTGATTTTAATCTTCGCGTAGAAAAAGCCCTTAAAGCTCGCGGCATTAAAACTATGCACTATGTTAGCCCTACCGTGTGGGCGTGGCGTGAAAAGCGCATCCATAAAATAGCGAAAGCGGCTAATCGCGTATTGGGCTTATTTCCTTTCGAGCAACAGGTATACGACAAATATAACGTTCCCTATACGTTTGTGGGGCATACCATGGCTGACGCTATAGCCATTGAGCCCGACCAAAATGCGGCAAGGCAGGCATTAGGTGTAGATAGCAATGCTCCCATATTGGCTGTACTACCCGGCTCAAGAAGAGGCGAAGTGGATACGTTGCTTCCCGTGTTTCTGAAGACCATAGAAGCAATTCATGCTAAACGCAGCGACATTCAATTTCTTATCCCTGCGGCAAATGAGCATCGCCTTGCGCAAATTAAAGCACTCTTGCTTGAAGCTGATAATGCTGAAGCACGCTTACCCATTCAGGTCACTCAAGGCACTTCTCGTGATGCTATGATAGCAAGCGATGTTATCTTGCTCGCATCAGGTACAGCGACGTTAGAAGCTATGTTGTGTAAGCGCCCAATGGTAGCTGCTTATTTACTCGCGCCGCTTACCTACAAAATCATGCAGCGCTTGTACAAAGCGCCTTACTTTACGTTGCCAAACCTCTTGGCTAACGAGGCAATTATTCCTGAGTTACTCCAAGAAGAGGTAAACGCAGAGAATATGAGCAATCAGCTACTTAACTTCTTCGAAAGTGATAATTCAGCGCTTATTTCCCGTTTCACCGATCTCCACCATACGCTAAAATGCAATGCTGATAAAACAGCAGCAAAAGCTGTCGTGGAGGAATTGTTTGCATAAGTTAATTGCCGGTGTTGATGAAGTAGGGCGTGGCCCTTTAGTTGGAGATGTGGTTACTGCTGCGGTTATACTAGACCCAGAAAACCCCATTGAAGGACTAACCGACTCTAAAAAGTTGAGTGAAAAGAAACGTGTAGCCCTCGCGCAAGAGATTCGTGAGAAGGCGCTTTACTGGAATATCGGTAGAGCAAGCCCTGAAGAAATAGACAAGCTTAATATACTGCACGCTACCATGCTCGCTATGATACGCGCAGTAGAAGGTTTACCTGTAAAACCTGACTTTGTGCGTGTAGACGGCAACCGCGTCCCAGCTTGGAATTTTGACTCTGAAGCGGTAGTGAAAGGTGACAGCCTACACGCTGAAATTTCAGCAGCATCAATCATTGCCAAAGTAGAGCGAGATAACGATATGATTTCGTTGCATGAGGCCTACCCACAATATAACTTTGCCGGGCACAAAGGTTACCCTACAAAAGCACATTTTGAAGCTATCGCCGAATATGGCATCTTAGATTGCTATCGCAAAAGTTTTAAACCCGTAAAAGCGCTACTCGAAGAGAAATAACATCATGTCATCGCCATTTATTCATTTACGTGTTCACAGCGACTTTTCGATGATGGACGGCCTGAATAAGGTTAAGCCTATTTTAGGTAAAGTGGCCGCGCTTGGCATGCCTGCCGTGGCAATCACAGATCAAATGAATATGTGTGGCTTGGTAAAATTCTATTCGGAGGCACATAATTTAGGTATCAAGCCCATAATTGGCACCGATTTTTGGGTGACTAATGAAGCTTTTGGCGATGAACCTTTCAGACTTACCCTCATTGCAATGAACAACGAAGGGTATAAGAATATTACTATTCTTATCTCCAAGGCTTACCTTCGCGGACACTTGGCGCACCGCGCAGTCATTGATCAAGCATGGTTAGCAGAGCATAGCGAAGGCGTTATTGTTTTATCGGGCGCACAGCACGGCGATATCGGCGTAGGTTTAATGAAAAATAACGCCAAGCTTCTTGAAGATGCGCTTGAGTTTTATCAAACCCATTTTCCCGACCGTTTTTATTTAGAGCTGATTAGAACCGGTAGACAAGGCGAAGAAGATTATTTACACCATGCCGTAGAGCTTGCTGAGCAGCGCGGTTTACCCGTGGTTGCCACTAATGAAGTATGCTTTATTGACCGAGAGGGTTTCGACGCGCACGAAATTCGAGTGTGTATTCACGATGGCTATACCTTAGATGATAACCGTCGCCCTAAGCGCTACAGCGACCAGCAATATCTGCGCACAGCAGAGGAAATGGTCGAGCTATTTAGCGATATTCCAGAAGCCATAGAAAATACGGTTGAAATTGCCAAGCGCTGTAACGTTACTGTCCGGCTAAATGAATATTTCTTGCCACAGTTTCCAACCGGCGGTATGACCACCGAAGACTTCTTGGTTAAGGTGTCTGAGGAAGGCTTGGAAGAACGTCTAGAATTTCTATTCCCTGATGAAGAAGTGCGCAAGGCAAAACGCCCAGAGTACGATGACCGACTTCGCATTGAGCTTGAAGTTATCAATCAAATGGGGTTCCCGGGCTATTTCCTTATCGTTATGGAGTTTATCCAGTGGAGTAAAGATAACGGAATTCCGGTAGGGCCAGGGCGTGGTTCAGGTGCGGGCTCATTAGTGGCCTATGCCTTAAAAATTACCGACCTAGACCCGCTAGAATTCGACTTGCTATTCGAACGTTTCTTGAACCCAGAGCGTGTATCTATGCCCGACTTCGACGTCGACTTCTGCATGGATAGACGAGATGAGGTAATTGATCACGTTGCAGAGCTCTACGGGCGACAAGCGGTATCTCAGATCATTACCTTCGGAACTATGGCGGCAAAAGCGGTAGTACGTGATGTGGGTCGAGTACTTGGTCACCCCTACGGTTTTGTAGACAGAATTTCAAAGCTAATACCACCTGACCCTGGCATGACGTTAGAAAAGGCGTTTAAAGCCGAACCTCAGCTGCCAGAAGTTTATGAAAGCGATGAGGAAGTGAAAGACCTTATCGATATGGCGCGTATTCTTGAAGGGGTCACCCGAAACGCGGGTAAACACGCCGGTGGTGTTGTTATTGCGCCAACCACTATTACTGATTTCTCGCCTTTGTATTGTGACGACGAAGGAAATAACCCGGTAACCCAGTTTGACAAAAACGACGTTGAAACCGCTGGGCTTGTAAAATTTGACTTCCTAGGTCTTCGTACGCTGACGATCATTCAGTGGGCGATAGATATGATCAAGGAAGGGAAGAACGTTGATGTCGATATCAGCGCTATTCCTCTTGAAGATCCTAAGAGTTTCAGAACCCTTCAAAACGCCGAGACAACTGCTGTATTTCAGCTGGAATCTCGGGGTATGAAAGAGCTAATTAAGCGCCTTAAACCTGACTGCTTCGAAGATATTATCGCACTGGTGGCCCTGTTCCGTCCGGGCCCGTTGCAATCAGGCATGGTAGATAACTTTATTGATCGTAAGCACGGACGTGAAGAAATTTCCTACCCCGATGCCGAATATCAGCACGAGTGCTTGAAAGAAATTCTAGAGCCTACCTATGGCATTATCTTGTATCAGGAACAGGTAATGCAGATAGCCCAGGAAATGGCGGGCTACTCACTGGGCGGCGCTGACTTGCTTCGTCGTGCTATGGGTAAGAAAAAGCCTGAAGAAATGGCGAAGCAGCGCGGTACCTTTGCTGAGGGTGCGAAGGGCAATAATATTGACCCAGACCTGGCGATGAAAATCTTCGATTTGGTGGAAAAGTTCGCAGGCTACGGCTTTAACAAATCTCACTCGGCAGCCTATGCCTTGGTGTCTTACCAAACCCTTTGGCTGAAAGTACATTATCCAGCGGAATTCATGGCTGCGGTAATGTCGGCGGATATGGACAACACCGATAAAATCGTAACGCTTGTCGATGAATGTGAGCGCATGGGCATTGAAATACTGCCACCAGATTTGAACGCAGGTAAGTATAAGTTTACCGTCGATAGCGAAGGTCGCATTGTTTATGGTATCGGTGCAATTAAAGGGGTAGGTGAAGGCCCGATTGAAGCGATTATTGAAGCGCGGGAAACCCAGGGTGCATTTAAAGATCTTTTTGATTTCTGCGCCAAGATAGACATTAAGCGCGTAAACAAACGGGTACTTGAAAAGCTAGTGTTAGCGGGTGCAATGGATAACTTAGGTCCGCATCGCGCTAGTCTTATGGCGAGCTTACCTGAAGCCCTTGCCGCCGCTGGGCAGCACGCAAAAGCCGAGTCGTTTGGTCAATCTGATATGTTCGGGTTACTGACTACCGAGCCAGAAGACGTGAAGCAAGCGTTTGCTGACGTGCCTGAATGGCCCGAAAAAGTATGGCTAGAAGGTGAAAAAGATACCCTAGGTTTGTATTTAACCGGCCACCCCATCAATCAGTATGCGGAAGAACTGCGTTATTACACAGATGGACGTTTAGTAGATCTAAAACCAACGAACAAAGACCAAATGGCCAGTGCAGTAGGATTGGTACTTGGCGTGCGTGTTATGACTAACAAACGGGGTCGTCGTTGGGCAATAGTGACACTGGATGATAAGAGTGCCAGAATAGACGTACGTTTCTTCCCCGATATGTACGAACAGTTCGAAAGTGTGTTAGAAACTGACAGAATATTGCTTATAAAGGGACAGGTCAGCTTTGATGATTTCTCTGGGGGCAATACAATCACCGCCCGTGATGTAATGGACATTGTTCAGGCACGAGAGAAAAACGCGAGAGCGCTGGCACTTAATATTGATACCCAGTTGCTTGAACCGAAAAAAATGAGTCAGATGCAATCTATCCTGCAGGCATTTAACGGTGGAAGTTGTCCTGTTAAGTTAGCGGTAACTCATCCAGACGCTGAAGTAACCTTGGCGTGTGGCGCAAGATGGTACGTTACCCCTGAAGACCAACTTTTACACGATCTCAAGCAATGTTTGGGAGACAAAGCCGTTTCAATTCTCTACCATTAGGGTTAAGAGTTCGATAGATTGGACATCTCGCGTTTGCATAGACGAGCGTAGTACGAATAGGACATGAAATGAGTATACAGTTTTTGGACTTTGAACAGCCAATAGCCGAACTAGAAGCAAAAATTGAAGAGCTTAGGTTGGTGAATCAAGGTGGCGAGTTTGACGTTGGTATTGAAGAAGAAATCAATAAGCTTCGCGGCAAAAGCGCGGAGCTAACTAAAAAGATCTTTTCTGATCTTGGCGCATGGCAAGTTTCTCAACTTGCACGTCACCCAATGCGTCCATACACGCTAGATTACATTCCTCGTATTTTTACAGAATTCGACGAGCTTGCTGGCGACCGCGCGTTTGCAGACGATAAAGCGATTGTTGGTGGCCCAGCAATGCTAGATGACCAGCCTGTGATGATTATAGGTCATCAAAAAGGCCGTGACACAAACGAAAAAATTAAGCGTAACTTCGGTATGCCTAAACCTGAAGGCTACCGTAAAGCATTACGTCTTATGAAGATGGCTGAGCGCTTTAACATGCCTATTATTACCTTCATCGACACGCCAGGGGCATACCCAGGTGTGGGCGCTGAAGAGCGCGGCCAAAGTGAAGCAATCGCGAAAAATTTATTCGAAATGGCTGAGCTTACTGTTCCAATCGTGTGTACCGTAATTGGTGAAGGTGGTTCAGGTGGTGCATTAGCTATTGGTGTTGGCGACCGCGTTAATATGCTTCAATATTCTACCTACTCGGTTATTTCACCGGAAGGTTGTGCGTCTATTTTGTGGAAAAGTGCAGAAAAAGCACCATTAGCTGCTGAAGCCATGGGTGTAAGTGCGCCACAAATTAAAGAACTGGGTCTAATTAACAGCATTGTTGAAGAGCCATTAGGCGGTGCGCATCGCGATCACAATGGCATGGCGGCTAATTTGAAGGCCGTTATTAAGCAGCAGCTTAATCAACTTAAAGAGCTTGATAAAACAAAGCTAATGGAAGAACGCTACGAGCGTTTAATGTCGTTCGGGTATTGCTAATTCTAGTTAGGGCTACGAGTTCTAAAACTGCGAATAGTCACGTTTTGATGCGAAGCGGTGTACGATTAGCAAAAATGCTTGTTGTAAACGTCTATTAAGTCTTCGCTTAGTGCATGTCGATTCAGATTAGTTCAAGGGGGTTGTTTACCATTGGTAACCAACCCTTTTGCGTTATTAGAAAGCAAGTAATTAGCAGATACAAAGCTGAACCCTAATAAAACATAAAGTTGAAACAATAAGGTATTACTGGTCTGTGACCCCTCTACAATCCCCCACTATTGAACATATCGTTAACCGCATAGCCACGTCACTGACTAATGTAAAGCGACCACTTCAAACGCCACTCGTCGTTGCTTACAGCGGTGGTGTGGACTCCACCGTACTGCTTCAAGCCGTCGTCGCGTATAGGGAGCAGTTTGATAGCCCGATACATGCTGTACATGTACATCACGGTTTAAGTGAAAATGCGGATGACTGGGCCCGCCACTGTGAACTGCAGTGCCGTCTTGAAGATGTTGAGTTTCATCAATATCGTGTTGCCGTTGATACCAGCTCTAGAAAGAGCTTAGAAGCTGAGGCGCGTAAAGTTCGATACAGCGCACTATTAGAAGTGTGCGAACAAATTGGCGGTGTACTGCTTTTGGGGCAACATGCCGAAGATCAGCTTGAAACTGTATTGCTTCAGCTCAAACGCGGTGCTGGCCCTCAGGGATTAGCGGGTATGGGCGAAGTGCAGTACCGCGGCGATACGTTAATAATGCGACCTATGCTAGCTCTTGAGAAAAGCGACATTATCGCTTATGCCGAAGAGGAAATGTTGCAGTGGGTCGAGGATGAATCTAACCAGCAAAACAGCTTTGACAGGAATTTCTTGAGAAACGAGATAATACCTCATTTACTTGAGCGGTGGCCCCAGTTAACTAAGACAGTGGGGCGAAGCGCTGAGCTTTGTGCAGAGCAAAGTGAGCTAGTCAGCGAATCTGCACAGCAATACTTTGAAGACTGTAAACGTGCTGATATCAGGTTAGATGGACAAAAGCTTGCTGCATTGTCTATCCCTTGGCAGGCTATGGTAATTCGCGCTTGGTTTAAAGCGCAGGGGCAGCTTGCACCTTCAAAAGCGCAGACAGACCAAGTACTTGCTATGCTGGGGGCGAAACATGATGCTACCCCTGAAGTAAACTTTAAGTGGGGCAGGGTTATACGTTTTGACCACGACCTTTACTGGGTTGTTAATGATACGTGCGAGATTCCAGAGCGTGTTGCGTTAGTGTTAGACCAGTACAATTCTCTTCCTTGGTTACACGGGCAGGTGAGGGTAACAGTAACGAAAGAAGAAAATAACGATACAGTCTCTTTGCAAACCAATGCGCGTAATTTGCGAATGAAACCTGAAGGCGCCAATGTATCAAAGCTATTGAAAGAGTGGTTTAAAGTATGGCGTGTACCTAGATGGAAACGAAATGGCGTACCTACTATCTTTTTAAATGAAACACCTGTGGCAATCATCATTGATGAGAAAGTTGTTTATCTACAACCAAAAGTTGAGCGTATCAATATAGCCTTTAAACCAATTTAATCGCTAATTAGCCTTACCATTACTATGTACAAGATTTAAAGTGCCAAAAACACTTTATCAGTCGGCGTAGAAAAGCCAGTCATTAGAGTTTTCAATTTTTTTCGGCAGAATGTATTGATAAAGCGGCATCGAATTGCCGCTTTTTTTGGAAACAAGTAAAAGGGATTAGTTAGGCAGCGTCATAGCTGTTTTTGCCTGAGTTTTTCACCCGATATAGCGCGTTATCAGCGCGGTTAAATAAACTATCAACACTGTCACCGTCTCGATAAATCGCGCCACCGAGACTTGCCGATACACCTAATCGTGATAAGTAGGCAGAGCTATTTATACTCATCTGAATTCGCTGAGCAGCACATGCTAATTGCTGCTGTGTTTGGCAGTCTAATAAACAGCAGAATTCATCTCCGCCATAGCGAAATGCTTCGTCTTCATCGCGCAGTACATTTTCAAGATGTGTTGCCACGTGAACCAGTACTTTGTCGCCCTCACCGTGCCCAAAGTTATCGTTCACATATTTGAAGTTGTCTAGGTCGATAACTAAAAGTGCAAATGGTTCATCGTGTCGTTGCGCCCACCCCAGTTGTCTTGTCATAGACTGCTGAAATCCCGCACGATTGCCTAAACTCGTCAACACGTCTTTGGTTGCCATTTGCTGAACACGCATTAAAGATAACGCGTGTTTTACTTGTTTTCCAAATAAATCATGAAGTTGGAATAGGCTCTCCCGTTGCGATAACGACAAGGGTGAACTAATGTAATAATAGACATGGGCTTGCTCGCCATTAACAGAGCGCGCCCCTTGTAGTGGTAAATCAATCAGCGTTGACGATATCTTTGCGTTACCGTAGACCCAACGAGAGTCGAAGTCAGATAAACTGAATCCGACAACAGGCAATAGCATATTAAGCTGCTGAAAATACACGCCTCCTAACTCTTGAAGTTCAAGCGTAGTCAGGAGCTGTGTTACAAAGCCCGATAATTCACTAAAAGAAAGTGATTTACCTGTGCTCTCAGCAGGATAAAAATTGTTGTGTTGTGTGCTATCGTAGACTGACGTTGAAAAATCCACAGTAGTGCCCCTATACAAAATGCGTTGATATGCCGCAGAAATGAAACCAGTGTCAAAGCTCTGACGTTTCTGTGGTCATAAGCGCATTTTCGCGAAATTTATGACGATCACAGCGGCAAAACTTGCCGGATCTGCATTTACATAGGGGATTTAGCAAACTGAATGCCAACAAGATATCTGTCGCATTAGTCTTTAGTTTAAGTGTTAAGCAGAGTTGATTACTGTGCTTATTTAACAATCGTAAGTTGATGTTGCTCTAGGAGGTTATGTGGGGACGAGTTTTTTAAATATTGTGATATTGATGTTCATATCGGTATGCGCAGTCGCCCTATTTAAACGAATTCATCTTCCACCTATCCTTGCTTATCTCTTTGCCGGTGTACTCGCTGGCCCACAGCTGCTATCTGTGTTTGCTCACCCCGAAGAAATGCACTTATTGGCCGAAGTGGGTATTGTTTTTCTACTCTTTTCCCTCGGTCTAGAATTCTCCCTTCCTAAATTGTTGGCTATGCGCTCTTTGGTGTTTGGTGTGGGATTGGGGCAAATGTTGTTTACTACAGCGATATTTACCTGCGTACCGCTTTTTTCGGGGGTCCCAATTAGTGCATCAATCATTATTGGCGGTACGCTGGCGCTAAGCTCTACCGCTATTGTTATAAAGCAAGCAACCGAAATGGGTATCCTCAATAACAGGCGTACACAACTCGCCATCAGTATCTTGCTCTTTCAAGACTTAGCCGTGGTCCCGTTTCTTATCGCTATTCCTCTTTTAGCCCAGACTGGCGAGGTAAGTATCGCGCTGGCTTTAGGCGAAGCATTGCTAAAAGGTGTGTTTGTTATTGCATTCCTTATGTCAGTAGGTAAGTGGTTACTACCTTGGGTGTTTAGAGAAATCGCAAGAACTAGAACTGATGAGCTTTTCGTTCTAACCACTATTTTAATTGCCCTCTTGGCGGGCGGGCTCACTTATTACTTCGGGCTGTCCATGGCGTTAGGTGCCTTTTTGGCGGGAATGATGTTGGGGGAAAGCCAATACAAATATCAACTTGAAGCCGACATCCGCCCGTTTCGCGACATTTTAATGGGCTTGTTCTTTGTAACCGTAGGTATGCAGTTGGAACTTACCGTGCTCTGGAACAGCTTGTTTGAAATCGTATTTGGCGTTTTTGCGTTAATGATAGTTAAAGTTATCTTAGTCAGAGTTGCATCCATGTTAGTAAAAACTGACGCCATTGACGGCTGGTCCGCAGGCGTAAAACTTTGCCAAATAGGAGAGTTTAGTTTCGTTATCGCAGCGCTTGCCACCACCCACGGCGTATTAACCACTGAGCAATCATCGCTAATAGTATGTATGGGTGTGATAAGTATGGCGTTAACGCCTTGGCTTATGAACAACAGTGTGACTATCGCTAAACGCATTGTGAATAATGATATCTCCTTTGATGATAACGCTAGCTTTGGCAATGTCGGGCAGCTGACTAACCATGTCATTATTTGTGGGTTTGGACGGGTGGGACAGTCGGTAGCGCGCATGCTAAAAATGGAAGGTATTCATTTTGTCGCTATAGATATGGACCCTGTCAGGGTGCATGAAAGCCGAAATGCAGGTGAACCCGTAATATTCGGCGATGCCAGTCAAAAAGATATTCTGAGCAGTGCTAATGTAGAAAATGCGAAGCTTGTGCTTGTAACATTTGATCAGGTCGATAAGGCGAAACAAGTGATAACGCAGACACGAAGTATAACGAGCACTACAGATGTTATGGTACGTACCAAACGTGACTACCAGTTAGAAAGCCTGTACAGCGCAGGAGCAAACCAAGTGGTGCCCGAGCTACAAGAAGGCAGTTTGATGCTGGTCTCGCAAGTGTTGCATTACGCCGGTGTACCTATGTCACGTATTTTAAAGCGGGTGCGGGCCGAGCGAAAAGGCCGTTATGATCATATGCACGGCTTTTATCCTGGAGAAACGACAGAAATCACTTACGGGACGGAAGATAAGCTAGAGTTTATTCATGCAGTAGTATTATCTGAACGCGCCTCTTGCATTGGAAAAGCAATAAAAGATATCGACTTCACAAGAATGCGTGTCGCTATTAAAGGTTTAAGACGTAACGGTAATGAAGTGAAAGACCCAGACCAAGACGCTATTCTACAGGCCCATGATGTACTAGTCATCGCAGGTAAACCCCGACGAGTAGAGCGGGCTGAACGCAAACTCTTAGAAGGGAGTTGATGTTTAACTGCCAGCGCAGGTTAAGCTTTAGGCATAGGTTGCACTGGCAGAGGAATTAAGTTCACTAAACTTAAGCAACGCGGTCTTTCTCTAAATCGGCAAACTGCTTTTTTAGGTCGTAGCGTTCATCAGTTACAATTTTTTCGAGTACAGATACGCGCTCTTTCAAATCTGCAATTTCTTGTTTATACGCTTCAGTTTCCTTGTTACTAAGTTTCTTTTTGCTTTTGTCTTTCGCACTTTCGACAATGGTAACTAACGCCCAAGCACAAATGGCTACTATTGCAATCGCTGTCATGTCCACGGTGGTATCCCTCACAAATGGTTTAAAAAGAGTTTAGGTGAAAATGTGGTCAGTTGCCTAATTCACCTAGTATTTAGTTTCCATATCTAATAAACAGAGGCTAAATACTTATTAGTAAAATAACTGCTGCGCTTGGAGTACTATAACGGTTATTACGCTAAGTTTTCTATAAAAAGTGTAACCAGTTAAGCCCTTAACACCAGCAGTGTTATAATGAAAAATTGCAAGTAGGTTGCCAAGTGACAAAAGTCATTACTTTCTAGTAAGTTAGAATGTTTACCTAGGTTTATGCAGAATTGTTGTTAACTAATTTCACTAAATAAAGTAGCAAAATTGACTAATGAGTGACCAAAATAGCGACCATCCGGCACCAAAGATCGACACTGAAAAAACACAGGCTCTGGAGCAAAACACCGAACATGTCGCAGCGCAAGCGTTAGCGCCTGAGGAGCTTACCGCTGAAGAGGAGTTGGCATTAGAAAGCGCTTCAAAAGAAAGCATTCCCCACGAGAACGCAATTAAAGAGAACCCTCTTAAAGAGGGCATTAGCCAGCAAAGTCTTATTAATGAAACGGTTACTCAAGAAGACGTGATGTGGATGAAGCATGCATTAACCCTGGCGGACAAAGCAGAATCCATAGGGGAAGTGCCGGTAGGTGCCTGCGTAGTATTAAACGGTGAGCTTATCGGAGAAGGCTACAATACGCCAATATCGGATAACGACCCGTCTGCCCATGCAGAGTTGCGCGCTGTCAAAGAGGCCGCTTCTAAAGTGCGAAACTACCGGCTTATTGACGCTACCTTGTATGTCACTTTAGAGCCCTGCGCTATGTGTGCAGGTATGCTTGTGCATGCACGAGTAAAGCGGGTGGTGTTTGGTGCTAGAGATGCGAAAACAGGTGCTGCGGGTTCGGTTATGAATCTATTACAACATCCTGCGCTAAATCATCAGGTTGAGATTGGTTCTAATGTGCTAGCAGACGAGTGTGCTAACAAACTGTCAGATTTTTTTCGCAAGCGCAGGAAAGAGATTAAGGCAGCCAAAAAGGCGAAAAAACATCTAGGGGGTGATGCTTCAAGCTAATGCTTATTTTGCTGGCTTGAAGGAAGGGTGTTTTAATCGCCTATTTGGTTTGCTGGGTTGCAAAGAGAGTGCTCAATAAATTGATGCCTATCAATAAAAGCAACCAGCTTGTATGTATTCTAGCTAGGCTTGCGAGTCAACTGAGTAAACATGTCGCTCGTTACAAATAGCTTACGACGTTGAAGTACTTTCTGGTGGCAACGCTTAAGCATAAGTCTGCGTCTGTTGTTGTTTTTCAATTTTATTCCTTTTTTCATAAAGCGATTTTTTTTCATTTATTCTCCTTTCTCACAGCGAGGCTATTTTTCCCCTCGTTGTGACCATTCTTCCAATTAAGAAAAATGCTCTTTCGTTTGAACTAAGCGCTCATTTTCCGAGAGTCACTGTTCTTTTAGAGTTAATAATCTTTTAGAAAAATTAAGGTTCTGAGAAAGCGAGTTAGTTAATCACTAACTCGTTCAAAGGGTACAGAGTAAAGATGACACCGAAATGACAGTTTTCAAGAGAGAAGCAAAGCGAACGAGATTAAATTTTTCCTTGTTCATCTAACCAGACTAGGCTGTCGTAGTAGCGGCGAATATTTTCTACGTATTGCAAAGCCTCATCACCTCTCGCGTAGCCATAGCGGGTGGTACGGTAATACTTTTTTTGCCTTAGCTGTGGCAAGCGTCGTTTAACATCTACCCACAAATCAGGGTTTCCCCCTTGTTGCTCGGTAAGCACCCTTGCATCTTCCAAGTGCCCCATCCCAATATTATATGATGCCATAGCCATCCAGGTTCTATCTGGCTCGCTGATTCGTGCAGGTATGCGACTTAGCAAACTGGCAAAATAACGTGAGCCCCCGCGAATACTTTGCTCTGGATTGGTTCTGTCATCCACATCCCAATCACTTGCTGTATCAAGTGTCAACATCATAAGGCCGCGAACCCCGGTTCTTGAAATAGCATCGCTGTCCCAGTGGCTTTCTTGGTAGCTCATTGCGGCAAGTAGTCGCCAGTCTAAATCACCTGCATACTGTTGGAATAACGGTTTATATTGAGCTAATGCACTTTCAGCTGCGTAGTTAAATGCGCGACTGTCAACGTAATCGAACTGGCGAATATGTCCAAAGTATTTGTCTTCTAACACCGTAAACCAGCCTGATTGATGCACTGTACCAAAATACTCAATGAGCGCTGCTTTCACTGAATCGTCTTGATCTAAAGGAAGGGCCCATGCCATCGGCATATCTTCGTTAAGTGTTTTGGCAACGGCGAGGTTAGGGTAGCGTCTACGTTGTAACGCTAGGCGATTGCTGTCGGCCACCGTATAAGCAATGTCACCATTAGCAACCTGTTGCAACAGTTCTTCAGAATCTGAATCTTCGGTGGTAACTAACTCGGTCTTTATCGCTACTTTTTCAGTATCAGTTGCTTCGTCACCTAAATCGCTTAAAAGATCAGAAAGTAAGTGAGCTTGGCTGCTTTCTGCTACTGCAATTATAGGGGAATCGAGGTCTAAAAGGTCTCTAGGTCTAGATGTGCCTGCTTGAAACACAAGCTGCTGTTTGACATGTTGATAAGCAGGGCCATAAGTGAAGCGGTTTTTTAGTGAAGGTGTCACCGCATCGCCCGTGGCGACAATGTCCAGGTTACCTTCTTCTAATTGTTCGAGCATGACTTCATAGCTGTAAAAAGGGTACAAATCGAGAGTGACGCCAAGGTAATCGGCGAACCCTGCCAGCAACTCATACTCAAACCCCTGGGGCCCTTCAGCGCCGTTATAAAAGGTTCCTGCACCGTATACGGTTCCTACGCGGATGGTTTCTCGTTCTAATAATGAGGAAAGGGCAGTGGGAACTGAGGGCACCCCACAGCTCATAACAGCAATAGATAAAATGATTATTAGCTGGAGTTTTAATCGTTTTTTATAGTCTTGTGACTGCATAGACCTTTACTTGTTGTTATTAAACCGTCTAAGTTTAAAAAAAAGTTCATGTAAGCGCGTTATGAGGTTACTTACTGTGCATAATTGCTCTATAATCCGCGCCGAAATACTCATCAATCCAAGAGGCAACGCGTCGCATTGGTGGTCGTTGTTTCTAACAAACCAGGTAAATCAATATGTTGGTCCTTCGAGGCGCTCCTGCACTATCAGAGTTTAACCAAACTAAACTGATTGCAAAGCTGGGTCAATCCGGCGTTAGGGTTAAAAACCTATATAGCGAATATGTTCACCTAGTCGATTCCCAAGGTGACTTATCTAAGCAGCAAATAGAAATACTCGAGAAGCTGCTCACTTACGGCCCCGCGAGGCAAGCACAAACACCTTCTGGAACCCTCTTCCTTATTACTCCTCGCCCCGGCACTATCTCTCCCTGGTCTTCTAAAGCCACCGACATCGCTCACAACTGTAGTTTAAAAAGTATCAATCGTATAGAGCGTGGATGCGCGTTTTATATCGAAACAGAAGATACAATAAGTGACGATGATTTTGCACTTATCGCTAGCTTCTTACACGATAGAATGACTGAATCAGTGTTTACCGATACTGATGATGCAGCGGTGCTATTTGCTCAAACCGAAGCGAATACTTTCGCTAGTGTAGATGTATTAGGGGAAGGCAAAGAAGCACTGGTTAATGCAAACGTGTCGTTAGGCCTTGCATTAGCTGATGATGAGATTGACTACCTGTTTGATAGCTTTACCAAGCTAGGCAGAAACCCGACCGACGTTGAGCTTTATATGTTTGCACAAGCAAACTCTGAACATTGTCGCCATAAGATTTTCAACGCAAGCTGGACCATTGACGGCGAAGAACAAGAAAAATCGCTGTTCAAAATGATCAAAAACACTTACGAGTTATTACCTGATCACGTTTACTCAGCTTACAAAGATAACGCAGCGGTAATGGAAGGCTGGGAAGCAGGGCGCTTCTTCCCGAACCCTCAGTCCCATCAATACGAATACCATCATGAAAATATCGATATTTTAATGAAGGTAGAAACCCACAACCACCCAACGGCAATTTCACCGTTCCCTGGCGCAGCAACAGGCTCTGGCGGTGAAATTCGTGATGAAGGTGCTACAGGTCGTGGCTCAAAACCTAAGGCAGGTTTAGTTGGTTTTACCGTATCTAACTTACGTATTCCAGGTGCTGAGCAGCCATGGGAAGCCGAATACGGCAAACCACAGCGCATCGTGAGCGCTCTAGATATTATGCTTGAAGGCCCTTTAGGTGGCGCTGCGTTCAATAACGAATTTGGTCGCCCAGCGCTACTTGGTTATTTCCGTACGTACGAGCAAGAAGTTAAGAGTTTTAACGGCGTAGAGGTGAGAGGTTATCACAAACCTATCATGCTAGCCGGTGGTTTAGGCAATATCCGCCGTGACCATATTGAAAAAGGCGAAATCACGGTAGGCGCTAAGCTTATTGTTCTTGGCGGCCCAGCAATGAACATTGGTCTTGGCGGCGGTGCAGCCTCATCAATGGCATCTGGTCAGTCAAACGAAGATTTAGACTTTGCTTCAGTGCAGCGTGACAACCCTGAAATGGAGCGTCGCTGTCAAGAAGTGATAGATGCCTGTTGGCAGTTAGGGGACAACAACCCGATTCAGTTTATCCACGATGTGGGCGCAGGTGGTCTTTCAAACGCGTTGCCTGAGCTAGTTAACGATGGTGGCCGAGGCGGTAACTTTGAACTTAGAAAAGTGCTGTCTGATGAGCCTGGTATGACACCGCTGGAGCTTTGGTGTAACGAATCGCAAGAACGATATGTTATGTCTGTGGCACCGGAAAATATGCCGGTATTTGAAGCAATTTGCGCCCGCGAACGCGCGCCATTTGCGGTAGTGGGGGAAGCGACAGCCGAACAGCACCTAAATCTAAATGACAGTCAGTTTGAGAACAAACCTATTGATATGCCGCTAGATGTACTTTTAGGCAAGCCGCCTAAAATGCATCGCGACGTGAGCTCAACCAAGGTAAGCTCACCCGCATTAGACGACGCAGGCATTACTTTAAGTGATGCTGCGACGCGTATTCTGTCATTGCCTACTGTGGCAGAGAAAACATTTCTTATCACTATAGGCGATCGCTCGGTAACTGGTCTTGTAAGTCGCGACCAAATGGTTGGGCCATGGCAAGTGCCCGTGGCTGATGTAGCAGTAACCGCTTCGGCATTTGACACTTATCACGGTGAAGCGATGACTATGGGTGAGCGCACCCCGGTGGCACTTTTATCTCACGGTGCGTCTGCGCGCCTTGCGGTAGGTGAAGCGCTAACCAACATTGCCGCGGCAAACATTGGTGATATTAAACGTATTAAATTGTCTGCTAACTGGATGGCAGCAGCTGGACATCCAGGTGAAGACGCAGGTCTTTATGAAGCGGTGAAAGCCGTGGGTGAGGAGCTATGCCCAGAGCTGGGTTTGACCATTCCTGTAGGTAAAGACTCTATGTCGATGAAAACCGCATGGAATGAAAACGGTGAAGATAAAGCAGTAACCTCTCCGCTGTCACTGGTTATTTCTGCGTTTGGTGCAGTAAAAGATATTCGCAAAACCCTAACGCCTCAGCTACGTACAGACAAAGGTGCAAGCCGCTTGTTGCTACTAGATTTGGGCGAAGGTAAAAATCGCTTAGGCGCTAGCTGTTTAGCGCAGGTTTATACACAGCTTGGCGATAGCCCAGCCGATGTGGTTTCTGCTACCCGCCTTAAAGCCTTCTTTGACGCTATGCAAACGCTTATCGAAAAAGGTTTGGTTCTTGCTTACCACGACCGTTCGGACGGCGGCCTATTTACGACAGTGGCAGAAATGGCCTTTGCCGGTAAAACAGGTGTGAGCGTTAACCTTGATAGCCTTAAAGGTAATGACATTGCTGTACTATTCAATGAAGAATTAGGTGGCGTAATCCAAGTGCTTGAAAGCGACCTAGACGCCGTGAACGCGGTACTGGCTAAATTCGATTTAACTGAGTTGACTCACGATATCGGTACATTAAATAGTACAGATATGATTGAGTTTAATCGCGATGGTGTAGCTGTACTTGCAGATAGCCGCGTATCAATGCGTACAACGTGGGCACAAACCACGTTTGAAATGCAGAAACTGCGTGATAATCCTGAGTGTGCTGAACAAGAACACGCGGCAAAGCAAGATGCTGCCGACCCTGGTTTGCATGTAGCACTATCTTACGATGTTAACGAAGACGTTGCCGCACCTTACATTGCCAAAGGCGTTAAGCCAAAAGTGGCGATATTAAGAGAGCAGGGTGTAAACTCGCATCTAGAAATGGCGGCAGCATTTACACGCGCAGGTTTCGATGCTATCGACGTACACATGAGTGACGTGCTGGCGGGTCGCATTACCCTTGAACAGTTTGCGGGTCTTGCTGCTTGTGGCGGTTTCTCTTACGGCGACGTATTAGGTGCAGGTGAAGGTTGGGCGAAGTCTATATTGTTCAACAGTATAGCTCGTGATCAGTTCGAAGGCTTCTTTAACCGCAATGACACGTTCAGTTTAGGTGTGTGTAACGGTTGTCAGATGCTATCGAACCTAAAATCATTGATTCCTGGCACTGAACACTGGCCGCACTTTGTTACTAACCAGTCAGCGCGTTTTGAAGCTCGCGTTGCAATGGTTGAAGTGATGGAATCTAAGTCTGTGCTGCTAGATGGTATGGCAGGCTCGCGTATGCCGATTGCTGTATCGCACGGGGAAGGTCAGGCTGAATTTGCAAATGAAAACGCTCTATCGCAGGTTAGCGGTCAGGTAGCCATGCGTTATGTAGACAACTATGGCAAGCCAACAATGCAATACCCGGCTAACCCGAACGGTTCACCGCAAGGTATTACTGGTTTAACGTCTGTAGATGGGCGCAGCACTATTATGATGCCTCACCCTGAACGTGTATTTAGGGCAGTTGCAAACTCATGGTGCCCGGACGATTGGCAAGAAGATGGTGCGTGGATGCGTATCTTTAGAAACGCCCGTAAGTTTGTTGGTTAATATTTCAGTGTGACCTTGATAAACAGGGGGAAACCCCTGTTTATTTTCTATAAAAATACTGTTTAATAAATGCGCATACCTTAAATAGGTGTCAAAGCTTTGGCAAAGTGTCAAAAATCTGATTTTTGCCCTTGTCATCAGTTTGTCACTGATCTATTGTAGTGCAAGCAAGGATTGCAATTAGGTTACAGGAGTTGAGTTAGGGTTGTACCAGTGTTTAGCAATCGCTTACTGGTTTTAATAATAAGAGACGACCAATGAATCGTTCTTCAAAAGGGTTTGGCTTAACCGGAGTGGCTGTAGCTGTAGTGCTGATGTTCGTAACTGCTGTTTTTAGCACATCTGCGAAATCTGCCGAAGCTCCAACAACGCTAAGTGTGCAGTCTTCAGTTAAGTAGTCTGAAAGAAAAATTCTAACGCCCGTATCAAGTTACTTGATACGGGCGTTAATCATTGGGGGACAATAAAAACGTCCAGCATATAGCGCTTCATGAGAAAAGCCTAAAAGCTATACCTAAAGACAAGCCCAAAAAAGCAAAGCTGACTCAACGAGTTCTTGCCTCCCATTTTATCCTTTCTTATTTTTTTCTCTGTTTATTAGTTTTTGCTGAGGGTGCTTTTTCAACAACACATAGGTAGCGCCAAATCCGCCGTGCATAGGCTGTGCTGTATGATAGGCAATCACCTCATCAAGTTCACGTAGCCAATGATTTACGTAGCTTTTTTTCAGCGCAGGAAATGGCTTACTATTTTCACCCGTTCCATGTTTAATGAGCAGGGCACGAACCCCACGTTCGTGACTTGATTTAATGGTGCTATAAATTAGGTCGCGGCTTTGTTCTAGGGTTTTTCCTGATAATGTGACATTGGTTTCCAACGGATATTTGCCAAGACGCAGTTTTTTAAACACACCGTCTTGTATGCCTGGCTGCTGGAAATGTATAAAATCATCAGGCGGTACCGGCTTCACACCTTCCATGCTTAACGGGTTAGCAAGCTTGTCGCGAACACTTACCTTCAAGGCTGCGCGTTTTTGCTTTTCGGCGAGCGCCTTTTCAGGATCGTGTAATAAAGCCTTATCATCTGAAGCAATGGGTTTTACATCTTGCATTTCAGCAAAAAACGAATCGATATCGTCGTTTTCAAATTGGCTCATACTATTCCCCGTATTAACTACTACATCATTATTTATACGTTATTTTTTGCCTGATGGTCTATGCGAATTGTACTTATTGGAAAGCTAAATGCGTAGAAAGACGACGCTTAAAATAGGCAACGGCTATAAAAGTGGGGATTAATTTTGAAATTTCATCGGTTAGAAGATGGCACCGGGCTCAGATAGTGCCTCTATGGCAAACCATTCCTCTTCGGTAAATGTTGAATCGATAGGTGTTTCAACATCATCGCCAGTTTCTTCTTCGGGGGACGAATCGAAAGTCATTGTGCTCTCCTGTTTAGAAGAGTATTGCTTAATACGATTAAATTACAACCAAAGTAGAAGAAATAAACATGATGAAAGGGGAGTGAAATGTATAGGAAGGTTTACTTTATTTTGGGTTTAAGCCAGCTAAAATGGCGTCCCCAGCTGGAATCGAACCAACATCTAAGCCTTAGGAGGGCCTTGTTTTATCCATTAAACTATGGGGACCTAATGCGTAGGAAGCTTTATTATACGTAGTTCCAGAAAATACGAAACCCTTTGATTAATCAACAAGGTGTAGAGGTTTATCACGCTGCGCTTATGCAGCTAAAATATCTTTTTAAATATCTTGTGATACTAGGCACATAATAAAAAAGCCCCCGTTAAAGACGAGGGCTTAAGGCTGACTTCATGAGTTAACTAGATATCCGTTGGTGGAAGTTTATCTATTGCTGTCTTCAGCACTTCAGACTCTGTCGGAGAAGCTGTTGTCACATCAGCGCTACCTTCTTTAGACGAATCGCCCACTAAGTCACTACCGGTATCAGACGATGTATTTTCGTTGCCCGAATCAGTGGATGTAGGCTCAGTTGAAGGTAGAATTAAATCTTCTGGTGGAAGATCTATATCTACAACATCAACTGTTACCTCTGTCACTGGGCCAGCGGTTACAATATCGCCTTCTTCTGGAAGGGTAATTGTGTCTTCTGGTAATGTTCCAGAGGTGATAGGTTCTGGCGCTGTGCTTTCAGGCGTTGAAGCTTCAGGCGAAAGCGGGCTTGTACCCTCGTCCGGCGCGGTGGGTATAGGGCCGCCAATATCAACCGTATCAAGCTTGGTACCAGACAGGTCGATAGTGTCGCCACCGCCAAAACCATCGCCCACATTAGTACCAAGCGTGCTCACTTCCTCTTCAGGTAGCGTAATGATTTCAGGCGTGCTCTCTACAGGTGCAATGCTTTCTACTGGCTCCGTGCTCAATAGGGGCGCAGTAGCCTCGTTTTCTGGCGTTACCAATCGAGTTTCAGCATTCAGATCGACTGTTTGAAGCGTTTGCCCTGTTAGGTCAATCACGTCAGGTGCTGTAGGCTCGTCAGTAACAACGGTGCCGCTGCTATCTGATGCACTTACAGATTCAGATGAAGTGGTTGTTACTACTTCAGGTACACCTTCACCCGATGCCGTCACAAATACATTAAACTCTGCCTGCTCGACAGTACCGTCTGGATATTCGATACGGTAAGTAAATGTATCCGTTAAGGTGCCGCCAAATACGGCTAGCGTGTTGTCCGGGGTATAAGTGTACGCGCCCGTTTGGTCAATTTGCAGCGTACCGTAATCACCAACTAACGTAATGCCGCCAGTGGCATCTTGGAAGTTTGTTCCATCAGCAGATACGGTAACGTCGTACGTTGGGCCAAACAGTATATCGTTTTCGAACAAATTACCTGTAGCTGTTTGAGCGCTGCTAAATTCAAACTGGTCAAGGTAATTGATGGTCGAGGATAGGTCTACACTAATGCTGCCAGCTACGCCAAGGCCAGTCGTACCGTTCATCGACAAACGGTACAAACCTTCAGTTAATCCGTCGACAGTGAGGACGGTATCGCCATCAATGCCTAATAAGCTAATTAGCTCGCCGTTAGGGAAAACCCTGTACGCTTCCCATGCTCCGTTTTCAAACTTTTCTACGGTAACAGTAAGGCTTGAAACCAGTGACAGTAGACTGCCATTGTCAACGTTTAACGTTATATCTTGAGTTGTATTTGACGCTACGGCAAATGTATTGCTGGTATCGTTAAAGCTGCCACCTAGCCCCAATAAATATCCATGAGAAAGCGCATCAGTTTCGTTAAGGCCTGCATCAGTAGCAAAGTCATAAGTTAATTCAGCGCGGGCTGAATCAGCCGATACCCCTTGCCCTGATAAATTGAAATTTAAGTTTGCAGTAGAGGTATTCCTACCATCTGAAATGGTGTAGCTGAAGCTATCTGTATTGCCTAAGCCGTCGCGCACGCCGTTGGCTACATAGGTGTAACTACCGTCTTCAAAGATGGTGAGGTCGCCATAGTCACCTTCAATAGTAATGCCCGATAGCCCAGTGCCCAATACAGTCACCGACTCACCATTGGTATGGGTAACTTGCGTCACTACGCCGCCCTCAGCAATGCTGTCCGCTACGTCGCCAGTATTAGCGGCATCGATAACATTCCCCGATGTTGTCGTGCTACCTTCAAACTGATACTCCGTTAGTGTTGAAGTTATATCGGTAGACTGAAGCAAGGTAAGTGTATTGCTTAGCAGTGCCGCTGCAACAGCATCTAATACGGTATCTACCAGTGCACCTAACCCTAATAGGTTAAGTCCCGTGGTAATGGTACTCACTAAATCGCCGGCGCCAATAGCGTCTGCGGTGCTTAAGGCTGGCTCAAGCACAAGGTTTCGCACAACCGTACCCAAACCAAGTCCATTTAATATACTGGCTTCAGTGCCGTTTAGTGCGTCCTCAACAGCAGTTAGCACCACCTCTTGGTTTTCTTCGCCAAGCACTACGCCGCCATCACCTAATTCTGTTAGCGTAATCGAGCCGTCGCTATTTTGATCGAATAGTGTCTCAAGGGCACTTTCATCATTGCGCACGACCACGGTGTAATCACCCGCAGGTAGCCCAGAGAATTTCGCAACCAGTGTATCGTCACCAGTTACTCCGATTAGGTTTACGCCAGCTACATCACCTATTAACGGATTGTCCGGCGTCATAGCTGAGGCGACCACGTTGCCATCGGCATCTATAATATCAATACGATACGAATCAGCGACGGCGACTAAGGCGGTTTGGCTAACTTCTACAACCACTTCGCCAAAGAAACCAGCATCAACGGTAAGCGTTGTGCTAGCCTCTGGCGAGCCCGCTGCTGGCGAGCCTTCGGTTAAGCCAAGCACTTGGAAGTCACTGTCGCTAACTGGTGCATTTACAATGGCCGTTTGTGCGCCCAACTCCATGTCATTGTTATCGGTTTGAGCTACTACTGGCGGGAAGTCGCTGCCAGATATGGTTATGGTAAGCGCCGCAATATCAGAAGTTTCACCATCTGATAGGGTGTAGTTAAACACTTCGTCCTGGCCAATTGCACTACGATCGCCGTCGGCGGTATAGGTGTATGTGCCGTCTGCGGCAATTTCCAGTACGCCATAGTTACCTTGAATAGTAACGGTGCCGGAAGCAGGTACAGCCACACTATCACCAGAGGCGTTGGTAACCAGTGTTACTTGGGCACCGTCTAAGATAGTGTCGGCACCTACGCCGCTAATATCACCGTCGATTAGGTTGCCTTGGGCCACCAAATCACCCGTATAGGTATATTCGGTTAATGTGGTGGTGATATCAGTGTCTTGCAATAGGGTTAATGTATTGCTGAGCAATGCATCGGCAATGACACTTAGAATGTCATCAAGGAAGCCAGTTAAACCAATTGCATCAAGAGGCGCGGTAAGTAAATTAACAAGCTGTCCTGCGCCAATTACTGTGGTTGTATCTAGAAGTACTTCTAATACGCCCCTTACTTGCGTGCCAACCGTACCAATTGGAATACCTAAAACCCCGGTATTTAACGTTGTTTCAATAGTATCAAGGACGACAGCTTGATTGTCTGGCCCAAGTACAACGCCAGCTGAACCAAGTTCTTGAAGGTTAACATCGTTACTATTGTCGTTGTCTAGCAAGTCTTCTAGTAAGTTCTCATCATTGCGGACCACCACACTGTAGTTGCCAGCATCAAGGCCTGCCAACGTGAACGAAATGGTCTCGTCGCCGGTAACATCAAAAATGTCTAGGCCACCGACATCGGCAAGTTGTGAGTTTGCGCTTACTCCTTTGTAAACAAGTTGACCACTCTCGTCATACACCTCAACAATGTAGGCATCGGCAACAGCAACCAGTGCTATTTGGTCAACTTCTACTAGCACTTCACCTACATGGTTAGGGGAAACGGTAAAGGATGCACTCGCATCAACACCGCCCGTAGCCTCGGCTAAGCCGATAACATCTACGTTGCTCGTAGTTTCCGGTGGGTTGACCGTGACCACAGGTTCGCCCATATCAACGGTGTTACCGTCGTTTATAGCATCAAGAGCCTGTACAACAACATTTTGACTTGCTGTGCTCGCCGAGTTACCTGCTTCGTCGGTGACTGTTGCCACCACCGCGTAGGTTCCCGCTGATAGCAGTATGCCAGTTAAATCGAGGCTCCAGTTGCCGCTGCCATCAATGGTAAGTTCAGGATCGGTGCCAAAAGTATAGGACGTACCGTCAACGGTAACGGTTAGGGTAGTATTATCACCAAGGTCAACCGTACCATTAAAGATAAGTGTGCTATCGCTAGTAATAAAGTCGCCAGCTACGCCAGAGTCGTTTGAGATACTGTCGAACGTTACTGTTTGACCATTATTGTTTTCATCAATAGTGGTATCGATAACGACTGTACCAGTGTCAGTTGCAACATTGCCTACAGCATCTGTGGCGGTAACCACAGCCGTGTAATTGCCTTCAGCAAGCAGGGCGACGATATTATCAGCCAACGTCCACGTGCCATTACCATTGTTGGTAGCGGTATAGTCGTTGCCGTCAATGGTCACCACCACAACCGCATTGGGATCGTTCACCGTACCGGTAAGCTCAGGCGTGGTGTCGTTGGTGGTTAAATCGTTTATTGCAACCGTAGGTGCGGTGACATCAATTATTACCGTACCTGTATTGGTCACCGTGTTGCCCGCGGCGTCTGTCGCGCTTACCGAAGTTGGATAGCTACCTTCTGCTAGCGTGGCGACTACGTCATCGGCCAGTGTCCATGTGCCGTCTCCGTTGTTGGTGGCGGTATAGTCGTTGCCGTCAATCGTTACCACCACAACTGCATTCGGATCGTTCACCGTACCGGTAAGCTCTGGCGTGGTGTCGTTAGTAGTAAGATCGTTTATTGCAACCGTAGGCGCGGTGGTATCAATTATTACCGTACCTGTATTGGTGACAGTATTACCCGCGGCGTCTGTCGCGCTTACCGAAGTCGGGTAGCTGCCTTCTGCAAGCGTAGCAACTGCGTTGTCAGCCAACGTCCACGTGCCGTCACCATTGTTGGTAGCGGTATAGTCAACGCCGTCAATGGTGACCACTACAGTAGCCGTTGGGTCATCAATCGTACCCGTTAGCGCAGGCGTAGTGTCGTTGGTCGTTACATCATTGATGGTTACGACAGGTGCCACTGCGTCTACCGTGTCAGATGCAGGCCCACTGGTGTTACCCGCTTCATCGGTAGCCGTAGCCGTTACTACGACTCCATCTGCTAATGGTGTATCTGGCGTTACGCTCCAATTGCCGTCGCCATCTGCTGTGACGGTGAAATCAGGCGTGCCGTCGCCATCAATATCAACATTAACCACGCTGCCTGCTTCGGCGGTACCGGTAATTTCTGTGCCGTTGCCTGCATTCACGGTAGGCGCTGCTGGCGCAGTGGTGTCAATCACCACAGTACCAGAGTTAGTTCCGGTGTTACCATCGGGGTCAGTAGCAGTAACCGTTGCGGTATAGCTACCTTCAGCCAGCGCGGCAACGATATCGTCAGCCAGTGTCCAGCTGCCATCACCATTGTTTGTAGCGGTATAGTCTGTACCGTTAATGGTAACGACCACAACTGCATTCGGGTCGTTCACCGTACCAGTAAGTTCTGGCGTGGTGTCATTGGTGTTGAGATCGTCAATACCTACCGTAGGTACAGTGGTATCAATTACCACTGTTCCCGAATTGGTGACAGTATTACCCGCGGCGTCTGTTGCGCTTACCGACGTGGGGTAGCTGCCTTCTGCAAGCGTAGCAACTGCGTTATCAGCTAACGTCCAGGTACCGTCACCATTGTTGGTAGCGGTGTAATCATTGCCGTCAATGGTCACCACCACAACCGCATTGGGGTCGTTCACCGTACCGGTAAGTTCTGGCGTGGTGTCGTTGGTGGTCAGATCGTTTATTGCAACCGTAGGTGCGGTGACATCAATTATTACCGTACCTGTATTGGTGACAGTATTGCCCGCGGCGTCTGTCGCGCTTACCGAAGTCGGGTAGCTGCCTTCTGCTAGCGTAGCAACTGCGTTGTCAGCCAACGTCCACGTGCCGTCACCATTGTTGGTAGCGGTGTAATCATTACCGTCAATGGTCACCACCACAACCGCATTCGGATCGTTCACCGTACCGGTAAGCTCTGGCGTGGTGTCGTTGGTGGTCAGATCGTTTATTGCAACGGTAGGCGCGGTGGTATCAATTACCACTGTACCTGTATTGGTTACCGTGTTGCCAGCAGCGTCTGTCGCGCTTACCGATGTAAGGTAGCTGCCTTCTGCAAGCGTTGCGACTACGTTGTCAGCCAGTGTCCATGTACCGTCACCGTTATTGGTAGCGGTATAGTCGTTGCCGTCAATGGTCACCACCACAACCGCATTCGGGTCGTTTACCGTACCGGTAAGCTCAGGCGTGGTGTCGTTGGTGGTCAGATCGTTTATTGCAACCGTAGGCGCGGTGGTATCAATTACTACAGTACCAGTGTCGGTATCGGTATTACCCGCATCGTCAGTTGCAGTAACAGATGTTGGGTAACTACCTTCAGCGAGTGTAGCCACTACGTCATCAGTCAGTGTCCACGTACCGTCGCCATTATTTGTAGCGGTATAGTCGTTGCCATCAATGGTGACTACTACAGTAGCCGTTGGGTCATCAACCGTACCCGTTAGTGCAGGCGTAGTGTCGTTGGTCGTTACATCATTGATGGTTACGACAGGTGCCACGGCGTCTACCGTGTCAGATGCAGGCCCACTGGTATTGCCCGCTTCATCGGTTGCTGTTGCCGTTACTACAACACCATCTGCCAATGGTGTATCTGGCGTTAAGCTCCAATTGCCGTCGCCATCAGCGATCACGGTGAAATCTGGCGTGCCGTCTCCGTCTACATCCACATTTACCGTTGCGCCTGCTTCGGCTGTGCCGGTAATTTCAGTGCCGTTGCCCGCTTCAACGGTAGGCGCAGCTGGTGCTGTGGTATCAATAACCACTGTACCAGTATTCGTACCCACATTACCTTCTGGGTCGGTTGCAGTAACTATTGCGGTATAGCTACCTTCAGCAAGTGCCGCCACCGCATCGTCAGCCAGTGTCCACGTGCCATCACCGTTATTGGTGGCGGTATAGTCGGCACCGTTGATGGTAACAACCACCGTGGCTGTTGGGTCGTCAATTGAACCAGTAAGTGCCGGCGTTGTATCGTTTGTTGTTAAATCGTTAAAGGCAACTACTGGTGCAGCCGCGTCAACCGTGTCTGAGGCTGGGTTGCTGATGTTACCTGCTGCGTCAGTTGCCGTTACGGTCACAATTACGCCATCGGCAAGCGGAGTATCAGGCGTAATACTCCAATTACCGTCGCCATCAGCGATGACGGTGAAATCAGGCGTGCCGTCACCATCAACGTCCACATTTACGGTTGTGCCTGCTTCAGCGGTACCGGTAATTTCGGTGCCGTTGCCTGCATCCACAGTAGGTATGGCAGGTGGAGTAGTATCAATCACTACCGTTCCTGAATTTGAGCCCACATTGCCATCGGCATCCGTGGCAGTAATGGTAGCGGTATAGCTACCATCTGCAAGTGCAGCCACTGCATCGTCAGCCAGGGTCCAGCTTCCATCACCATTGTTAGTTGCGGTGTAGTCCACGCCATCAATAGTCACTACTACGATAGCGTTTGGATCGTCAACCGTACCGATTAGCTCTGGTGTAGCGTCATTAGTGGTTAAGTCATCAATTGCAACGATTGGCGCAACAGCATCTACTGTATCTGACGCTGGTGCACTGACATTGCCAGCTTCATCAACCGCCGTCGCCGTAACAACCACGCCATCGGCCAGCGGTGTAGTGGGTGTTACTGACCAATTTCCATCGCCATCAGCGATGACGGTGAAGTCTGGCGTGCCGTCGCCATCCACGTCTACATTTACAGTTGCGCCTGCTTCCGCAGTACCCGTAATTTCAGTGCCGTTACCTGCATCGACGGTAGGCGCTGCTGGAGCAGTGGTGTCAATAACCACAGTACCAGAGTTAGTTCCGGTGTTACCATCGGCGTCAGTAGCAGTAACCGTAGCGGTATAGCTACCTTCAGCCAGCGCGGCAACGATATCGTCAGCCAATGTCCAGCTGCCATCACCATTGTTTGTCGCGGTATAGTCTGTACCGTTGATGTTAACGACCACCGTGGCCGTTGGATCGTCTACCGAACCGGTAAGTGCAGGCGTGGTGTCGTTAGTCGTTAGGTCATTAAAGACAACGATTGGCGCAACAGCGTCTACTGTGTCAGTCGCTGGGCTACTTGTATTGCCTGCTTCATCGGTAGCTGTTGCCGTCACAACCACGCCATCGGCTAGCGGTGTAGTGGGTGTTACTGACCAGTTACCATCGTTATCAGCAGTCACCGTGAAATCAGGTGTGCCATCACCGTCAACGTCTACGTTTACGACAGCACCTGCTTCGGCAGTGCCGGTAATTTCAGTACCATTGCCCGCATCAATAGTAGGTGCAGCAGGCGCAGTAGTATCGATAATTCCACCATTTTCATTTGCAGTTGCCGTATTGCCCGAGGGATCAGTGGCAGTTGCAGTGACAGAATAATTACCTTCAGATAAGGCCGCTGGCACATCTGCAGAGAAGGTGCCATTAGCTTGAACAATGGCGTCAAAGGTTTGCGTATTACCAGCATTATCAGTAACGCTGATAGACACGATGCTGCCCGGTGCAACATCCGTAGTGCCAGAGATGGTTGGTGTTGTGTCGTTTCCTGTACCAAGCGAGTCCAAGGTTAGGGTTGGCACGGCGGTGTCAATATTTCCGCTGGTAGTATCAGACGCCGAGTTTCCAGCGGCATCAGTGGCGGTTGCAGTAACATCGAAGTTTCCGTCTGCCATTGCATTGGGCACGTCGGCGCTGAAATCACCGTTACTATCGACAATAGCCGTAAATGTCTGTTCTGCTCCTGCGCTGTCGGTGACGGTTATGGTCACTGAACTACCTGGGCTTAAATCGGTGCTGCCAGTAATTGTTGGCGTGGTATCGTTACCTGTGCCTTGTGCATCTAAGTTGATAGTCGGCGCGGTAGTGTCTACGCTACCGTTTGCTTCAGTGACAGTAGTCTCATTGCCTGCTGGGTCTTGGGCCACGGCTGTGACGGTATAACCTCCTTCGGCCATTGGGTTGGGCACATCTGCCGAGAAACTGCCGTCTCCCTGAACGGTTGCATCGAAGGTCTGGCTTACACCTGCGTTATCGACAACCGTAATCGTTACAGTAGCACCTGCAGGCAGGTCAGTATTACCCGATATGGTCGGAGTAGTGTCATTCTCCGAGTTAAGTGCGTCTAACGATAGGGTTGGAGCTGTTGTATCGATGACGCCTGTATTGTCCTCAACACTGGTGCTGTTACCCGCATCATCACTTACGGTGGCCTCAACACTGTATGCACCTTCTGCTAAAGGCGCAGGCACATTCACTGTAAAGTTTCCATTTACATCAACTGTAACTGTGAGGGTTTGTACATTTCCTGCGCTGTCGGTTACCACAAGCGTAACTTCACTGCCTTGCTCTAGGTTAGTGCTACCAGACAGAGTAGGGGTTGTGTCATTGCCTTCCTCAAGTGGCGTTAAGGTTAGAGATGGCGCTGTAGTGTCTACGTTTCCTGTATCACTTGCTGTTGCAGTGTTACCTGCTTCATCACTGACGCTAGCACTTATCGTGAAGTCGCCTTCAGCTAAATCGGTACCAGGGGATATAGAGAAAGTCCCATCTCCCTGCACCACAGCACTTAAGGTCTGGGTTGCACCAGCGCTATCCGTTACCAAAATGGTTACCACAGCGCCTGCAGGCTCATCGGTTGTACCAGTAATGAGTGGCGTCGCGTCGTTAGTGGTATCGGCAACATCTATAGTAAGTGTAGGTACTAGTGTATCAACTACGCCTGCGTCGTTATCGGTTGTACTGTTACCTGCTGTATCAGTGGCGGTTGCTGATACAGTGAAGTTTCCTTCAGCCATCGCCGCTGGTACATCGGCAGAGAATACGCCGCCCGCGGCAACCAACGCAGAGAACACCTGGGTATTACCCGCACTATCAACAACGGTTATCTGCACTGTAGAACCTTGCGGTAAATCTACAGTGCCGCTAATGGTTGGTGTCGAGTCGCTAATTGTGCCTGGGTCGTCCAGCGTAATGACAGGTGAAATTGTGTCGATGACGCCGCTTTCAGCGTCGGACGCTGTATTGCCAGCTTCATCAACAACGGTAGCTTGGACTGTGTAGTTACCCTCAGCCAAAGTGGCAGGTACCTCTACACTAAAAGAGCCGTCGCTTTGTACGGTTGCTGATAAGGTTTGAATATTGCCATCGTTATCGGTGAGGGTAATTGAAACTGTGCTTCCGGCTGGCTGGTCTGTCGTTCCGCTAATGGTTGGTGTAGCATCATTGCCAACACCCGGATCTGCAACATCAATAGCTGGTGATGTGGTATCTACCACACCGCCAGTTTCAGAGTCAGAGCCTGTATTTCCGGCTCCGTCAGTCACCTCTGCGACAACTGTGTAGCTACCTTCGGCCAGGTCTGACGGTACGCTTGCGCTGAAGGTACCATCTCCTTGTACGGTTGTAGTAAAGGTTTGAACTGCTCCAGCACTATCTGTCACTGTTAAAGTGACGGTGGCACCAACTGGCGCGTTAGTTGTGCCCGAAATAAGAGGCGTAGCATCGTTTGTCTGGCCAAGGGCATCTAAGGTAATGTCCGGGGCGCTTGCATTAATATTGCCGCTATCTGACACTGTCGTGCTATTGCCCGCAGCATCGCTCGCACTGGCTGTTACATCGTAATCGCCATCAACAAGCGCGCTGGGTACTTCAACTGAGAAAGTGCCATCCGCGTTTACCGTAGCTGCAAGGTTTTGTACATTACCGCCTGCATCGGTGACAACCAGTGTAATTGTTGCTCCCTCTGGCAAATCGGTAGTACCGCTTAATACTGGTGTTGCGTCATTGCCGCTGGCCACTGGATCTAAGTTGATAACAGGTGGGGTGGTGTCAACTGTACCGTTATTATCAACCGCTGTGTTTTGATTACCTGCATCATCAGTCGCCGTCACTTCTATTGTGTAATCGACTTCTGCAAGGTCAAGGGGCACATCAGCGCTAAAGCTACCATTCGCTTGAACGGTGGCAGTGAAAGTTTGCGTATTGCCCTGGCTGTCGGTCACGCTGATGCTTACAGTGTTGCCCGCAGCCAAGTCGGTGGTTCCCGATATAGTCGGTGTGGCATCGTTAGTTAGGCCTTGTGCATCTAACGCTACGGTGGGGGCTGCAGTATCTATGACACCGTTGTTATCTATTGCCGTTGCAGAATTACCCGCATCGTCATTCGCAGTGACAGTCACGCTGAAACTGCCTTCAGATAAATCGGCAGGAACATCAGCACTGTAAGTGCCATCGTTTTGAACGGTTGCAGTGAATGTTTGGGTATTTCCAGCGTTGTCTGTCACGCTTATGCTAACTGTGTCGCCAGCATTGAGGTCTGTGGTGCCAGAGATAGACGGCGTTGCATCATTGCCAAGCCCTTGTGTATCGATGGTTATTGATGGGGCTGTGGTATCGATGTTACCGCCATTTTCGGTTACCGATGCACTATTGCCGGCGCCGTCTGTGGCGGTCGCAGTAACAGAATAGTCACCTTCAGGTAAGCTTGCAGGAACATCAGCCGTAAAGCTTCCATCACCTTGCACTATGGCACTGAATGTCTGTGTGTTTCCAGCACTGTCAGTCACAGTTAGCGTTACAGTACTACCTGGCGCTAAGTCGGTGCTACCTGAAATGGTCGGCGTCGTGTCGTTGCCCGAACCAAGAGGCTCGAGGGATAGGGTAGGCGCGGCTGAGTTTATGTCGCCGCTCACTGTATCTGTAGCAGTATTGCCTGCAGCATCAGTGGCCGTTGCAGTAACGTCGAAGTTTCCGTCAGCCATAGGATTAGGCACATCTGCACTGAAGTCGCCATTACCATCAACAGTTGCAGTAAACGTCTGCACAGTACCAACGCTGTCAGTTACTGTGATAGTTACTGTGCTGCCTGCATCCAAATCTGTGCTACCGCTAATAGTTGGTGTGTTATCGTTACCTGTACCAAATGGATCTAAGGTAATCACTGGTGCTGTGGTATCGACGCTACCACCCGTTTCAGAGTCAGAGCCTTGGTTGCCCGCCGCGTCTTGAGCCGTTGCGGTAACCGTATAGTCTCCTTCAGCTAGTGGTGAAGGTACGTTGGCGGCAAAACTACCGTCGGTTTGTACCGTTGCGGCAAAGGTTTGCGTATTACCCAAACTGTCGACCACTGTTAGTGTGACAATAGCGCCCGCAGGAAGGTTTGTGGTGCCAGAAATAGTTGGCGTTAGGTTATTCTCTGGTGTTAATTCTTCGAGATTTAGATCAGGTGGCGTGATGTCGATAACGCCTGAATTATCGAGAACCGACGTGCTGTTGCCTGCTTCATCAGTGGCAGTAGCTTCAACACTGTAAGAGCCTTCAGCAAGTGCCGCGGGTACATCAACCGTGAAGTTTCCTGCAGCATCAACTGTTGCTGTAACCGTTTGAATATTGCCTGCACTGTCAGTGATAACCAAAGAGACCACGCTGCCTTCGGCTAGATCTGTACTTCCCGAAATGGTTGGCGTTGTGTCGTTGCCTAATCCTTGAGGGTCTAAGGTTAGGGTAGGCGCTGTGGTGTCTATGGTGCCTGTTGCATTGGCTGACGCACTGTTGCCAGCAGCGTCGGTGGCCGTTGCGGTAACCGTATAGTCACCTTCGGCGAGTGCAGCTGGTACAGCCACAGTAAAGTTGCCGTTTGTATCAACCGTTGCGGTCACAGTTTGTGTATTGCCAGCGTTGTCGGTGACCGACAGCGTTACGCTCTCACCTGCTGCTAAGTCCGTAGTGCCTGAAATGGTAGGCGTAGTATCGTTATTTGAACCCAGCGCATCTAGTGAAATAACGGGGGCGACGGTATCGACATTACCGTTATTGTCGGTGACAGAGGCACTATTTCCGTTGTCGTCAGTAGCGGTAGCGGTTACTGAGTAATCACCTTCGGCAAGAGGCGCGGGGACATCAGCACTAAAGTTACCGCTCGCATCAACAAATGCAGTAAAGGTTTGGGTGTTGCCTGCACTGTCAGTTACAAAAAGCGTCACGGTTGAACCAGCGGGTAGGTCAGTCGTACCCGAAATGGTTGGTGTAGTATCGCTAACCGTAACTTGCGCATCTAATGTCAACGTAGGGGCACTGGTATCTAACGTACCGGTATCAGAAGTGGTGGTTGTATTACCTGCATCGTCTGAGGCACTTGCTGTTACCGTGTAGCTGCCGTCTGGTATAGCGTTTGGAACATCTGCGCTGAAGTCACCATTCGCGTCCACAATGGCGTCAAAGGTTTGTGTATTGCCAGCGCTATCTGTGACGGTTAACGTGACTGTGCTTCCCGGTGCTAAATCAGTGCTGCCCGATATGTTAGGCGTTTCATCGTTACCTGTGCCCTGCGGATTTAGCGTAAGTACAGGGGCGGTGGTGTCAATATTGCCACCGTCCTCAGTGGCAGTTGTTGAATTACCTGCATCATCTGTCGCAGTAACTTCGACGCTGTAGTCTCCTTCAGGCAGTGGAGACAATACCTCTGTTGCAAAGTTGCCGTCTGCATCAACCAATGCGTTAATGGTTTGCGTGTCGCCATTGCTGTCAGTCACGGTGATCACAACGACAGCACCTTCAGGTAAATCTGTATTACCTGAAATAACCGGCGTAGTGTCATTACCTGAATCTAACGGGTTAACGGTAACAATAGGTGCTTGTGTATCAATACTTCCATTTGTTTCGTTTGCCGTCGCGGTGTTGCCTTGTGCATCGCTTACTGTTGCCGTAACGGTAAAGTCGCCTTCAGCCAGGGCGCTAGGCACATCGGCACTGAATGTGCCGTCTGCTTGCACGGCTGCTTGGAAACTCTGCGAGTTACCGTTGGCATCTACCACAGTAATGGTAACCAGTGTGCCAGGTGCCACGTCGGAAGTACCTGTGATAGTTGGGGTAACATCGCTGGTAGCGCCTTGTTTATCAAGGGTTAACAGCGGCGCTTCGCTATCTACATTACCTGTTGTATTGGCATTCGCGGTATTGCCTGCACTGTCGGTTGCACTGGCAGTCACAGTAAAGTCGCCGTCAGCAAGTGCGTTTGGCACATCTACGCTAAAGTTACCATTTGCATCAACCAAAGCATTGATAGTTTGCGTGTTTCCAGCGCTATCTGTAACGACAAGCGTAACCGTGCTTCCTTCAGGAAGGTCAGTGGTGCCTGAAAGTGTAGGTGTGGTGTCACCCGTGCTGTCAGGATTTTCTAGGGTAAGCGTAGGCGCGGTGGTATCTACAACGCCGCCATTGTCGGTTACTGTTGTCGTGTTGCCATCGCCGTCAGTTGCGCTGGCGGTAACGGTGTAAGCGCCATCAGCGAGTGGAGTGGTTACTTCTGCACTAAATGTTCCGTCAGTGCCTACTGTCGCGGTAATCGTTTGCGTGTTCCCTGCGCTATCCGTTACGGTTAAGGTAATCGTACTTCCTTCAGGTAAGCTGGTGGTACCTGAAATAACGGGCGTGCTGTCATTCGTCTCGCCTTGACCATCTAGCACTAACGTGGGGGCATTGGTATCAATATTACCCGTTGCGTTGTCTGTAACTTCATTGCCTGCTTCGTCTTCTGCCGTGGCAGTAACAGTAAAGTCTCCATCAGCCAGTTCTTGAGGGACGTCGACAGAGAAGTTGCCATTAGCATCGACTAAGGTGTTGATAGTTTGGATGTTACCAGCGCTATCAACGACTGTTAGCGAGATAACACTTCCTTCAGGCAGGTCGGTGCTGCCCGATAAAGTTGGTGTGGAATCGTTACCAGAACCCACTGGATTTAAAGATAGCGATGGTGCGGTTGTATCTACTATGCCACCGTTTTCTGTCACGCTAGCGGTATTACCATTTTCATCGACAGCGGTTGCTGTAACGGAGTAGATACCTTCTGCTAATGCGCTAGGTACTTCAGCGCTAAAGTTTCCGTTTTCATCAACAACGGCTTCAATAGTTTGCTGATTACCTAAGCTATCGGTGACGACCAGTGTTACCGTGCTACCTTGGGGTAAATCTGTCGTGCCGCTAATAAGCGGCGTAGTATCGTTGCCCACATCTTGTGGGTCAAGCGATAGCGTTGGTGCTGCGGTATCAATATTGCCCTGTGTCGATGCAGAGTCTTGATTACCCGCATCGTCAGTGACCGTCGCGGTAACGGTAAAGTTGCCGTCGGCAAGCTCTGCCGGCACGTCAACAGAGAAAGTACCGTCATTTTGGACAAGAGCGTCAAAGGTTTGCGTATTGCCTGCACTGTCTGTAACAGTGATTGATACACTGCTACCCGGTGCCTGGTCTGTGTTACCTGAGATGGTTGGCGTAGTATCATTAGTACTGCCTTGAGCATCTAGATTAACCAGCGGCGATGTAATATCGATATTACCGCCAGTTTCCGTTGCCGTTGCAGTATTGCCGTTGGCGTCGGTCGCTGTAGCCGTTACGCTATATTCACCTTCAGCTAATGGATTGGGCACATCGGCACTGAAATTACCAGAACCATCTACCGTTGCCGTAAACGTTTGCGTATTGCCAAGCGCATCGGTAACAGAGAGTGTAACAGTGCTGCCAGCGGGTAAATCGGTAGTACCTGAGATAGTAGGCGTGGTGTCGTTGTCATCACCCAGTGGGTCAAGGGTTAAGCTTGGCGCATTGCTGTCCACGGTGCCAGTTTGTGACGTTGAAGCACTATTTCCCGCAGCATCGGTGGCTGTTGCTTCAACAGTGTAGTCGCCGTCAGCGAGTTCAGCAGGCACGTCTGCGCTAAATTCACCGTTCGCGTCTACTGTGGCAGTAAAGGTTTGGCTGTTTCCAGCACTATCGGTAACGGTAAGTGTAACCGTGCTGCCTGATTCCAAGTTTGTAGAGCCGCTAATTGAAGGTGTCGTGTCGTTACCTGTGCCAAGTGGCTCTAGTGAAATGGTGGGGGCTTGCGTATCAATGTTGCCGCCATTTTCATTGGCAGTCGTTGTATTGCCTGCCTCGTCTGTAGCACTGGCCTCTACAGTATATTCACCCTCAGTAAGCGGCGTTTGCACGTCGACGCTAAAATCACCGTTCTCATCAACGATGGCATCGATAGTTTGTGTGTTGCCCGCGCTGTCGGTCACCGCAATGGTTACTGTTGAACCAGGTGGTAAATCGGTAGAGCCTGAAATCGTTGGCGTGGTGTCGCTGCCGTCAGTTTGCGGGTCTAGAGAAAGCGCTGGTGCGGTAGTGTCTATGTTGCCACTGTTGTCGACAGCGGTAGTTGTATTACCCGCTGCATCAGTTGCTTCGACAGAAACCTCATAGTTGCCTTCTGCTAGCGCGTCTTCGACATCGGCGCTGAAATTACCATTTTCATCAACAACGGCGGTAAAGGTCTGCGTATTACCCTGACTATCAGTGACAGTAATAACGACCTCGCTACCTGCGGGTAAATCTGTGTTACCTGAGATAGTCGGTGTTGTGTCGTTAGTATCCGTTTGCGGGTCGATATTCACAATTGGTGGGGTGGTATCAAGTACAGTAGTGGCCGTGGCGGTAGAGCTATTGCCATTTTCGTCTGTCACCGTCACTTCAATCTCGTATTCGCCCTCTTCAGAGCCAGGAGGGAATGCTACATTGAAGTTGCCATTCTCATCGGTTGTCCCCGTTATTGTCTGGCTGTTGCCGTCGCTATCGGTGATAACAACCACAACCTCTGAATTAGGGGCGTCTGACGACCCCCCTATGCCTTCACTACCGTTGGTAGGAGAGCCGGTTTCAATGACAACATTAGGGCCTTGGGTATTGATAACCGCATCGATTGACGTTGAAGCAGTATTGCCCGCCACATCAGACACAGTAGCGGTTACCGTGAAGTCGCCGTTTGCGAGTGCTTGCGGAACTTCAGCACTGAAGCTGCCGTCTTCTTGCACTGTTGCAGTAATGGTTTGCGTAGTGCCATCTGAATGCACGATATCTAGTGTTACTATCGCACCCGGTTCTGCGTCGGTGTCGCCATTTATCACTGGCGTGTCATCATTGGTTGAGCCAATAGGATCAAGGCTGATTATCGGCGCCGTGGTGTCAATTTCGCCTGTTACTGTAGTAGTCGAGCTGTTACCTGCTGGTGTCGTCACAGTAACATCTACCGTGTACTCACCTTCGCTAAGTTCCGCTGGCACATCTTCGTTGAACGTGCCGTCAGCGCCCACTGTAGTGACGATTGTTTGCTCGTTACCCTCGCTATCTGTAACAACGATGACCACTTCACTGCCTGGAGGGGCATCGGTTTCACCAGAAACGTTTGGCGTAGTATCGTTCGTTGGTGCAGGTTGATTTACGGTCGTCGACGGACTCGTAGAATCGTAATCGCCGCTTGCTGTTGCTTGTGCGGTATTACCCGCACCATCTGTCACCTCGGCAGTTACGCTGTATGTACCTTCTGCCACTGCATTTGGAACTTCAACGGTAAAGGTACCGTCGGCTTGTACGGTGGTAGTAAAGGTTTGAGTAACGCCTGCACTATCGGTAACAGTAAGCGTTATTGTGCTTCCGGGCACGGCATCCGTTAAGCCCGATAGTGTGGGGGTTGCATCGCCATTTATTCCTGGGTCGTTTAATGAGATGGTTGGGGCCGTCACGTCGATAGCACCCTGAGCGTCAGCATTGGCCGTATTGCCCGCTTCGTCGGTAACGCTTGCGTTAACCGTAAATTCACCTTCAGCTAGTTCAGCCGGTACGTCTGCAGTGTATGTGCCGTCAGCCTGCACAATGGCGGTCACAGTTTGTGTGTTACCTGCGCTATCGCTAATGGTTAACGTAACCGTGCTGCCAGGGGCGGCATCAGTGGTACCTGTAAGGGTAGGTGTGGTGTCATTGTCAGTAGCTATCGCGTCAATAGTAATTGATGGCGCAGTAGTATCAATTTCCCCTGTGGTATCAGCGGTTGCTGTGTTGCCCGCTTCGTCGGTCACGCTGGCGTTAACGGTAAATTCACCTTCAGCTAATTCAGCAGGTACATCAACGCTATAGGTGCCGTCTGCTTGCACAATGGCTGTCACGGTTTGAGTAACGCCAGCGCTATCGGTAATGGTTAATGTAACTGTACTACCCGGTGTGGCATCAGTGGTGCCTGAAAGGGTTGGCGTGGTGTCGTTGTCAGTAGCTATGGTGTCGATAGTGATCGACGGTGCTGTAGTATCAATTTCCCCTGTGGTATCAGCGGTTGCGGTATTGCCTGCTTCATCACTAACGCTGGCGTTAACGGTAAATTCGCCTTCGGCTAATTCAGCCGGTACGTCCGCACTATAAGTGCCGTCCGCTTGCACAGTGGCAGTCACGGTTTGCGTATTGCCCGCGCTATCGGTAATGGTTAATGTAACTGTGCTACCCGGTGTAGCATCAGTGGTACCTGAAAGGGTAGGTGTTGTATCGTTACCAGTTGTTATAGCATCAATAGTAATTGACGGTGCTGTAGTATCAATCTCGCCTGTTGTATCCGTAGTTGCGGTATTGCCTGCTTCATCAGTCACGGTGGCGTTAACGGTAAATTCGCCTTCGGCCAATTCAGCCGGTACGTCCGCACTATAGGTGCCGTCCGCTTGCACAATGGCGGTTACAGTTTGTGTGTTGCCTGCACTATCGGTAATGGTTAACGTAACCGTGCTACCCGGTGTAGCATCAGTGGTACCCGAAAGAGTAGGGGTGGTGTCGTTGTCAGTGGCTATGGTGTCGATGGTGATAGACGGCGCTGTGGTATCAATTTCCCCTGTGGTATCAGCGGTTGCTGTATTGCCAGCCTCATCGGCCACGCTGGCGTTAACGGTAAATTCACCTTCGGCTAATTCAGCCGGTACGTCCGCACTATAAGTGCCGTCCGCTTGCACAATAGCGGTCACGGTTTGTGTGTTACCTGCGCTATCGGTAATGGTTAACGTTACCGTGCTGCCGGGGGCGGCATCAGTGGTACCTGAAAGGGTAGGTGTGGTGTCGTTATCAGAGCCTGGCGCATTAATGGTAATGGTTGGGGCGGTAGTATCAATTTCCCCTGTAGTATCAGCGGTTGCTGTATTGCCTGCTTCATCGGTAACGCTGGCGTTAACGGTAAATTCACCTTCAGCTAATTCAGCAGGTACGTCAACGCTGTAGGTGCCGTCGGCTTGCACAATAGCTGTCACAGTTTGAGTAACGCCTGCGCTATCGGTAATGGTCAGCGTAACTGTGCTGCCAGGAGTGGCATCGGTTGTACCTGAAAGGGTAGGCGTGGTGTCGTTATCAGAACCCGGCGCATTAATGGTAATGGTTGGAGCGGTAGCGTCAATTTCACCAGTGGTAGAACTATCAGCAGTATTACCTGTAGGTTCTAACACGGTAGCATCTACCGTGAACTCACCATCAGCCAATGCATTTGGTACGTCTACACTGAATGTACCGTCGTCTTGTACTATGGCGGTAACAACCTGAGTGTTTCCCTCACTATCGGTAACGGTTAGTGTAACTGTACTGCCTGGAATTGCTGAAGTAATGCCTGATAGTGTTGGCGTGGTGTCGCTTGTTAAGCCAATCGCATCTAGGGTAAGTGAAATGTCTTGTGCTTGCTCGCCTGTTCCAGAAAACTCAACTGGCGTAACATCGTCGTTGCCATTTGCACTTTGATCGAACTGGAAACCCACTGGATCGACTTCTTCATTTATGCGATCAACGCGCACAAAATTACTACCGCCGTCAGTACCAGCACCACCATCTAGGCCCGCTGCGGTTGCTTCTAACGATTCTAAAATGTCTCCGTCACCAGCAAGCACATCAAGAAAGTCAGCGTCACCTTCTTGGTTGTTGCCATCAACACCGTCAAGTAATGCGGTTAGCTCATCGACACTCTCATCGAAGACGGCAAATTCATCGTCAGAATTGCTTTCTGTAAAATCTAATTGCAGCGGGAAAGTGACACTTTGTCCGGCTGGAAGTGTGCGAAGTTCGCCATCCACACTAACGGTGACATAACCATCGGATGAGACATCTAATACATCTCCCTCATAAACAGTCATTCCGACAGTAGCAATAACTTGTTCGCCTGTGTCACCACGAACAATAGAAGCTTCACCATTTACTTCTGCAATGATTACTTCAGCCATATTTCCCTCTCAATCAATAAATATCACGCTATACCAAAAAGCGTAGCAGAGGTTTTTAAATCGGTTACCGGACCGTGGTACGGGGGGGCTTTATTCTTTGGTATAAGAACTAGGTAGTTCCCCCTAATTTATTCATTTTTAGATTAAAAAGTGTCGCTTCAGTTTGCAGAAAATCTATTAGCGTCTACTTTTTAAATGTAGGAAACGACACAAATGTCGCCTAGTTTTTATATAGTGAGACGCATATATGAAGTTGATTAATTCAGTGCTTACCAAAGTTGTTATTGGAGTAACTAGCGCTGTGCTTACTCATACTGCTATTGCTCAAGGCAATGGTGTAAATAACTCGCCTGTGAGTTTGGAAGATTATGTTCGCAAGGTAGTAAACGAAAATCCGGAAGTACAAGCCAGCTGGCGTCAACTTCAAGTGGCCATGTCTGATGTCGACATTGCGAGAGGCGGTTTTCGCCCACAGGTCGATGTATTGGCGTCCAGCGCGTACACCGACAGAAATTATGGCTTAGATCGAGAATACATGGGCCATACTGCTCAAATCACCCTTACCCAGATGTTATATGACGGTTTTTTAACAACTAGTGAGGTAAAGCGGTTTAAGCAAGCACAAGTTGTACGATTTTTTGAACTAATGGGTGAAATTGAGCAGAAGTCATTAGATACCGCCCTTGCTTATATGGACGTACAGTTGTTTCGAGAGCTTTTGAAGCTTGCTGAAGAAAACCTGATTACTCATGTTGATGTGTTCAAACAAATTGAAGAAAGCGTTGAAGCTGGAGTAGGTCGTAGAGCTGACTTAGAGCAAATTAGCGGTCGTCTTTCCCTTGCCGAGTCTAACGTGCTTACTGAGCTATCGAATTTGCACGATGTTACCGCACGTTTTTTGCGGTTGGTGGGTGAAAAGCCTGCTCAAAACCTACAGTCAGTATCAATAAACTCTGCTTTCGTTGATGCAAACGTCACAGATATACAATCTTTACTTACTAGCGCGTATGGCACTAATCCACAATTTAATGCTGCTATTTATAACATAGATGCGCAGCGTTATGCGGTCGATAGTGCAAAGAGTCTCTACCATCCTCAGGTTAATTTGACCGCAAGTTATGGTGCGCAAACACGAGACCAAGCTGCATTGAATAACACCATTACCGAGGCGAGTGTCGGCGTTAACTTTTCTTATAACTTGTATAACGGTGGGTCGGATAGCGCGGCTATAAGACAGGCACTGTCACAGGTGGACTTAGCAAAAGACTTAAGAGATAAAGCCTGTATCGATATGAGACAAACGGTACAGATTGCCTACAACGACATCATCAATATTACAGAGCAACTTCCTGCACTAAATGCACATAGACTATCTTCGGACAGGGTGAAATCTGCATATATGGATCAATTCACTATTGGTGAACGCTCTCTATTGGATTTGCTCGATTCAGAAAATGAGTACTACGAATCGAGTCGTGCTTACTTGGAAGCGCAATATACGCTAGAAAAAGCACGGGTAAGACTGCTTGCAGCATCGGGAAGCTTAGCGCAAACGTTAGGTATAACGAAGGAAGGCGTACCTGATGTGCTAAGCAAAGCAGAAGAAAAAATTAGCTACGACCCTAATTACGTATGCCCTGTAGTTCGCACTAACTTTGAAGATGAACTGAATATTCTAAAGCGCGATTCTGATGGTGACGGTATTGTTGATTTATGGGATGACTGTGTAGATTCAACGCCGGGCGCTATGGTCGATGACTTTGGTTGTGAAGCGAAAGAGCCTGAATTGGCGCCAGAACCAAGTGCTGCTGACTTCACCTTGGACAACGCAAATATAATAGAGTCGTTTAACGTAAACATTGAGTTTGCCTCTAATTCTACCGAGGTTTTACCTGAGTATGAGAACTCCCTTCAAGAGGTTATCGATGCGCTTAATAGTGACGCTAATTCTGGGGTAATCATTCACGGTCATGCATCTTTAGATGGAGACGCCGCCTACAATCAGCGTTTGTCTGAACGCAGAGCGAAAGCTGTCGCATCAATGCTTATGACAAAAGCAAACATAGAGGCTAGAAGGATCACCGCTGTCGGTTATGGGGAAACTCGTCCGCTTGTCGATGAAGAGTCAGAAGCGGCTAATGCCCGTAATCGCAGAATTGAGGCGGCTATCATCCAGCTTCCTTCAACGCAATAGTGGTGTGGTAGGCCTATATGAAGGAAAAAAAGGTCGACAGCGACATATCATATCTTGAGAAACAAGGTGGCGTATTGATGGATTGTTTAATAACAATCTGCCATGCCCACCATTTGGATGTATCTCGAGTTAGCCTGCTTAGCGGACTGCCTTTAGACCATGGTGAGTTGTCTCCTACGGGGTTTGAACGCGCAGCAAAACGAGCGGGGCTCGCCAGTAGAACAGTAAAACGCGATCTAGATCATATCAATACTGCAATACTACCCGCTGTTTTAGTGCTCAGTGATAAGCAAGCCTGCGTTCTACATGGGCTTGACAAAACGCATGCCAGAGTCTCATACCCGGAACTCGATGATGCTGTGGTCGAAGTACCAAGAGATGAGCTAAGTACTAGCTATACAGGGTATGTCATTTTCGCTCGCCCCGAGATGAATGCACAAGAAACGAATGCGCAAATTGACAAGTCATCCGTAGGGCATTGGTTGTGGTCATCCATAAGAACGGCAAAAGGTTTGTATCGCGACGTTCTTTTAGCGTCCGTTTTTATCAGTTTGCTTTCTATCGCATTACCCCTGTTCGTGATGAATGTTTACGATAGGGTAGTGCCAAATGCTGCGCTAGAAACCATGTGGGCACTCGCTATTGGTGTTTTACTTGTGCTTGCCGCAGATTTTTTATTGCGCATGCTTAGACAGTATTTTGTAGAGTTGGCGGCGAGTCGATTAGATGTCACGCTATCGGCGAAAATAATGGAAAAAGTGCTGTCTATAAATTTAGCCAGCAAGCCTGCTAAAAGTGGCTCATTCATAAATAGCCTACAGTCTTTTGAAAGTATTCGGCAGTTCTTCGGTTCAGTCACTTTAGTGGCTCTGGTTGATTTACCCTTTGGGCTACTTTTCGTAGTCATTATCGCCATGATTGATTTTTATCTGATCATTCCAATACTCATTGGTGCTACTGCGCTTTTTCTTTATGCGATGAAGGCACAGCGGGTAATGCGTTCTCTTTCTGAAGAATCGATGGAAATCAGCTCTCGTAAAAGCTCCCTTGTGACTGAAAGCGTAACCTCATTAGAGGACGTTAAAGCGTTTGGTTATCAAAGTAGAAATCAAAGTGCGTGGGAAAAGCAGACTATCTTCCTTGCCAAAGTCAACGCCAAACTACGTTTAGTATCAATGTCGGTTAATAACGCTGCGCTCTGGATCCAGCAATCTGTGGGTGTGGTTATTATCCTCACTGGTGTTTACCTCATTATTGAGGGCGTGATAACACAAGGTGGACTAATCGCCGCTTATTTATTATCAAGCCGAGCTATGGGGCCGGTTTCTCAGGCTGCCGCATTGCTTGCGCAATTCCATCACGCTGAAACCGCAAAGAATGCCCTTGATGACATTATGTCTTTACCAAGTGAAACAGGTAGCAACAAACAGATTAAAAACAATGTCGTGCTAAAAGGGAATATTGACGCTAGCCAGCTTTGCTTCAAGTATCCAGATGAAACCGTACTCGCGTTAAAAGACATTAACTTCTCTATTAAACAAGGGGAACACGTTGCTATTTTGGGCAAAAACGGGTGCGGAAAGTCAACGTTAAACAAGCTTCTTATGGCTTTTTATCGCCCTGAATCAGGGCAACTTTTGTTGGATGGGATAGACCTTCAGCAGTATGACCCAACGCTGTTACGTAAACAAATAGGCTATGTACCGCAAGATGTGAGCCTTTTTCACGGCTCATTAAAAGACAATATTTTGCCAGAAGATACACATATTGACGAGGCTGAGTTTTGGGAAGTCATTACTCAATGTGGTTTGGCAAAGTTAGTTAATGGAAGCTCGAGTGGCATAGAGCAAAATGTGGGGGAGCGTGGCTGCTTGCTGTCGGGTGGGCAGCGTCAGGCTGTGGCGATGGCAAGGGCCATAGTGCGAGACCCAGCAATTTACATTATGGATGAACCAACTTCAGCCATGGATTCAACTAATGAAGCGCAGATGAAGGAAACGATTAAGGCGGCAACGGCAGGTAAAACTCTCATCATTAATACTCACAGAACCACATTACTCGACTTGGTAGAACGGGTCATTGTTGTAGAAAACGGAAAAGTGATTGCCGATGGAAAAAAGGAAGAGGTACTAGTGCAGTTTAGACAACCCAGTCAAGTATTGAAGAGGGCGCCATGATTTTGAAAAGTGATGGTGAAAAAAAGGACTGGTTACAGCGGCTAATGCGAGGCTGGCTTGCGCCGCCCCCAGGTCAAGATTGGGTGTTAGAAGCGGAATGGTCGCGCATTATGCAAACGCCGGTAAAAGCCCGTGGTCTGCTCTATGTCGTACTAATAGTGCTATTTTTGTTAGTGGTATGGTCTTATTTCGCCGAGATTGATGAAGTGGCTAAAGGTGATGGGAAGGTGATTCCGTCGCAGCAGCTGCAGGTGCTTCAATCATACGATGGCGGGATAGTACAAAAGATTTTAGTACGTGAAGGACAAACCGTCGAAGTAGGGCAGGTGCTATTAAAAGTTGATCCAACGCGCTTTTTGTCCAGTTTAGAGGAGAATACTACTCAATTTGCAGCACTTGCGGCAAAGGTTCAGCGCTTATCTGCGCTCACCCAGGGCGAGGTGTTGCGGTTTAACCGAGAGCTTCAAGAAGAAGCGCCTACCATCGTTGATAATGAGAGAAAACTCTATAACTCGAATTTAGCTGAGCTTGATGAAATCGCGGCAGGTTCTGACTCTCGCATTTTACAACGCCGACAAGATGTTGAAGAAGAGCGAGCTAATCTATCCCAATATCAAAATGTGCTGACGCTTTCTAAAAAAGAGCTGGCGGTGACTAAACCATTATTAGCATCAGGAGCTGTGTCGGAAATCGAAATTCTTAGATTAGAGCGCCAAATTGTTGAGCTTGAAGGCAACATCAGCAAATCTAAAGTGGCAATAGAGCGTGGGTTAAATGCTATTGAAGAAGAAATTATTAAGAAGGAAGAAGCCCGCCTCAAGCTAGTTAATCGATGGAATCAAGAATTGACCGATGCAACTGGTGAAATGGCTATGCTACAGCAGTCTCAAACAAGTTTAGAAGATGTGGTGTCGCAAGCTGATTTGCGTTCGCCTATCAATGGAACGGTTCAACGGCTACTTATCAACACGGTTGGCGGCGTTATTACACCTGGTAGCGCTGTTGTCGAGCTAGTACCTCAAGACGACCAGCTCATTGTTGAGGCCAAAGTCTCACCGAAAGACATTGCTTTTATTAGAGAAGGGCAGCCGGCCATCCTGAAATTTAGTGCATACGATTTTACTATTTATGGTGGCATGTCGGCTGAGGTTCAGCACATTAGTGCAGATGCCATTACCAATGAAAAAGATGAAACCTATTACCTTGTCAGACTTGAAACAAAGCGAAGCATTGCAGATGAATCCTTAGATATTCTGCCCGGAATGATTGTGCAAGTAGATATTTTAACGGGCAAGAAAACCGTTCTTAATTACATTTTATCGCCTTTGTTTAATGTGACAGCCTCTGCGCTGAGGGAGCGTTAATGAGACATTTCATTGCAGAAAAAGACTTACAAGGGGCACTTACTCAATACTCTTGGTCTAGTTATAGTAGTGTCAATGAACTGAAGTGCGATAGTAGTGACTGCGTATGGATTATGGCAAGCGATAATAACTGGCGTCAGTTACTGATTGAGGCAAAACAAAAAGCTGAAAATCTTGTTTTACTTACCTACAAATATGACCGCCTAGAGATGCAAACAGCACTAATGTTGGGTGCTAGAGCATATTGTCATGCATTAGGAACCCAATCTCTACTATCTTCTGTAGCCCGTGTTATAGAAGCTGGAGGCATGTGGTTGCCCAACGAGTTATTAACAGTGACTACATCAAATGTCGCTGCTAATTTGCAGACGAAACGGAATTTCCCTGTGCTGCGAGAGCTAACCAACCGAGAAAAAGATGTATTAAATGGTATTTTGGAGGGGTTAAGCAACAAGGAGGTAGCAAGGAAGCACGGCATTACTGAGCGTACCGTTAAAGAATATGTTGGTACGCTCCTTCATAAGTTTGAAGCGAAAGACAGGATAAGCTTATTACTTCGTATAGGTGAGTTTAGTCATCTAAAAGATGCTCTATAACTTCAATGTGTGAAACCACACCATCTATCCCTAATTCAATGAATAGTTCTTGATGGTCTGAGCGCTTGACGCCGTCTGCATAAACTTTTATACCAAAAGTATGCGCAAGGGAGCAGAACCCACGTATAAAGGCGTGATTGGCAGGATTGAAATCGATATCTGCCATAAACGCTGAATCGATTTTTACATAATCTAAACCCATTTCCTGCACGTTCAACAGTTGCGAGAAAGATTCTCCAACTCGCTTCAAGCCCACTTCGCTGTCTTTGGCTTTTAGCGTTGTACAAAAGTCTCTAAACTCATCAGGGAAGCGCGTCGCGGTAGATTCTCGCACCTCAAAACACAACTGTTTCGCTGCCTTTTCGTTGGTACCGATTTGATAATAAAGTTGAGCAAGAACCTCTGGGTTGAGCATGAATTGCTCAGAACAGAGAAACGCAAATTTTGAGTTTGTTTTAGTGTTATTGATATAGTTGATCAGGCTAGTAATCGTTGTTAGCTCTAATTGGGGTAGAAGCCCGAGATAGCGAGCCCAATGGGTATAATAACCACTTTTTCTTAGTTCACCATCTATTGTAACGCCCGCCCAACTCTGATAATGAACCAAATTGCGGTCAATATCTAAAACCGGGAAGTTAAAGGTTTCTACACCACATTCGTCAATAGTATTTTGTAACTCTTTTTCCCAGCGTTTTTGCTCTACCAAGCTAATAAATTCTTTAAGGGTCGACTCGATAAAGGGTTCATCCATATCTAGTAGTTCTGCTTCATCAATCATCGCATCTGCACGCATTAGTAAAGCAGAGAAACTATCATCTGGGCGAAGTTTAACAACAGACTGAAATACCTTGGGATCGCCAACTTCGCTGAATGCACTTAGGCAGGCGCCATGAACTGCTTCAGATATAGCTACGGCATCATGGGTTTCAGTAAGCAAAATAGCAAACTCGTTTTTTTGCATTCTAGCAATTCGGCTGTCAGTAAATTGATGATGATGTAACGCAAGGCAATCGTTAATTTCTTCAACAAAATCTCGAATACGCTTTTTTCTGATATTTGCCGGTGAGCGCAAAAAGCCTTTGCCTTCGGTAAATCTGACGAAGAAAAGGCAGTTCACACCTTCAGTATCTCTAAAAGCCAGCTGCCCTTTCAAGATTGAAATGAAGTAATCCCTATTAGCAACGCCAGACTCGTCATCAAATTGGGTTTTATAGCGCATAAGATCAAGGCGCGTATTCTCTTCATCCATGATCTTTCTAGAATTGGTAGCAAGAAAGTTCATAGCGCGCACTACACGCTTAAGCTCTAACGTACGAGGCTCTTTCAGCTGGATAAATTGCATTTGTTGAAATGATTCAGCTTGGCGCACAACACCGTCTAAAGGCCGGATGATGAAACGCAGAGCCCAGCCCCCTAAAAAGCCTGAAAATATGCCAACAAGAGACAAACCAAAAATAAGTCGTTTAGTGGCGCGCCACATTGATGCAACGGCAAAGCTGGTATCTGTTTCGACATAAACCGTACCGTACTGACCCCAACCTTCGCTTACTTGAGCGATACCTGGTTTGACTATGGGAGAAAAGTTATCTGAAAACCACTTTGGAGTATTTTCGTCCAACTGCACTTCATGAGTGTATTCAGAAACTATTTCACCGTTAGATTTTTGAAGTACAATGGAAGCGTAGTGACCAATGTCAAATTGTGACATTATGAAGAGATCGAGCGAAGCAGGGTCTTTATCAAGCCCACTTAGGGTAAGAGCAAGCATACTCGCGTTGTCTAAGTTTTTTGAATATAGCTGTTCTTCTACGTATTGCTTAGTAGTTATTCCATGAATTGTGACACTACCTGCAATTGCAACAAGGACGACGACTACAATGGCTAGCCATAATTCTCTTGTTATTGACATAAACTCCTAAGACCTTCTGCTAATCCCCTCCTGCTTCATGCGCTCAATAACATCACGCCACCTTGATAGTCTGCTGGTAGACGAAGAAACTTGTGCAGTTTTACCCGGCTGCCAAATACCCGAATCATTAAAACTGAATACAGGAATTAAGTCCGTTCGTTGAGAACCTGGCAACACATTAGACACTAAGCTATCTAGCACCAAAGGATCCGATGAAGGGGAATCATAGTATCCTAGTACCATATGTGCTTGCGTTACTCGGCTTCTACCAATTTTCGCTTTTACATAAATTAGGCGAAGTTTAGAACTATCGATACCTAAGTGTAGCAGAGCTACGTATTTTGCAATGGCATAATCCTCACAATCTCCGCGAGAATGACCAAAAAGCTCCGAAGGCGTGGCCCAATAGTCTTTTTGTTTGAATACGATATCGTCGGTAGCGTACTGGATATGCTCGTCAAAGAAAGCGTTTACACCGATAAGCTGTTCTTTAACAGCCTTATTTTCAAGGTCGTGAAGTTTAGTTTCTAGTGCGCTGACATGTAACGCTTTGTCAGCCCCAAAATTATTTTTAACTTCCTGTTCGAGCTTTGGAAACTCGATGACATAGTGATCCCTCAGTTGTTGTCCAGCCAGTAGCAAGGCCACTAATGCTAAGCAGTGCGACGCAAACAGAGAAAGGGTCATATTTTTATTATGCAGGTCATACTAAAGTATAAGAAAGAGTACTTGCCTCTGACTAAAGTTTAAGTATTGAATATTATACGTACTTATAGATATATCACGGCATTGCTGATATTCCAACCCCGTTATTTCTACCCCAGTGACTTACATTGATAAAGTGAAAACTAATTTACTTCTTAACTACAAAATCATTTTCCTGAATGTTAGCAGTAATTCCAGACTCAGCGTTGACTATCACTGATGAATTGCCATAAGCACTATCAACAACAAACGTACCGGGGTAGAGCGTATATTGAAGATATTTTCTACCGCGATTGTCGACCACCTCTTTGGCCTGATAAAGATATAGTTCATCTTTTTCAGAAATGCCATTATCTCGTCCAAGAGATATCGAAATTTTATTGTTCGCAATATTGATAACACGACCCGTTACAGGTTGGCAGGCTGTCGACTCTTTAATATCTTCTATTAATTGGCTGATTGAGCCATCAATCGCCTGACCGTAGCGTGATTGCCAAAAAGTGGACGAAAATTCATCGATGTCTTCAAATCTGTCAAACGTCCACTCTTCATTAGCATTGTAAGAGGAACTGAATAACAGGCCGCCGTTTATTCCGTCATAAACTTGTACAGACATTGCAAAAGCACGGTGTGAAGTGTTGCTTCGCCATGGTGTAAACATGGATGCTTCTTTTTGTGTAACGCTTAAATCATCAATAACGCCGACAATAACGAATTGCGTGTTACTTTGATCTGATAGTGTACGTACGTTTTTGTCGGTATATCGGCTATCAAACTTTGCAGTATGGGGAGCAACGTAAGTAATACTGAGATTGTCTGTCTGTTCTTGCATTGCCTTAGCTAAACGCTGCGTAAACGCCTTATCAAAATGTGGAATATTTCCTTCAGTCAGTTGTGCTCTGTTTCTTATCCTAAAGTGAGTAGTGGCAAAGTGTTTTTCGTCCTGCTGTGCTGAGCATATTTCCCCTTTAGGAAAAATGTCTGCACGTACACTAACAGTGACTACATCACCGTTGTAAGTTTCGCTCACAAGCTCTAGCTGTTCGACTTCGCCCGTTGAACTAATTGTCATCTCTTCGTTTTTCAGAAGCCCATTAGTGAGTTTGGCTACACTTTGCACTGACGCCCCAGCAAATAACATAGCTTGTTTGAGCGCATCCTGTGTTGCTGCGCGCTTTGCTGCTTCCTTGTTACCGTTCATTACCACAGCCTGTCCTGTGGCTTCATACCAAACGGCATGGGCTTGCCCAGCGATTAGGCTAAGTAGGCAAACAGCGGCCATTGCTCTGCTTAAACATGCCATTAGCGTTGTTTTGCTTGCTTGTCGCACGTGACACCTCTGTGGTTGTTTAGTTATTGCGGTTAAATAATGTCGTAATCTATGCGAGACCTACGCGAGTTCTATGCGAAAAAAGTGCCAATTAAAGTGGGAAGCTATCTTTAAAAGCAAACGGGCGCATATATTGCTTATTTCCTTCTAACCAAGGTCTAAAACTGCAAAATGTGTTATGAAAGTTTAGTCGCCTCATAACGCTTTGCTCAAAGGTTATTAGCCTACATAGGTAATGAAAGTAAACAATCAGACGTCACTAAGTCGTTATTAATGCACACAGAGGTTTTAAATTATGTGGTTGAATAGACTAAAAAATTCAAAGCTACTTTTGCGGTCTTCTATGTTTGGCCTGGCAGTTTCTTTGAGTGGATGTGGCATTATCGATAAGCACGTCGAGTGGGAAACCGTTGAGCCTGAAACTTACCCTGTTTTAAAGGCGGTTGGTTACGCGCCAATTTCATCACAAAAAGGCGAGTCTGACAGTATGAAGCTGATAATGGCGATGAAAGCGTCAAAATTAGATGCATACCGCGAGTTAACCGAGCAGGTGTATGGTCAAAAAATCGAAGGTAGTCAATCTGTATCACGTCTTGTTGTTGACAGTGAAACGTTACGCGCGTCTGTGGAAGGAGTAATAAGAGGCGCCGAGGTCGTTAAGACTTATCCGGTGGGTGAGGATACCTACGTTACGGAGCTTTCTTTAGATATGCAGCAAGTCTATGATATTTATTTGTCGACTGCTAAGCCGCGTCGAGTAAAAGATGTAAAGTATTACTAGGAAGTAAGTTAAAGGCGATTCGCGCTAATTACTTTGCAGCGGGATGCTAAAAAATACGCGATAATCGAGTGGGATAACTGGTGATGTGGTTTATGCACAGCGTAGTTAACGCTTTAGGGCGATACAAGGCTATTTAAAAGCCTATGCACTTACTCCAGAGCCTAAGGTTCCGCCTTTCGGCTTCCCTTTTTTGTCGTAAGTAAGTGATTCTTTTGCTCGAACTTCCATCATCAAATTCCGCAAATGTGTGAGGCGTAGCTGTCCTTGCTCTACGGCTTTTTGATTAACCTGTGTTCGATATTTGCAATCTTCCAGAAGCTTCTTGGCGTTAGCCATTAATGCTTCATCGTCTTCCGACATCGCATCTTCGTTAGCAATAGCATCTTCGATACTTGAATCCAGTGATTGAATAGAACCCAGAAGGGCTGTTTTTTCGTCTAACAAATTCATCAATGATTCGGCGTCACGCGAGCTAATAAGCTGCAGTTCTTTTTCAAGCAGCGACGCAAGTGAAGTCATTTGCTCCACTTGACGTGATAATGCTTGTGTTAACTGGCTTACTTGTTCTGTCACTATACTTGTCTCATTGAACGTGTCTGATAAATTCTAACTAGTTATTTGACACCAGATTATTTAGTGCCGAATTATTTAGTACCAAAAATCTCGGATTCTAGCTTCGAGATTTTATTAGCAAGCACTTCAGGATTAACCTTGTACTCACCACTTTGAATCGCTTTTTTAAGGCGATCAACTTTTTCCTGATTCACAGGAGCCTCAGTCCCTTTTTTCTGGACTTGATTCAGCTGCTGAGCAGATTGCGTCAATGAAACCGAATCTTGTCTCGGCGCTGCGGCCGTTTGTGCCGATTGCGCTGAAGCTTGTTGTTGAGATTGCTGCGTCTGGTTCTGCTGCGCTACTTTCCCATTATCAACGGGCGTTTTAGGTAACCCATTGTTTATATTGTTAATTGCCATATCTAGTCCTCACTACTCTCTTGCCTCTGTAATATATATCGGCCTTTAGACTAATATCTTTAGCTAAATTGAGAACAAAATAGTAGATATTTTACGCTCACCTTTATAAGTGTATCACGACTTCTTCAGGGCTTGCGACTCTGGCAATAATGGCCTTCTGGCTACTGGCATTGATAACCTTTATATTATCGCCAACCACACCATCTTGCTGCGCTATTCCAGCAGTCTTAACTTCCATTCCCGCAACCTCGGCGGTAATAGTTATTCTATCGCCTTTGCACACAAAGCATAGCATATTAGACTGTATTGCTTGTCCATCGGTAATGCGGCGTTTCATTCTAGCGCCAATTAACGATTCTAAATCGGTAAACGCGGTATAGCGTAAACGTCTCACATCTACTTTTGCCTTAGTTAAATTTGATGAGGTTAATACAGTTCCAGGGCTAATTGCGCCCAGAGTCACCACAATTTCTTTAGTTCGCGTCACTTGGCCGCTGGTAAACAAATACCACTCGTTATTTTTACAGCTTACACGAACAGATATGTAGGATTGGCTCAACGCTTCCTGTGAAGCATTATATTGGAAACCGGTTGGACAGTCCGGGATATTTATCCGATCGTCTATCTTCACAATATCCACATCAATGTTAGTATCCTGCGCATTATCAGTAAGTTGATTTATCAAATACTGCTTGGCACCGCTTTCAACTTGTTCATGATTGGACGCCGCAGCATAGCAGTGCCTACTTAGTGAGCCGATTAGCAAACCAACTACTAAGCAGGTTAACGAGCGAGAGAATCTGGTACGCATTTTTTCGTTTATCTTTTTCATCATGACATTTCGTGTTCAGTTTGCGATTAATTGACTATGCTTAGTGAAATCTATGTTTGTAAACCGCGGGTTTAACAACAATAGTTAGTTCAAGGTGTAAAAGTACACGCTTCAACATGACATGATTCAATAGGCAGTATTAAAACGTTAGTGAAGCTTAATTAAACCTTCAGTGTCATTTTTCTGTCGTTTGACCTGCAAAAATTTAGTGATATTGTCTATTCTTATCATAAGAGGCAATGATCATGCCCAGTATTACTTAGAGGTGACCTATGTCGGGTATTTTAGATTCGGTAAACCAGCGAACGCAGCTTGTTGGGCAGAACCGCTTAGAGTTGTTGCTGTTTAGACTGAACGGCCGTCAGCGGTTTGGGATTAATGTGTTTAAAGTGCGCGAGGTATTGCAGTGTCCTCCGCTTACGGCAATGCCAAAACTAAATCCACTAGTTCGTGGGGTGGCACACATTCGTGGCCAAACTATTTCGGTTATTGACCTGAGTATGGCTACGCGTGGTCGTAAAATTGAAGACCTCTCTAACGCGTTTATCGTTATTGCTGAATACAACCGCTCGGTGCAAGGTTTTTTGGTTGGCGCTGTTGAGCGCATTATCAATACCAACTGGGATGCCATCATGCCACCACCTCAGGGCACGGGGCGCGCCAGCTATCTGACGGCAGTTACTGAGGTTGAGAACGAACTCATTGAAATACTAGATGTAGAAAAAATTCTCAATGAGATTTCTCCGCTGAACGCTGAAGTGAGTGCTGACGTGGCCGAGGGGCTAACCACAGAAGGCCAAGAAAACAAGATTATTTTCATTGCGGATGACTCGGCGGTAGCGAGAAATCAGGTGAAAAAGGCGCTTACGTCACTAGGCCTTGAAATCGAGCTTGCTAAAAATGGTCTTGAAGCACTTAATCGTCTTAAACAAATTGCTGAAGAGTATGGCGACGTAACCAACCGCGTTGGTGTACTAGTTTCTGATATTGAAATGCCCGAAATGGATGGCTATACCCTGACTGCAGAAATTAAAAATACTCCTGAACTTCAAAAACTCCACGTTGTTCTGCACACGTCATTAAGTGGGGTTTTCAACCAGGCAATGGTACAAAAAGTTGGCGCAGACGACTTTATAGCGAAGTTTCACCCAGACGAATTAGCGACTGCTGTACAGAAGTGGCTGATGACCGAGTGCGAATAACGGAGCAGGAAAGGATTGGCTAATAAAGACGTTTCGCCCGCGAGCTACCAAAAGTTCAGAGAGTTTCTTGAAAAGCAATGCGGCATAGTGTTGGGGGAGAATAAACAATACCTTGTCCGCAGCCGTTTGGCTTCATTGCTTTTTAAGCATAAGTACGAATCTGCAGATGAACTGATAGACGTTGTTGTACGCGGTTTTGATCGCACCTTGCTACAAAGTGTTATCGATGCAATGACGACCAACGAAACATTATGGTTTCGCGATAACTATCCCTTTGATCTTCTTTTAAAGGACCTATTGCCATCCTTATCTACTAAAAATCAGAAGGTTCGCATTTGGAGTGCGGCTTGTTCGTCGGGGCAAGAGCCTTATTCCATCGCAATGTCCGTGCTTGAGTATCAACGTCAACGTCCAGGCGCTTTGAGAGCGGGCGTTGAGATTGTGGCCACCGACTTATCATCAGAAATGCTGCAAAAATGTGAATCAGGTATTTATGACGAACTTTCTCTTGCCAGAGGGTTATCTCCACAGCGAAGACAAGCTTTTTTCCAACAAAACGAAAAGGGACTTATGCAGGTGAAGCCTGAGGTTCGCCGTATGGTAAGCTTCAGAAGTTTGAACCTGCTTACAAGTTATGCCGCGCTCGGTCGGTTTGATATTGTGTTTTGCCGCAACGTGTTGATTTATTTTTCAGCAGAAGTAAAGCAGCGGATCCTGCAACAAATTGCCGGACAACTGCAGCCTAACGGCGTTCTATTTCTTGGCGCGTCAGAGTCTATAAGTGCCGCCAGTGATATCTACAGCATGGTGAAGTGCCACCCTGGTCTTTACTACCAAAAAAAATGATCTAACTTATCGGCTTGATAAATAAAGTTTTTTAAAACTCAAGCCGATTTACCAACCCCTTTACTTTCCGTCAAAATCCCATTGTGGCATCTGCCTTGCTAACTATTTAGACAAACGACAGTAAATCGGCAAAAGTTTAACGCTTATATTTCCGTTTAGCTTGTCTACACGAAACGTTTTTAAAGTATGTCAGAGGTCATGTTATGGCTATTAACCTAGATAAGCTGGTGGGCTTTCACGAGTCAGCACTGAAGATACGCACAGAGCGTATGGAGGTTATTTCGGGGAATCTAGCTAACGCCAATACCCCTGGTTACAAAGCCAGAGATATTGATTTTAACAAAGCCATGCAGTCAGCAATGAGCGAAGCATCTAGTGGAACCAAACAACATGCTTCTTCCGGATTGGTCCGGACAAATGAACGCCACCTAGGCGGCAACTCTTCGTCTGTTGCGGCAAATTTTGACATGCAGTACCGCGTACCCACCCAACCGGATACCGGCGACGGTAATACGGTAGAAGTCCAAGCGGAAAGAAACCGATTTTTAGACAATGGATTGCGCTACCAAGCAAGCCTTGAATTTTTGAATGGAAAAATTAAAGGCATGAAAAAAGCACTTAGCTCAGGAGGTCAATAGTCATGAGTTTATTTAACGTAATGCAAATTTCGAGTACGGGTATGGAGGCGGAAAATGTCCGTCTTAATACAACGGCGAGTAATATTGCTAATGCAAACTCGGTAAGCAGCAGCTATGACGAAACCTATCGAGCTCGCCACCCGGTTTTTGCCACGGCGCTACAAGACGCTATGCGAGATCAGTCGAAGGGCGCAGGTGTTCAAGTTAAAGGCATAGTGGAAAGTGATGCACCACTCCAGGTGGAATACGCGCCTAATAACCCAATGGCAGACGAAGAGGGCTATATCTACAAACCTAACGTCAACATTGTGGAAGAAATGGCGAATATGATGTCAGCGTCTAAAGCGTATGAAACAAACGTACAGGTAGCGGATACCACCAAACGAATCTTCCGCCGCGTACTTCAGTTAGGTCAAGGGCAGTAATTTGCCGCTTGAATAATGTGAGGATTAATCAGTGAACACCATAAATAACACCGGCTTAAATACGGACCTGTACTGGCAGGAAGAAACTGTAAAAGTTGCCGATGGTACCGAGCAGCAGCTAACCCAAGAAGATTTCTTTTCGATGTTGACGGAACAGCTTGCCAATCAGGATCCTACGGCACCGGTTGATAACGATCAGATGGTGGCCCAGATGACGTCATTTACGATGGCTGACGGCATCTCCCAGCTTAACGAGAAATTCGAATCGTTTGCGGCTTCAATGACATCTAATCAAGCACTGCAGGCATCGAGTCTCATCGGACAGAACGTGCTAGTTCAAGGTAATGTCGGTTACATGGCGAACGAAGGGGAAGGGCTCTCAGGCGTTATTGTAAACGAGCAAACGGTTCAAAACATGACGATAAACATTGAGAACCAGTTTGGAGAAGTAATCAAAGCCATTGATGCAGGAACACAAAGTGCCGGCAACATTGAGTTTGAATGGGATGGCAAAGATAAACATGGCAACCAAATGGAACCTGGTGAATATGTTATCAGTGCCACTGGCGAACTAAACGGTGAAGGTGTTCAGCTGAATACTGCCGTCAATCGTCACGTTGGAAGTGTCAGCTTGGCCGGCAGTGGTCAGGGCGTAATTTTGAATTTGGATGGTGATGTCAGTATCAATCTTGATGACGTCATCCAAATCGGCAGTTAGTAGGAGAATCAATAATGTCTTTTAATATTGCACTGAGTGGCGTATCGGCCGCACAAAAAGATTTGGATGTAACCGCCAACAACATCGCAAACGTTAATACGGTTGGCTTTAAAGAATCACGAGCTGAATTTGGCGACGTTTATGCGGCATCACTGCTGTCAGGTGGTAAAACCAAAGTGGGTGACGGTGTTCTTACTCAAGAAGTTGCACAGCAATTTTCCCAAGGTAGCCTTCAGTTTACCAATACATCGCTTGACCTTGCGATTACGGGTAACGGCTTCTTTGCTACCGTACCTGAAATTACTTCTCGTGATTTCTCATTCACTCGTGCTGGGCAGTTTAAGTTAGATAGTGATAACTTTGTGGTAAACAGTAACGGCGACAACCTTCTGGGCTTCCCAGTAAACTCTGACGGTACAAGCGCATCAGTTGCACTAAGTACGACTGAACCAGTGCGAATTCCAGATTCATCAGGTTCACCTGCGCAAACCACAGAAGTTGATATTCGTATGAACTTACCTGCAGGGGATGCTGCGTTAGATCCGCAAGATTTTGACCCGGAAGATCCACTTACCTACAACGCCGCAACATCGGTGACGGTATATGATTCTTTAGGTGATAGTCACGTAATGACGTATTACTTCATTAAAGACAACACGGTAGGGGTTGATAACGAGTGGTACGTTGCGACTGCAATAGACGATACCCTCGTCGATATGACCGATTCGACAGGCGCTGATACTGACCCAACTACCGCCGTCAATTCAGTTGGCGGTAACACGGGTAACGCCGTAACAGCATCTAAACTTATTTTCTCTCAGGGCGGTGATTTCTCTGGGATGGAAACACCAGATGGCTTACCTACGCTAGACTTTAAAATGCAAACTGAAGCACTAGGTGCGGGTATTCTTGCAAATGGTTCGGATCCTACGCAACAGATAAGCATTGATTTCAATCTAGATGTGAATAACGCTACGCCTAATGAGCCAACTCAGTTTGCTTCAGCGTTTGAAGTAACGTCATTAGAACAAGACGGTTTGCCAGTTGGTCGACTGACGGGTATCGATATCGGCCCTGACGGTTTGGTTCGCGCTACCTTCTCTAACGGAACCTCTGAGCCTATTGTTCGTGTTGCGCTAGTTCGTTTCTCTAATGAGCAGGGCCTAACGCAAGAAAGTAGCACGCAGTGGAAAGAAAGTATTCTTTCCGGTGAGGCGCTAGCGGGTGAAGCAACCACCGGTACTTTCGGTGAAATTAATTCATCGGCCCTTGAACAAGCCAACGTTAACCTGACAACCGAGCTTATTGACATGATCATTGCTCAGCGTAACTTCCAGGCTAACTCAAGAGCGCTCGAAGTTAATAACTCACTGAACCAGACTATTCTGAATATACGATAGTTAAGGTAAAGCGCCGTTTATTAGAATATAAAAGCGGCAATACGTTGGCGTGTAAGCCCGCCATTATTGCCGATATATACAAGAGCCGCATAACAGCGGCTCTTTTATTTTCCTTTAAATATCAATTTAATACCTTTCATATTTTCTACCTGAGTTAAAAATCCACAGATTGGCATCGCCTTTGCAAAATCTTGTTTAAGGTTTAATCAGAGTCAAAAGTCAGTCATGGACAAACTTCTCTATATTTCAGCGAGTGGCGCATCCCAAGACCTATTAGGTACGGGGATTAGAGCCAATAACTTAGCCAACGCGCAGACAACCGGGTTTAGAGCTCAATTAGAGCAAGCGAGATCGATGCCGGCTTACGGTGAAGGTTTGCCAACCCGCGTGTTTTCTATGACTGAAAGCCCGTCTAACAATTATGAGTCGGGTCCAATGATTAAAACGGACCGAGATTTAGATGTGGCCATTCAAGGGGATGGTTGGTTTGCGGTACAAGATCAAAATGGTCAAGAAGCTTATTCCCGTGATGGCAACTTCAAACTAGGCGATGACGGAATTTTGACAGACATTCACGACCGTGTGGTGCTAGGTGACAACGGGCCGATTTTTCTTCCAGTACCTTTGGACAACCTTAACATTGCCGCTGATGGCACCTTGTCCATGAGACAGCTAGGAGCCCCAGCCAATGTTATCGAGGAAGTAGGACGTCTCAAGCTAGTTTCTCCAAACTATGCGGATATGGAGCGCGGCACCGATGGCTTATTTAGAATGGAAGATGGCTCAATAGCGCAAGCCAATGCTAACGTCAAAGTAATGTCTGGCATGCTTGAAGGTTCTAACGTAAATGCCGTTGAAGAGATGGTAGACATGATAAGTCTTCAACGTCATTACGAATTACAAGTCAAAATGATGAAGCAAGCGGAAGAGCTTGATACTCGCGGTAACCAGTTACTGCGCATCCTGTAAAAGAATTTTTATCATCGTTGTCCAATAGGCAACGTCGGAGGTTAACATGCATCCAGCACTGTGGATAAGTAAAACCGGACTAGACGCCGCACAAACCGATGTGGCGGTTGTGTCTAACAACCTTGCAAACGCATCAACCGTAGGGTTCAAAAAAGATCGCGCAGTTTTTGAAGATTTGCTCTATCAAAACATCAATCAACCTGGCGGTCGTTCTTCTGCTGATACAGAGTTGCCTTCTGGACTAATGCTTGGTTCAGGTTCAAAAGTGGTCGCTACGCAAAAAGCACATACGCAGGGCAACTTGCTAACCACTGAAAATGCGTTGGATATGTCAATTCAAGGTCGTGGTTATTTTGAAATTTTGCAACCCGACGGAACAATCGCTTATTCGCGAAATGGTCAATTTTCCTTAAACGACCAAGGGCAAATTGTTACCTCTGGCGCTGGTTTCTTGCTTCAGCCTGAAATTGCAGTTCCTGAAGATGCACAGCAAATTACTATTTCTCAAGATGGTGAAATCAGCGTGAGCATCCGCGGTCAAGCTGAACCTCAGGTATTGGGGCAGTTAAATATTTCTGATTTTGTGAATCCGACGGGGCTTCAGCCTACCGGACAAAACCTTTATGTAGAGACAGCGTCAAGCGGCGCGCCTATTCAGGGGATCCCTGGCTTACAAGGTTTGGGTTATATCTCTCAAGGCACGTTAGAGACATCTAACGTGAACGTGACCGAAGAACTAGTAAACCTGATCGAAAGCCAGCGTTTGTATGAGATGAACTCAAAAGTTATCTCGTCAGTTGACCAAATGCTTGGTCAGGTTATTCAGCAACTTTAGTAGGTAGCGTCATGCGTATTTTAGGTTTATCTGTTGCATTACTTTTACTTGGCGGTTGCGCCAGTACAAACGAGCCTCCTGTTCAGGCAAATGATCCCTCGTTTGCGCCAGTAGTGCCAGATTACCCGCGTGAGACAGTGGTAGAAGACGGCTCGCTATTCCGCTCCCACATGGCTAACAGTTTGTATTCGGATGTTACCGCGAGAAGAGTAGGCGACATTATTACTGTCACCCTTAACGAGAGTACTTCCGCGAGTAAATCTGCAGATACTTCTACTGCCAAAGATACCAATGTAAATCTAGATACGATAACGGGGCTTGGCGGCCAAGCGGTAAATATTGGCGGTCAATCTATCCAATTAGGAATTGGCTCGTCACGCGATTTTACCGGTGATGCAGCAGCAAACCAAAGCAACAGCTTAGACGGTGCTATTTCAGTTACGGTGGTGGATGTGCTGCCAAACAGTAACTTAGTTATTCGCGGTGAGAAGTGGCTAACGCTGAATCATGGTGATGAGTATATTCGCCTTACTGGCATTATTCGCCCTGCAGATATCAGCCCGGAAAATGAAATTGTGTCTACGAAGGTAGCCAATGCTCGCATTCAATATTCAGGCACGGGTACTTTTGCAAGAGCACAGGAAAAGGGCTGGTTAACTAAGTTCTTTGATTCAACTTGGTGGCCTCTTTAGGCTTTGGTAGGAGAGTGGACATGCGTTTATTTTCAGTCGTATTAGCCGTATTTGCACTGCTTTTATCTTCGCAAGCAGCGGCGCAGCGTATTAAAGACTTAGCGAGCATACAGGGCGTGCGTAGCAACCAATTAGTGGGGTATGGTCTTGTCGTCGGTTTACCTGGTACTGGGGAGCAAAGCCCATTCACCGAGCAGAGTTTTAGAACTATGCTGAGTAACTTTGGTATTAGTTTAGATGCTAATACTAAACCCAAAATCAAAAATGTTGCGGCGGTGGCTGTTCATGCTGAATTGCCTGCGTTTGCAAAACCAGGTCAAACTATTGATATCACGGTTTCGTCAGTAGGCGAAGCATCAAGCCTTCAAGGTGGAACACTTCTTCAAACGTTTCTTCGTGGTGTAGATGGCAAAGTCTATGCGGTAGCACAAGGAAGCTTAGTGGTTAGTGGATTTGGTGCGCAGGGTGGAGACGGTTCTCGTATTGTTGTGAATACACCTACGGTTGGCAGGATTCCGAACGGCGCCATGGTTGAACAATCGGTTCCTAGCGGGTTTGCCAATGGCGATACCCTAACCCTCAACCTTCATTATCCAGACTTTTCAACGGCAAAAGCGCTAGCTGACACTATTAACGAGCGCTTAGGCGCACAACCTGAAAATGGCTACATCATTGCAAAGCCTATTGATGCCGCATCTGTACGGGTTACAGCCCCGCGGGATGTAGGTCAGCGTGTAGGCTTTTTGGCAACGCTGGAGAACTTTGAATTTACACCAGCTGATGCGCCAGCGCGCGTAGTGATAAACAGCCGAACAGGCACCATTGTGATTGGTAGTGACGTTCGCTTATTACCAGCAGCAATTACCCATGGCGGCTTAACGGTGACTATTTCTGAGAATCAACAGGTGACGCAGCCTAATGCATTTGCAGATGGCCAAACTGCCATAACCACCCAATCTATTGTTGATGTGGACTTGGCTGATAGCAGAATGTTTAAGTTTGAGCCTGGCGTTACCCTCGATCAGTTAGTGCGTGCAGTTAACGAAGTAGGCGCGGCACCGGGCGACTTGATGGCAATTTTAGAGGCACTGCGTCAAGCGGGGGCTTTACGCGGTGAACTTGTAATTATCTAAAGCGAACAGTTTTTAACAGCATCTGGTGGGAATAAAACGGGTTACAACGGAATAAATACGATGGAATCACTTAGCACAAAAAATCAGCTTGATATGGCGCGCAATGTCCATGATATGGGCAGTATTAACAAAATGCGCGAAGCCATTGCGTCAGGCGATGAGACGGTATTGCAAGAAGCTGCCCAGCAGTTTGAAGCGATATTTGTGCAAATGATGTTGAAATCTATGCGTAAAGCGCAAGATGCGCTTGCCGATGAGAATAGCCCGTTCAATTCTCAACAAGTGAAGTTTTACCGCGATATGCACGACCAGCAGCTGGCTACAGATTTAACATCAGGCGGGGGCCTGGGTTTAGCTGATGTAATTGTGAAACAGCTGGGTCAGACCGAAGATAGCTATACGCCAGCGAGTGTCATAAGAAGTGACGGTGATATTTCATCGCTAAATAGGAATCGTGAATACAAGGTTGCTGAGGCACAAGACATAGCGCTTTCCTCTAACTCGATAAAAAGCCAGTCGGCACAAAAAGACGCCATGTTCGAAAGCCCAGAACAGTTTGTTGAGAGCCTTATGCCTATTGCCGAGAAAGTGGCGGAGAAATACGGCATGGATCCAAAAGCAATCATTTCCCAGGCTGCTGTAGAAACAGGCTGGGGAAAATTTGTTATTCACAAATCCGATGGCACTAGTTCGCATAATCTGTTTGGCATAAAGGCCAATAAAGGTTGGCAAGGCGAGCAAGCTGTGGTGGATACATTAGAATTTAACAATGGGCTGCCTCAAAAACAAAAAGCAGCGTTTAGGTCTTACTCATCGGTAGAAGATGCGATGGAAGATTACGGACGTTTTATTACCACACAGCCTCGCTATAGCCATGCTGTGGAAAATGCTTCTGATGCTACGCGCTATACAAGTGCGCTTCAAGAAGCGGGCTACGCTACCGACCCTGACTACGCGAGCAAAATAATGGCCGTGTATAACAGCGAACGTCTTAGTTCGTTGATGCCATAGTTTAAAGCCATAGTTAGGGGTTATAGGTGAGGAGAATACAGTGAGTTCTGTTGATTTATATTCATTAGCTACAAGCGGCGTAAACGCTAGTAGTAAGCTGTTGCAAACGACAAGTAACAATATCGCCAACGTCAACACGCCTGGCTATGTTCGCGAACGCACCGAGCTTCAAAATAGCCAAGTATTTGGTGTTGAGATTGGCAATACTGAACGTATTATCAACGTATTTGCTCAAAATCAGCTACGCCGCGATATCACCGCAGTAGGTGAACTCGAAGCTTTTTCTAATAAAACTACAGCAATTGATAACCTACTAGCCAGTGAAGCGAACTCAATTTCTCAAGGCCTGAGTGAATACTTTTCAGCCCTACAAACCGCCGCTGATGATCCAACAAACCTAGCATCTCGTGAACAGGTACTAAGCAAATCTGAATCCCTCTATAACCGCATGAGAACCTTGTCGGATTACATGCTGGAAAAAGAAGAAGAGCTCAATTTAGAGGTCACTTCAATGGTAAATAGAGCCAATACGCTAATTGGAAATATTGGCGATCTGAATCGCAATATCGTTATTGCAAATGGCAATAATACGAGCGATCAGCCAACCGCTTTACTTAATGAGCGAGATCAGGCCATAGACGAACTTGCCTCAATTATGGGGATTACGGTTAAAGAGAGCACTACACAAAATGGCGCCGTTACTATTAACCTAACATCGGGCGAGTCGCTTGTTCTTGAAAACGGTGCATTTAATCTTTTTGAGTTAAGTTCTAATGCAGACCTAACAACCAAAGAAATCAAGCTGGAAACAAATTTCGGCTCACAAACCAAAAACGATACGTCGATACGTGTAATAGAAGATGACTTAGGCGGGTCCTTAGGTGGCTTGTTCAAGTACCGTAATGAAGTGTTAGGGCCAACAATGCGTGATGTAGGTCAGCTCTCTGTCGCTTTTGCCGATGCAATGAATACGCAAAATAAACTGGGTATGGATTTAGATGGTCAAATTGGCGGTAACATTTCCGACATTCCTTCTTTTAGAGGGCTAGCCTATGAAGACACCAATGGCGACTACGTAGTTACAGCACAGATAACCGAAGGCAAAGGCGCTGAATTAACTGACGCCGATTATAAAATTGAAGTCACCGCCGTTGCTGCCGGTGTACCCAGTGAAATTGAAATTACGTTTTTAAACCCAGACGGCACGCCTAAAAAAGACGGTTCTGGCAATGACATTATTTTCTCTAACTTTGCAGTAACCTCCGGTTTTAATGAACTCCCTGGCGGCATTGAAATAGATTTTTCAGGAAGCGATCCCTACACCGTGGGTAACGAGTTTTTGATTCAGCCAACCAAAGATGTGGCTTCAAATATAAGCTTAGATACAAATCGCCCAGAAGATTTAGCTTTCGCCAACCCAGTACGAGCCGGGGCTGACAGTACAAACTTAGGCAGCGCTAACGTGATAGATGTAACTGTTTCAAATACGGAAGTGGGAACCTCTGCCTTTGATGGAGCGGGTGGCCTTTTAAATTCAGCGCCCGCTCAAATTAGCTTTACGGCTGCGGATACCTATGAAGTGTTAGATGGAAGCGGGACGGTTTTAGCTACTGTAACGGGTACAACGGATTTAACGAACCTTATCAGTCAAGCGGGAATAAGTCCTGATCCCGGTTTTGATCTAAGCTTAGACGGTGTGCCAAAAGCAGGCGATAGCTTTTCTATTAGCTATAATACAGATGGTTTCAACGATAACAGCAATGCGCTTAATTTAGCTGCTCTTCAAAATGAAAACAAAGTTCAGGTGAGTAGTGAAGCAACCAATACGCCAAGAACGTTTCAAGATGCCTATGCGTCTATGGTTGGGCGTATTGGTGAAGATGCATCAATGGCTAGCGTCTCATTGGCTTCGGCTGAAGCGATGAAAGTACAGTCTGAAAATTGGTTTGAGTCAGTGTCGGGCGTTAGCTTAGACGAAGAAGCTGCCAATTTGATAAAATACCAGCAGAGCTATGCAGCTGCAGCACGTATTTTGTCTACGGCCCAAGAATTATTTAATACCATTTTGCAATCAGCAAGGTAGGTGAGCTATGCGTATATCAACGAATCAAATCTATGATCAAAACATGCGCTCGATTATGCAAAATCAGGGCGACTTGGCGAAAACCCAAGAACAGCTAGCTTCAGGTAAACGCATAATCACGCCCAGCGATGACCCTGTCGGGGCAGCGAAAGTACTGCGCTTAACCGAAGAAATCGATGAGCTTACTCAGTTTCAACGCAATAATGATCTGGTAACCGGTTCGCTTGAGCAGCAAGAGGCAGTGCTGACAAACATTACCGATTCTATTAATCGTGCGCGAACACTTATTGTCCAGTCTGGTAATGGTATCTTGTCTGATCCTGATAAGCGCGCAATTGGCGCTGAATTAGAGCAAATTAAACTCGAGGTGTTTGACTTGATGAACACCCAAGATGCAGACGGCAATTACTTATATGCAGGTTACCAATCGGGTAATCAAGCATTCGAATATAACCCCGCTGCAACGGGAAATGCCATTACATTTGCAGGTGATCCGGGTGTGAGCTTTGTTCAGCTATCGAATAGTTCTAAGATTCAATCAACCAGTAACGGATATGAAGTTTTTGAAAACGTGCTATCGCGATTTAAGTTTTCAATTGATGGCACTACTGGAGCTACTGTAAATACAGCTGAGGTGAAGCAGCAAGGAACATTTGATACCTTTTTCGACAAGAATTACGACCCGGTCAATTCGGCAAATAATGATTACCGCATTAATTTTCTTGCTACAGGTCAAGCAGAGTTAGTTAACCAAGGAACCGGTGCCGTTGTCGATTCTGTTGCTTACAGTTCAGGGCAGCCTTTTACTATCAAAGGGATGGAGTTTGATGCTACAGCAGCGCCTGGTGATAGCATAGACTTGTCATTCGATGCGCCAGAAAAGAAAAGCATGGCGCAGTCAATTCACGAAATCCAAACCATTCTAATGGACTCTACTATTGATAATTCAGCGCTTCAGGAGTCAATTGCAGACGCGTTAGTTGGCTTAGATAATGGACTTGAAAAACTTTCCTTAGAGCGGGCTTCCATAGGTAGTCGCTTGAATATTGCTGAAAGTACGTACGAAAGTAATTTAGATATGGAAATAGCAGCGAAAGCACAGCGATCTTCCATTCAAGACGTGGACTACGCTGAAGCATCTACAGAGTTTGCAAAGCAAGAAACAGCTTTGAGTGCTGCATTAGCAACATTCCCTCAAGTAAGTAACTTATCGCTATTTAATTATATCTAGAGGCGTTAATCGGTTTATGCATCAACGCCTGTTAGATGCGCCATGTACACTCTCGCTTCATTGTCGATATGGCAAGAGTAGTAGGAGACATACAGATTGTCGTTTTCTACTATTAGCCCAGGATAACTCGTATCCCCACCACTCGGTAGTGTATGTAGTTCTTTGAGTTCCTTTGACTCTTTGTTAAATAACCATATTTTGGTGGAAAACTTGCGAGTCACCCAGTCGACATGTCTTCCAGCGACAATAAACATGTTAGCGCCAAGTGCTACAGCCGCTGGTCCACCGATATATATCCCTAAATCATGCCATGTCCATTTAGTGTAAGGTGCTTTAGACGTTCCAAACTGCGCGCTAAATGAATCGGCATCTCGTCTTAAAAATACAGAGGCATTACCTTCATTATCAAACAAAATGGTGCTTTCGTTGGGATAGCCTTTGCCTTGCTTGTTCAGGTTGAAAACATCATCTTTATGCAGTTGCATTGTACGTGTAGGATCGCCTTTGTAGAGCGACAACTTATTGGATGGTCGATTATAAGCAAATCCATAGGCTTCATTACCCAACCAATTATGATTCCAAAGCCACCAACCGCTTTTGCCGTAATTATTACTTCCAGACCAAGAGAGGCCCGTGGTGGAAAAATAGGTCCGCATTTTAGACACCATTTTTCCATTATCTAAATAGGTCTTCGCGTAGGTACTTAGTATTAGCCGTTTGCCATCAAATGAAAACTTTGGATCTCTAAGATCAGCATTGTGTTCTTGTATACGAATTCTTGCTAAAACTTGGAAAGTTTTCTTATCGACAGTTAGCACCACCAGCAAACCGTCTGCGCTAATATGATTAGTCGCTTGGCGATAGCAACACAGTAACGTTTTTCTACTTTTGTCGAAGGGATTTTCTATAAGGTCGGTAAAGGCACTATGCGCAGCAGGCTTAGAGATACGTTTTAAATCGAATAATTTCATTTTTTTTTGCACTCTAAATCTCCCTTAAAAATCCGCCACTTATAAATGAACTTTATTCAGTGTAGCGGCAATATCTTACCGCTTATCGGCAAAAAACGTAATTTTTTCTAAAGGGAATTTACATCTTGTCGATACAGTTTCTGAGAGAGCCAGTTCATCAATTACCCCTCAGGTCTTGATGACTACTAAAACAAAACGTCGGCAATGCCGACAGCCAGCGCACGCTGGACTGAGAGTGTAGGAGAGACTTTATGTCTATGTTCGTTAATACCAATGTATCCTCATTGAATGCCCAGCGTCAGCTTTTTGATGTTAGTAATTCTTTGAGTACGTCTTTTGAGCGCCTTTCTTCAGGCTTCCGTATCAACAGCGCTGCTGATGATGCCGCAGGTCTACAGATTACCGACCGAATGACTTCACAAGTCCAAGGACTTAACCAAGCTGTACGTAACGCAAACGATGCGATTTCACTGTCGCAAACTGCTGAAGGTGCGCTTTCTGAAACTACAACTGCGTTACAGCGTATTCGTACGCTAGCGGTACAATCACAAAACGGTATCAACAGCTCTGCTGACCGTGTTGCTCTGCAGAAAGAAGTATCTGCATTACGTACTGAAATCTCACGTATATCCACGACTACTCAGTTTGCAGGCGTAAACATCCTTTCGGGTGATTTCTCTGCTAAATTCCTTGTAGGTGCAAACGCAGGGCAGACGATTTCTGTAAACCTTTCAAGTCAAGCTCTTGGACGAGCCAATGTAGATGGCTTCAGTGCAACTGGTTTAGGGATCACGGGAGCAGGGAATGACGTATTAACTAGTGAGAATGCTTCTTCAATGATGGCGTCTATCGACAACGCTATCTCAGCGATCGGTGGTCTTCGTGCTGATTTGGGTGCTCTTCAAAACCGTTTCCAGTCTACGATACGTAACCTAAGTAACATCTCAGAAAATGTATCTGCTGCACGTTCACAGATTAAAGATACAGATTTCGCCACAGAAACTGCAAACTTAACGCGTAACCAGATTATCCAGCAGGCAAGTACTACGGTATTGTCGCAAGCGAATCAGCGCCCCCAGGCAGCTCTTTCTCTTCTAGGTTAAAAAAGCGAGAATGGAGCCAGGAGGTAGTGCTCTAGTTCAACTTAATTTACTAAAAGCCGACACAATTGTCGGCTTTTTTTTGCCTATCATCATCAGCACAGTGTCTTCCTACTTTTTAGAGGAATTTTCACTTAACGACAGCTTTTATTTTACTAAATTCTTCAAAACCCTTCCAAGTATAGAAACGCTTAGTAACACGCCCCCAGTAATTGAAGAATCCCTCTATCTCATTGAATTGGTTATCTTTTTGTAAAGTTAATAAAACGAACTAAAAATTTTATAAAAAAAGCTAAAGGAAATTTCCCTATGTGACGATAACTATTACAAAGGGGAGGTAAAGTTGTTAATTATCCTCCATCCCTTAAAAAACTTAGTTAACTCAGGTTGTATAAGGGTGAATTTTCTAGATGATTTTATATTGTTTGTTTTTAAAGTGATTAAAATCAATATTTTATCGGTGTAAAAATTAATTTCAAAAATTTATAAAGTAAATTGATTTGAGTGGCGATAAATAGGAAGGTTTGCTAAGGGTGGAGCTGCTGACAGGCGAGAATGAAGCCAGGAGGTAGTGAGAGGTTTGAGGTCTGGAACATCAAACCCGCCAGCCAGCAAAGAGAAGTAACTTCTCTATATAGCAAGTTTCATCGGTTAGTGTGCCGACAAAACGTCAGATTACTCTGACACCTATACAAAGCACAGGTTATGCCAAAATTTTAAACTACCGCGCAGATAATAAAACCAATAGCGCAACACTCGAAACTGTTAGGAGAGACCCATGAGTCTATTTGTAAATACCAATGTGTCATCGTTAAACGCACAACGTCAATTGTTCACTACTGGCAACAACTTAAGCACTGCATTTGAGCGCTTATCATCTGGCTTCAGAATCAACAGCGCTGCTGATGATGCTGCAGGTCTTCAGATTACTGACCGTATGACTTCGCAAGTTCAGGGCTTAAACCAAGCTGTACGAAATGCAAATGACGGTATTTCGCTTGCTCAAACTGCTGAAGGTGCAATGGCGGAAACGACGACAGCACTTCAACGTATTCGCACGCTAGCGATTCAATCGCAAAACGGTATTAATAGCTCTGCAGACCGTTTAGCACTTCAAAAAGAAGTCTCTGCACTGCGTACAGAAATCTCGCGTATTTCTACAACAACGCAATTCGCTGGTGTGGATATTCTAACAGGTGACTTTTCGGCTAAGTTTTTGGTAGGCGCTAATGCCGGTCAAACAATTTCTGTAAACCTATCGAGTTCAGCACTAGCACGTGCCGGCATAAATGGTTTCAGTGCGACTGGCATGGGAATTTTGGATGATAATGTACTTACAGAGCAGGGCGCTTCTCGCCTTCTAACTGCGGTCGATACTGCAATATCTGCTGTCGGCGGTTTACGCGCTGACTTGGGTGCATTACAGAATCGTTTTCAATCTACCATCAGAAACTTAAGTAACATTTCAGAAAACGTTTCAGCGGCAAGATCTCGCATTAAAGATGCTGACTTTGCCACAGAAACGGCAGAGTTAAGCCGTAATCAGATTTTACAACAGGCAAGTACAACAATTTTAGCTCAGGCGAACCAGCGCCCCCAAGCAGCATTGTCTCTACTAGGCTAACGCGTTAAGCATGTTTTAGGCGTAAATTTGGGAAGGAGTTGAGAGGCCATCCCCTGAAGCAAGGAAAGCGGCCAATTAGGCCGCCCCTTAGAGAAAACGCCGACTAACAGAACTGAGAGTGTAGAAGTGTTGGTTGAGAGGCCAGTTTATCCTACTAAACCCTGCCAGCCGACAGAAACTGAATTTGCTCAATCTCCTAACATGAGCAAATTGGCCGAGATTTGAATGTCTCGGCCTTTTTTTATTTTTACCGAAACATCCCGCCAATTTCAAACTACGGTAGAGCAAAGCCGTTGGTTCGATATTCCTAAAGCATTTACAGTGCCAGCTTTTTCATTCTTGCAAATTTGATGGTTCTTTCCTCATATCCTGAATTGCACGTTCGAAATCTTAGTTAACGCTTACCGACATTATTTACAGTATCAATTATCGATATCTTTTAGCTATGTATCGAAAAATTAATAATTTTATTTAAACGCTCTATATGATTTTTTCTTTTTAAAACAATAAATTACTTTTTATTTTGAAAATTAGAGTAAAAAATACAAAAAAAAGCTAAAGAACCTAAAGACTTTGCCGATACCTATTGTTGAGGGGTAATTTACTTTACTTTTAAGAGAGGGGTTAGTTGGGAGTAGTGACCCGGCTAATTTGAACTGGAAGGATTTGATGATAGCAAATTTGCCATCGAATCCCTAGGAGGTAATCTAATGTCTTTATTTGTAAATACTAATGTGTCTTCGCTTAACGCGCAGCGTCAGCTTTTTGACGTAAGCGATCGCTTAAACACGTCGTTCGAAAGACTTTCATCGGGATTCCGTATTAATAGTGCTGCAGATGATGCTGCTGGCTTGCAGATCTCAGATCGTCTAACATCTCAGGTTCAAGGTTTGAACCAAGCCGTTCGTAACGCGAACGATGCTATTTCTTTATCTCAAACGGCTGAAGGTGCCCTAAGTGAGGTAACTACAAGCTTACAGCGTATTCGTACACTGGCAGTTCAATCGCAAAATGGTATTAACAGTTCAGCCGACCGTCAGGCGCTTCAAAAAGAAGTTTCTGCACTTCGTACAGAAATTTCACGTATCGCTACAGACACACAGTTTGGTAACGTGAACATCCTAGACGGTAACTTTTCTGCTAAATTCTTAGTTGGCGCAAACGCGGGCCAAACCATTTCAGTTAATTTGTCTTCAGGCAACCTTGGCTCTATCAGCGGCTTCAGTGCAACAGGCCTTGGAATTACAACTAACGACGTAACGACTGCAGCTGGCGCCTCGTCATTACTTAGTGATATTGATGGTGCTATCTCTGGAATTGGTGCTGTGAGAGCTGATTTGGGTGCGCTGCAAAATCGCTTTCAGTCTACTATTCGTAACCTAAGTAATATTAGTGAAAACCTGTCTTCCGCTCGTTCACAAATTCGTGATACTGATTTTGCGGCAGAAACTGCAGAACTTACCAGAAATCAGATTATTCAGCAGGCATCTGTTTCTGTTCTCAGTCAGGCAAACCAGCGTCCTCAAACAGCGCTGTCTTTGCTTGGATAAGCTATACTTTAATTAGTTACCTTAATTGAGATGTAACGGGTGTTTGCTATGTATGATAGGCAAGTACCCGTTTTGTCGTTTCAGGAAGGAGGTATTAGGTGGAAATTCAAAATACCCAAAGTGGCCAAGCTTTTGCATCTACAGCATCAGTAGTGCCTGTGCAGAGTGACGCGCCTCTGGTCTCTGATCAGAATTCCGAACAAGCGAGGCAAAAGAAGAGCGATGCAAATCAACGTGCCAACCAATCTGAGCAAGCTCTATCGGACCGTGAAACGTTAGATAGAAAAAATATTGCTCAAGCTCCTGACCTGCGGGTCGATAACAATGATGGAGAGAGGAACGGTGCTCAGCTAGATGATGCTGTCGCCAAAGTTGAATCATTCCTTAAAGTTCAGAATAGGGATTTAGCTTTTACTATAGACGATGAAACAAAACGCTCTGTAGTAACGGTGAAAGACTCACAGTCTGGTGATGTTATTAGGCAAATACCTTCAGAAGAAGTGTTAAAACTAGCCGAACGCATTCAAGAGCTGCAACAGGATGTTGGGAACAGTGTAGGGGTGTTTATCAACAACCAGGTTTAACGAGGTAAAGTATGACAATTCAGTCTCTAGGTGTAGGGTCAGGCCTTGCTCTTGACGATCTTGTACAACAACTTCTTACTGCAGAGCGTCAGCCCAAAGAAGAACGGTTAAATGCAAAAGAAGAACGTATAGAGGCTGAAATTTCTGGCCTCGGGCAGATTAAATCTAAGTTGTCTGACTTCAAAGATGCCGTTGATGAATTACGAAGTGATAACGGTATAAATGGTCGTGAGCCAACAATAACTAATCCTTCAGAAGATAATGACGTTCTGTCTGCAGATGCATCAAACTCAGCGCTTCGCGGCAGCTATGAAATAGTTGTTGAACAACTTGCGGCTGGAAGCAGGATTACGACAGATGCAGGTGCATTTACTTCAAGCAGCGACCCAGTACTGACGTCTGGGACGGGATCGCTTACGTTTAATGTTGGTGGAAGCGAGAGTTTCACTGTAGATGTGACCGCAGGTATGTCGCTAACAGCTTTACGTGAGAAGATTAACAGCGCAGATGATAACTTTGGCGTAACGGCTAACATTATTGATACGGGAACCGGCGCAGGTCCTCGCTTAGTATTTTCCTCAGATGAGACAGGCGATGGTAATGACCTTGTCATCACAAATGATACAGGCGCCGCGGAGTTAGATCGACTATCAACAACGGGTGGCACCAACAATATTAGCGCTGCAAATATAGAAAGTGCCCGTAATGCTATTGCCTACGTTGATGGAATCGAAGTTCAAAGCAGTTCTAATGAGTTTGAAAATACTATCCAAAACGTCTCGTTTGATGTTAATGAGGTTTCTCCGAAAGACGCGGCTGGGGAATTTCAAGCAACTAAACTAGACATCGGCTATGACAAAGAAGGTTTAGATAAAAAAATCCGTGACTTTGTCGATAACTATAATGCGCTTATTGATGAAATAGGTACGTTAACTAAATACGGCGAATCTGAGCTAGAAGATGACGGCGCACTGGCTGGTGACTCTTTATTACGAGGAATACAGAGCGGGTTGGCATCAATTGTTGGCGATAGCGTCAGCTCCTCTGCTCTTGGTGGGCTTTTCCAGATTGGTATCGAATTCGATGATGAAGGCAAGTTAGAAATTGGTTCGACTGATTTTGGTTTAGGATCAGGCGAAGATCGTCTAGAAGATGCACTAGAAGATAACTTCGATGAGATTGCCAAATTGTTTACTGATTCTGATGAAGGTATTGCTACTCGCTTATACGAGTTTTCAAAAGAATATACATCTTATAGTGGTTTAATCAGCTTGCGTGAGCGCTCTGTTAAAGATGAGCGAGAAGAGCTGTACGATGAGCGTGAAACACTCGAATTACGCATGCTTAACTATGAAGAGATTCTTCGGGATAAATATTTAAACCTCGACCAAACCGTTGCACAGTTAAACCAAACTGGTTCAGCGTTATTAGCGTCGTTGTAAATAAAGTAGAGTTGGAGTTGTTATGTCACTCAAAGGTATAAACGCCTATCGTAAAGGGAACTTAAAACAGGACGTTGCAAATGCAGATCCGCATAAACTTACCCTTATGCTTTTGCAGGGGGCGCTTGATAGAGTTGCTTACGCAAAAGGGGCGATGGAGCGCAAAGAGCTAGTGGCTAAAGCGGATTTCATTTCTAAAGCAAGCGCAATTATCATGCATTTGCGAGATACGCTTGATGTAGAGGTTGGTGGTGAAGTAGCTGAAAATATGTTTGCATTATACAACTACATGGTAGAACGTTTGAATGAGGCACATTTTAACAACGACTTGAATATGTTGGATGAAGTGTCTAGCCTATTAACACCAATACGCGATGCGTGGGTACAGATTCCTGAAGAAGCGAAACAGGAAGCGTATGAGGCCCAGCGTCAAAAACGACAAGCTGTTTGAAAAATTCAATATTAAACCATTGCGAAACTCCACCTTTTCTTCAGGCAGTTAACACAGAGTTAGCTGCTTGCCTGTCGTCGTCCAGGGAAGAGTTCTCCACAGAACGCTTTCGTTACCTCTCCCAGATACGCCATAAAGTTGTTGTTCGAGCGCTGCGTCGATTAGACGACGACTCAAAATCGAAATTTGCTAATAAAGAACTCGAAATAAATCAAAAGCTTGAAGAGCTGGCGCAAGGTTTGCTTGATAACGCTAAAAAAGAAGCGGTCAAATTTTCCAGAGGCCGCGCAGCCGTTAAGAAATATAAATAATTATGCTACAGCAGATACAGTTTCATGTTCATGAAGATGAACAGACCCAGCAGCAAATCGAACAATCAATGGCGTTAGAGATTAGAGAGAACTATCGTCTGAGTATGGGAGCGTTGGAACGCTTTATCCCTTCACTTGCTGAACTTGCAAAAAAAGCCGACGCTACTGTATCTACCTTGCTGTGCAACAAGTACGCCGAACTTAATATTGTTAACTATAACAGTGGGCAAGTGCTTTATGGGATGTATCCAAAAGCAGAGGTTCTTACTCATTTTCACAAGTACATGTCTGCACCACCAATCCTGGAAGTTAATGTCAGTGATAAAAGTTCATCTGAAGCTTTAGTGTGTTTCGGATTGGGGCTTGGATACCACTTAGAACACATTGTAAATGAAGGACTGTATAAGCATATTGTGGTATATGAACCTAATGTGGATTACTTCATCTGTGCTTTATCATCACTGAACTGGAAAAGCCTTTTACAAAAAGCGAAGGACAAAGGCATTGCGCTATATTTGCAGATTGGTAACGACGGTACCAGCTTCTCAAAGGATATGCAGGAGTTAACGGAAAAGCTGGCTATCAGTGGTCTTGTTTTTTTTAAGCACTTTCACACACCTACTTTCAATAAATTGGAACAATATGCTCTGTCGTCAACATGGAGCGCATTATATACTCTACACCGCACTAAAGTGACTGATGAGGCATTAAGTGCAAGTTATCTTCCCCTATGGACTCCACTAAAATCTCAATACGATTTTAATGATAAACTTTTAGATAACACGCTCAAAGACCGAAACCTAGATGCACTGCAGCATTACTTCCCTGATCTGTATAAAGAGTTTGTAAACTATTCACCTGTATACTGGTGGCCCTGTGCCAGCGCTTCTGGCGAGGTCAATGTGTATCACAAATCCACAGGGGGACTCTTTTCTGTTTCTACTAAAAATGACTCTAAACAAAGCTTGAATGCTTTCTCGAAAAAGCCCAACAAAGATGGGTTATTGTTGAGTTACACTGGCAAAAAACTGAAAGGTTTCTTGCATTATCAGTTGGTAGAGGCTTGTGAAAAAATCATGGAGGGATTGAATGAAGCTCAAAGTGAGCTACCTCACAAGATTAAATCTCTCATATTGTTTGGACTTAATAACGGATACGGTGTTTCTCAGTTAACTAAAGAGCATGACATAGAAATGCTCTTTGTATGTGAACCTAACAAAGATTTTTTCTATGCATCACTTTATGCGATCGACTGGGCAAGTGTTATAAGCGCATTTGATGATGGAAAAAAGCGCCTCTATCTCAATATAGGCGATGATGGATCAAATCTTACCAACGATCTCCTCGTTCAGTTTCAAACTGTCGGCCCGTATGTACTTGCGAATACATATTTCTATCAAAGCTGTGTGAACGACAAGCTGACAGAGGCTATTGCGCGTTTACGAGAACAGTTACTCGTAATCATTGCAATGGGCGATTATTTTGACAATGCTAAGTACGGCATCGCTCACACTAAGTGGGCACTTGAGCACCGAGTACCGTTTTTGTTATCAGATTGTAGACAAAGGCTAAGTGCAGAAGTTTTGGACTTACCTGTTTTTATTGTAGGTAACGGGCCCTCACTTGACGGCTTAATAACCGTCTTGTTGGAAGAACAAGATAATGCATTAATTATTTCATGTGGCACCGCACTTCAGTCTTTGCATAGTCATGGTATCAAACCAGACTTTCACGCAGAGATCGAGACTAACCGCTCAACCTATGATTGGCTCTCAAGAATTGATGATGATGCTTACTTAAAAGATATCACATTATTGAGCTGTAATGGGGTCCACCCTGACACAGCTTCACTGTTTGGTCATGTTCTACTCGCCTTTAAGCAAGGAGAGGCTTCCACAGTGTCATTTACAGAACTGGAACAAAAGCATCCCTTTGCTTTGTTAAGTTATGCTTATCCTACGGTAACTAATTTTGCATGTAATCTCATTGCAGAAATTGGCTTTACTCAAATGTATTTGTTTGGAACAGATATGGGTTTTGTTAGTGATACTTACCATCATTCGAAATCATCTGGTTATTACGATGGCAATGGAAATGAGTTGTACAATTACTCCGATAATCATTCAATGTCGCTTGTCATACCTGGAAATTTTAAACCTTGGGTAAAAACAAAGTACGAATTTAAAATTTCAAAAGAGGTTTTAGAACAAACTTTCGTGGGTTACGGAGGAGAAATTTATAATTTAAATAATGGTGCGAGAATTGCTGGTGCACAACCGCTAGAAAAAGAGCTGATACTGATAAAAAGCTCTGCTAATTCTAAAGCTTATGCGTTGACAGCTCTGTTAACACAGGCGTTTTCTATGGAATATAACGATAAATTTGCATCATTGTTTGAACGTCGATACAGCACTAACAGTTTATTAGAGGAACTTGAAGCACTGAAAAAGGTTTTAGAGTTGGAAATAGTTTCAGTTAAAGATATCGAGACTTTGGTTGCGGATCTACGAGAGTTCATTGTGTCTTCATACTTACGAAAAAAATCTCTCGCGTTCTATTACTTGAACGGCACATTCAACTATATAAACAGTATGTTTAGTAAATTGCTCAATGCCTCAGATGAGTCTCTTGTAACAGAAAATGGAAATTGTCTTTTGAGGCACTGGCAAAGCTTTATCAAAGATGTTGCTCTTGTCATAGAAAATGACCAATTTGGATTAGATAATATCTCTCCTTTTGTCGGGCTTAGACGGACAAAATTTTTCTCAGATATGAAAAAAGTGGAGCGTGTCAACGTAGTTCACATCAATAACGATGAAAGCGTGCAAACTAAGCTAACTGAGTTATTAGCATCTACAAATAGTCTTTCGCGTCAAATGCGAATAAATTGGCTAAAAAGCCCAAGTGACCAAGTTTTGGTTGCTGCTGATGTCTGCAATGTTTCTCGTGAATTTGTTGAAGCACACTTTTCCCGCCCCATCTCTGGGTTACTTGTTGTTTCTAAAGGAGACTATCGCATTAAAAGCCACCCCTCTCAAAGTAATATTGTTACGCTTACTAACACGGCGGTGAACGCATTACTTAGTGGTTTCACAAACGCAATTTTCCTACAAAAAGCGAGCGTACACCCACACATGAGTCTCGATTTTTTCGATGAAGCGGTAGAATTCTGTAAGCATCATGTTTGTTACTCAGGTCCAGATTTTGTTGTTTTACTCAACCGTCATCTAAGAGACGAGGAGCTTCTGCTGCAAACGGGTGACCGTCTGGCTTATCTTCCCTCCGTAAAAAAGGCCGACTTTCGTTATGAACTTATCTCTGAAGCTGAGCAGGCCCGAAGGATAAAACGAGTGAATGAAGCCTGCAGTAACTATAACGAGAAGTACTAAATACTTTCTATCGCTAGCCGATAACCGATATTATCAAGTTAGCTATTGGTAATTTAGCTTCTTTAGAAACCCTTCAGCCTAGCGGTAGAGTAAAAGTGTCGAACAATATCTTAATACTCATAACATCTCCTTTTCAGTACTGGTGTGCTCAAGAGTTTCTTCATCAACACAAACTGCTAGATCGTCGCATCACAGTAATAAATGGTGCTTCTTTTTGCGCAAATTCAATGGTTCAAATTAAGCGCCTTCATAAAAGGTTGATTACTGTAGACGAAAAAATTCTTATTATTCCTTCTAATACAAGCTTAGATGCACGAATAGCGCCTTATGCATCGATTGCTCATGAATTGAATAAACATGTCTTTGAGAAAGTGTTGATCGGCGACCTTAGAGAGATTTGGATGCAAGATATCGCTTGTTTTCTAGATTGTTCAGATATCATTCTTGTTGATGACGGAGCTGCAACAAATGTATTTGTAGAAAAGTTAATTGCTCCATCCAACTTTCAGCTCCCAATAGCTCTGCATTCCCAGTCAGAATCAAGGCGTCACGAAGCAACAAAAATAAAAGAACGGTATGGTCTATTCCTTAAAAGGAAAGAGATTAATTTATTCTCAATATTTCCTTTTCCTCATTATCCCAATACCATCCAGAATGGGCTAAGTGTTCTCAAACAGTTATTTTCAAACACGACCGTTAAAGCTAATAAAGAGTGTCATTTCATAGGCTCACCAGTTGTAGAAAAGGGTATTGTCGCTGAATTGGAATATTATGATATTTTATCCCACGCTCGCACTGAGATAGGAAAAAATACGAAGCTAACATATTTTGCACACAGAGCCGAAGCTTTAGAAGCTAAGCGTGCTTACTTAGAAACTTTAGGTTTCGAGATTGAGCAGCATGAAGAGCCATATGAGCTAGTGTGTGCAACGCAAGGACGAAAACCAAGTATGATTTTTGGCATGCATTCAACAAGTCTTTTCAACATGAAAATCCTGCTCGATGGCAAAATTAGAGCAGTCTGTTACAAGTTGAACAATAGGACGCTCTCTCATCTTGAGGAAATAATTGGAGGCAGTGATAAATTCTCTTTAAGAGAGCACATTGAATCCATTTATAAACGTTTGAATGAATTTAGCATTGAATCGCAGATTGTGTGAGAAGAGATAAAGAAATGAACAAAAAAGTAGCTTTAATAACAGGGGTTACAGGGCAAGATGGTGCTTATTTATCACGATTTCTTTTAGATAAAGGTTATGAAGTCCATGGAATAAGACGAAGAGCATCATTGCCAAACCTAGACCGAGTTCATGACTTAGTAAATCCACCACAGGAAATAAAAAACAATTTTTATCTTCACTATGGTGATATGGGAGATTCACTTTCTCTTGTAAGACTGTTGAACGAACTAAAGCCTACAGAAATATACAATTTAGCCGCACAGAGTCATGTTCATGTCTCTTTCAACGCTCCAGAAAATACCGCAGATGTGAATGCTTTGGGAACACTTCGTTTATTGGATGCGATTAGAACGCTCAAAATGGAAGAGCAGGTAAGGTTTTATCAAGCTTCTACAAGTGAACTTTATGGAAAAATACAATCGCCCAGACAGAATGAATCGACGCCCTTTTATCCGCGTTCTCCATATGCAACGGCAAAGCTTTATGCTTATTGGTCGGTTGTAAACTATCGGGAATCTTACGGCATGTTTGCATGTAACGGTATATTGTTTAATCACGAATCTAAGTATCGTGGGAAAACATTTGTCACCAGAAAGATTACATCGACCACTGCTGCAATAGCTCATGGACTACAGGAATGCTTGTTCTTGGGCAACATCGATGCAGAGAGAGATTGGGGACACGCAAGGGACTATGTAGAAGCACAGTGGCTGATGTTACAACAAGACAAGCCCGATGATTTTGTTATCGCTTCTGGGAAGAAAACCTCCGTGCGTGAGTTCGTTGAAATAAGTTTTGCAAGAATAGGTGTCGAGCTCGAATGGAACGGAAGCGGCATAGATGAAACTGGCGTAATACAAAATATAAACAACGAATTACTCAATGAAATGACGCAGGGAAGAAAGACATTTTTGAATATTGGCGATGTTGTTGTCCGTATTGATCCTTATTATTTTAGGCCTAACGAGGTTGACGTGTTGTGGGGCGATGCCAGCAAAGCGCAAAGGGTCTTGGGCTGGCAACCATCAACAAGTATGGACGAAATGGTGAAGGAAATGATGCTCAACGACCTTGAGCTAGCTCGTGATGAAGCGCTTTTAAGAGAGCATAGAAATGGTTGAGTCTGAATTTATTCCTATTTCACAGCCTTTTTTAGATGAAAAAGCAAAACGATATGTATCTGAGTGTTTAGATACAGGCTGGATTTCGTCACAAGGCGCATACGTAACACAGTTTGAGCAAGCATTCGCGGAATACATTGGTGTTAATTATGCTGTAAGCGTAACAAGTGGAACTGCTGCACTACATCTAGCGCTTTTAGCTATGGGTGTATCGGCAGGTGACGAAGTGATTGTTCCCGATCTCACATTTGCCGCGACAGCAAATGCTGTGCTCTTATGCGGAGCAACGCCTGTTTTATGTTCAGTTGATAAAGCAACTTGGACGCTCGATATTGATGATTGTGCTCAACTTATATCACGCGCTACAAAAGCGATAATTCCAGTTCACTTATATGGAAACCCAGCAGACATGCGTGCGCTTGTTACGCTTTCAAAGGAGCATAATATCGTATTGGTTGAGGACTGTGCCGAGTCACTGGGTGCAACTGTTGACGGTCACCATACTGGAACATTTGGTGATATAGGATGTTTTAGTTTTTTTGCAAACAAACTGCTTTCCACGGGGGAAGGGGGAATGCTAACTACGAATAGTGAGCATATAGCCCAAAAAATTAGAGTGTTACGTGACCACGGAATGTCACCTACGAAGAAATATTGGCACGAGCATGCAGGGCTAAACTACAGAATGACTAACATTCAAGCTGCAATTGGTGTAACCCAGCTCGACAGACTTGATGAGTTTATTTTGGCCCGCCGAGATCAAGAGCTGCAATATCGTAGTCGACTTCAAGGTATTTCAGATATTGTTTTCAAACAAGAGTTACCAGGCGCAATCTCTGTTAATTGGTTATTTTCTTTCTGCGTCTTATCCGATGACAACGGAGAAAAAGTTGAAGCTTTGAGAGCTTGGTTAAGGGAAAACAATGTAGACTCTCGTCCATTTTTCTTTCCATTGCACGAGCAACCTCCCTATAAAGATGAACGTTTTGTATTGTCGCAAACCAAACTACTTTCTAATAGTGGTATGTCTTTACCTACATTCATTGGTTTGAAAGAGAGCCAGATTGACCGCGTTTGCGACCTTGTCGTAGAGTTTATGCATACATACCGTGAAGACTAAATATGAATTCTTTTTCCAAAAAAATCGAAATAGGGCGCAATGTTATAGGGAGTTCATCTCCCGTTTACATTATCGCAGAAGCTGGGGTAAATCATAATGGCGATATTAATCTTGCACGTGAACTCATTGATATAGCAGTGTCTGCAGGCGCCGATGCAGTTAAGTTTCAGTTGTTTAATACAGACGTTCTCATTAAAAATGATGTAAAGAAAGCAACCTATCAAGTTCAAAGCAACGCAGATGACCAAACCCAGTATGATATGTTGAAAGAGCTTGAGATAAGCAAAGAGGATTGTGCTTCATTAGCAGAATACGCCGCAGTTCAAGGCATTGACTTCATTGTGACGCCATTTGATGAACCAAGCTTGTCTTTTTTACTTTCCCTCCCCCTTGCAGCACTGAAAATCTCCTCGACAGACTTGACTAACCTTGCATTCATTGAAAAAGCGGCCGAAGCAAATGTCCCAATAATTCTGTCTACCGGCATGAGTGAGCAATCAGAGGTAGACCAAGCAGTTGCTGCGTTGAAGGGAAAGGTTAATGATTTGATTCTTTTGCAATGTACATCGAGTTATCCAGCACCATTACAGCAGCTGAATCTGAACGTTATGCAAAAATATGCCGATGACTATGGCGTTATCGTCGGATATTCAGACCATACTGCAAATATCGGCGCATCACCGTTTGCTGTTGCTGCCGGTGCTTGTGTTATAGAAAAGCATTTTACTAAGGATAAAACGCTGAAAGGTCCAGATCATCTAGCGTCGTTATCACCTGCTGAACTAGAGGAGCTTGTGCTAAAAATTCGTCAAGTAGAGCAAATGCTCGGAAGCTCTATAAAGCGAGTTGAACTTTGTGAGAGAGAGAACCGACTCGCTTTACAAAAGTGTTTAGTGGCATCACAGCCGATAAGTATGGGTGGTTTTATAACATCTGACAACATTGTTGCCAGAAGAACTGGTGGTGAGGGTATTCCCGCTAAATACCTTCAGGACTTAATAGGAAAAGTAGCTGATAGAGATTATGTGAAGGGCGAAATAATAGATGGATACAGATGATGTCGTGGTCTTAGGGGCAGGTGGACATGCAAGAGCACTCTTGTCTTTAGCTGAACTGAATCAACTGAGAGTTACCGCGTTGATAGACAAGCATGCTGGTGACAACGAAATCATAATGGGTAAGCCCGTTTTTCCCAATACTGAGTTCCTAGATAACTCATCATCTTTTTCCGCTGTTGTGGGTGTAGGTGACAATTTAGTCAGAAAAAAACAGTTGGATGAGTTTCGGGAATTTATCGTTCCGAGGGCCCTTAAACATCCTTCTGCCATTCTAGATCCCACCGCGCAAGTTGGTTACTTTTGTCAAATATTTGCAGGAACATTTATTGGCCCTATGGCAAACATTAGTGACAACGTCATTATAAATACGCACGCCGTTATTGAACATGAAGCACGTGTTGGTAGTCACTCACATATTTCGGTTGGTGCAAAAGTGTTAGGCCGAGCTAACATTGGTGATTTATGTTTTATTGGTGCAGGGGCAGTCATCAAGGATGGTATTCGAGTTTGTAGTAATGTCACCATAGGTGCAAATAGCTTTGTTAATAAAAATATAGACGTTCCAGGCGTTTATGTGGGAACTCCAGTGAGGAAAGTTGATGACAAATAGACAAGTCTTCGTGTCTAGTAGTTGCGTTAATAACACTAAGATTGGTGAAAGTGTTTTGGCACTTGCGAAAGCTGGTTACAAAAATATAGAGCTATCAGGCGGTACCAATTTATATGACCATTGGAAGAAGGATTTATTAGAGCTAAAAAAAGACTTTGAGCTTAACTATAGATGTCATAATTATTTTCCCCCTCCAGCAGAACACTTTGTACTGAATCTTTCAGCGAGTAATGAAGAAATAAGAAAGCGTTCTATAGCGCATGTGAAGGAAGCTATAACTTTATCCCGACAGCTGAGCGCGACTGAGTACGGTATACATGCTGGATTTCGCTTCATGCCGGAACATAAACGACTGGGGAAAAAGTTTGATGCTGTACCTTTACAAAGTGAAGATACCGCGATTGAGCTTTTTGCTTCAGCTTGGGAAGAGCTCTACTCTTATGCATATGATGAAGGGATAAAGCTTTATGTTGAAAACAACGTTTTTTCAAAGGCAAATAGTGTCTCGTTTGACTGTGAGAATCCGTTTTTAGCTACCGATTCAAAGTCGATAAAGAAACTTTCTCAAGTATGCCAACTTAACTTATTGTTGGACATTGCACATCTTAAAGTAAGCTGTAATACCCTTGGAATCTCATTTGAAGAAGAGTTTTCAATACTGATACCGCAATCTGACTATCTACATTTTAGCGACAATAATGGAATTGCTGACACAAACAATGGTCTCCACGAAGATTCAGACATGTTCGAGATGTTAAGACGATATGACTTGCGTGGTAAGACTATTACGTTAGAAGTTTACGATGGCACTCTTGAGGAAAGTAGAACGTCGGTATCTTTGCTTAAGCTATAGTTTAACTATTATGAATAAATCTCAACGCGTTCTCGCAATAGTACCCGCTAGGTCCGGCTCAAAAGGGTTAAAAAACAAAAATATCCTAGAGTTAAATGGTAAACCATTAATAGCATGGTCGATTGAAAGTGCATTGGCTTCAAGTTATATCGACGATGTTATCTTATCGACAGATAGCAAAGAGTATGCGGAAATCGGACAAAAGTATGGAGCATGGGTACCTTTTCTCAGAGAAAGTGCGCTGGCAAGTGATACAAGCTCATTGATGGGAGTAATACAAAGCTCTGTTAAACGTTTATTGAAACTTGGTTACGAGTACGATGTTGTAATAGTTTTACAGCCCACATCTCCATTACGAAACAAAGGCCACATTGATGCGGCACTCAAAACATTTATATCATGGAATGAAACGCCTAAATCGTTGGCATCGGTATATCAAGTAGACTCTAAATACCGCTGGTTACTTGAAGAAGATAATGATGGTTCTTTAGCCTTCATGGATAAAAGGCTCAATGAAGGACGCGGGTTCACACGGCAAAGCAATAAGCCTGTATATATGCCTAACGGCGCAATATTCATCTATCAAACTCAGTTTCTTTCTTCGCAGTACCAACCCACTACCCGGCCTTTTATAATGTCGCAACAATCATCAGAAGATATTGATACAGAAGCCGATTTGGAGCGAGTAAAAGCGTTATTGAGCGCTCGACAATAAGCTCTCTTGGGCATTTTTATCACTAAAGGTGTTAATCTCTAGCTTGCCTAGGCGACAGCAATTAATTTGCGTTAAAGTCCGATAGCTGTGAAGCCGATACACTAATACTGCACAACGTGAATTTTTGTATGAAGTGATGTGCTAGGCACAAAAATTACCGGAAACAACTCATGAATATCGTACAAGGTCTTCAGTATTACTATCAGAAAAATAAGTGGCAAGGTGTCGCATTTTTTATTAAAGCTAGGTTTTATCAGCATGTAACTAAAAAAATTAAGTTCGCTAATTGGCACTATTTTTTGGATCCTTACCGTATAGTGACTAAGCGCTACGAAGAGACTATCCCTTTAATAGACGGTTCTTTTATTGTATTGGGTAACTATGCCGTTAGCAAAAAAGCAAAACTAAATAGCCATAGCGTTGTTTACTCTCTAGGGGTTTTAAACGAAACTAGTTTTGATGAAGCTATCTCAGAGACATTTGGATGCAGTGTTTATCTCTTTGATCCGTCTATTATTGCTACTCGACATATCAATAAACTCAATAATCCGGCGTTTAAATTCCAGCAACTTGGAATTTGGCATGAAGATACAGAATTGACGTTTTCTACGCCGGTTTACGGTGGCTCTCCCTCTACCATATTTAATCACCCTGGCAGACAATTTGTTGCTAAATGCGAGACATTGCCGAACGTGATGAAGTCATTAACCCATCCGAAAATCGATGTGCTGAAACTCGACGTTGAAGGCGCTGAGCGCATCATACTATCGCATGCTTTGGATAATCATATTTATCCTGACCAAGTTGTTGTCGAGTTTGAAAGAAAAAAGGGAACAAAGAACATAAACGATTTTCTTACTTTCTTTAAGGAAGTAGATGAGTTGAGGTCGCGTTTTAAAGAACTCGGATATGGCGAATGGCGTTTACCACGATCCTCAAATAGCTTCTATTCGATAGAGATGGTGTTTGTGAAGGCTGATATTCTCAATGACTAGCACAAGGCGTTTTGTCTTACCAGACTGGAATTGTTTAGAAGAGCCTGAACTTTGTCATCTAATTGAAGCCACTGTTACACAGTGGGGAATATGTATACTCCCTGATTTTTTTTCAAAAGATTTTTGTAAAAAGGCAATTTCTGACATAAAGAGATTGGAGAGAGCTAATAACGTAAAGATTTGGCAAGATCCTCTTGGTTCAGATAAGAGGATCATGGGGATTGGCGCCTTGGCACCTTATCTTGAGTTACGATACGACCGTATTATTGAAAAAGTTATGACTTCGCTCTACGGAAAAGCTCCTAAAGCTGGATTTACAATGTCTGGCCATCTGCAGTATGTGCAGGGCAATCTTGGAAGTGGTCAGGGGTGGCATCGCGACTCAGTGAATATGGATCAATTTAAAACCATTGCATACCTTAGTGACGTAACTTCGACAACAGGGCCGTTTCAATATTATCTTAGAACGGCATCTGAGAGATCTATGCGGGCATGTGAAAAATATTACGGAATACCAAAAGCGAATAATCGTATATCAGTCGACCCTCAAAAGTTCTTACCTCACTCAAGACTCACTGAGGTATTATCGAATGCGGGCGCGCTATTGTTTGCTAATACCAGAGGAATTCATAGAGGTAAACCTATAGAACAAGGCCAGCGTTTTGCGCTTACTACCTATTTTTGGGAGCGACAGATTCCAGAACACATTATGAAATATGTAAATTAAATGTCTGTATCAATGGTTTGACGAGGGCGTTTCAAGCAATCTTTTATAAATGCAGTGCCATATTGTTTGCCTTTGAAAAGCTGTATTATTCCAAAATGGCGGATAAAAAAACAAATACCTAAAAAGCCATGAGTGCAACACATGCGTCTGAAGCTTATCGTCAAATGTTTCGTTAAGTAATCCTGGTCGTACCAATGCTGTTTGCTATTTGCTTCTAATAAACGTTTATATATCAAGGCTACAGCGTTCACCTGCTTCTTTGTTGTTAATTCGCCAGGAAATGTGCGAATTACAGACACTATAGAGTCAGGTACTTCGATACCGTGGTACTCAAATTGTCTGCGCATTAGTGATTTTAGTGAGGCGCGCTGAACGATTCCGTTCGCAGTACTCTCCTGACTAGGATGAATCCGATAAAAATATAACACGTCAGGTAGTGTGGAAAACGTTCCAACTTTATTTAACTCAGTTACAAAAGCGAAGTCCGACGCACTTTTTACACCGCAGTTTAAATAGGTGAAATTAAGAGAGCGCGATATCTCTGTCCGAACCATCATAACGGGGTTGTGAAAAGGGTTACTCACAAGCATTGCCGCTTTTATTTCTTTTGGCTCCGAATAGGGTACTGTGACTTTATTTGTCCCCAAAATTGACCATGCAGCCCCAACAACGTCAACCTTCGGGTTTGACTCAAGGAAGGTGATTTGCTTTCTTAATCGATCAGGTGTTGATATGTCGTCAGCATCCATCCAAGCATAAAATTCAGTATCAACAAGTGATAATAGTTTGTCTCTTGCCGCCAATATTCCTGTTTTTTGAGGGTTTTCATGAATCTCTATTCGACTATCTAGGTCTTTAAACTTACTCAGTATTTTTCCGGTCCCATCGGTCGAACCGTCGTTCAAAATGATTAGCTTAAAGTTAGTGTATTCTTGTGAAAGAATTGATGAGATAGCAGCAATCACATATTGTTCTGCATTGTGTGCTGGCATTAATACTGATACCCGTGTAGATATCTCTATTTTATCTTTAGCTTTCACTAATAGCCTTAGTATGTCTTATACAAACAAGTTTGAGTATTGTGTACAAAATGAAAAACTCAACTAACTTATTGCTGTATATAGCAGTTAAGGAGTTTTGATGTTTTGTTTATCAAGATAACATAGTTTAAGGTTTTTGCGATAAGTTCGAAAAACTACCTGCTTTTGAATATCTTGTTATTTCTTGTTTAATTGTCAGGATACGCTTTTAAAAAACATTGTTGCTGTAACTGACTGGATATATCTAACGTTATTTTTCGTAGGAAAGGAAAAGTATTTCTTAATGGTAGTTGATTAGAATAATGGTGAACTTGTGAAGCCTAAGATAACGGCATTAATGACAACTTATAACGCTGAGGCGTGGGTCGACGAGACTATTGACTCAGTATTAAATCAAACCTATTCAACTTTTGAGTTTTTGATAATTGATGACGGCTCCAGTGATGGCACAGTAGAGCGCATCAAACGTTATTCAGACAAACGCATTAAACTTATCGAAAATCATAAAAATATGGGGGTTGGGGCTTGTCTTGACGCTGCGTTAGACATAATCGATACACAGTATATTGTGAAAGTTGATGCAGACGATATCAGTGAATCAACACGATTCGAAAAACAGCTCTCATTTCTTGAAAGTAATGAATTGGACATTGTTAAGAGCTTTATCACTTATTTTCCCGATAATGAAAAAGTTCGAGATAGCGAGAGATTTAAACAATTTGTTTCTGAAAAACAGGTGCTACATAATCAGGTAAATACACCAGACGACATTTCAGCGACGTTAAATCGTTGGCTTTGTTTTCTACACACTTCGTATTTCGCACGGACCGGTGCTATTAAAAATGTGAGATACCCACATACTCGACTCTACGAGGATTACATCTTATTTCTTCGCTTGAAAAATGCGGGATATAAATTCGGGTGTGTTAATGAACCTCTAGTGCATATTCGATTAAGTGATAGCTCTGCTACCACGTCACTTGGCATAGCCGAATTAGAAAAAGGCTTAAAAGGCATCATTGAAGAGAAGTGGCCAAACTTCGCTTCATTAGTGGGGGAAAAAGACATTTATATTTACGGTACGGGGAATATGGCGAAAGCATGTGCACAGTGTTTATCGTCTTTTAATGTTAAAACTAGAGGTTTTGTAGAAAAGTTAGGGAGTGAGGATACCATATCTGTTGCAGATTATGTCGTCGGCGTTTGTGGTTTAGATGAATACCTTTCGCTTAACACGAAAAGAATTATCATTGTTGCTGCCCAGCCGGTTAGATCTCAAGTAATTCATCAACTCGAGTTTTACGGCAAGACTGAGTTTGAGGATTTCTTGATATTGGCATAGGGATTACACTTTAAAGTTTTTCTACCAGTTGCACAAGTTGATTAACAACTTGGTTTACTTCAACCTCTGTGAGCTCCGAGAATAACGGCAGCGAGATGGCTTGGTGATAATACGTTTCTGCATTTGGATAGTCTCCCCAATTAAATCCTAGTTCTTTGTAGAAAGGCTGAGTGTGAATGGGAATGTAGTGTACATGAGCGAAAATGCCAGCGGACCTTAGCTGAGATACAAGTACTTCGTGTTCAGATTCGTTTATATCAAGTACTCGGATCACGTAGAGATGATAGCTGCTATATTTATTACTAGATTGCTTAAGTGGTGAGATATTTTCTTTCGATGCAAAACGTTTATCATAATGAGCAGCTAGTGTATTCCGCTTTTCTAAAAAGCTCGGCAATTTTTTTAGCTGGCTTAAACCAAGCGCAGCTTCTACGTCAGTCATACGATAATTAAAGCCCAATGCTATCTGTTGATAATACCAAGGACCATGACTGTCCTCAGTCATCTTCTCTGGGTCATTGGTTATGCCGTGACTGCGCAACATACGCATCTTTTCAGCCCATTCACTGTTATTTGTAAGTGCCATTCCCCCCTCCATAGTGGTAATAATTTTTACCGGGTGGAAACTAAACACACAAATATCTGAGAATTCGCAGCTGCCTACAAATTTCTCCTGATATTTTGCGCCTACTGCATGTGATGCATCTTCAATAACAAAGAAGTCATATTTTTTTGAAAGTGCACGAATTTCTTTCATATCGCAGGGCTGACCTGCAAAATGAACGGGAATGACCACCTTCGGTAAGGCGTTGGTGGATTCAGCTGTGGCAAGCTTGTGTCGTAAGGCATCAACGCACATGTTACCGGTGTGAAGGTCAATATCTACAAAATCGACTTTCGCTCCACAGTAGAGCGCGCAATTTGACGAAGCAACAAATGAGTTCGGAGATGTCCATACTATATCGCCTTCACTCACACCTAGTGCAAGGCAAGCAATGTGTAGAGCAGACGTAGCGCTATTAACTGCAACCCCAAAATTAGCGCCACAATAATCAGCAAGAGCGGTTTCAAATTTAGGAATAGCCGGGCCTTGCGTTAACCAATTTGATGTTAAGGTTTCGACAACGGCTTTTACATCATCTTCATCTAGGTGCTGTCGCCCATAAGGAATCACTATTGGGCTTCCTCATTGAACTTCTTTATTTCTTCAATACTAAGGAAATGTTCGTTAGTGTCTGAAACGTACTCGAAACCCGACTCTACAAGTTTTCCCTGCTCGCTAAGTGCGTTGCTAGTAAAGTTATTGCTTCGGTGGAAAAACTTAATAGCTGGGGCAATTACAAAGTGATCATCGAATTCAAATGTGTGCAGAGACATGTCGCCAGGGCACATCATTTCATGAAGCTTTTCACCTGGACGAATCCCTACATATTTGATTGGAATATCCGGTGCCATTGCAGTCGCGAGGTCAGTAATTCGAATTGATGGGATTTTCGGTACGAAAATCTCACCACCTAACATGCGCTCAAAGTTTTTAAGTACAAAGTCGACGCCCTGTTGAAGAGTAATCCAAAATCGGGTCATGTCTTTGTGCGTAACAGGAATATGATCGCTGTTTTCCGCTATCAACTTATTGAAAAAGGGTACAACAGAACCACGAGAGCCAACCACATTGCCGTAACGCACTACAGAAAATCGAGATGCACCAGCGCCAACAATATTATTGGCTGCAACGAACAATTTATCTGAAGCTAATTTGGTAGCACCGTATAAATTAACCGGGTTGGCGGCTTTGTCTGTAGACAACGCAATAACTTTTTCAACGTTATTATCAATGGCGGCGTTAATTACATTTTCGGCACCATCGATATTTGTACGAATACATTCGGTAGGGTTGTACTCAGCGGCAGGGACTTGCTTCATCGCCGCTGCGTGTATTACAAAGTCAACACCTTGCATGGCGCGATTAAGACGTTCTCTATCACGAACATCGCCAATAAAATATCTCATGCACGGCGCGTGAAATTTTTGCTGCATTTCGAACTGTTTGAGTTCGTCGCGTGAGTAGATGATTAAGCGCTTTGGTTTGTATCTCGCTAACAGAGTCTCAGTGTACTTATGGCCAAATGAACCCGTTCCACCTGTTATGAGAATCGATTTTCCATCGAACATAGCTTGCTCGCTGTTTTTATGGTTATAAACACAATATATCATGTGTCGGCATTTTTGCCATAAAGCTTTAGAATCTATGCGCTTAGGTGAGGATTATTAGTCCTAAAGGTGTAGATTTCTTCGTGTTTAGGTAGAACTTGTTGTTTATCAGCAGGTAGGTTAAGCATTGATTTTATTTTATTAAATATGCTGGGATGCCGCCTAATAAAGTTCAAAGACTGAGGGCTGGAAGTTCAGTTAGGTTTTGTATTGTAAACTTTGCATCAAAACCTGGTTTTGCAGGTGCGTTTTTGTGAACCCCAGTTAGCACCCTAACAGTCGGCATTCCAAGTTTATTTAAATTGACGAAGTCTTTTGCTGGGTTGTCACCAATGTAAACCATTTCGTGCCACTGACATTGTTCCGCTTGTTTAATCTTTTCAAAGCAGTAAGTAGAAGGTTTAGCATGTTGCACTCCAAAGCGGTGAGTGACAAACACGCGCTTGAAGTAGTGCGCTATGTTGAGTGCTTCTACTTTCTTACTTTGTACTACTTTATTTCCGTCAGTTACGAGGTAAAGCGGCTTGGGCAAACGTTCTAGCAACGTTAAGTGATTGTCGGGCAAAGTCAAAGTGGGCTGGTGTAAGCGATATGCTGAAACGCAGGCACGTACATTCCGCTTATTGACTGCTATGCCGTGGTTAGCTAAGTAATCATTGAAAATTCGGCCACGACCATTTCGATCAAGCAGAGTAACTAATTCTTGAAAGCCACTTCGCTTATCAACATTCCAGCTTTTTTCCACATATGAGGCAACGGCTGCAAGGCCAGACTCTACGTATTGGCGCTCATCATAAAGGGTATCATCTAGGTCGAAGATATAAATCATAGGTAATAGTCGGTAGCAGCTCTAATCTGCGTTATTTTATGGGATGCGAGATCTACCGGCAACGAGTCAATATCTTCGCCTATACTCTCGCACAAACTCCAATAAAGACTATCAACACCCGCCTTGATACCTAACGTTGAAGCGCCTCCAAATCGCGAATTACATTCAATGATGTGAAGTACTCCATCATTTATGATGCCTTGTAATACAACGGGGCCAGACAGCGCTAGTTTGGAAAGAGTCTGTGTCACCTGTGCTGTAAAAGGGCAATTCGGTAAAGTATAGGTAATTTGGGATTCACCATTAACAACTAGGTCTCGCACTCGGCACACCGCCGCTTTAACCAAATGGTCCTTTGTTAGCCAAGCGTCTACGCTAATTTCTTGACCTGCTTTGTACAGTTGAAAAATAGGTGAGGATAGACCTTTGGCGTGCTGCACTGCGTCGTCTTTGTTTAGATTAAGGCCAACAGCTTTACTACCCGCACCAAAACGTTCTTTGACCACATAGTGCAATGGCGGAGTGCCCTGAATAACCGTTTTCACCTCTTCGATGCTTTCAAATGAAGGGATGATAAAAGGAATACTGCATTGGCCGAATCTTAATTTATCCAAACAAAGCTCTATTGCATTTTCATCAGAAACAAGTACGTGAATGTTAGCGCTTTTTAGGTCGTTTTTTAGCCTTGCCCAAAAAAGCAGTTCGCCGTCTCTACTTGGGAGAATATGAGTAATTCTTCGATGCTTGAGCTGGGCAATAATCTCATCTACGTTGTCTTGATTTGTGGGTGGCATTTGCCAAAATACATCGCAAAAGTGCCGTGTAATTACTTGGCTACTTAAATCGCCTGCCGTAACTATGCCCTTCTTATCGATACGCTTGACGGCACATTGAAGCGCTTTTAATAGTGGAACTTTATTGCTGGCGCTTGAAAGTAATACGTTCACGTTAATTTGACACCTTAGTATAAATGCTCATTGAGAAAGCGTGCGTTTTTGCACGCTTATACCTGTTCTAGGTGCTGACATCGATGCTCTTCTATTTTCGTATTCCGTAATTTGTGTCGTTTTTTTGGGCGTTTGCCAATGTCCGTACATAAATGTGAGAAAGCCTTCTGCATCGAATGGGGCAAGAAAGGTTTCACCTAAAAACTCGATTGGCTCGTAGCTGTCGAAATGTTTAGCGGGGGCAAAAAACAGCCCGCCCGAGGACAAGAGCTCAGATAGACCATTTATCGACTCTCTGCGCTGTATGCTTATATCAAAAGGGACTAATTGGGTGTGTGATGAATTGCTAAACTCTAGGTTGATACAACAGTCTATATCGTTGACCGTGATGATGACGATGTTCCACTTTACGTCATAGTTTGTGTTTAATAATTTATAAAGCTCAGGTAGCGATGCCTGTAACCTTTCGTAATTGTCTTTATCTACAGCTAAATCTATATCGTCATCCCAAGGAATGAGCCCTTTATTTCTCACAGCACCTAGCAAAGTTCCAGAATCTAGACACGCTGAAATGTTGTGGGAAACGAAGTATTGATTTAGCGTACGCATTACGGACTGGGCAAAGGCTAACGTTTCATGGTCTTCGAAAGGCAGGGCAGCTTTTACCGACTGCTTAGTCGGTACAATGATATTCGACTCATCAATACCCATTTCTTCGGTAAGTTGGGAATAGATTTGATCAACCCACTGACTGGTGATAATTATGCTGTCGACATCGTGAGTATTGATATCTGCGGGTGCAATGATGGGATAACCCATAAAACGAGTTCCGTGTTTCGCACTATCGTTATCCGTGAATGCCACGACTTCTATATCTGGGTGATTAGAAATGTAGTTTTCTCCGGCCTTACTAGCACCGAACAGAATGGCTCTCATCTCACAGTAGCTCCCAACTCATAGGGGTACCTTTTGGTGCGTCGCGCTTGATTTGCTTCCCAAGCAAAAGGGGAAGGTATTTGGGAGGCAACCCAAGCCCTGGGCGAACAGAGCGTAAATTCTCCGCATTTAATGTATCGCCGGCTTTCATATCTTTGGCAATGTATAAAGAGCGTCGGTGTACCAACGAGGCCTTTTCTCGCTCGGTGGCGCCATAACTCACCTTGCCAATTGCTACCGCTGCCCGCGCCGTTTCCTCAACAAGCAGCTTAATTTCATGGGGTTCAAGAGAAAATTCTGCATCTACCTCTCCACCGCTTCTGTCTAAAACAAAATGCTTTTCAATTACTGTTGCGCCAAGTGCCACCGCGGCGACAGCTACCCCCACCCCCGGTGTATGGTCGGAAAGTCCAACGTGACAGTCGAAAAGTTCGCTCAAATGAGGAATTGTCTTTAAGTTGGCGTCTACCGGGTTTGCTGGGTAATTACTGGTGCACTTGAGTAATATGATGTCATCACACCCATTGGAACGGAGTACTTCAACAGACTCGGCTATTTCTGCTTGGCTAGCCATGCCTGTAGAGACAATAACGGGTTTCCCTGTCTTTGCTACAGCCGCTAGGATAGCGTGGTCAGTATTTTCAAAAGACGCTACTTTGTAGCAAGGTGGATTCAATGTTTCTAGGAAGTCGACAGCGGTTAAATCGAAGGGCGTGCTAAATGCCAATAGGCCTTTCTCTTTGGCATAGTCGAATAGCTCCTTGTGCCATTCCCAAGGCGTCATCGCCTCTTTGTAGAGGTTATACAAAGAGTTTCCTTTCCAAAGGCTACTTGGGTCTTCAATAAAAAATTCGCCTTCATGACAATCCAAAGTGATCGTGTCTGGCGTATAGGTTTGCAATTTTATGGCATGTGCGCCAGCGTCTGCAGCTGCATCAATGAGTCGGTAGGCTTTTTCCAATGATTGTCCATGATTTCCAGACATTTCTGCGATGATAAAGGGAGTGAGACCCGGACCAATTTGAATATCACCGATTGTGATTGGTTTCATGACTACCTCGTAACAATGTTCAATATAGTATCCATTACAAAAGATGGATTTTTGTTTGCGCTCACCAAAGATACCGCGTTGTTTGCTAGTTTACGCATTTCTTGCGGCGAATTTATCGCAAATTCAACGGCCTTGCTAATATCTTCGTTAGTGACCTCGTCACATGCTCCTAGCCACAAACAGCAATGCCGTTCGTGCAGGCACTGCGTTGTTTCAACTTGATTATCAGCCAATGTAATAATTATGCCTGCTACCCCCGATGCTGCGCGCTCCCAGTGCATCGAACCTCCAGCGCCAAGCATTGTATTGGCCGCTTTCATAAGCTCGGATATGTGACCGCAAGCGACGTGAAGCTTCGCGTTCGGTAGGCAATTAACTTTTGCTTTAAGCGCATTAACGCCGGAATAAGCCGCTCCGACAACAATATCGGCAGAAAAAGTTAAAGACTTTAATTCAATTAAAACATCAACAACGCGCTCCGTTAAATTTATAGGATCGCTGCCGCCAAAGCAGACCAGAATATGGCTGTCATTTCTAGGCATTGCTGGTGGGCGGTAAAACTCATTTCTCAAAATAGCAAACTCGGGTCCTAAGAGTTTTTGGCAATGAGGAGGCACAAGCTGATCGTATCGGAATTCAAAGTCCTCAAAGAGATTTTGGTCCAAAATCACGTCACAGTCGTGTTGGCGGTTTGCTAAATCGTCAATGACAACAATATGTGTGCAGCGACTGCGCATCACTTTACTAAACGAAGCTGATAGCTGATAGTGGTCGACTATAAGCATGTCGATAGGCTCATCGTTAATATCGTCAAGAAGCGCTATACAGTGAGCAGCATGAGAGGCTTGTTCTACTTCATTTAAGACCGCCGAAGCATTACCTTCCCGTTCGCCCTTATGAAGCGGTGGCGTGGTCAATAATGTAATTCCAGCACGCTGTATCTGTTGTTGTAGAGTTAAAGGCAGCGCGCAACACAGGAATGTTATGCTGTGTAAGGGAAGTAATTGTGTGGCCAAGGTTAAGCAACGCATAACGTGGCCGAGTCCTATTTGGGCCGTACCATCGACCCTAAAAACAATCCTCACTTTACGTTTTCGCTCTGCAAAAGCTTGTAAAGCAGTTCAGCTCTAACCCAATCTTCAGGTGTATCAATGTCTTGCACTAAGTGGTCTGGCATTACTACCATTTTAGAGTTGGCACCGAAAATACGTCTGCTAGTATCAAGCCAGGTTTTGTGATGGCCCCAATACAACTGTCCTGCATCATGAAAGGCTGGTGGTAAATCCTGTGAGCGCTGAGTAATACCAAACTCGTCAAAAGGTTTTACGCCGCCATTTTCGGTTTGTAATATCGCCCGTTGAATTGGAAATGAGAATCTTGCCGCTGTAAATACGTAGTCTGTATTGTCAGCGTTCATTAGCATTTCATAGCAAGAATTAATTAATGATGTGGTCAGAAGAGGCGATGTTGCATAAACACAGGCGCAATAGTTTATATCCCAGCCTTTTTCTAACAGGGTGCTCAATGCATGGCGAACCACAGGACTAGTGCCTGTGTAATCATCTGCCAATTCTGCAGGTCTCATGAATGGCACTTCAGCACCATAATTTCTTGCGACGTTTGCAATTGATTCATCATCTGTTGAAACCACGACTTTGTCTACGTAGGGGCTTGCCAACGCATTTTCTATTGCATGGGCAACCATAGGTTTACCGCAAAACGGTTTTATATTTTTTTTAGGAATGCGTTTGCTTCCGCCCCTTGCGGGGATTATGGCTACGTTCATTTCTTTTTCCAATCGTCGAATGTTATTTGGTGTCGGTTAATAACGCAGATAGTCTCTGTGACCACGTATGGTGGTCTAGGACTTCTTGCTTTCCTTTGGTAAGTAACTGAATGTAAGAATCCTCTTTGTTCAACGCATCATAATCGGCAAAATCAATAACCCCTTTGTTGCTCATCGCGCTTAGTACATGAGGATATTTCCATACGACAACGGGAGTCCCACATACAAGCGGGTATACAATACGTTCATGCAATCCTTCCTCGAAACCTGGAGATTGGTGTAAAACCCACCGGGATAAAGACATTTCTTTGAGTAAATCTGAGAAATTGATGGCTTCGTTATAGTCGTGATAATCAGTGAGTGGCTTAAATTTTAGCGAATCACGACCTACTACATTTAGTTTTATTTTTCGTGATGCGCAATAAAGCAAGCACCGTTCTCGTTCACGTGCTCGAAGAAATCGATCAACCAATACGGTAATTCGGCGTATATTTTCGTCAAATTTAGTCCTCGCTGGCGATGTTTCAGTCGGCACAACGCCAATCACTCGTAAAAAGTCTGTTACGGAATTTGATGCATCGATCCCTTCGCCTAATTGCTCCCAGACGGGAGTTAATGCACTTTTAGCGCTTTCACTGCTCATAAAAGATATCGGGAAAAGAATATTTTCGTTTTTATTGTCTATCTCTGGCGCGGGGTAACACTTCTTGCTGTCCATTACTGCATGGGGAAAGTAGGATGACTTGTGTCCAAATTGCCGCATAAGTGCCACGTGCTCTTCTGCTACACATAGCACGGTAACTGGATGCCCATAGAAGCGAGGAATAACGTGAATTGGATTGTCTACACAATAAACGTAGACAGGCTTTAACTTTGCAAATGCAAGCGTGTTGAAAGAATCCGTTATTTTGCCTAAGCCGTTACCATTAAAACTAAATATGTGATCATACGCTTCTATGGGGGCTAATTTTACGAACCCTTTAGCAATTGTATCTGGATTATCGCAATAAAGAATATCGACGGCGTAACCCATGTTTTCTAGGGCGAGTTTAATACCACTAAAAAAATGCGAAACCACTGAATATTGGTTTTGAGTTAGAAGTATTAAGCTTCGCATTGTGCTTTTCCTTTGTAGATTTTATGTCCGTTTGAATAACAATATTGGAGCATTAATTAGAGGTGCTAAAGTCTTTGTACTAATGTGCGTAAATGCTCTGTCAAACTCTGCACTTCGCGAATTTTCTCATTTTGAATTTCGCTGATAACGGTTTTAAGTTCAGTGGTTGAAACATCTTGTGTACGGGGTAAATACACAACTTTAACGATATCTTGCAGATCATCGAACTTTCCAATCCAGTCATCACCCATTGCAAATATATCAGCACCTTCTCGTTCAAGGTCTTCCCGCTTTTGTTCCCAACAGTTTTCTTGAAAGACGTCGTCAACATAACGACAGGAGAGCAAAATTTCCTTTCTGTCTTCATAAGGTATGACTACGTTTTTACCTTTTACCGTATTGAATTCATCAGAGGACAAGCCAACCACTAGCCTATCGCCTAAGCTGTGTAATCGCTTTAAAAGCCTAACATGCCCTATATGGAAAAGATCAAAGGTGCCGTACGTCACCACAATAGTCATAGCATTAATCCCTGAAAATAAACAAATTGTACACTCATAACTTATCGGCAAGTCAAACTATTCCATGAGCGTATAGAGTTGAGGTTGAACGTATCGACTGTTATACAAATGGCTGACTACATTTTGCTCAGCTTTCTGCTACACTTAGTGTGTTACAAATTTTAGGAAATTGTCATGCAAGTTAATAGCTCAACGACCTCACTTCTCAGCCAAGTACAAGAGAAGCAAGAATCCTTGATGGAGAAGCTTGCCAGCGGTAAAAAAGTTAACAATGCATCTGACGGCGCAGCAGCCCAACAAATTATCGATAGGCTGACCTCGGAAGTAGAGGGAAATCGTCAATCATTAAACAACGTCTACGATGGCATCTCTGTCGCGCAGGTGGCAGAAGGCGGACTCGGAAGCATAAACGACGACGTCAACCGTATTCGCGAGCTTACTTTGCAGTCTGGTAATGGTGTGCTTAGCAGTGGCGATCGCCGTGCTATTCAGTCTGAAATAACCCAGCTACAAGAAAATATCTCGCAAACTATCGAGCAAACAAATTTTGCTGGCAAGCCGTTATTATCTGAAAATGGCTCACTTGAATTTCAGTCAGGTTCTAGCCCTGGTCAATCAATTAGTGTTAACACGCAGGATGTTGCGGCGCAGCTAAACGATGTTCTATCTATCGATATTACCTCAGGCACCAGTATTGAAGATGCGCTAGGGGCAGCAGACGCGGCTATAGAAACTCTCGGCAGTGCACGGGGCGATTTAGGCGCTACACAAAATCGCTTTGAAAGTGCTGCGCGTTCACTCACTCAAGCTAACGTAAATACTGCGGAAGCGAGAAGTCGTATTCAAGATTTAGATTTTGCGCAAGCGACTTCGCAACAAGCTTCAAACGACGTATTAGGCCAAGCAGCTCTTACTGTTCAAGCGCAAGCGAATCAGCAGCAAAGCCAAGTTTTATCGTTATTAAGCTAGACTAGATGGTGTAGCTTAGGCTAAATTTAATCGAAAGAAGCAGGGTAACCTGCTTTTTTTATTGATATATTTCCCAAAACAGCGGTTGCGCTCCGATCTTTTGTCGTTACAATTTAGAAATGCGCTAAACTGTAAATAATAACAAAGCGTTCTCGGGGAATTGATGAAGAACATTTTGCTGATTAGTGATAATCAGGAACTTATTCAAAACTTGGAAACTATCGTTACCTTCATGGGAGAGTCGTGCCAGTCACGAGGCTTCAGTGAATGCGAGCGATACCTCCATGAAAGTGGTGCAGACGCCGTGCTTATCGAGTACCGCTCGCCCACTGCTGTAAGTAATCTGGTAGAAAAGTTTCCACACATACCGTTTGTCGCTTTAGTTGAAAGTAATACACAGGCGTCTGCAGGCTGTAATCTGGTTAGTGTTATTGCAACACCGTTAACGTACCCTGTTTTAACGCAGGCTATACATCGTTGCCAAGAATACTCTCGACGTAAACCAGGCTTATCTCGAGCGGCAGGTACAAAAACGCGGTTATTTAGAAGCCTAATTGGTAAAAGTGAGCAAATCCAAATTGTGCGGCGCTTAGTTGAGCAAGTCGCGCCTACCGATGCCACCGTGTTGATTTTAGGTGAGTCTGGAACCGGTAAAGAAGTGGTTGCGCGCAATGTTCACTTCTTATCTGAACGTAAAGACGGTCCATTCATTCCAGTAAATTGCGGCGCTATTCCCGGCGAGCTTTTAGAGAGCGAATTGTTTGGTCACGAGAAAGGCGCTTTCACAGGCGCTATCAGTGCACGTAAAGGCCGCTTTGAGTTAGCCGAGGGCGGCACATTATTTCTCGACGAAATCGGTGATATGCCCCTTCAAATGCAGGTTAAGTTATTACGTGTGTTGCAAGAACGTATGTTTGAGCGCGTAGGCGGGAATAAGCCCCTTCAATGCAACGTGCGTATTATAGCGGCAACGCACCGCAACTTGGAAACCATGATCAGCGAAGACAAGTTTCGAGAAGACTTGTACTACCGACTCAACGTTTTCCCAATCGACAGCCCTGCGCTTCGACAAAGAAAAGACGATATTCCCTTATTACTTCAGGAATTGAATAGCCGAATTCAAGGGGATGGCGTTGAAAGCGTGCGTTTTACCGAGCAAGCCATTGCGTCGCTAATGGAGCATGAGTGGGCGGGGAACGTTCGTGAACTCTCAAATTTAGTTGAGCGATTAACAATTCTTTACCCTGGGCAGATTGTTGATATTGCTGATTTACCGGAAAAGTATCAGTACGGTGATGTTCAGGCTTACGAGCCAGACTACCCCGAAGAAATGCTTGAGCGTGAAGCCTTTAATGAACTATTTGCCGAGGCTGCAGCGCAAGAGCCAGAAGAAGACGTTAGCCAGCAGAGTCACGACGGCCTAAACGGTATGGTGTCGTCCTCGTTACCTGCAGAAGGTGTTAACCTTAAAGAGTACCTTTCTGAGCTCGAAGTGAATCTCATAAAACAAGCCCTGGAAAACCAAGATTGGGTAGTAGCACGTGCCGCCGACAAGCTTGGAATGCGCAGAACCACGCTCGTTGAAAAAATGCGGAAATACGATATCCAGCGTACTGAAGAAGCGTAATGTCAGCTAATTGACGTTACGCTTTTCTTTGAAAATACCATATATCCTACTGATAAATAAGCCAATATAAAGTTGGCATATCTTCTGCTTTATCTAAGCCATAGTTAAACAGCGTCTGCAATTTGACGAGGATAATATGGCTTTCGACAGCACACAACAATCTACAGAGTATTTCGCATCTGCCTATGCACTTAACGGCGGCTCGGCGGTATCTCAAGATGATTATCAAACGTCGCAAAATGATGATATTGAATCACTGAGATTGCAGGCGAGTCGACTCGAACATTTACTTCAAGTGATGCCAGCGGGTGTTATTGTTATTGATGGAAAGGGCATTGTTCGCCAAGCCAACGAGCAGGCAAAAGCATTGTTAGGCGAACCGCTGGAAGAGGAAGTGTGGCGCAGTATTATTACTCGCTCTTTCAAGCCTCGCGCAGACGATGGTCATGAAGTATCGCTGGTTGATGGTAGACGAGTGAAGCTTTCAATTACCCCACTAGACAACGAGCCAGGTCAGCTAATTGTTATCACAGACCTAACTGAAACCCGTCAGCTGCAAGCTCGGGTTAGCCACATGCAACGGTTGTCTTCTCTTGGAAAAATGGTGGCATCCCTGGCCCATCAAATCAGAACTCCACTTTCTGCAGCCATGCTTTATGCGTCAAACTTAACGCGTAAAGGGTTAGGGGAAGAAGCACAAACACAATTTGCGAACAAACTAACAGACAGGCTTAAAGAGCTGGAAAGCCAGGTTAATGACATGCTGCTTTTTGCTAAATCTGGCGAAGAGCAAGTGGTAAGCAAAATTAGTCTCGCTGAATTATTCGGTGCCATTGAGGGGAATGCTCAAAGCATGACGGCTCAAGCGCAGCAAAAGCTAACGTTTTCAGGTTTTGAGCAAAACGCAGCAATAACTGGGAATTTAACTGCTCTTCAGGGGGCATTGTTAAATCTCATACATAATGCAAGCCAAGTCACCCCGAAAGGTGAGTGTGTACATGTCCAGGCATCGGTAAGCGATCAGCGTTTACATGTTTCAGTTATTGATAAAGGCCCAGGTGTACCAGAACGGTTAAAAACCAAAATCTTTGAACCCTTTTTTACAACTAAAACTCACGGTACCGGTTTGGGTCTTGCTGTGGTGAAGTCGGTGGTAAGTGCGCATAGCGGCGCACTCAATGTAATTGACGTACCCGAGGGCGGTGCCTGCTTTAGCGTGTCATTACCGTGCTCAGCGAATGCTAAAACCTCACAAACATTGACTCATGTCGCGTAAGTCATAGGAGAGAATAATGTCTAAAACTACCATACTAATTGTTGAAGATGACGCGGGTTTACGCGAGGCGCTCCTAGACACCCTGTTATTAGGTAACTACAACGTGATTGCAGCTGATTGTGCAGAAGAAGCGTTAATGATGCTGTCGTCTCAGAATGTAGACCTAGTGGTTAGCGATATACAAATGGGCGAAATGAGTGGCTTAACGTTGCTAAAAAGCATTAAAGCTAAATACCCTAATATGCCTGTGCTGTTAATGACGGCCTACGCCACCATTGATGATGCGGTTCAGGCGATGCGCGATGGCGCAACGGACTACCTTTCAAAGCCTTTTGCGCCAGAAGTATTGCTAAACTTAGTGGGGCGCTACGCCCCTGCACAAAAAATTGAATCACGTACGCCAATCGTAGCTGACCCTTCAAGTTTGAAGTTACTTGAGCTTTCGCGGAAAGTTGCGAAGTCTGAAGCTACCGTTATGGTGATGGGGCCAAGCGGGTCGGGTAAAGAAGTGCTGTCTCGCTATATTCACGACCAGTCACCGCGAAGCGATGCGCCTTTTGTTGCCATCAACTGTGCTGCTATTCCAGAAAATATGTTGGAAGCGACTTTGTTTGGTTACGAGAAAGGGGCTTTTACCGGTGCTATTCAGGCCTGTCCGGGTAAGTTCGAACAAGCCCAAGACGGCACCCTGTTACTTGATGAAATAACTGAGATGGATTTGGCACTGCAGGCTAAATTACTGCGTGTGTTACAAGAGCGTGAAGTAGAGCGCCTTGGTGGACGTAAAACCGTTAAACTTAATGTTCGAGTTATTGCCACGAGTAACCGAGATTTAAGAAAAGCAGTAGATGCCGGCGAATTCAGAGAAGACTTATACTACCGCTTAAACGTATTTCCTATTGAATGGCGCCCGCTATCGGAACGCCCAGGAGACATTGTTCCGCTTGCCGAGCATCTTGTTCAGCGTCACGCCAGTTCACAGGGTTTGGGTACCATCAGATTAAGTGCTGCTGCGCGCAATAAATTGTCGCAATATAGCTGGCCAGGAAACGTTCGAGAATTGGAGAACGTGGTTCAACGCGCGCTTATTCTTTGCGAAAACAATGAAATAGATGCCGGCGATTTAATGATTGACGAAGACATGTCGGCCCCGCTTGAAGTTGCACAAGAGCCGGTTGAAGATAACAAATTGGGCTCAGAGCTTCGTTATCAGGAGCACCAAATTATTCTTGATACCTTGGTATCTTGTAATGGTAAGCGCAAAGACGTAGCAGAAAAGCTAGGTATAAGCCCTCGTACCCTTCGTTATAAACTAGCGCGTATGCGTGAAGATGGTATTGAAGTACCAGCATAATACTGCTGTTTTGGATCTCTCGTTTCATCCCCGTTATCCGTCGCCTCTGAAGTAAAGAAGGCGGCGGTTTTTTGTTACTCCCTTCAAATCAAACGCCATAAATTTGGCTTACCCTCTCATTTGGTTGTTATCGTATTGAAATTTAAGGTTTTTTAAAGTTGGCAAGACCTTTGCTAGATCACTCTTATAGATTATGTATTCGCCGGTGTTCAGGCGGTTTTCAAAGAAACGCTAGGAGTGGTTATGGACGTTAAAGCCAATAGTTTGTATCAAGAAATGCAGAACATGATTGGGCAAACTCGTCTTCAAGTTAACGAGCCTCAGCAACAGCCGCTTAGTGAAGTTAATAGCTCGGCAAGCGAATTCTCGACCATGCTTAAGAACGCGGTAGATGGTGTAAACGGTATGCAGCTTGAGTCAAAAGATGCTCAACAGCGCTTTGAAATGGGCGACCCAAGTTTGAGCTTAGCCCAAGTCATGTTGACAAAAGAAAAGGCAGGCATTGCGTTTGAAGCGACTGTTCAGGTACGTAACAAAGTACTTGAAGCCTATAAAACAATAATGAACATGCCGGTCTAGGTGGAGTAGGTTATGGCTGAAGCAACAGGTACAAACCTTACGGTTCCTGATCAAAATCAAACAGCGGACAATGAGCCAGAGAATAAATCTGGTTTCATGGATACGTTAGGTAGCGCAGATATGATGCGCCAAATGGCCCTTGTGGTTGTTTTGGTCATTTGTGTGGCCATTGCTATCTTCATTCTTATTTGGTCACAAGAGCCTGACTATCGTCCCCTTGCTAAGATGGAGACCCAAGAGCTTATCGAAACCCTAGATTATATGGATGCGAATCAAATCGATTATAAGCTTGAAGGCAATACTGTTTATGTAAGAAGTGACGAATTCCAAAACATCCGTTTAGGCATGACCCGCCAAGGGTTAACTAAGGCCTCTGATGCCGGTACCGATATCATTATGCAGGATATGGGTTTTGGTGTAAGCCAGCGTGTTGAAATGGAACGTTTAAAACACGCCCGCGAGCAACAAATTGCGGCTACCATCGAAGATATCGCAAGTATTCAAAAAGCCCGTGTCTTGCTAGCTATGCCTAAAGAGAACGTTTTTGCGCGAAGAGAGAAAAAAGCGTCGGCAACCGTTGTGCTAACGGCTAAGCGCGGTGCCGTTATTGCTGGTGAAGAGGTTGATGCGGTCGTTGATATCGTGGCGTCTGCCGTACAAAACATGGAGCCGTCTAAAGTAACGGTAACTGACAGCAACGGTCGTCTGCTCAACTCAGGCTCGCAAGATTCAATGAGTGCCCGTGCCAGAAAAGAGTACGAAATTGAACGCCAGCGCGAGCAAGAGTATTTAGAAAAAATTGACGCTATATTGATTCCAGTTTTGGGCATAGGTAACTACACGGCGCAAGCTGACGTTACAATGGACTTCACGGCGATGGAGCAAACCCAGCGCAGCTACAACCCAGATTTACCTGCGGTTCGCAGTGAAATGATCGTCGAAGAGAACAGCGTGGGTGGCGGCGTGGGTGGTATTCCAGGTGCATTATCTAATCAGCCTCCGTTAGATTCTAATATTCCAGAAAATGCCGTGGGCGGTAGTCAGCAAACTATGCCTGGCCGCACAGCGAAAGAATCAACACGCAACTACGAACTTGATACCACTATCAGTCATACCAAGAAACAGACAGGGGTTATCCGCAGGTTGAGTGTGTCGGTTGCCGTAGACTACACCCAAGTTGCGGGTGAAGACGGCGCGATGACACCGACGCCGCGTAAACAAGAAGAAATTCTTAATATTCGCAGACTATTGCAGGGCGGTATTGGCTTTGACGTTACCCGCGGCGATTCGCTAGAAGTGGTTAGCGTACCCTTTACTCGTATGGATGCAGGCGAAATTGAAGATGCGCCTTTGTGGGAACAGCCTGGTTTTCTGCCAATTCTTAAGCTAGTTGTTGGTGGCTTGGTTATAATAGTACTTATCATCTTTGTGATTCGACCTATGCTGCGTCGTCTTATCAACCCAGATGAGTCTAACGAGGCAGATGAATTTGATGCTGATGAAGGCTTAGACTTAGGCGATGACACAATTAGCATGTTAACGTCTGACTTTGACGAAGGACAGGTAGGCTTTGCGCCAGATGGCTCACTTATGCTACCTGACTTGCACAAAGACGAAGATGTACTTAAAGCCGTACGTGCCCTAGTGGCCAATGAACCAGAATTATCAGCCCAGGTAGTTAAGGGCTGGTTAATGCAAGACGAGTAGTGAGATAAGATTATGGCTGAAGAACTTGCCAATGTTGAAGAACCGTCATACGACGTCAGTAAATTAGAAGGCGTAGAAAAAGCTGCCATCTTACTACTTAGCTTATCTGAAGAAGATGCGGCGCAGATATTAAAGCACCTTGAACCAAAACAAGTGCAAAAGCTGGGTTCTGAAATGGCGAAAGTGGACGATATGACGCAAACCAAAATTACGTCAGTTCACAAACACTTCATTGAAGAGATTCAGAACTACAGCACTATTGGCTTCCAGAGCCAAGACTTTGTTAAACGAGCGCTAACTGCGGCCTTAGGTGAAGATAAGGCGGCAAACCTAATCGATCAGATCCTAATGGGCAGTGGCGCAAAAGGTCTAGATTCACTGAAATGGATGGACTCTAAGCAGGTGGCGAGCATTATTCGTAACGAACACCCGCAGATCCAAACCATTGTACTGTCTTATCTAGAGCCTGAGCAAAGCGCTGAAATTTTGGCGCAATTCCCAGAAAAAGTACGTCTTGATCTGTTGATGCGTATTGCGAATCTAGAAGAGGTTCAGCCAGCAGCATTGCAAGAACTAAACGAAATTATGGAGAAGCAGTTCGCTGGTCAAGCGGGAACGCAAGCGGCGAAAATGGGCGGCTTGAAGTCTGCGGCGAACATCATGAACTACTTGGATACCGCGATAGAAGGCCAGCTAATGGACGCTATTCGCGAGCAAGACGAAGAGATGAGTCAGCAAATTCAGGACCTTATGTTTGTCTTCGACAATTTGGTCGATGTAGACGACAAAGGCATTCAGGCAATATTGCGCGAAGTGCAGCAAGATGCGCTGCTTAAGGCCATTAAGGGTGCAGACGAAGAGCTTAAAGATAAAATTATGCGCAATATGTCTAAGCGTGCTGCTGAAATGCTTGGCGATGACTTGGAAGCTCTTGGCCCTGTTCGTATCAGTGAAGTGGAAACCGCACAAAAAGAAATTCTTTCTGTTGCCCGTCGACTTTCTGACTCAGGTGAAATCATGCTTGGCGGCGGTGGCGGTGAAGAGTTCTTGTAAGCGCTCTGATGCCCTTAGCGCTGTAGCTGAGGTAGAACCAAGTCTCGTAATAAAGAACTTTGTAATAAAGAGCCTTGTAATAAATAGCCTCGTAATAAAACGTCTCTGGTAAAAAACATGTCTGGTAATAAAAATTTCAGTGAAAACGAAATAAACGAAGCTAAAGCGTGGGATCTACCTTTTGTCGATGATCCAAGGGCATCTAAAAAAGACGAGACAACCAATGCACTGAACATACGGTCAGATTGGAAGTATGAGCCCCCTGAAGTTGAAGAAGAAATCAAGCCTCCTACTGCTGAAGAGATAGAAGCTATTCGCCAGGCTGCCTATGATGAAGGTTTTCAGGAAGGCAAGGAAAAAGGTTTTGAAGAAGGTAAAGCTGAAGGTCTTGAAACAGGCTTGGCCGAAGGTAAAGAGCAAGGTCATAACGAAGGTTTGGAACAAGGTTTAGAAGAAGGTCGCCAGCAAATGGCAACCCAAGCCGAAGTGTGGCAAATGCTTGCTGAAAAATTCCACGACCCACTATCGCAAGCTAACGATGAAACCCGTGACCAGTTGGTTAAACTTGCCGTAACACTTGCAAAAGCTGTGATTAAAACAGAAGTTAGCACTAACCAACAGGTGATACTTCAAGCGTTAAGCGAAGGCATTAAGGCGTTACCCATTAATCAAGCAGACTATCAAATTCACATGAACCCAGACGATATTGAATTGGTAAAAGCGCATTTCGGCGACGAAGAAATTGCCAAAAAAGGGTGGAGTTTGGTTGAAGCCCCAGCAATGGAACGTGGCGGTTGCGATATTACCACTGCACAAAACGCTGTAGATGTGTCTGTTGAGCGCCGGTGTCGTAACGTTATAGATAAATTTTTACTAAACCAAGGTTTGTCAGATGACTAGCCCTTGGCATTCGCATTTTGAATCCCTCACAAAACAGGTTTCTTCTCCGCCGGTTGTTGCTGCCGGCAAGTTAGTTCGTGGTATCGGTTTAACTCTCGAAGCGGTGGGGTGTCAGCTACCCGTTGGTAGTCAGTGTTTAGTGCAAACTATAGAAGGTGAAATAGAAGCTGAAGTGGTTGGTTTTGGCGATGATATAACCTATTTAATGCCCACCGAAGCGGTGCGCGGTATTGTGCCTGGAAGCCGCGTGATGCCGTTAAACCGACAAAGTGGTTTGCCAGTAGGTATGGGGCTTTTAGGGCGTGTGGTAGATGGCAATGGTCAGCCCCTTGACGGTTTAGGTGAGATAAATGCCGAAGCCCGGGCGCCAACAACTAGACCGCCAATGAACCCGCTTATTCGCCGGCCAATAAACGCACCTATGGATGTCGGCGTACGCGCCATTAACGCACTCAATACGGTTGGTGTAGGTCAGCGTATGGGGCTTTTCGCAGGAAGTGGGGTAGGTAAAAGTGTGTTATTGGGCATGATGACCCGGGGCTGTGAAGCCGATGTGGTTGTTGTAGGGCTTGTCGGAGAGCGTGGCCGAGAAGTAAAAGAATTTATTCATGAAATCCTAACAGAAGAAGAGCGCAAACGTGCAGTTGTAGTGGCTGCACCTGCTGATACTTCACCGCTTATGCGCTTAAAGGGTTGTGAAACTGCAGTCACCATTGCTGAATATTTTCGCGATAAAGGCATGAAAGTGCTGTTGCTCATTGATTCCTTAACCCGTTATGCCATGGCGCAGCGCGAAATTGCGCTAGCGGTAGGGGAACCTCCTGCAACAAAAGGCTATCCGCCATCTGTGTTTGCTCGGCTACCTGCATTAGTTGAACGAGCTGGTAATGGCAGCGAGCGTCAAGGCTCTATCACTGCCTTTTATACGGTACTCACCGAAGGGGACGATTTGCAAGACCCCATAGCAGATGCTGCTCGTGCAATTTTAGACGGTCACGTGGTCTTATCTCGAACCCTTGCTGATAGCGGTCATTACCCCGCAATTGATATTGAAGCGTCGATAAGCCGTGTAATGCCTATGGTTGTTAGTGAAGAGCATCAACTTATGGCTCGTCGTATTCGCCAGGTTTACTCAAACTACAAACAAAACCAAGACCTTATTTCTATTGGCGCTTATGCTAAAGGGTCAGACCCACGTATAGATTTAGCCATTCGTGCAGAGCCCGCTATCAATGCTTTGTTGCAGCAAGGAATGAAGCAAGTCATTCCTTATGACGAATGCCTAGAAGGTATGGCAGCCCTCGCCAAAGGGTTAGGGCAGGGATGATGACTTTTTTAGCAAAAAGTAATAGAACGCTCTTGAAGAAGAAGTCAGAATTTTTGAGTAAGGGCGCTAAAAATGTCTAAACAACTAGAGCGTCTAGCCGAGTTTGAGCGAGAAAAAGAGCAGCGAGAAGCCCAGTATTACCAGCAGGCTCAGCAGAACGTTAATCAGCAAAAGCAAAAACTAACTAGCCTTGAGCAGTATCGCATTGATTATATCAAAGGTATTCAACAAACCGGTCAAGCCGGCGTTACGGCTACCTATTATCAACAACACTTATCCTTTGTTGGAAAATTAGATAAAGCGTGTGAACAGCAAATGCAAGTGATTGCTCGCGCACAAATGGCAGCGGACCAGCGCAAGCAAATATGGCTAAAGCAGCAGCAGAAAGTCAAAGCCGTTACCTTGTTGCTTGATAAGAAAAAATTGGCTGAACAGAAAAAAGAAGCCAAAGCCGAGCAGGCCATGATGGATGAATTTGCCACACAACGATTTTTCAGAGCTAAGCGCTCTCCTTTCTAATAAATAGTATGTTCTCAAGCCACTTTGGCTCAACCCTTGCTAAATCAATATGAAATGTAACAGCGCGCCTTAGTTTTAATGCAATGGTTATTACGCTCTAACAGTGTTTGTTTGAAGTTTTACACTTATTACAAAGTATGAAATTCAACGAAAGCGAGCATAAAACCTAATGCCAAACGATAGCCATAAAGGTTATCTGCGTAGAGCTAAGTGATTGAAATTTAGATAAGCGTTGGTGGGTTTGCGATTTACTTCTCTCGGTCTGTATAAAAATAACGCCCAGTGATTGATTCGCATCACATAACGTCTTTTTGGTGAAAGACGAGATAAATGTAGGACGGTAGGACAATATGCAACAAGTTGCCGCACATAAAACAGACATTGCCGCATTACCTTTTTCTGCTTCTAGCACAGCTAAAGCGGTTGAAACAGGTATTGGTACGCAACAGCAAGCGAATAGCGAAAACAACCAAGCATTTAATCGACTTTACCAGGAAGCAAAGTCAAGCAAATCAGATTTTGTTTTAAATGACAAAGAGACATTTAACTCTCAGTCTCGGGATAGAAGCCGTTCGACCAGCTCATCTGCTAATACTTCAGTTACTAATGAAACGGTAAAGAAGGGAAAAGACCGGGATGCGGGCCATACCGATCTTCCTGTTGATAAGAAAGTGACAGACAATCCAGCAGAGTCTGCGCCCAGTACAAAAGAAGAAAATGCTGCGACTGCCCAAAAAGATATTGCCGAAGCTATAGAAGCGCATGGCAACTCAGACGGTGAAGAAAAGACCAGTTTGAAAGCAGATGACGCTGAAGGTGATATTGAGCAAAAAGCGGTAACCGAAGCACAGTTTGTTATTGGAGAAGGTGGCAAAAAAGATGCTGAGGCAGGCGTTATTACCACACCAGGTACGCCTGATGGAAAGCCGGACAAGACTGATGAGGAACCAGACTGGGTAGCTTATGTAGAGACCGTAGCCGATCGTTTTGGAAAGGCTGCTCATAAAGAGCAAACTGAAGGAAGATCGGATAGCAGAACAGTTAATGGTATTTCAGCAGCTTCGGACGAGACGGTTAATGTTCTTTCTGTAAAAGAAAACGGAAAGCTTTGGAAGATCCCAGACGGTGTTGATGCCAGCGACGCGCCCTCGGTGATGGCGCATCTACTTTCTCAGCTTAATGGTGACAGCAAAGAGGGCGAAATCGCCATAGAATCCCTTTCGACTGACGCACAACAAACACTGAGTGCTTTAACCGCACTACTGCTCGGCGCTGAAAGTGAGCAGAGTGGTGCCGGCAGCGAACAAGATAGTGCCGACAGCGAACAAAATAGTGCTAACGGCGAAGCAAACGTTGAGCAATCGCAAATCCTTGCCAATGATAAGTTAGATTCAAATGCCAGTGAACTTTCAGCGCTAATTGCACAACTCATGCAGCAAAAAGAAAGCGATAACAATGTAGTGCGAAGCTTGGGCGAGGATGCAGGGAAAACGCTGACAAATAGTACAAACGCATTAGATGAGTCTGTTGTGTTAAGTCTGTTATCTGATGAGCTTAAAGCGATACAGCAATTATCTTCAGATGAAGCCAGCCCCCAGTTAGAAGCATTGTATTCTGACGCAACCACTGACATAGCCGCTGAAGTAGCCATTGCCGGAGCAGGTATGGAAAATGGTGATGTAAATACTAACGGGGCAGACAAAAATAAGGTAACTGACAAAGCACCAGTGATGAATATCCAAAGTGCTATACCTCCAAACAATGGCTTTGAAATGACCGGTGATCCACAAAGCGACTTATTAACTGCATTAAGTGAACTTTCCCCACAAACTGCACAAAAAGCTACCGAGGCATTTGCTGAACGTGTAGTTACAGTAATGCCAAGTGGTGCACAACAACAAGCTGTGAAGGCAAATATCATTGCCGGTATTAATGAATTTCAGCAACAAGTTCAGCAAGGTAGAGAGCCTGGCATTGATTTGTCGGCTATTGTGACTGATGCCGCCAAAGAGGCAGCAGTAAATACCGAAGTTATTGCTTCGATGACTGCCAGGGTCGATAGCCAGGCGAGTCAGTTTCTTAACTTGATGACGCAAACACAGGCCAGCGCGCAACAAGCTATCGCAGGTTTGGTAGGACAAACCGATACGGTGATGCAAGAAAACTCACAGCTTCGCGCTGAAGCGTCAAAATCTCAGCAGCAGTTTGAAGGCTTTGATAAAGCGGTCAACATTCATAAGCCAGAAGGCCAGCAGCAGCTAAATGAAAAAATTCGCTGGATGGTTAACGCGCGCAATACCATGGCTGAAATTCGACTTGATCCGCCGGAAATGGGCAGTATGCAGGTTCGGGTGAACGTTGCAGGTGACGCAGCAAGCGTAAGCTTTGTTGTGCAATCTCAACAAGCAAAGGAAGCGCTAGCCGATGCCATGCCTAAATTACGAGATATGCTTTCTGATCAAGGCATTGAGTTAGGTGATGCTGAAGTAAGAAAAGATAATTCGTCAGGTAACGAAAATGGCCAGCAACTTGCAAACGATAATAGCAGAGGAAATGGCACCGGAAACCGTGGAGAAAATGACGGTTTAGACGACATGGGTGAAACGCGGATTATTGAGCAATCAGTGACGCGGGCGGCCAAGGGTGGAATTGATTTCTACGCTTAAAATTAAGCATAACTATTATCAATAGGTAGCATGGTGAGATTATTTTAAGACTGCTATGTTTGATGTATTCGGTGGCGTCTGATTAAACAGGACGATGTAACGCCGAACATTAGCAATTGAGGGCTGCTGTTACAGTATCAGACTTGTGTTGATACGAATTATGGCATTGCCATTTGCGATGGAACATTGATAATACGTTTTTTCTTAATATTACTGATGAGTTACACATGGCTGATGAAGAGTTACAGGTAGAAGAAGGCGGTAAGAAGAAAGGCAAAATGATGTTGATCATCATTATCGCTGTGGTTCTTGTAGGCGGCGGGGCTGCCGCTTATTTCTTGCTTTTCGCGGGTGGCGATGAGCCTGCGGCCGAGGAATTGGCAGAAGCTGATGCAGCTGCAGCTGCTGCAAGCGCGCCGGCAGCGAGTTCAGGTAACGCTGAAATAGGTACGGCACTTTATGTTGCTATGCCAAGACCTTTCGTTTTTAACGTGCCGGGTTCGGGAAGAGACCGACTGGTTCAGATAAAAGTGCAGCTGCTTGTGCGTGGTTCGGACAACGAAGAACTGGCCAAAACACATATTCCGCTAATCGAAGGGACATTACTTCAGGCGTTTAGTACGTCAAATGCGGACGACTTGGTCACAGAAGCGGGTAAAATTGAGCTTCGCGAGCAGGCGGTAACCGAAGTGCAGAAAGCATTAAAAGACATTACGGGCAGCGATGTAGTTGAGCGCGTATTGTTTACTGGGTTCGTCATGCAGTAATGCATTGACCAAGTAAGGTAGAAGACGGTGAGTGATTTATTATCTCAAGATGAAATCGATGCCCTATTACACGGGGTAGATGATGTAGAAGAAGAAGAGGTTGGCGGTAGCGACTCTGATGCTTCTACGCTCGAGTACGACTTCTCCTCGCAAGACAGAATTGTGCGTGGGCGTATGCCTACGCTTGAAATCGTTAATGAACGTTTCGCACGTCACATGCGTGTGAGTTTGTTTAACATGATGCGACGATCAGCTGAAGTATCGATTAACGGTATTCAGATGATCAAGTTTGGCGAATACATTCACACGTTATTCGTTCCAACGAGTTTGAACATGGTGCGTTTCCGTCCGCTTAAAGGCACGGGACTTATCACCATGGAAGCCCGCTTGGTATTTATTCTGGTAGACAACTTCTTTGGCGGTGATGGACGTTATCATGCGAAGATTGAGGGCCGAGAGTTTACGCCTACCGAGCGCCGTATTATCCAGATGCTGCTTAAAATAATCTTTGAAGATTATAAAGAAGCCTGGGCACCGGTCATGGATGTGTCGTTTGAATATTTGGACTCAGAAGTTAACCCTGCGATGGCGAACATTGTTAGCCCGACCGAGGTTGTAGTTATTAGCTCGTTTCATATCGAGCTAGATGGTGGCGGTGGCGACTTCCACGTGTCTTTACCATACTCAATGCTAGAGCCAATTCGCGAACTGCTTGATGCGGGTGTTCAAAGCGATAAAGAAGATACAGACTTACGTTGGAGTAAGGCCCTTCGTGATGAAATCATGGACGTTAAAGTAGCGTTAACTACGCATATGCTAGATGTGGATGTACCGCTTCGCGATGTGATGGAGTTTAAACCTGGCGATATCATCCCTGTTGAGATGCCAGAAACTATCACAGTGTTAATTGAAGATTTACCCACGTTCAGGGCTAAGTTAGGTCGCAGTCGCGACAATTTGGCGCTGAAAATTGTAGAGAAGATTGCAAGACCGACTTCAGTGAAGTCTGAGCTACAGTTATTAACCCGCGGTGGGCGCATTATTGATAATGACGCAGAACTGCAAGTACTCGAAGAAGACCTGTAAGGTAAAGGGGAGTTCCCATGAGTGAAGACGGTATGGACGATTGGGCTGCGGCAATGGCCGAACAAGCCGAATCTGAAGCGGAACAAGAGGCTGGCGATAACGAAGACGTACAAGTTGCTGAACTTGACGAGCTAACAGATGATGCGCCAATTACGCAAGAAGAGAAGAAAAAGCTAGATACCATTCTAGATATTCCAGTGACTATTTCGATGGAAGTCGGTCGTAGTCAAATTAGTATCCGAAATCTGCTACAGTTGAACCAGGGTTCTGTGGTGGAACTGGATCGTGTTGCCGGTGAGCCACTAGATGTATTAGTTAATGGCACGTTGATTGCTCATGGCGAAGTAGTAGTGGTCAACGACAAATTCGGTATTCGATTAACGGATGTTATTAGTCAAATTGAGAGAATCAAGAAGCTCAGATAAAACTTCTTATAAAGTAAGGGGTTGCGCAATGCTGCCCCTTTTATTTAGCCAGATAGCTGTCGCACAGTCGACCCAGTCAATCACCAATCCCACGTCGGTACTGTCAATTTTTCTTTCTTTACTTGTCGTTGTTGGCGTCATTTTCGCTCTCGCTTATGTGATGCGTCGATTTAATGTCACTGCGATGGGTGGAAATCAAATGAAAGTCGCGGCCAGCATGGTTGTTGGCACAAAAGAAAAAATCATGGTGATTCAGGTAGGTGAAGAGCAGCACCTCATTGGTGTTACCAGTCACAACATCTCTCATTTAAGCAAATTAGATAAGAATCTAGATGTGCCTGTGAAAGGTGTGAACAAAACCACAGGCGAGCAACAAAATGGTGCCGATGCTTTTAAACAAAAGCTTGTAGCTGCCATGGCTGGAAAGCTTAACCCCAGCTTAGAAAAAGAAAAAAAGGAAGAGTCGAAAGATGCGTAAGTTTGCCTGGCTACTTTTCATACTACCATTATTGCTGCTTGTGGAGCCTGTTTATGCTCAGCAGGGGATTTCTGCAGTAACGGTAACAACCAATCAAGATGGTTCGCAAGATTACACAATGACGCTTCAAGCGCTGTTTATCATGACAGCGCTAAGCCTTATCCCTGCGTTTATCATGATGATGACCTCGTTCACCCGTATTATCGTGGTACTGTCTATTCTGCGCCAAGCTATTGGCTTACAGCAATCACCATCAAATCAGATATTAATTGGCGTTAGTTTGTTTCTATCTATGTTTATTATGGCGCCAGTGTTTGAAGAGGTGAATGAGCGAGCCTTGCAGCCATACCTTAACGAGCAACTCACCAGCTTAGATGCGTTAGAGCAAGCCAAAGGTCCTATGCGCGCATTTATGCTTTCCCAAACACGGGTAAAAGACCTAGAAACATTTGTACGAATAGCCGGAGATGAAGGAAAATACGCCGATACTAATGAAGTACCGCTAACTATCCTCATTCCAGCATTTGTAACCAGTGAGCTTAAAACCGCGTTTCAAATTGGTTTTATGCTGTTTATTCCTTTTCTCATAATTGACTTGGTGGTCGCATCTATATTGATGGCCATGGGTATGATGATGCTCTCTCCCATGATTGTATCTTTGCCGTTTAAACTTATGCTATTCGTATTGGTTGATGGCTGGAACCTAATTTTCGGAACGTTGGCGACCAGCTTCGGTATGGGCGTCTAGGAGGGCTTATGTCACCAGAAGTCTTTGTAGAAATACTGCGAGAAGCCATGTTCATGGTTATTGTGTTGGTATCTGCGGTGATTGTTCCAAGCTTGATCGTAGGTCTAGTTGTTGCTGTTTTTCAAGCAGCCACCAGTATCAACGAACAGACCATGAGTTTCTTGCCCCGCTTGCTTGTTACGCTTCTCGCGCTGAGTTGGGGCGGAAACTGGTTGGTGCAAAAGCTTATGGACTTTACTTTCAGAATGGTTGATATGATCCCTCAAGTTGTGGGATAGAAGGCTAAAGCTGTGGAAGTCGAACTCGCGACCATCAATCAATTTCTTGCGGACATGCTGCTGCCGTTTATGCGTATTAGCGGCTTATTCGTGGCCATGATTGGCTTGAGTGCTAAATCCATTCCGCCGCAGGTAAGAGCCTTGTTGGGTATAATGCTCACGCTCATTATCATGCCGGTAGTGCCCCCGTCACCCATAGAAAATATGGTGGATGTGGGCACATTTTTAATCGTTATTCAGCAGTTGCTAATAGGCATTGCTATTGGTTTTATATCAATGATGGTACTCAATACCTTCGTGCTTGCAGGTCAAATTATAGCAATGCAAACCGGTTTGGGGTTTGCGTCAATCGTTGACCCGGTAAACGGTATTAACGTGCCCGCAGTCGGCCAGTTTTATCTGATACTAGCGACCTTATTGTTTTGGACCTTGGATGGACATTTGTCCATGATACAAATGATCGTCATGAGCTTTGAGGCGTTTCCTATAGGCGAAGCATGGTGGACCGGTGAACAGTTCCGCGATATTGCCCATTGGGCCGGCTGGATGTTTATATCGGCAGTGACCCTCTCCCTTGCGCCAATCGTCTCGCTGCTTATCGTGAACTTGGCGTTTGGCGTAATGACCAAAGCTGCACCACAGCTAAACATTTTTAGTATTGGTTTTTCCATTGCTCAGGTAATGGGATTACTGATTATTTGGATAACACTTGATAACTTTACTGCACACTTCGAAACCCAATGGTTTAGAGCCGAACAGTTTATGTGTGAACTATTGAATATTTGTTCGTAGGAAAACATGGCAGATTCAAGCGAAAAAACAGAAGACCCCACGGGGAAAAAACTCGAAGATGCCCGAAAAAAAGGGCAGCTAGCTCGTTCCCGTGAACTCTCTACGACCCTAGTACTTATCGTCAGTGCTTTTATGTTCTTGTTTGTGGGCGGGTGGATTGCTGAATCTGTTTTTAAACTTACTCAGAGAATGTTCATTCTCTCTCGTGACGAAACCTATGATATTACCCACATGTTTGGCGCATGGGGTGAAGCCTTTTCGGCAGTAGGTCCTGCCGTTGTGCTATACATGGTCGTAGCAATGATCGCGGGTATCTATGGTTCTATTGCGCTTGGCGGTTTTAACTTTACCTGGGAAGGTGCAAAACCTAAGGGTTCAAAAATGAGCCCCATTCAAGGCTTCAAACGCATGTTTGGCACGAATGGCTTGGTAGAGTTACTTAAGTCTATTGCAAAAGTGGTGGTCATAATTGGTATGGCTATCGGAGCGTTACTGTTCTTCGAAGATGAAGCGCTGCATTTAGATATGGAGCTATATCCGGGAAACATCTTTCACGCGCTCGACATGCTTAAGTGGGCGTTTCTTATTTTGGTGTGCGGCATGATCCCTATCGCGCTCATTGATGTGCCTTATCAAATGTATAAGCACAACAAAGAAATGAAAATGACCAAGCAAGAGGTAAAAGACGAAAGGAAAAATGCGGAAGGCGACCCTATGGTTAAAGGCCGAATTCGCCGCTTGCAGTATCAGGCGGCAACCAAGCGCATGATGCAGGAAGTACCTCAGGCAGACGTGGTAGTAACCAACCCGACTCACTTTTCAGTAGCGATTAAGTATGATGAACAGGGCGTAAGAGCACCTGTTGTGGTGGCAAAAGGGGCTGATGAATTGGCCATGCATATCAGAAAAATTGCTACCGCCAATAACGTACCCTTAATACCTTCTCCTGTACTTGCTCGTGCCATCTTTTATTCGACAGAAGTCGACGATGAAATTCCGAACGCCTTATTTATGGCGGTAGCACAGGTGCTAGCACACGTTTATCAGCTTAAAGCGCATAGGGCAGGGAAGGGGAAGCGTCCTAAGCCACTTAAACGGGATTTGCCTATTCCTCCAGAATACCGTCGCTAAGTATCTATATTTCTGGTTTTTTTAGGGGCCTATTTATATCTTCTGCATACTCTTTAGCTCTATTGGTGTACTTAAATGCCGCTTCGTACAAAGCTGGCACGTTAGTTGAAAACTCTAATGAAGATTTACATAAAGCGTCAATTTTCTGATAGAGAGACACCCAGCCATGCAGTTATCCGGTTATCTTCAGCGATTCGATAAAAATCAGCTGCAAAATTTTACCAGTGGTTTAGGCGCGCCTATTGTCCTTTTGGCAATCATGGGAATGGTAATACTACCCATGCCGCCGTTTTTACTCGACGTATTGTTCAGCTTTAATATTGCGCTCTCTCTCGTCATTATTTTGGTGGCAGTATTAACTCAAAAGCCTGTCGATTTCGGCATATTTCCTCTAGTACTATTGATAGCGACGGTTTTGCGACTTGCATTGAATGTCGCCTCTACTCGCGTTGTATTACTGTACGGCCACGAAGGGGGAGATGCGGCAGGTAAAGTGATTGAAGCCTTCGGTGCGGTTGTTATCGGTGGTAACTATGCTGTAGGTATTGTTGTCTTCGCTATCCTTCTTATTATTAACTTCAAGGTAGTAACCGCAGGTGCGGGACGTATTTCAGAAGTAAGTGCTCGCTTTACCTTGGATGCTATGCCAGGTAAGCAAATGGCAATTGACGCTGATTTAAATGCAGGCTATATCGATCAAGACCAGGCGCGTCAGCGTCGCGAAGAAATAACCGCAGAGGCTGACTTTTACGGGTCGATGGACGGTGCATCAAAGTTTGTAAAAGGCGATGCGGTTGCTGGCCTTTTTATTATGCTTATCAATATTGTTGGCGGCTTATTCATAGGCATGATTCAGCACGGTCTTTCATTTGGAAATGCGATAGAAATTTACACTATTTTGACCATTGGTGATGGTTTGGTGGCGCAGATACCTTCATTGCTACTTTCGGTAGCAACGGCGATTATCGTTACTCGAGAAAACGAAACCCAAGAAATGGGTAAAGAGATCCGTGGTCAGCTAGGAAATAATCAAGCGCTTTATATTGCATCAGGCGTGCTTTTCGTCATGGGTATCATCCCGGGTATGCCTCATATCGCATTCTTGGGTTTTTCATTTTTGATTGCGGGCTTTGCATATTGGCAGACAGTTCAAGCTAAGAAGAAAGCTGAAGAACCTCAATTGCCAGAGAACATTTCAAAAGATGAAACTGTTGCACCTGAAGTTAAAGAGCTGGGATGGGACGACGTTCAGCAGGTGGATACCATTGGTTTAGAAGTGGGCTATCGCTTAATTCCGCTTGTTGATAAAACTCAAGGTGGTGAGTTGTTGACACGAATTAAAGGCGTACGTAAGAAACTATCGCAAGAGCTGGGTTTCCTTATTCCACCTGTTCATATACGCGACAATTTAGACTTAGAGCCTAACACTTATACCATCGCTATGCTCGGCGTCACAATTGGCGATTCCGTTATAAGTCACGACGAAGAGCTTGCCATTAACCCAGGGCAAGTGTTTGGCAAGCTAGAGGGGCGGGCTACTAAAGACCCTGCTTTCGGGCTAGATGCGGTTTGGATTAAACCTAATAAGCGCGAGCACGCGCAAACGCTTGGATACACGGTTGTTGATGCCGCTACGGTTGTTGCGACTCATCTAAGTCAGTTACTTTCAAATAACGCCTATCAGTTACTTGGGCATGAAGAAGCGCAACAGCTTCTAGATATGCTGGCCAAACAGCACCCTAAATTGGTCGAAGGTTTGGTGCCCGATATTCTGCCGCTTAGTACCGTTGTGAAAGTGCTGCAAACCTTACTATTTGAAGGCGTGCCTATTCGCGATATGCGCACCATCGTGCAAACGCTTAGCGAGTACGGCACACGGAGCCAAGACCCAGATGTATTGGTGTCTGCGGTGCGTATAGCACTCAAACGTTTAATCGTTCAGGAAATTACTCAGGGGGCAAAAGAGATACCTGTCATAACCTTGGCGCCAGAGTTGGAACAGATGTTGCACCAGTCTCTTCAAGCAGGTGGCGAAGACGGTGCTGGTATAGAGCCAGGTCTGGCAGACAAGCTGCAGAAATCATTGCAGCAAGCCAGTCAGCAGCAAGAGTTAGAGGGAGAACCTGCAGTACTCCTTACCTCAGGCATGCTACGACCCGTTCTGTCTCGCTTCTTAAAGTATTCTGTTGTTGGGCTGCATGTTCTTTCATACCAAGAAGTGCCTGACGACAAACAAATAAAAATAGTCAGTTCGGTCGGTCAATAATCTGACACTGGGTGATTGGAGAGGTTGCAATGAAAATTAGACGTTTCTTCGGCAAAGATATGCGTGAGGCGCTAAGCCAAGTTAAAGCTGAGTTGGGCAGTGATGCAGTGATCATGTCAAATCGCAAAGTTGCTGACGGTATCGAGCTTGTAGCAGCCTACGACAAAGAGCCTGAAGCCAAGCTTTTCACGCCTAAGGCGACACCACAGACCGCTGCCAAAACGCCTGGCCAAAAGGCTGTGCCTAGCTTAAGTGAAATTATTGGCGACGATGGCCCTGATAGCTTAAAAGCCTTGCTGGAAAAGCAGCATGGTGGAAACACAGTGGCAGGTAGTTCTGCACAACCAGCACAGCCAATGTCAGCGAACGCTAAGCACGCCAACGAAATTGCATCTCACTTAGATTTTTCAGAAGCGTTTATCGACGACCTTGAAACACAGTCACCAGCACAAGATGCTATCGAGCAACAGACTTTTCCTGAGCATCAAGCGTCAAGTATGGGTGAAACTCCTGTATCCCAGTCTGCTGAACTAGCTCAAATCAAAGAAGAGTTAGCTTCACTTCGCGACGTATTGCAGTATCAAGTTGCAGACCTAATGGAAGCGAAGAACAAGCGTCAAAAACCTGTTCATCAATACTTGGTCACGCGATTAACCGATATGGGTTTGAGTAGTGCACTAGCAACTCAGCTGATTAGCTATACACCGGCTCATTACAACGAACGTGACGCGTGGGTATATCTTCTTAACCTATTGGCTAATCGCATAAATGTTACCGGAAACGATATACTAAGCTCACAAGGTGCCGTTGCATTAGTCGGGCCTACTGGTACAGGTAAAACAACCACGGTTGCAAAGTTGGCCGCCCGCTACGCGCAAAAATACGGTGCAGAATCGGTAGCTATGATAACTATTGATACGTATAGAATTGCAGCCTATGAGCAACTAGCGACATACGGAAAAATTATTGGCTGTACTGTGCGAAAAGCGCAAACTAGTGAAGAACTCGCAGATTTATTGTTCCAACTTCGTCATAAGCGACTAGTATTGATTGATACAGCAGGTTTTAGTCAGCGTGATAGTCGATTAATTAAGCAAATTAAGCAGTTCGACAATGGCCAAATGCCAAAAGTTAAAAAATATTTGGTAGCGCAAGCCAATACGCAATATCCGGCTTTGCAGAGAATCATTCAAGCGTATGACGATATTGAACTAAGTGGCTGTATTTTCACAAAGTTAGATGAGTGCTACTCTTTAGGAGAGGTACTTAGTGCAGCGGTTGAATACCAACTACCGGTTAGTTATGTCACCGATGGTCAAAAAGTGCCTGAAGACATTAAGATTGCAGAAGCGAAATCTTTAGTTTCCGCTGCTGCAAAGCTTTATAAAAAGTACGGTTTGAATCATACTAGTGGTAACAACGCAATTAAAACAGCATAAGCAGTATGATTGACGATCAAGCGAGTAGCTTAAGAAAAATGAAGCAATCACGGTTAATCAAAGTAATCGCCGTCACCGGTGGTAAAGGTGGCGTCGGTAAAACAAACATTACGCTTAACACTGCTATCGCCATGGCGAAGCAGGGCAAGCGTGTAATGGTTCTTGACGCGGACCTTGGTCTTGCAAACGTAGATGTGATGCTAGGCCTGCGAGTTGAGAAAAACCTATCTCACGTACTCTCTGGCGAGTGCACGTTGGACGAGGTTTTAGTAACCGGCCCCCACGGTATTAAGATTGCGCCCGCCACATCTGGTACGCAGTCAATGGCGGAACTCTCACCCACACAGCACGCTGGCTTGATAAGAGCGTTTAGCGAGCTGCGTTCTCAAATAGACGTATTAATAGTCGACACCGCTGCTGGCATTTCAGATATGGTATTAAGCTTTTCTAAAGCCTCCCAAGATATCATGGTGGTGGTTTGCGATGAGCCAACATCACTAACTGATGCGTATGCGCTGATAAAAATCCTTAACCGTGAGCACGGTGTTTTTCGCTTTAAAGTTGTGGCCAATATGGTTCGCGATGTGCGAGAAGGTCAGGAATTATTTAGCAAATTAAGCAAAGTGACAGGGCGTTTTCTTGATGTTGCACTAGAATTAGTGGCGACGGTGCCATTTGACGAAAATATTCGCAAAGCTGTGCGTAAGCAAACAGCTATTGTTGATGCTTTTCCAGGCTCTCCTGCAGCCGTAGCGATAACCAAGCTAGCAAACAGGGCGCTTACTTGGCCTATTCCAGCGCAGCCTGGAGGTCACTTAGAATTTTTCATTGAACAATTAGTTGCAGAAAAAGCCGTAGGAAGTCAACGTTGAACAGCAAGGCAGCCGCTTATCAACAGCAAACAGATAAATCGCAGTTAGTCGAAAGACATGCGCCTCTGGTTAAGCGTATTGCGCACCATTTGATGGCGCGCCTGCCTGCGAGTGTACTTGTTGATGACCTTATCCAATCAGGCATGATTGGTTTGTTAGAGGCCGCTCGAAACTTTGATGGGTCAAAAGGCGCAAGCTTTGAAACCTTCGCAGGTATCCGCATTCGCGGTGCCATGCTGGACGAAATACGCAAAGGTGATTGGACGCCACGTTCTGTTCACCGAAATGGTCGCGCAATAACAGAAGCGATATCTCAGGTAGAAAGTGAAACTGGGCGCGACGCACGAGATTCTGATATTGCTGACAAGCTTAATGTGAGCTTGCAGGATTATCACCAGATGCTCAATGAAGTAAATGCCGGGAAGTTGGTCGGCATTGAAGATTTAGGTGTGTCGGAAGATGTGATCACTACCGAGCAAAGTCGAGGCAGTGATGCACCGTTAGAAGATTTAATGCAGGGCGCATTTCAAAAAGCGCTGGCCCATGCAATAACGACATTACCCGAGCGAGAAGCGATTGTTCTTTCACTTTACTATGATGAAGAACTAAACTTAAGAGAAATAGGCGAGGTTCTCGACGTAAGTGAGTCGAGAGTCAGTCAAATTCATAGTCAAGCCATGTTAAAACTCAAATCACGAATGAAATCGTGGCAAGCTGACGAAGAATAGAAATTAAAAACAATTAACCCCTCAGTGGAGGCTATTTTGGACAAAAGCATGAAAATTCTCGTGGTCGATGACTTTTCAACCATGAGACGTATCATCAAAAACCTACTCAAAGACTTGGGTTTTGCCAACATTCAGGAAGCGGATGACGGAAGCACTGCATTACCTATGTTACAACAAGGCGATTTCGACTTTGTTGTTACTGATTGGAACATGCCTGGTATGCAGGGTATAGATTTGCTCCGCGCGATTAGAGCCGATGACAAACTTAAGCATTTGCCAGTACTTATGGTGACCGCCGAAGCGAAGAAGGAACAGATCGTTGCCGCCGCCCAAGCGGGTGTGAATGGTTACGTCGTTAAACCTTTCACCGCGGCAACGCTTAAAGAAAAATTAGATAAAATATTCGAACGTTTAGGTTGATCCAGACGCTCACCAGATAAATGAGGTTTACTGGATGTCAACGAATGTAAACGTTCCAATATCGTTAGAAGAAGCAAAGCAGCTTGTCACTTTTCTCGAAGAAGGTGACAAGGCTTCAGCTAACGCACTACTTGAAGCCGTCTCAATGAAAGAAAACGTTGAGCTATTCGCTGAAGTAGGCAAGTTAACGCGTCAACTCCACGACGCATTAAACAACTTTCAAATAGACGACCGCATCAAAAATCTAGCTACAGACGATATCCCTGATGCCCAGTCCCGCCTTACCTACGTAATTGAAGAAACCGAAAAAGCTGCTAATACTACTATGGATGCCGTTGAGGCGAGTATGCCCATCGCTGAACTGCTATCGGAGCGGATCGAAAAGGTTATGCCAGAGTGGAAAAAGCTGATGAACCGCCAAATCGAGTTGGGTGAGTTTAAGGTTTTATGTGCAGACTTAGACGAATTGTTGGAAGACGGTTCGAATCAGTCGGCTAAACTTACACAGTTACTTACAGAAGTTTTGATGGCACAAGGTTATCAAGACTTGACTGGACAGGTTATTCGTCGCGTTATCGACTTGGTTAAAGAAGTCGAAGATAGCCTTGTAAACATGCTTACTATGTTTGGCGAACGGGACGGTGCAGAACAAACTAAACCTTCCAGCGTTAAGGCCGATAAGGTTGATGGTGTAGAGGCAGAAGGCCCAATTATTGATGCTGACAAACGAGATGACGTCGTTTCAGGTCAAGATGATGTAGATGATCTTCTGTCTAGCTTAGGTTTTTAGGGGAGCGGGTGCATGTCGTTTGATGTTGACGAGGAAATATTACAGGACTTTCTAGTTGAGGCTGGAGAGATACTTGAACAATTACAAGAACAGCTCGTTGATCTTGAGAACAATCCTGAAGACGCGGACTTGCTTAACGCAATTTTTCGCGGCTATCACACAGTAAAAGGGGGAGCGGGCTTCCTTTCTCTTACTGAGTTAGTTGAAATTTGTCACGGTGCTGAAAACGTCTTTGACGTTATGCGCAATGGCCAACGAACGCTAACGCCTGAGTTAATGGATATCATTTTGCAAGCCACTGATGTGGTAGTTGAAATGTTTGAACGAGTAAAAGCACAAGAGCCGCTAGAGCCGGCAGATGCACACCTCGTCGACCTGTTACACAAACTCAGTCGCCCAGAATCTCCAGATGAAAACATCTTCGACAATGCAAGTGCGCCTGCGGCGGAGCCAGAAGTTGTCGCGGCTGAGCCCGCGGTCGTTGCAGAAGAGCCCGAGCTAGCTATAGATGAACCAGTGCCAGCAGCGTCAGGTACCAGTGAAAATAGCGGGGGTATAGAAGAAATTACCGAAGATGAGTTTGAAGCTCTTCTTGATGAGCTTCATGGAGGTGGTGCTACAGGACAAGCTGCATCAACCAATACAGAACCCGCCAAACCGGAGCCTGCGCAAACGTCAGCACCAGCGGCGAGCACTGACAGTGATGACATTACTGATGAAGAGTTCGAAGCACTGTTAGATGATCTGCACGGAAAAGGTCAGTTTGGTGGGGACGAAAAAAGTGCTCCAGAACCAGTATCAGCAACTGCTCCGGCAAGTAGTGCCGGAGATGAAGAAATTACCGACGATGAATTTGAAGCACTGCTTGATCAGCTTCACGGCTCTGGTCAAGGTCCAACTAAACAAGGCTCTGCTCCAGCGGCCCCTGAACCTCCGGTAGACAAAGCGGCTACCGAAGCTGTTCAAAAAGCAAAGCAAGCCGCGTCGAGTGCCCCGGCTGCGCCTAAGGCGAAGCCAGAACCTAGTGCAGCGAGCCCAGCTAAAACGAGCAAAGCAGCTGCGCCAAAAGCGCCTGCCAAGAAAGATGATAAAAAAGGGGCTCCTGCTCCACCACCTGCTGAGACAACAGTACGTGTAGACACTAAGCGTTTAGACCAAATTATGAATATGGTCGGCGAACTCGTACTCGTTAGAAACCGACTGATAAGTTTGGGGATCAACAGCAACGATGAGAGCATGTCAAAGGCCATTGCTAATCTAGATGTAGTGACTGGAGACTTGCAAGGTGCGGTAATGAAAACCCGCATGCAGCCTATCAAGAAAGTGTTTGGCCGTTTTCCTCGCGTTGTACGTGACCTGGCTAGAAGCTTAAAGAAAGAAATTACCTTAGATCTTGTAGGTGAAGAGACAGACTTAGATAAAAACTTGGTTGAAGCATTGGCCGACCCGCTCGTGCATTTGGTGCGAAACTCTGTCGACCACGGGATAGAAATGCCTGATGATCGTGCAGCGGCAGGTAAGCCTCGCATGGGTACGGTTCAGCTATCAGCATCTCAAGAGGGCGACCATATTCTTCTTACTATCGAAGACGACGGTAAAGGTATGGACGCCGAAAAGCTAAAAGAGATCGCAATTAGCCGCGGCGTATTGGACGTAGACGCAGCAGCACGCATGTCTGATGTTGAAGCGTTTAATCTTATTTTTGCACCTGGCTTCTCTACTAAAACCGAAATCAGCGATATTTCAGGTCGTGGTGTGGGCATGGACGTGGTTAAAACTAAGATTAACCAGCTCAACGGTACCATCAATATCGACTCGCAGTTAGGAAAAGGTACACGATTAGATATCAAGGTACCGCTAACGCTCGCGATTCTACCTACGTTAATGATTGTTGTAGGAAAACAGACCTTTGCGTTACCATTAGGTGCGGTGAACGAAATAATAAACATGGACATCAAGAAGACCAATACGGTAGATGGCCAGCTAACAATGATAGTTCGTTCAAAAGCAATTCCGTTGTTCTTCCTTGGTGAATGGTTAATCCGAGGCCCCAAAAATATAAATAAAGAAAAGGGGCATGTTGTTGTGGTGCAAATTGGTACTCAACAAGTAGGGTTTGTCGTAGACGCGCTGATAGGCCAGGAAGAAGTGGTTATTAAACCACTCGATGCATTGTTGCAAGGTACGCCTGGTATGGCTGGCGCAACAATTACTTCAGACGGTGGTATTGCATTAATTTTAGATGTTCCTAGCCTGCTCAAACGGTACGCGCGTAAACCTATAAAGTAAGGCGATGAATTAACAGGAATGATAATCCATGGTCTTTAAAGTCCTAGTCGTGGACGACTCGACTTTCTATCGCCGTCGAGTAAGAGAAATTCTCGAAGGAGATAGAGAGCTTGAGGTTGTAGGTGAAGCAAGAAACGGACGTGATGCATTAGACAAGGCGGAAGCTCTTAAGCCTGATGTAATAACAATGGACGTTGAAATGCCTGTTATGGATGGTATTTCCGCCGTTAAGGCAATTATGGATAAACGTCCTACACCAATTTTAATGTTTTCATCGTTAACGCATCATGGCGCTCAGGCAACGCTAGATGCGTTAGAAGCAGGCGCACTCGATTTCTTACCCAAGAAATTCGAAGATATAGCCCAAGATAGAAAAGATGCTTCGCGGTTACTTTGCACTAAAGTCAGGTTGATCGCGCGAAGAGGGTTAGGCGTTAAGCGCCCATCTCTTCGCACCGCCGAGACGAGAAAACTCCCTGACAATGCGCCCAAACAGGCTTTTTTCAAAACATCGGGTTTACTTTCAGGCCATAAAGGCGCCGACAAACAGCCTACCGTTTCCTCAGTGAGGGCAACGGGTAAGCAATACAGGTGTTTAGCTATTGGGGCGTCCACAGGTGGGCCTGTTGCACTTCAAAAAGTGCTTTCTCCACTACCTGCAGATTTTCCTTATCCTATTTTACTTGTGCAGCATATGCCTGGGACTTTCACTACTGCATTTGCACAGCGTTTAGATAGCAACTGTAAAATTAAAGTGAAAGAAGCAGAGCATGGCGATATTTTAGCACCAGGGCACGCTTATCTTGCCCCGGGAGGAAAGCAAATGTTGCTTGAATTTATCGGTAGCAACAAGCGAATTTCCATCGTTGATGCAAGCCAGTCTGATAAGGTGAATTATAAGCCAAGCGTAGACCTGACCTTTAGCTCGTTGGCTAAAGTTTATGGTGGCGACGTGCTTGGTATCATCTTAACGGGTATGGGCGCAGACGGTAGAGAGGGCTGTCGGATACTCAAGGATAAGGGGGCGACTATTTGGGCGCAAGACCAAGACTCCTGTGTGGTTTACGGTATGCCTCAAGCTGTCGCTGTGGCTAATATATCGAGTAAAAATATTAATATCGATGATATAAGCAGTTGCGTTCAAACCGAAATGCGATAGCAGTTTGAACAGTAATGGAACAGTAATTATGAAAGTGTGGACTGTGGCAAATCAAAAAGGCGGGGTAGGTAAAACTACCACAACCGTAAGCCTTGGCGGCTTGCTAGCTCAAAAGGGCAAGCGAGTGCTCATGATAGATACCGATCCCCACGCATCGCTTAGTTACTATTTTGGTATTGATGCAGAAGCGACAAGCCATTCTGTTTACGACATTTTTATTAAGTCTAACGAGATTACTGCCGATAATGTTATGGACTGTCTCAGTCCTACAAAACTCGACAATTTATATGTGCTACCCGCAACCATGGCATTGGCGACGTTAGACCGAACCATGGGAAGCGAGCAGGGGATGGGCTTAGTGCTAAAAAAAGCACTTGCTAAAATAGCCGATGAGTTCGACTTTGCTATCATCGACTGCCCGCCTGTATTGGGCGTGTTAATGGTTAATGCCTTAGCGGCATGCGATAAGGTTATTGTTCCGACTCAGACAGAATATTTGGCACTTAAAGGCTTAGATAGAATGATACGCACTATGGAAATAATGGGGCGTTCATTAAATAAGTCTTTTGATACTCTGATCATTCCTACTTTGTTCGATAAACGAACAAACGCCGCATTAGCGTCGAGAAAGCGCTTAATGAGTGATTACGGTGAACGTGTGTGGGAAGGTGTTATCCCGGTGGATACTCATTTTAGGGATGCGAGTTTGGTGCAGCTTCCTATCTCTGCTGCGTATCCAAAGACAAGGGGTGTAAATGCCTACAATAAACTGTTAGCCGTATTGGAGAAATAACAAAACCATGAGCAAGCAATCGCCATTTGCCCGTGAAGAAGTGATGGAGGCATACCTAGACAGTCTTCTGAAAGAGCCCGAAACTCCGGAAGATGTGACTGCGCGCACGGCAAAATTGCTTGAGCAGGCCTCTCAGCAGATGGCTGAGTCAGCCCTTGTCTCAACGGCTAGCGATAGCGAAGCGCACGTCGACAAAGAAGAAGTGTTAGCTGAAGAGGTTTCTTCGTTAATTGAAAGTCAAAATTTAAAGACGATTGATACCGAAAAGCCGCATTCATACGTTGACGTACCTGTTCAGGCAGAAAAAGAAAGTGAGGTTAGTACTCCTGAGAGTTTAAAAACGCCACTAAAGGATACTCTCGGTTTCCGCTTTCAGGCGCTATTCTTTGAGGTTGCAGGGCTAACACTTGCGGTTCCCTTAACTTCGCTAGGGGGGATCCACCAAATTGAAAAAATAGGCCCTTTATTTGGAAAACCTGACTGGTTTATGGGTGTAATGTTGCACAGAGAGTCTAAACTAAGTGTTGTTGACTCTGCAAAATGGGTAATGCCAGAAAAATACGACGAAAATCTCGCACAATCGCTCAACTACCGATATCTTATAATGTTAGGAGAGAGTGCGTGGGGACTAGCAAGCGAAAAGCTTGTAAACACGGTCAATTTGACTACCGATGACGTAAAATGGCGCGAGTCCACAGGTAAACGTCCCTGGTTAGCAGGGATGGTTAAAGAAAAAATGTGTGCGCTAATTGACGTTGAAGAATTAATATCTATGCTTAACAAAGGCTTAGGCAGTAACGACCAGACGCCATAGTATTGGGAGCCAGGTTCATGAGCGATGAAAGAATGAATAATAACGCTAGCGACAGTAACGATGAAGTCCTTCAATGGGTGACGTATCGCTTAGGTGAAGAAACGTACGGTATTAACGTAATGCAAGTACAAGAAGTACTGCGTTATACCGAAATAGCCCCTGTACCCGGTGCGCCTGATTATGTGCTTGGTATTATTAACTTGCGTGGTAACGTGGTAACCGTCATTGATACCCGTGCGCGTTTTGGGCTACCACCAACGGAAATCACAGACAACACTCGTATAGTGATCATAGAGTCGGACGAACAGGTTGTCGGTATCTTAGTGGATAGTGTCGCAGAAGTGGTGTACTTAAAATCTTCAGAAATCGACAGCGCCCCTAACGTTGGTACTGAAGAAAGCGCTAAATTTATCCAAGGGGTTAGCAATCGTGATGGCGAACTGCTTATTCTTGTTGATTTAAATAAATTGCTCAGCGACGAAGAGTGGGATGAGCTTAGCAATATCTAAATAATGATTAGGCGGCATGTATTGTCTATGTCGCCTCCATTTCCCCAAGGGTTATGTCCATGGAATGGCAGCTTGCTGCACCTACCTTAATTGAACTTATTTTGTGCGGCTTTATCGTTGTGCTTGCTGTTACGGTAAGTACTCTATATTCGCACGTTAAGCAGTTACGTACAGCTTTAAGCGATAGTGAGCAAAATAGTGCTTCTGCAATTGCGCGAGCAGAAGCGCTCGCTAAAGATGCAAATAACCAACAAACCGAGGCGCAAGCACGCACATTGGTCATTACTCGCCACATTCAAGAGCTAGACGAAAAACAAACTGATATTGAAAATCAGCTTCGAGAGCTCAAACTTCAAGATCCTTCCCTACGCCTATATCAACGTGCTGCAGACTTAGTTAAGCAAGGTGCCAGCATCGACGAAATTATTGAGGCTTGTGACATTCCTCGCGCTGAAGCTGAGATGTTAGTGATGGTGCATAAGCAAAACGGCTAGTTGTTTGTATCGATAGGCTCGCCTTTAAAAGAAACGTTTAGACGTCTAGACGTAAAGATGTTGACATATTGCCAGTTATAGACACAATACAGGTATTGTAATTTATCACTGGAGCCCTCTATGCCAATTCGTATTCCTGAGCAGTTACCCGCGCAGAACGTACTACAAGGTGAAAACATTTTTACCATGGACATGGACAGGGCTGCCAATCAGGATATTCGTCCTCTTGAAGTCGGCATTCTTAATTTGATGCCGAACAAGATAGAAACAGAAGTGCAGTTGCTTCGCCTGCTATCGAATACGCCGCTGCAAATAAACGTAGACTTGATTCGCATTGATAATCAAGCACCCAAAAATACTCCCCAGTCACACATGGATGCTTTCTATCACGACTTTTCAGCAGTCGCGAATAAGAAATACGACGGCCTTATTGTTACTGGTGCGCCTCTAGCGCTTATCGACTATGAGGAAGTGAAGTATTGGGACACCATGACCACCATATTGGAGTGGGCACAGCGACACGTTAACTCTACTCTATATTTATGTTGGGCTGCCCACGCGGCTATGTATCACTTCTATGGCATAACCCGAGAGATCAGAGACGAAAAGTTTTCTGGTGTTTTTCAACATAAAGTGAACGACCCTAACAATGAATTATTAAGGGGCTTCGACCCAACTTTTCACGCTCCCCATTCTCGCTACGGGCATATCGATACTTCGCTGTATAACAGTGTTGAAGGCCTTAGCGTTGTGGCAGAATCTGAGGACGTGGGTGCCTATATAGTAGCGTCAGAAGACAAGCGAATGGTGTTTGTAACAGGTCATCCAGAATATGACCCTGATACGCTCAAAGACGAATACTTACGGGATATTGCCGCGGGTCAAACGCCGGTAATGCCAAAAAACTATTTTGAAGGGGATGATCCAGCCAAGTCTCCTATTGTACAGTGGCGCTCGCATGGCAGCCTATTGTTTACAAACTGGCTGAATTATTATGTCTATCAGACCACGCCTTACGATTTAAGTCAGCTTGCTGAAAAGTCACAGCCAAAGAGGTAGCACGTGAGCCAAAGACCAATTTCTAGCGCGCAGGCAACGCTTACAGAAGCCGCTAAAAAACGCATTCTTATATTAGACGGTGCGATGGGCACCATGATCCAACGCCACAAGTTGGAAGAAGAAGATTACCGCGGGACACAGTTTGCAGACTGGCACTGCGACGTAAAGGGTAATAACGACCTATTAGTACTTACCCAGCCAGACATTATTTATCAGATTCACTGTGATTATTTTGAAGCTGGCGCAGATATTATAGAAACCAATACGTTTAACGCCACGACTATCGCTATGGCCGATTATGATATGCAGGCTCAATCACGGGATATCAATGTGGCTGCGGCTAAATTAGCGCGTAAAGCTGCCGATGAATTCACAGCTAAAACCCCCGAGAAGCCCCGTTTCGTTGCCGGTGTACTAGGTCCAACAAACCGCACCGCTTCAATCTCACCGGATGTTAATGACCCAGGTAAGCGCAACGTCACGTTTGACGAACTAGTGGAGGCGTATAGCGAATCTACCGAAGCCCTTATTGAAGGCGGTGCTGATTTAATCATGCTTGAAACTATTTTCGATACATTAAACGCGAAAGCGGCAGCGTTTGCCGTAGAGTCGGTATTTGAAAAGCTCGGTAAGTCTTTCCCCGTGATGGTATCAGGTACTATCACAGATGCTTCAGGGCGTACGCTCTCTGGTCAAACCGCAGAAGCGTTTTATTACTCAATGCGACACATTAGCCCGTTTTCCTTCGGCTTAAACTGTGCACTTGGACCGGATCTTTTGCGCCAGTACGTAGATGAAGTGGCTAATGTGAGTGAGTGCTTCATATCCGCACACCCTAATGCTGGCTTACCAAACGAATTTGGTGAATACGATATGGAAGGGCCAGAGATGGCCGAACACATCAAAGAATGGGCGCAGTCAGGGCTAGTGAACATCGTAGGGGGCTGTTGTGGCAGTACCCCAGAGCATATTCGCGATATTGCTAACGCGGTTGAAGGAATCGCGCCACGCAAGATTCCCGAATTTAAACCTAAAATGCGTTTGTCAGGCCTAGAGCCGTTTGTACACTAGGAGGGCATTATGAGCGCAGAATTTTCTACATTTATTAATATCGGTGAGCGCACCAACGTTACAGGCTCTGCTCGCTTTAAACGTCTGATTCTTGAAGGTGATTATGAAACCGCGCTTGATGTCGCAAGACAGCAGGTAGAAAACGGTGCCCAAATCATTGATATCAATATGGATGAGGCCATGCTTGATTCAAAGCAGGCCATGATCACTTTTCTAAATCTGATTGCCTCTGAGCCAGATATTAGCCGAGTTCCCATTATGATCGACTCGTCTAAATGGGAAATTATCGAAGCCGGGCTTAAGTGTGTACAAGGTAAAGCGATAGTTAACTCGATTAGCTTAAAAGAAGGTGAAGAACTCTTCTTAAATCAAGCTAAGCTAATAAAGCGCTATGGTGCTGCAACCGTAGTGATGGCCTTTGACGAAACTGGCCAGGCCGACACACAAGCCCGCAAGGTTGAAATTTGTCAGCGTAGCTACAAGCTTTTGACTGAAGAAGTTGGTTTTTCGCCTGAAGATATTATCTTCGACCCCAATATTTTTGCCGTAGCGACGGGGATTGAAGAACACGATAATTACGCGGTTGATTTTATCGAAGCTACCCGTGAGATACGTAAAACCTGTCCGTATTCCCATATTTCTGGTGGCCTTTCTAACATCTCTTTCTCTTTCAGGGGCAACAACCCAGTGCGCGAGGCTATGCACTCGGTGTTTCTGTACCACGCTATTCGCGCCGGTATGGATATGGCTATTGTGAATGCAGGTCAGCTAGAGGTATATGACGAAATACCAGCAGAGCTTCGCGATGCAGTGGAAGACGTTATTTTAAACCGCAGAAGCGATGCCACCGAACGTCTGCTTGATATAGCCCCTAATTATCAAGGTGATGGTAAGGCTGCCGCGAAAGAAGATTTAAGCTGGCGCGAGCAAGAAGTGAATAAGCGCTTAGAGCATGCGCTTGTTAAGGGCATCACCGATTATATTATTGAAGACACTGAAGAAGCGCGTCAGCAAGCTGAGCGTCCTTTACACGTTATCGAAGGGCCATTAATGGATGGCATGAACGTAGTTGGGGATTTATTCGGTGAAGGTAAGATGTTCCTTCCGCAGGTAGTAAAGTCGGCTCGTGTAATGAAAAAGGCGGTAGCCCATTTACAGCCATACATTGAAGAAGAAAAGTCAGACGATGCTAAAAGCAACGGTAAAATTCTTCTCGCTACGGTAAAAGGTGATGTTCACGATATCGGTAAAAATATCGTAGGCGTGGTACTTCAGTGTAATAACTTTGAAGTGATTGATCTTGGCGTGATGGTTCCAGCGGCAACAATTTTACAAACCGCTAAAGATGAAAACGTTGATATGATTGGTTTGTCAGGCCTTATTACGCCATCACTTGATGAGATGGTTCACGTAGCCAAAGAAATGGAACGTCAAGGCTTTGATATTCCTTTACTTATTGGTGGGGCGACGACGTCTAAAGCGCATACCGCAGTAAAAATTGAACAAAATTACCATGCGCCTGTGGCTTATGTTCCAAATGCAAGTAGAGCAGTAGGCGTATGTCAGCGTCTTCTAAACAAAGCGTCTCGCGATATTTATGCAGAAGAACTGGCAAAAGAATACGATACGGTACGTGAACAGCACGCCCGTAAAAAGCCGCGCAGCAAGCCGGTGACGTTAACTCAGGCCAGAGAAAACGCTTTTAAGCCAGATTATACGACTTTGCCTGTAAAACCTGCGAACTTAGGTGTAACACCGGTAACCGCCGATTTAGCTACGCTACGCAACTACATTGATTGGACGCCATTTTTCTTAACTTGGTCTTTAGCAGGAAAATACCCGCGTATACTCGAGGATGAAGTAGTAGGAGAGCAGGCACAGTCACTGTTTAACGACGCCAACGCCATGTTAGATAAAGTTATCGAAGAGAACAGTCTTCAGGCGAAAGGCGTTATCGGTTTGTTTCCTGCTAACCGCGTTGATGACGATGTTGAGATTTATACCGATGAATCTAGAAGTGAGGTTCAAGGCGTTGCCCATCATCTGCGTCAGCAAACGCTAAAAGACAAATTCGCCAACTATTGCCTGGCAGACTTTGTTGCCGAGAAATCCAGCGGCATAAACGACTATGTAGGTGCTTTTGCGGTCACCGGTGGTATAGGTGAAGACGAGTTAGCAGATAGTTATATTCAGGCTGGCGACGACTACAACGGTATTATGGTCAAAGCCGTGGCAGACAGATTAGCCGAAGCGTTTGCAGAATATCTACACGAACAAGTACGTAAGCACTACTGGGGCTACGCCGCTGACGAATCATTAAGTAACGAAGAACTGATACGAGAAAAGTATCGGGGCATTCGACCTGCACCCGGTTATGCAGCGTGTCCAGAACACACTGAAAAGCAGCTCATTTGGGATCTGCTATCAGCAGAGCAGCACACAGGTATGAAGCTAACCGAAAGCTATGCTATGTGGCCGGGAGCTTCGGTATCCGGATGGTATTTTGCTCACCCTGATTCGAAATATTTTGCTGTTGCTAAAATTCAAGCCGACCAGGTAGAAGATTACGCCACACGTAAAGGCTGGACGCTAGAAGAAGCTGAAAAGTGGTTAGGGCCTAACCTAAGTGATTAATACTAATAAGGCAGGGAAGGTATATGCAAATCGAAAAGCCTTTTAGTCAGGCCTGTGAAAACAACAAGCGCGCTATTTTGAGCGTGCTTGAACGTACATTTGCTAACTGCCGACAAGTTTTAGAGATAGGAAGCGGTACGGGGCAACACGCCGTATTTTTGGCTGAACACTTGCCCCATCTTATTTGGCACACAAGCGATCAACCACACTACCACGAGGGTATTGCCGCTTGGCTGAGTGATGCAAGTGTGGGTAATGTGAAACCTCCCATTGCATTCACTGTGGGGCAAGATGTATTTCCCAACCTCGACGTAGACGGCATTTTTACGGCAAACACCGCACACATCATGCAGAAAGAAGAGGCAAAGCTACTCATGGAATCAGTAGCGTTGCACTTACCTAAAGGGGGCATATTTTGTCAGTATGGCCCTTTTACACACAGCGGTAAATTTACCTCTGAAAGTAACCAAGCCTTCCACGCTTCGCTCTTAGCGCGTGGCTGTGGTGGTTACCGCGATATCAACGAGCTTACTGCTTGGGCAGGCGAGTTAAGCTTGCAAGATATTATCGATATGCCCGCCAACAACCATATGCTTATTTGGAAAAAGCGCTAAATAAGTACCAGGGCTGTGGTGATTTGCCTTACGAATAGTTAAAGCAAAGAGCAACAGCAACAGCCCTCACATCAAAGGAGTAACTATGAGCTTTAAAGTAAACCATTATTTCGACAACAAAGTGAGCTCAATTGGGTTTGAATCTGCAAACGGCCCTTGTACGTCAGGGGTAATGTCACCAGGTGAATATTCTTTCTCTACCTCTCATAAAGAGTTAATGAAAGTGGTAGAAGGTGAGCTAGTGGTTAAGTTACCGAGAAGTGACGATTGGCAATCTTTCGCAACGGGTACCAGTTTCAATGTGCCTGCCGATGCATCTTTTGACGTAAAAGTGTCTACGCCTACCGCTTATCTTTGCTTTTACAGCTAGACGTTGAAGACCTAATAGCTACGCAACTTGACCTTCTATATCATTATTGCGTAGCATTTTAGTTACCTAATTTATCTTTAATAAAACACGAAGCGCGAAATAACCTACTTATTACCTAGCGAAAGTGTTTGGGACATTGCGATAAAGTCATCTACAAATCCCAACACGTCAGTAGCGGTGCGATGGCCCAGATAAAGGGTTTTAGTCACACCCGCTTCACCCATAGATTTCGTGCATAGCAGTTCACTTTCCTTTGCTTCTTCAACAAGCCACTTAGGCAAAGCAGTAACACCACGTCCCGCAGCAACCATTTGCAAAATAATTTCAGTAGTTTCAATGGTTTTGTGCTGTTTTGCCGTGCAGTTGGCGGGAGTAAGAAAGTGCGTGAATATGTCTAGGCGACTATGCTCAACCGGATAAGTTATAAGGGTTTCATTACTTAAGTCTTTTGGCGTTACAAATGACTTTTCTGCTAAGTTATGATGTTTATCCATAACCAGTACTTGCTCGTATTCAAATACGGGGGTGTAGGTAATAGTGTCTAGATGCAGTGGGTCTGGCGTAAGTAAAATGTCTATATCGTACCCGTGTAGTGCTTGTAATCCGCCAAACGAAAATGCACGGCGTACATCAACATCAACATCGGGGAAGGCCTTTAAAAACGGCGCGACAACTTTTAACAGCCATTCGAAGCATGGGTAGCATTCCATCCCAATACGCAATATGCCTTGTTTTCCGTCGGCAAACTTTTGAAGCTGGGCTTCGGTGTGTTCAAACTGTGGTAAGACCCTGTGGGCAAGACCTAAAACACTTTGACCGGCTTGGGTGAGCGTTAGCCTTCTGCCTTCTTTTTTCCAAAGCGGCACGTCAAAATGCGCTTCTAATTTCTTCATCGCGTGACTTAACGCTGATTGGGTAAGAAAAAGCGATTTTGCTGCTTCCGTCATGGTACCTTCAGCGTCAATCGCTCGTACTATTTTTAAATGGTGTCTATCAATCATAGTGGCTATATTTAGATTAACGTTTCTGAGGTGAACTAGACGCGGAGCTAACAATAGTGACTGCGTCAGAAAGACGAGATTCGATGATCTCCTTTATGATAATAGAGATCTCTCTAAAGGTTTTCCTGCCTGGCGCCGTGTTTCTCCATGCCAAAGAGTGCTGACGCTCTATGGGCATATCTGCGATTTCACACACATGCAGTGCTTCAGGTTTGTGTAGCTCTGAATGTATGTAAAGACCAGGCAAAAAAGCCACACCCATCCCCATTACTACCATTTGGCGCAAAGTATCTAGGCTGGTTCCTTCGTAATCACGCTGTAAATCGGCACCAATTTCATCGCAAATACGCTGTACTTGATGGTGAAAATGATGACGGTCTTCTAGCGTTAGTACTTTTTCACCACTTAATTCTTCTGGTTTAACATAGGCCTCACCCGCTAATTTATGATCGGATGGTGTGACAAATTTCAACGGCTCTTTGAAAAGTGGCTGGGTTATCAACTGTGAGTTCTCGCCCGAAAGTGGCGATAAAATTAAGTCATACTCGCCCCGCAAAAGACCATGCTGTAGGGCATTAGGCGCGCCTTCACGTACGTAAAAACGCAAGCCAGGTTTACGTTTGTGTAAATCGGGCAAAACGAAAGGGAGCAAATAAGGGCCAAGTGTTGGGGGAATACCCAATCGGAATGTCACCGTTTCCCCCTGAGACAAGTCACGAGCAATTTCGCCGAACCTCTGAGAGGCCTGTAATACTTCTTCAGCCGCATCTAGCAGCGCTTTACCTTGTGGTGATAAAAGCGTGCCGGTGCGTGAGCGCTCAAATAAAGTTAAGCCTAAAAGGTTTTCCAGTGCACTAATTTGACTGGTCAGAGTAGGCTGACTAATTCCTAGTATTCCCGCAGCCTGTCTGAAGCTCAAGTACTTAGCCACAGCTACAAAATAGCGGATTTGGTTTATTGACGGGGTCTTTCCGTTAAATTGCATGGTGAAAATAGCCTTCTCTTACTAGACTTATAATTGATGATGTTTTGGTTGTGATAGTATTTAGCTATCGCGAGTTAGTATATTAAACTATTAATCTATCAGGTGAAACTGGCGTAATTACATAATCATTACAATTATTAAAAAAATTGGGAGTTATATATGGATCACGTTATCTCTGGTGTGGCTAAATTTCAGAAAGAAGTTTATCCGAACAAAAAGGCTACGTTTCAAAAGTTAGCAAACGGCCAAAACCCAGAAGTGCTTTTCATTACGTGTTCAGACTCACGTATCGACCCTAACCTCGTAACACAAACTGACCCAGGCGAACTTTTCATTTGCCGTAACGCAGGCAATATCGTTCCTCCTCACAGTAATCAAACCGGTGGCATGACAGCATCTATCGAATTTGCAGTTGCTGCACTGGGCGTTTCTCACATTGTTATTTGTGGTCACACCGACTGTGGTGCGATGAAAGGTGCGATTAACCCAGAAGGTTTGAGTTCGTTGCCACACGTTAAAGAGTGGCTAGGCCATTGTCGTGTGGCAACTGACGTAGTTAAAGAACGCTGCGGTCATTCAGATTTGTCGCTAGAAGATTTAGAAGCGGTAACAAAAGAAAATGTTGTTCAACAAATTCAGCATCTTCGTACTCACCCGTCTGTTGCTGCGAAAATCGCTACAGGCCAGGTTAAGCTACACGGATGGGTTTACAACATCGGCGAAGGTGATGTGCTTTGCTACAACGCTGAAAGCGGTGAGTTTGAAGCCATGGACCAGAGCGCTGCTGAAGCACAGCTTTCGCGTGGTGAATAAGGTCAAACACTATGGTTAAAATTAATCTCTCTAATTTACGAGGCGATTTTACCGGCGGTTTAACAGCCGGTATCGTTGCTTTGCCACTGGCGCTTGCGCTGGGTGTAGCGTCAGGTCTTGGCCCAATGGCTGGTCTTTACGGTGCTATCGCCGTTGGCTTTTTTGCTGCACTGTTTGGTGGAACGCCTGCGCAAATTTCAGGTCCTACAGGGCCAATGGTGGTGGTACTTGCAGGCCTATTTGCAAGCCTTTCTGGCGATGCCAGTCTTATATTCACAGCGGTGATATTGGCGGGTATATTCCAAATTGTTTTTGGTGTGCTTGGCGTAGGTCAATATATCCGCTTGGTTCCCTATCCGGTAATCTCAGGCTTTATGTCGGGCATTGGTGCTATAATCATCATCCTCCAATTGGGCAGACTGTTGGGTCATGAGCCTCCAGGTGGGACGATTGGCGCACTGTCTTACCTACCTACAGCCCTTGCTGACATTGACTTTGCTACCCTTGCATTAGGTTTAGGTACATTAGTCATTGCCTACAAATGGCCACCTCAATTAGGCAAGTATGTGCCAGGTGCACTTGCTGCGTTAATCATAGGCACGCTAGTAAGTTTGGCGCTTTCAGTACCAATTCTTGGCGATATTCCTACAGGTTTACCAAGTCTTCACCTACCAGTTTTTGACCAAAGTAAGGCACTGCTAATTCTTGAAGCAGCGTTCATTCTTGCTGTACTGGGCGCTATCGATAGTCTATTAACGTCACTTGTTGCTGATAACATGACACGTACTCGTCACGACAGTAATAAAGAGTTAATCGGTCAAGGTATTGGTAACACCTTTGCTGGTCTTATTGGCGGTATCGCGGGCGCGGGCGCGACCATGCGTACGGTTGTTAATATCCGCAGCGGTGGTAAATACAACATTTCAGGTATGGTCCACGCGCTTGTTTTGCTTGCAATCGTATTAGGACTTAGCCCGTTAGCAGCGCAAATTCCTCACGCAGTACTTGCTGGTATTCTGGTTAAAGTTGGTTTAGATATCATCGACTGGAGCTACCTGAAACGTGCACACAAAGGACCGCGCTGGGACTTCGGCCTAATGATTATGGTGCTTGCACTAACGGTATTTGTAGACTTGATTACAGCGGTTGGCGTGGGCGTTGTATTTGCTGCACTTGCATACGTTAAGCAAATTGCGCAGCTTCAAATTGAAGAACTTAAAAAGATCCCTGAGTCGCTAAACGACCCTAAAGAGAATGAGCTTTTAGAGTCACTTAAAGACAAAGTTTCAATCTTTAGCTTTGGTGGACCACTAAGCTTTGGCGCTGCCGCCGATTTAGGTCACCACGTTCGTGAGCGCGTGAAGCCGGGTTCTAAAGTCACCATACTAGACTTCTCGCGTGTTCCACTTATGGATGTATCGGCAGCAATGGCAGTTGATACGGTAACATCAGACGCACTTGCAGCTGGACGACAGCTTGTAATTTGCGGTGCTAATGCTGAAGTTAACAAAGTGCTTGAGGGCGTAAATGAAGCCCATCCAGGTATACCTAACTTCGAGACTCTTCACGACGCTTTGCTTTATGCAAAAAAGCAAGTAGCCGGGACTGAAAGCAACACGAGTTTTCAAGCCGCAACGCAATCGTAATAAGAGTTTGATGTAAACAAAACCTTTCCCTTTTTTAGCCCTCCTCTGGAGGGCTTTTTTATACCCGCAGCTTAATTTTTCCTGTAGCACGGCGATTTATTGAGGAAAGTTTACAACTTCCAAGTCGAATTGAGCACAGCCTTCCAGGAAGAATTTAGTAATTTAATTAATTGATTGTTCAATTAAACTTAACCTAAGTGTAACAATATCCACCTAAAGTAGTGTGCAAACAATACACAACTACTTTGGGAAACACATGAAATCACACAATAAATTATCTATAGCAATACTTGCTGCCCTTTCATCTATGGCTGCATCGTCACAAGTTTTGGCGGAAGAGGCGGAACGTGCAGAGGAAGAGCGTATAGAAGAAATTACGGTTGTCGGACGTAGCGTTTCTTACGCAAATAACGCAACCAGCGACGATATGTTTAAACAGCAGGCAAATCTTAGCAGTGTTTTAGCCGCGGTGGACAATTTACCCGGCGTACTCATTAACGAAGGCGATACCTTTGGGGCTGATGATTGGTCAACCTCTATCGTCATTCGTGGGTTTCAGGTAAACCTAAACGAACAGCAAATAGGTATGACGGTAGATGGCATTGCCAACGGTAACTCAAATTACGGCGGTGGCGCTAAAGCAAATCGCTATATCGATACTGAAAACGTAAATGGTGTAGAAGTGTCACAGGGTACTGCAGACATCGCTTCTCGTTCTCATGAAGCATTAGGCGGCACACTAAACTTCACCACCATAGACCCGTCGATGGAGCAAGGCTTGGTCACTAGCGTAACCGCTGGTGAATTTGATGCATCTAAATACTATGTTCGTTATGAAACGGGTGAAATATTCAAAGACACTTACGCTTGGATAAGCCTTTCAAGTCAAGAAAGCTCTGACTTTATGCAGCAGGCGGCGGAAAATACCCGTGACCATTTAGCGATGAAGTTTATCTCTACCGTCAATGACGTGTCTCTTACAGGTTACCTGTCTTACGATGATACTCACGAAGACAACTATCAGCGCATCTATGGATTAGCGCAATATGAACAAAACCCAGATTGGGATCAGTTAACTGACGAGTGGACAGGCGTGCCGTATCAGGATCAGGCATATCGCCGCGGTTGGTCTACGCTACGCGAAAATTTATTCGCCTATTTACAGGCAGAGTTTACGATTGGTCAGGTCGACTTTATGACCAACGTGTATTATCACGACAATGAAGGGCGTGGTGAGTGGGTGCCTCCATATATCGTTGATGTTACTGATGACGGCGCAGAAGGCCATTCAGAACTTGTTGTTGGCAACACGGTATTTGGCGGGCAAGAACTCGGACAAATTTACTTTGTGGATAGACAAGGCAATCAGTTAAGCCCTATTGAAGGTTGTCAAAGTTCACTAACTTTCCCTTATGGCGGTGCAGGTGCACAGTACGATCCTGGCTGTCACGAGCAAGGGGCTATCCCAGTGGGCTCTTATCGTCATACCCACTATAACAAACAGCGTATAGGTCTTAACGCTGATGCCGTTTGGTACACAAAGATTGGTGATTTTGATAATACGGTTCGATTTGGTATTTGGTGGGAAGATTACGATCGTGATGAATCACGTGACTGGCACAAAATTACCAACTCATCTATCAGTGTAGATTATGACAACGTACCTTATTGGGTGCAGTACGACAGAACATTCCCGGTTGATACTCTGATGTACTATGTGGAAGACGAGCTAGATTTAGGTTTTGCGCGCATCCGCGCGGGTGCGAAGAAATTTAACGTCGATATTGAAAAAACGGACAACTTTGATTCAGCTAACAATTTATCGGTGAATACTGATTCAGATACGCTGTTTTCAGCCGGTATTGTCGCACCATTGCCATTTGAAGGATTAGAAGTCTTTGCTGGTTACGGTGAAAACTTTGCGGCAATTAAAGACGCGCAGCTAGAGCGCAACGATACCGACCTCCGTTTTATAAAGCCAGAAACCGCTGACAACATCGACGTGGGTTTCCGCTATGCATCACCAGGCTTCAATGCCAGTGTGACCTACTACAATATTGAGTTTAACGACCGTATCCAATTTACCAGTAACGAAACTTCAGAGGGAATAGACTTTCTTGAAGCGGCCGCTGGTGGTTACAAAAACGTGGGTGGTATAGAGTCTAGCGGTTTTGAAATTTCAGCAGACGTTATGCTAACCGATGAGTTCTCATTGTTTACCTCCATCACTCTAAGCGATTCTGAATACGTTGCTACGGTAGGAAGTTCAGGCACGGAGTACGATACGCTTGACGATGCGCTGGCAGCCATTGCTGACCCTGAAAACCCAGAAGTGTCACTGGTAGCTATTGAAGGTAATACGGTTATCGGTACACCTGATACTATGGCTGTAGTGAGCCTTGATTGGGCACGCGATAACTACTTTGCTGGTTTGTCTACAAAGTACGTTGATAGTCGCTACTTGGATATTGATAATGCCGCACAAGTTGATGACTACATAGTTAGCGACTTCTATATTGGCGGTTTTATCGAAAACATTGGCCCAGGTGTTGAAGAGTTGGAAGTGCGTTTAACAGTAAACAATCTTTTTGATGAAGACTATGCGTCTACTATCGCCCCAGGTGCATTTTGGATTGGCGCACCTCGCGCTGTTGCAGTCAACGCACGCTTAACCTTTTAATCGTGATATCATACCTGCGACAGCATAGCGCTGTTGCAGGTTATTTTTAGATTTAAGGTTTGGAGTTGTAGCATGCCCAAGGTGGGAATGGAGCCAGTTCGTAAGAAGCAATTAATTGAAGCAACGCTAGAAGTGATGGCAGAAGTGGGCTATCACGGAACAACGATTAGCTTAATTAGTAAAAGAGCTGGGCTTTCTTCAGGGATAATCAGTCACTATTTCGGTGATAAGCAAGGGTTAATTGAAGCAACCATGCGTCACCTTCTTGATGCGCTTAAAATCTCGCAGCGCATTAATGATCCGCTAGAGCGTATTGACTTCATCATTGAGAACAACTTTTCGCAAACGCAAGGGGCAAGTTCAGCCACCAATACTTGGTTTAACTTTTGGGCGCTATCGCTACACAATGAAGGCCTGCACCGTTTGCAAACTATTAACCATAAACGCTTAGAACGTAACTTAGCGTTTAGCTACCGCATGTTACTTCAACCGGAACAGGTTAAAAATGCTGCTGCGTCCACCGCCGCACTCATTGATGGGTATTGGCTGCGCTATTCTATGGGAAGCGTAGGGAACGGGGATTTTTCGGAAGCTGTGGTGCGCTGTAAGCAGTACGTTCGCGATTTAGTGGCTCAATACGGAAAATAAACACGTATAGAGAAGATAAAAAGTAACCGCAAGATAAATAAGCACTTGCTGTTACTTTAGAAAAACCACTGAGCGAATACTGAGTAGAAAATCTAAAAAAGGGCGGTTCGAGATAAATAGAACCGCCCTTTTAAATTATCTACACTTTTTCAATGAACTTTAGCGTAATTGGCGCCAGACACAAGCCGCTATCCGGCGCGAGAATCTAGCATGAGCTCACTAAGTGATTAACTCAACGAATTACCAAATTCTTACACGCTCTTCTGGCGCAAGATAAAGTGCATCGCCTGGCTTCACATCAAACGCCTCATACCATGCATCGTGGTTTCTTGGCGCTTGAGCACGATAACGGCCTGGTGCGTGTGTACCTGCACGTAGTTGGTTAAGCATGCTTTCTTCGGTGCGCTTTTCTTTCCACACTTGTGCCCAAGCTAGGAAGAAACGCTGGTCGCCTGTTAGGCCGTCAATGACCGGCGCCTCTTTGCCGTTAAGGCTAAGCTTATAGGCGTGGTAGGCCATAGCTAGACCGCCTACATCGCCAATGTTCTCACCCAAGCTGTTGCGACCGTTTACGAAGTTACCCTCGATAGGCTCGTATTGGCTGTATTGCTCGGCTAGCATGTCTGCTTTTTCTTCAAATGCTGCACGGTCGGCATCTGTCCACCAGTTGCGCTGAATACCGTTTGCATCAGATTTTGAACCTTGGTCGTCAAAACCGTGGCCCATCTCATGACCAATTACCGCACCAATAGCACCGTAGTTTACAGCAGCATCGGCATTAGGGTCGAAGAATGGCGGTTGTAAAATAGCCGCTGGGAATACAATTTCATTGAACGAACTATTGTAGTAGGCGTTAACGCGCTGCGGTGTCATACCCCAGCGGTTGCGGTCAGTTTTTTCTAGCTCGCGCTCTACCGACTGGTCTTGGAAGAAAGTACGCAGGTTGCGCACGTTGCCCACTAAGTCTTTGTTGCTAATGGTTACGCCGTCGAAAGACTGCCACTCGTCTGGGTAGCCAATTTTAGGGTTAAACGCCATTAGCTTTTCTTTGGCGTTAACCTTGGTTTCTTCGCTCATCCAGTCTAGGTTTTCAATACGCTCACCTAGCGCGGTACGCAAGTTCTCAACCAATTCCGCCATTTGCTCTTTTGAGCTCTCTGGGAAGTATTCATTAACGTAAATCTTACCAATAGCAAAACCTAGAGATTCAGTGCCAGACATTTGGCTAACTGCGCGCTTCCAGCGAGGGCGTGGCTCTTGCTGGCCGCTTAGCGTGCGACCGAAAAAGTCAAAATTAGCTAGGTAGATATCTTCAGAAAGGAAGCCAGCGTTATTTGAAATAGTGTGATACTTCAAATAGGATTTCCAATCGGCTAAGTCAGCTTCGTTAATAATTTTAATAACGTCTTTTACAGGCTCTGGCTGTGAAATATTCAGCTCAGGCACTTTGTAGCCGGTTTGAGCAAAATACGTGTCCCAATCAAAACCTGGGTATGCGTCAGACAATTTACTACGCTCAATTTGGTTAAGCGTTAGGTCGCGGTCACGGCGTTTTTCGCGAGGCCACTGAATGTCTGCAATTTGTGTTTCAAGAGCAAGAATGTTCGCTGCTTTTTCTGCTGCGTTTTCTTCGCCTGCAAAATTAAGCATTTCCTCAATATGTGCTACATAAGCTTCGCGGATCTTAACAAAGCGTTCGCTATCGCTTAAGTAATAGTCACGATCAGGAAGGCCTAAACCACCTACACCAACGCTTAGCTGGTATTCGTTCGGATCAAGGCGGTTGTACCACATGCCACCATAAATAGGAGTACTTGAACCCACCAGCCAGCTATTACCAAACGCTTTGGTTAGGTCAGTTCTATTTTCGATGCTTTCTATCGAAGTTAGTACGTCCTGAATTGGCTCAATACCTTTTTCATTAATGGTATCGGTGTCCATATAGGCAACAAAGAAGTCATGAACAAGCTGCTCTTCTTCATTTAGAGACGTTTTCTCCATAAGCCCATCGATGATGTTTTTAACCTGCTCTTCACTGCGTTCCGCTAGACCAGTAAACGCGCCATAGCGGGTTTTATCTGCAGGAAGTTCATAGTTGTCGTACCATGTTCCGCTGGCGTACATAAAGAAGTCGTCACCAGGTTTTACTGCTTCGTTGCGCGCGCTTAAATCAACGCCGAAAGAACCTAGCTCTGCTTCACCTTTCGCCTCAACAGTGCTTTCCTGAGTTTGTTCTTTTGCTTGCTCAGGCTGACCGCAGCCTGCAAGGCCTAAAGATGCCGCAATCGCTACGGCTAAAAGTTTATGTTTCATCATTTTTCTCGTTGTGATTATAAGTGTCTTCGTTAGGTGCAGTGACACTCGTTGTTTTTAAAGTAGGCACAAATTCCTTGTTAAACGGTAAAGCATTCCGTGCCTGATTAAAATAGCTTGCGATATGCGGCGTTTCGCGCTGTAAAAAGTCTGCTACAGCACTGTGGAACGATGCATGTCTTAATTTGTGGTGTGAACGGCAATAAATAGGCTCGAAACCTCGAAGTATTTTATGTTCACCCTGGGTTCCGGGGTTGAATAACTCTAGCTTTTTCGAAATCGCAAATTCGATGCCTTCAAAATAACAGCAGGCAAAGTGTAACCCGTCTATTTCTTTAAGTGCTCCCCAGTATCTGCCATACAGCCCTGTTTCATCATAGAAAAATAGGGCGCTGGCTACCGCAACTTCATTTTCTATTGCAGTCACGATAAGCATGTTGTCACTCATGGTGTCGACAAGTTGCTCAAAGAACGCATCATTTAAATATCCCACGTGACCGCTGCGTTTTAAATAGGTTGCTTTGTAACACTTTGTGAAAAACTGCAGAGTTTCTGGGCTAATTTCACTTCCCGTATGGTGGGTAAATCGAACGCATCGGTCACTGAGTTTACGGCGACTTTTCTTTATGTCTTTCCTTTTGCGGGATGTCAGTGCGTTAAGAAAATCGTCGAAGTCACCATACCCGTAGTTATGCCACTGAAACTGAACGGCGTAACGGGTTAAATATCGCCTTGCAGCATGGATTAAATCCGAAGCTTGCGTTTCACTGCTAACTGAAAGTTGTGCCGATGTTCTCTCATTGGGGAACAGGTAGTGAAAAGAAGAAAGCTCTTCCCCAAACACTGATGCTACATACTCTGTCAAAGCATGCTCCAGTTTCTCCATAAGAGCGTGCGTTAGGGTTGCGCTATCATCGCAAAGTATCCTTGGGCCTGTAACCGGGGTGAAAGGAATTGCTGATATCCATTTAGGATAATAGTCGAGCCCGTGCTGCGCATATGCGTTGGCCCATGCATGGTCAAATACATACTCGCCATAGCTATGCGTTTTTAGAAAACCAGGAATAATGATGCTGACTTCTTCTTGGTGATCATGACTTAAAGCAATATGGCAAGGTTGCCAACCCGATTCATTTTTACACGAACCGCTGCTTTCCAATGCATGCAAAAACTCATAGGAAAGAAAAGGGCCCGCATTTTTTGCAAGTTGTTGCCAACGCTCTTTCGAAAGCTTTTCGATAGAATCTATTATTGTTATGCGATAGTCAGGTGCTGTCATGCAGTTAATATCATGTAGAGGTTTTGTGCGTAAAACGCTTAGATAGTCGCAATATACGAGTATTTAGCGCTAAAATAACGCGGTTTCTACGTTTAATACAGAAGAGTAAGTTCACAAAAATGTCAGAGTTCGATCGAAAAATCATTACCGACGCGATTACTCGCATGCTGGCACGACGAGAGCATAGCTTTAACGAGGTAGTGCGTAAGCTACAGCAAAAAGGAATAGCGAGTGAGGCTTTCATGCCTATTCTGGAGGAATTTAAAGACGCTGATATTCAAAGTGACGCTAGGTTTGCTGAAAGCCGAGCGCGCGCACTGTATCTAAAAGGAAAGGGGCCTCGTGCAATAAAACTAGACTTACAGCAATATGGTGTAGACGAGAGTACTGCTGAGCATGCAATGGCAGAGATTGATGCTGACTGGTTTGAAAGTGCGAAAAAAGTAAAAGAAAAAAAGTTTGGCGAGTTTTATGAAACAGAATTCGCCTTAAGGCAAAAGCAGAAACAATTTTTGCAATACCGTGGTTTTTACCAGGAACACATCGATTATGCGGTTAATGCTAATTAAACTAAACGTTTCTTTTCGGCCAGTTTTGCCACGCTCCGCACCTTCATACTAATCACCCAAACGAATATCCGCTATTTTTTACTAAATTAAGGTAAAATTTGGCGGTATCTCGTGCCCTTGCCACTTAACAAAATTGCGCTTTCCGTGGTATTGTTGCGCAAATTTGTGCGCATTTTTACTATTCAAAGAATGGTAATAAGGTGTGGCACATTGAGTAATGACGAAATGTCCCGATTATAAGTCTTATCAAACAGGCAATTCGCACGTTTCAAAAATAGAATAAAGGAAGTTAGGTTTTCAATGACATTATCAACTGCTGACTTACGTAACAAGTTTATCGATTATTTTAAAAGCCATGGCCATCAGGCAGTGGCAAGCTCGTCACTGGTGCCGGCAGATGATCCCACGCTTCTTTTTACTAATGCGGGCATGAACCAGTTTAAAGACTGCTTCTTAGGTGCAGAAAAGCGTAGTTATACTCGAGCAGTCTCTTCGCAGCGCTGTGTGCGCGCCGGTGGTAAACACAACGACCTTGAAAACGTAGGTTATACCGCCCGTCACCATACTTTTTTCGAAATGATGGGTAACTTTAGTTTCGGCGATTATTTCAAAAAAGAAGCGATCGAATTTGCATGGAACTTTCTAACTAAAGAAGTCGGTTTACCAAAAGAAAAGTTACTCGTTACCGTTTACTCTGACGACGACGAAGCGTTCGATATTTGGGAAAACCACATCGGTGTGCCTAAAGAAAAAATCATCCGTATCAGCACATCAGATAACTTCTGGTCAATGGGTGATACTGGTCCTTGTGGTCCATGTTCTGAGATCTTTTATGACCACGGTGCACACATCTGGGGGGGCCCTCCGGGAACGCCTGAAGAAGACGGCGACCGTTTCATTGAGATTTGGAACTTGGTATTTATGCAGTTTAATAAGCAAGCTGACGGTACCATGGAGCCGCTGCCAAAACCGTCTATCGATACGGGAATGGGCCTTGAGCGTATTTCAGCTATTTTGCAAAACGTGCACAGTAACTACGAGATTGACCTGTTCCAAAACTTGATCAAGTCAGCGGCATCAATTGTTGGTACTGACGACCTAGAAAATAAGTCTTTGCGTGTTATTGCCGATCATATCCGTTCGTGCAGCTTCTTGATTTGTGATGGTGTAATGCCTACCAATGAAGGGCGAGGCTATGTGTTGCGCCGTATTATTCGTCGTGCGGTTCGACATGGCTACCAGCTAGGCGCAAACGATATCTTTTTCTATAAGCTGGTGGCATCACTGGCTAAAGAAATGGGCGAGGCGTATCCGGAACTTGTCGATCAGCTGCCTGTTATTGAAAAAGTACTGCGCGTTGAAGAAGAGCAATTTAGCAAAACCCTAGCTCGTGGTATGGCTATTCTAAACGACACTCTGGAAACCCTAGAAGGCGATACAGTACCAGGTGATGTAGTGTTTAAGCTTTACGACACTTACGGTTTCCCTACAGATTTAACAAACGATGTGGCTCGTGAGCATGACCTTAAGATTGACGAAGAAGGTTTTGAGGCTGCAATGCAAGCACAGCGTGCCCGTGCCCAGCAGGCAAGTAACTTTGGTGCAGACTACAACAGCAAGCTTGCCATTGACCACACAACCTCATTCACAGGTTATACCGATGTAGAGGGGCAGGCTAATGTGGTTGAGCTTATTGCCGACAATGCATTCGTAGAAAAGCTAGAAGACGGTCAGGAAGGCGTTGTGGTATTAGATAGCACACCGTTCTACGCTGAAAGCGGTGGTCAAGCAGGTGATAAAGGTGTGCTTCGCGTGGCAAACGGTGAATTCATTGTTACTGACACCCAAAAAATGGGTAATGCATTTGCGCACAAAGGTATAGCTAAAGGCTCGGTGTCTAAAGGTGATACGGCAACGGCGGCAATTGATTCTGCAAATCGTGAAGCCATCAAAAAGAACCACAGTGCTACCCACTTACTTCACGCCGCGCTGCGTGAAATTCTTGGTGAGCACGTAACGCAAAAAGGCTCATTGGTTGAAGCGTCTCGTATGCGTTTTGATTTTTCGCATTTTGAGGCAGTTACCGCTGAGCAAATTACAGAGATTGAAAAGCGCGTTAACCAAGAGATACGCGCAAACCATACCCTAGCCACTGAGCTTATGGACCTAGAAGAAGCGAAAGCATCAGGGGCTATGGCGCTATTTGGCGAAAAGTACGATGAAAAAGTTCGCGTTGTAACCATGGGCCCATTCTCAGTAGAGCTATGTGGCGGTACACACGTTGCGCGCACAGGTGACATTGGGTTATTTAAAATTACCAGTGAGGCGGGTATTGCATCGGGCGTTCGACGTATCGAAGCGGTTACAGGTGAGCAAGCCCTTGAAGTTGTGCAAGCACAACAGGCTACCTTGGCTTCGTTGTCTGGTTTACTGAAAACTGACAGCCAAAATGTACTTGATCGTGTAGTTTCTCTACAAAATCAGACTAAAGAACTAGAAAAAGCGCTCAATTCTGCGAAACAAAAACTGGCGAGTCAGCAAGGTGCTGATATGCTTAGTAATGCAGTAGAGATAAATGGCGTTAAAGTTCTTGTTGCGAATTTGGAAGGTGTTGAAGCGAAGTCATTGCGTTCAATGATGGATGACATTAAAAACCGAATTGGCGAAGGGATCGTAGTACTAGGTGTGGCCAACGATGCGAAAGTGAATCTTATTGCTGGCGTTACTAAAAACCTCACCGGTAAAGTAAAGGCAGGCGAGCTGGTTAACTTTGTTGCATCTCAAGTAGGTGGCAAAGGAGGCGGACGTCCTGACATGGCACAGGCAGGTGGAGATCAGCCTGAAAACTTGAACCAGGCACTAGATTCGGTTAACGCTTGGTTACAAGATAAGCTATAATTATTTTTGTGTATAACAGTGAGTTTTTGAAGTGACACAGAAACAGGGAATCACTGTCGCTACCATCGGGTCGTGCCGTTGGGTTGGCAAATATTAATGGATGATGTTCAGTATTAAGGAACAGGAGCAAGCGAATGCTTATTTTGACTCGTCGAGTTGGTGAAACGCTTATGGTAGGTGACGATGTAACCGTTACCGTACTAGGCGTAAAAGGGAATCAGGTACGTATAGGTGTTAACGCACCAAAAGAAGTTTCTGTGCACCGTGAAGAAATATATATGCGCATTCAGGCAGAAAAAGGCGGTCAGCCAGGCTCTGCAGAATAATTGCATAATACGCTTCATAGGAAAAGGTCAGCTATTGCTGGCCTTTTTTGTTTTTCTAGCACTCCCCGCTAACAAAAACTTTGAAGCGATTGAAAAACATAAAATCATTAAGTAAGCGTTTTAGGCATAAAGGTAGCAACTTGGTACAGTCCACTTTGCATGGCCTGCTTTTTAACCTATACCCTTTACTATAAGCGATACAGAAAACCTGCTAAAGCTTATTATCAGCGGCCTTAAAGCGCGTAAGTAGAACTCAAGCGAGCAATACACAGCAGTGCAGCTGAATTGAGGCGAGAAAATTTAAAAATTACTGACATTATTTTTGATAATTTGAGCACATTAACAGAGAAAAAGTGGTGATAAAGGTAAAGGCACCGTGTAGTTTCAAATACAAATTGGTAAATAGTGACAAATGAAATCTGTTTTAATTGTTTGTATTGCGAACAAATTACTGGTTTTTTGTTCGAATCGTTTAAAATGGCAGCGAGCGAACAATTTCTTTATAAAAAAGGTTTGACTCAGGCCAATGAATCCGTAAAATGCACCCCGCAGTCAAGGAGAGGTGGGTGAGTGGCTGAAACCAGTTCCCTGCTAAGGAACCATACGCATATACGCGTATCGAGGGTTCGAATCCCTCCCTCTCCGCCATTATTCGTTGGCAGTGGCGGTCAACAACAAGTTTTGCGCGTGTGTAGCTCAGCTGGATAGAGTACCTGGCTACGAACCAGGCGGTCGGAGGTTCGAATCCTTCCACACGCGCCACTTATTTTAAAGCGTCACCTTTTGAGGTAATATTCAAAAGTAAACAAGTTAACGCGTGTGTAGCTCAGCTGGATAGAGTACCTGGCTACGAACCAGGCGGTCGGAGGTTCGAATCCTTCCACACGCGCCATATTGATAAGCCCACCTTTTTAGGTGGGCTTTTTCATTTCTTGAATCCTTCAATTCTTCTTCTCTTTCTACGCTACTTTCGCATAAAGCCCCAGCTTCATATAAATACAATGAATATGTTGCAAATTTATTAAGTAATAATGCATTAAGTTTCATATTGTGGGGTTTTATTCAATTTTAAGCGGTTTTTTATGCTGTTTTGTTGTGTTTTGAAAAACCTCGTGATACTTATTCAGGTACAAAATAACAACAGGATTGAATATGAATTCGGAATCCGTCGCTAGTTTGCTCATTGAAGCAGGCTCTCTTATGCTCATAGGAATGGTATTTGTCTTTTCATTCTTGGGACTGCTTATTGTCGGCATTCATTTGATTGCACGTTTTTGTGAAGCATTTCCAGGTGAAACATCAGAGCCTTTAGCTACTTCAGCTAAGTTGAGCCGAAACGATCAAGCGGTACAACCAGGAATAGACGGTAATGTCATCGCTGCTATTTCTGCTGCAATTCATACCCATCGCCAAAATTCTAAAAAATAATCCATATCAGGAGTTACCATGTCTAAGCCTCTGGCCCTTACCGAGCTGGTCCTGCGTGATGCCCATCAATCGCTTCTTGCTACGCGTATGCGTATTGAGGACATGCTTCCCATTGCTGAAAAGTTAGATAAGGCAGGCTTTTGGTCTGTTGAATCTTGGGGCGGTGCGACCTTTGACGCCTGTATCCGTTACTTGGGAGAAGACCCATGGGAGCGCATTCGTAAGTTAAAGGCAGCCATGCCCAATACCAAACAGCAAATGTTATTGCGTGGTCAAAACTTATTGGGTTATCGCCACTATGCTGACGATGTCGTTACTCGCTTTGTAGAGCGCGCCCACGAAAGCGGTGTAGACGTATTTAGGATTTTTGATGCCATGAATGACATCAGAAATTTGAAAACTGCTATTAAAGCTACCATAGATAGCGGCGCTCACGCGCAAGGCACGATTTCTTACACAGTAAGTCCTGTGCATAATCTAGAGCTGTGGCTAGATATGGCTAAACAACTTGAAGACCTCGGCGTACATTCTATCTGTGTAAAAGACATGGCCGGGCTTTTGAAGCCCTATGAATGCGAAGCATTAATTACAGGGTTAAAAGAGACCGTCGATGTGCCTATCGCCATGCAGTGCCACGCCACAACAGGGTTGAGCACGGCAACTTACCAAAAGGCCATTGATGCCGGTATTGATATGCTCGATACAGCTATCTCATCAATGAGCATGACCTACGGTCACAGCGCAACTGAAACTATGGTCTCAATCGTTGAAGGCACAGAACGCGACACGGGTATTGCGTTACCTGAACTGGAAGACATTGCGAGTTATTTTAGAGAAGTCAGAAAGAAATACAGCAAATTTGAAGGCAGCCTTAAAGGTGTAGATGCACGTATTCTGCTGGCCCAAGTGCCAGGTGGCATGCTAACCAACATGGAAAGTCAGCTAAAAGAGCAGGGTGCTGAAGATAAGTTTGAAGAGGTGTTAAAAGAAATCCCTCGGGTACGTGAAGATCTTGGGTTTATCCCTCTTGTAACGCCCACCTCGCAAATTGTCGGTACGCAGTCGGTACTTAATGTGCTAACAGGCGAGCGCTATAAGAGTATCACTAAAGAAACTGCTGGTGTACTTAAAGGCGAGTATGGCGCTACTGCAGCGCCAGTAAACAAGGAACTGCAAGAGCGTGTGCTAGATGGTGCAGAGCCTGTAACATGCAGGCCTGCTGATAACATTGCGCCTGAGCTTGATGCGCTGAGCAAAGAGCTAGATGAACTGGCTGAGAAAAAACAACTTTCTCTGTCAGATGACAAAATTGATGATGTGCTGACTTATGCGCTATTTCCCCAGATCGGCCTTAAGTTTATCGAAAATCGCGGCAATCCTGATGCGTTTGAACCTGCACCGGGCGCTCAAGAGGCTAGTGATACCCTTGCGCCAGAACCAGTTAGCACAGCGTCGAACGCGCAAAGTGCAACCTCGGCTGAATCATATGATGTAAACGTAGATGGCAAGGTGTATCGCGTAGAAGTGGCACCCTCAGGTACGCTAACAAGCGTTACGCCAGCCAATACGTCTCAACCCCAGCCACAAACTGTTAGCACAGCTTCACCTGCCGCTGCGTCGTCACAGTCGATTGATGCGCCACTAGCGGGTAACGTATTCAAAGTATTAGTACGAACTGGCGATAGTGTATCTGAAGGTGATGTAGTGATGATCCTCGAAGCCATGAAAATGGAAACAGAGATCCGTTCGGCGTATACCGGTACGGTCACTGACATTTCCGTGGGTGAAGGCGATGCTGTAACTAGCGGTCAACCGTTAATCTTATTGGGGTAATACATGGATAAGTTAATGGTGCTTTGGGATAGTACCGCACTTGCGCATTTTGAAGCAGGCCAGCTCATCATGATGGCGGTAGGCTTCGGTTTACTCTATTTAGCCATTGTTAAGAAGTTTGAGCCACTGCTCTTATTACCCATTGGTTTTGGAGCACTGCTTACGAACATTCCAATTGCTGGTTTTTCAGAAGCGGGTGGCTTACTGCACTACATCTATAAAATTGGCATTGATACAGGCGTCTTCCCATTGCTTATTTTTATGGGAGTAGGCGCAATGACAGACTTCAGCGCGCTTATTGCAAACCCTAGAATGTTGCTGCTTGGCGCAGCCGCACAGTTCGGTATTTTTGCGACCCTATTTGGCGCTATTGCGTTAAACCTTATTCCTGGTTTCGAATTTACGCTAAAAGATGCAAGTGCTATTGCCATTATAGGGGGCGCAGATGGGCCCACGGCTATCTTCCTTGCTTCACGTTTAGCTCCTGACTTACTAGGTGCTATTGCGGTTGCCGCTTATTCTTACATGGCACTGGTACCTATTATCCAGCCGCCCATTATGAAAGCGCTGACCACAAAAGAGGAACGCGAAATTAAAATGGGCCAACTTCGGCCTGTATCAAAGCGTGAAAAAATTATCTTTCCGCTCGCCGTGTTGTTTATGACCATTTTGTTTTTACCAGCCGCTACGCCGCTCGTAGGTATGTTCTGCTTTGGTAATTTGATGAAGGAATGTGGCGTAGTAGACAGGTTAAGTAAAACAGCCCAAAACGAACTTATCAATACCGTGACCATATTCCTCGGTTTAGCCGTGGGTTCTAAGCTATCAGCTGAGGCATTCCTTACAGTGGAAACCTTGGGTATTCTGGGCCTAGGCGCAATTGCATTTGGTATAGGAACCGCTGCTGGCGTGTTAATGGCTAAGTTAATGAGTAAGCTATCGGGCGGGAGTATAAACCCGCTCATTGGTGCTGCGGGTGTATCTGCCGTGCCTATGGCGGCGCGAGTCGTGAATAAGGTTGGCTTAGAAGCAAACCCTCATAACTTCCTGTTGATGCATGCAATGGGGCCTAATGTAGCCGGTGTTTTAGGAAGTGCGGTCGCTGCAGGTATTTTGCTAGCACTGGTTGGCTAACTAGGGTAATACAATTTTGATATTGAGAGGGCAGTTTACTGCCCTCAGCGCTTTAACGGATTGTATTTTGCGGCACTAGCGACTGGTAAGCGGTAACCAGTTTCTTTGTGCGGGTGTGCTGCGGCCACCTGAAAATAGTTTCAGTTTTACCTTCCTCTACAATTTCGCCGCCTTCCATCACCACAACTCTATCTGCAATATGCCGGACAATCCCTAAATTATGGCTGATGAAGATAAATGCTAAGCCCAGCTCTTGCTGTAGTTGCAATATTAGGTTCACCGTCTGCGAGCGAATAGTAGGGTCTAATGCAGCAAAGGGTTCATCTGCAACAAGCACTTTGGGTTTTAGTACTATAGCCCTAGCCAACGCAACGCGCTGCTGTTGGCCGTCAGAAAGCATGTGCCGGTAAAAGTAATAGTGCTCGCGAAGTAACCCTACTTTTACCAACATATCTTCGATAATAGGTTTGCGTTCAGCTTCGCTAAGACCCGTATTTAAACGCAAGGGTTCATCTAGGATTTTGCCTACTGGAACCGATGGATTCATCGATTCCGAACTGTGTTGCAGAATCATTCGAATATCGTGGGTACGCTTGCGTTGTCCGTCTTTCGACTGGTACTTGGCTAAATACTTATGAGTGTTTATTTCAATTTCACCCGCATCGGCAGGTAGGGCGCCAACTAATAATTTAGCAAGGAGGGATTTACCCGAACGGTTTTCCCCTATAATGGCAATAGTTTCACCGCGTTTAACGTTCATATTCACCGGGCCGAGTTGAAACACCTCAGGTCGCTTTAACCAGCGCTTCTTTTCGTTATGTATAAACGTAAGATCTTTTACCTGCAAAATATCCATCACAGCTTCTCCATATGAAGAGGATAATGACAGCTGTAGCTATGATCGTGAATTTTTCGTACGGCTGGCGTTTGTACACATGCGCGCTGAGCTCGTGGACAGCGTGGCCCTAATCGGCAGCCAATAGGCAAATGTTGCAGCGTTGGTATAGAGCCGCTTAACGTTGGTAATGCAGACTTAGGCGGTAAGTCTTTTCTGAAGCTTGGCGCACTGTCTAATAGCGCTTTAGTGTACGGGTGAAGAGGGCGCTTCTTAATGTGCTTCATCTTTCCCGATTCCACAGTCTGCCCGGCGTAAAGCACTGTCATTGAATGTGACATACTCGCAATGGCAAGCAAATCATGGCTGACAAACAAAATCGATAGTGAGCGAGTTTGATTAAGACGCGTAAAGAGTTTTAGGATCTGCGTCTTGGTTGTGGGCTCCATGCCTCGGGTGGGATCATCTGCGATAAGTAATTTGGGTTGAGACACCAGCGCCATTGCTATCATGAACTTTTGCCCAATATCAGCGGGAATTTGGTGAGGGAATGCACTTAGGTAATGCTTGTGGTGCTTTATCCCCACTTTGTGTACAGTGCTTATGGCTATTTTTTTTCTGTGCTGCGCACGTTGCCAAAACCAGCTTCCTTCAACAAATTCATCAGGAATACTTTCTTCAAGCTGTTCACCAAGCGTGGCCGACGGGTCAAGCGCCGCTTGCGGGTTTTGAAAAACCACCGCGATTTCACGACGCATCACTTCGCGACGTTGTTGAACCGACATACCTAGTAGGTTTTCTCCATTCCAGCTCATACGGTCGGCGGTTAAATTCCACTGATTTGGCAGCGCTCCACAGATTGCCGATACAATAAGACTCTTACCAGAACCCGATTCGCCCACAAGTGCACGGATCTCGCCTGAACTCACTGACAAATTTACTTTATCCAACGCTTTTATAGTGCTGTCACCGTTCTGCATTTCTAAGGTGAGGTTTTTGATATCAAGCATCGGCATATTAGTGACTCACTCTTTTTCTTAGTGAAGAACGCAAGCCGTCACCCACGATATTGATGGACAATACAACAAAAAATATTGCCATACCGGGAACCGCTACGTTCCAAGGTGCTAAATAAGTAACGTCTAGTCCGTCGGCGAGAATTACACCTAATTCGGGTAACGGTGATTGTGCGCCCAAGTTTAAGAAGCCAAGAGCCGAAATATCTATAACCGCGATTGAAAGGGCCAGCGTTCCTTGAACCACAAGCATTTCCGTCATATTAGGTAGAATAGAGTGAACAAAGAGCTGCCATTTGCTTGCACCGTCAAGCGTTGACGCAACAATATAGTCTTTCTTCATTTCTGCGCGCACGAAACTGCGCGTGTGGTGCACAAATTGAGGAATAAGGGCTAGGGTAATAGCCCACATACTGTTGACCAAGCCCGTACCAAGTATTGCAACTATGATAATAGCAATCAGTAGTGTAGGGATCGCCATAAGCGCATCGAGTAAGTGATTCGCAACACTTGAGCGAACCCCGCGTAACATACCAGCAAGCGTACCTAAACTTACACCAACTAGCATCGCAAGTACTACGGTTAAGAAGGCCGAGCCCAGCGTTGTTCTGCAGCCGTAAATAATACGGGTAAATAAGTCTCTTCCTAACGCGTCTGTGCCGAACAAATGGGTAATAGAGCCATTCGCCAACCAGCTAGGCGGAATCAACAATCCGTCAATGTTCTGTTCCACAGCGTCATAAGGGGTGATAAGAGGGGCGAATACGGCACATACCACAAATAGCGCTAGCAGAATTAAACCCAGCATAGAAATGTGGCTAGCCTTGAACGAAGCCCAGGTCCGTTGCCAAGGGGAGGGATGGAATTCTTCTTCGTACAAACTAAACTGTGGCACGCTCGTATTTCTCTCTACTTGGGTCAATCATACGGTTTAATACATCGACCAGAATCGTCAGGGTAATTACTACCGTGGATACCGCCATCATACCAATACGTAAAGCAGGGTAATCCCGTTGATAGATGGCTTGAATTAGCCAGTTGCCAATGCCTGGCCATGAAAACAAGGTTTCAACAATCATTGCATTGGTTATAAGCGTAGTAATCTGAATTGCCATCAGCGGCAAAATGGGAAGTAGTGCATTACGTAGTATATGGCGAAAGAATATTTGCCAACTAGAAAGCCCGCGCGACAAGGCTGCAGCAATATAGGGGCGATGTTTTACATCTATAACTGAGCGCCGAGTTATGCGTACCATCGAGGCCGTGGTTATGGCGCCAATAGCAAATGTAGGTAGCGCTAAGTGTGATAGTGCATCTTTAAATGCTAAGGATTTGTTTTCGATATCCGATAGTAAAACATCAAATAGAATAAAGCCGGTTACTGGCTCTATGTCGTAAATTAAACTTATTCGACCAGACAATGGGGCCACGTCTAATTCCAAACTAAATACCAGAATAAGCAGCAGAGCGAACCAGAAAACAGGGAAAGAATAGGTAGTAATGCTCGCACTATTTATTAAGTGGTCAGACGTTGAATAACAGCGAATGCCGGCGTAATAGCCTAAGGGGATGCCAATAAATAAGGCCATTAGCATTGCGTAGGTTGCCAGTTCTATAGTAGCTGGCATCGCAATACCGACTTCCTCTCTTAAGGGCAGACCAGACGTGAAACTATAGCCCCAATCACCGGTCAGCAAATTACCTACGTAGTAAATAAACTGAAAAATATAGGACTGGTCTAGCTTAAACTGTTTCTCTAACGCGGCGCGCTGCATCTCATTTTGTGGCACAAGCCCGGTCAGGTTTTCTAACGTATCGCCTGGAAAAAGGTAGGCCAGCGAGAACGAAATAATCGTCAACACTAAAAGCGTTAATATGAATAATGTGCAATATCTAAGGAAAATTTGGATCACAGTGCTTTCTCTACCCCGCCAAAACGCACACCGCCAAAGGGATTAATAGTCATGCCTTCTAACTCATTTCTATATGCTTGATAGCGATAGGCATGTGCAATGGGGACCACAGGAAGACGTTCGTATAATAGCCTATTTACTTGCTTGTAAATAGCCGTTCTCTCGTCAATGTCATCGGTTTGAAGCGCCTCGTTAAGTAGATTGTCATAACTATCATTGCACCACATTGCCCGGTTCGTTCCAGATGGGATTGCTCCGCAGCTCAACAAGGGGCGATAAAAGTTGTCAGGGTCGCCGTTATCGGCAGACCAGCCGATTAATACGGAGTCGTGCAGACCTTCTTGTAGATGACGTCTAAATGTAGCCCAATCGTAACTAACGATAGTTGCATCTACGCCCACATCGCGAAGGTATCGCTGAATCAGTTCGGCCATCTTCGTTGCGTTGGGGTTGTAAGCGCGCTCGACCGGCATGGCCCATATTGTCATTGAAAACCCAGGGGCTATTCCTGCATCGGCCAATAACTTACGCGCTAGAACAGGGTTGTAAGCTGTGTCATCGGCATCGTTTTGAAATGCCCAGCTAGCCGCAGGCAACAGGGTCTTAGCCCGTGTTGCACTGTCGAAATAAACTGCTTCTAATAAGGTGTTTTTATCAATAGCCGCGGCGAGCGCTCGCCTTACATCGGGGTTATCAAACGGCGGGCGCTGAGTATTAAAGGCCCAAAAGCCTACATTTAGCCCTGGTTTTTCCGCTAATGTCAGATCGTCCTCTGTTCGAATCACTTCAAGTTCCGTTTGGGCCGGGAATGCAGTTGCATCACATTCCCCAGTCATCAGCTTAGCTAGTCGTAATGAACTTCTTGGAGTGATGTCAAAAATGAGCTGCTCAACCAAGGGCGTTTCTAGCTTTCTTTGTTGGCTTAAACTTTGTAGCTCTGATGTTATGTTGCTATCGCTGTTGTCACCTTCTCCAAATGACTGTGTGCGCCAATAGTTGTCATGGCGTAAATATTTAATAAAGTGGTCTTTGCGATAGCTGCTGAATTTAAACGGTCCTGTGCCAACGGGAAGTTCATCAATTTTGCTAGGTGTTCCAGCTTCAGCAAGTTGTTCGGCATATTCTTCTGACAGAATAACGGCGAAGTCTGTGGCTAAATTAGACAAAAATGAGCTGTCACGACGCTTGAGCGTAATTTCAACGCGATAACCGTTTACTCGCTTAACCGACGCAATATTTTGAGCAAGACCAATACTTTCAAAATACGGATAACGCCCCCCCGACACATAATGGTAGGGATGCGAGCGCAAACGCCATCGGTTGATGCTAAAAATAACATCGTCTGCGTTGAAGTTTCGTGTTGGCTTGAAATAGTCCGTTGTGTGAAACCAAACATCTTTGCGAAGTTGAAAGGCGTAGGTGAGCCCGTCATCACTAACTAGCCAGCTACTAGCAAGACTCGGCACAATGCGACCAGAATCGGGGTCGAAATCAAGTAGTCTATCGTACAGTTGGTGAGATGATGCATCAGAGGTTGTGCTCGATGTATCAAGCTGCGGATTAAAAGTTACTGGGTTGCTTTCAGAACAATAAATAATACCCGTATTATAAAACGCTTGTTTATTCTGTTTAGCACAGGATGCAACAAGAAGCGCTGTACATAAACATAATGACAAACGCTTCACCAAACCATGGGACATGCTCTACGCCTCGACGTTTTCAGCGGAAGAATCTAGTAAGTTATATTTTTTGAGATAGCCTCGCAGCTGATGATAAGTCAGGCTCAATTTTTCAGCGGTTTTCTTTTGATTAAACTGACTGTCAGCAAGTGCCTGTTTTATCATATCTATCTCATGTTGTTGAGAGCGTTCTTTCAAATCTATGGGATATTCGACAATTTCCTGCGTTTTAGCAGGGGGAAGTGGTGTAACGTCAGCACTTTCAACACGTTCACCTACCATTGGCGTGTCTGGCTGCCCAACATGGTTAGGCGAATCTGTGGCGCTCACTCTATCATTTGTTTTAACTCTACCTTTCGGACGGTAGGCTGACTCGAAGGGGTCTAACACTATTTCATGGACGGGAAGGTGGGGGTTATTCGTTCTGTATACTGCACGTTCGACCACATTTTTAAGCTCACGGATATTACCAGGCCAATCATAATCAAGCAGAGTGCGTTTTGCTTTTTCAGTGAAGCCGCTAAACAGTTCCATTTCCATTTCACGGGCCATATTAATAGCGAAGTTTTCAGCTAACATCATGATATCTTCTCGACGCTCGCGAAGGGGCGGGATGGTGATAACGTCAAAAGCAAGACGATCGAGAAGGTCTGCGCGAAATTCACCGGCATCGGCAAGCGCTGGCAAATCTTCGTTGGTAGCTGCGATAAGGCGTACATCGGTTTTTACTGACTTACTGCCACCTACGCGCTCAAATTCGCCATATTCCACTACCCGCAGTAGCTTTTCCTGAATAAGACCCGATGTGTTAGCGAGTTCGTCAAGGAATAGGGTACCGTTGTGCGCCACTTCAAAGCGACCTTCGCGACGTTTCGAAGCGCCGGTAAAGGCACCAGCTTCGTAACCGAAAAGCTCACTTTCTAATAAACTTTCACTTAGAGCCGCGCAATTCAACTTAATGTAGTTTTGATCCCAGCGCTTTGATAAGAAATGCAGGCGCGCAGCAATCAGCTCTTTACCAGTGCCTCGTTCGCCAATGACGAGAACGGGTTTGTCTAGTGGTGCAATCTGTGAAATTTGCTCTAAAACTTCTAGAAAACTATTTGCTTGGCCAAGTAAATTGTCTTGCTGTCGATACCTACTCATTAAATCCCTCAAAAATTAGTCATTTCGACCAATTAATAGTGTAGAACAAAAGATATTGATAAACGAGCATTATTTGAGCGCATGGAAAATGTATAGAAAATAATAGGTTAGCATCTGAACAAAGTTGGCAAGTATATTGAATACTACCTATACCAAGAGTAACCTATTTATCAAGTGTGGTGTTTTCTAACACTTACCATTTTTAGCAAGAGGTAATTATTATGGGTATCTTCTCGCGTTTTACAGATATTGTGAATTCGAATATTAATGCGATTTTAGACAAAGCCGAAGATCCTGAGAAAATGGTTAGATTAATCATTCAGGAAATGGAAGACACATTGGTTGAGGTGCGCTCTGCATCTGCAAAGACGCTAGCCAATAAAAAGGAAATTGCTAATCAAATTGCAAAGTATGAAAGCGATGCAAATGATTGGGAAGCAAAAGCAGAACTAGCGTTAAGCAAAGATAGAGAAGACTTAGCCCGAGCTGCGCTACAAGAAAAGAAAAAGTCTGCAGAAGCTGCAGAAGCGCTAAGTAAAGAATTGGCCGTTGTTGAAGAACAAATCAGCAAGCTTCAGGATGAAATTGGTCAGCTTCAAGAAAAGCTTGCCGATGCTAAGAGCCGTCAGAAAGCCATTATTATGCGTCAGAAAACCGCAAGCTCTCGTCTAGAAGTCAAAAAGACACTAGATAGTACGAAAGTAGATAATGCAATGGGGCGCTTTGAGCAATACGAGCGTAAAATCGATGACCTTGAATCACAGGTGGAAGCTTATGATTTGGGTAAAAAGACGCTGCAAGATGAGTTTGCAGAGCTAGAAGCCAGCGACAAAGTGGAAGACGAACTAGCTGCGCTTAAAGCCAAGGTAAAAGGTGCAAATAAAAGCACTGAAAAATCAGAATAATAAAAATAAGGTATACCCTCTTGATGGAAAACCGTGAAGAGGGTAGTTACATCAGAGTTTGTAGGAGACATTGAGATGGACGAAGGTACAATTGCAGTGTTGGTTATGCCCCTTGTGGTGTTCTCAATATTTGTTGCTCCCATTTGGCTAATTTTACACTATCGAAGCAAAAAGCAGGTCAATCAAGGATTGAGTGTTGAGGAGCACGCCTCTTTACAAGATCTTGCTGAAAAGGCAGAAAAAATGAGTGAGCGTATTGAAACATTAGAGGCCATTCTAGATAGTGAGGCGCCAGAGTGGAGGAATAGAGCATGAGAAATGGTAAGCAGCTCTATCGCAACCCCGAAAATGCACGCATTGCAGGTGTGTGTTCAGGTATAGCCGAATACTTTGGGTTGGAAACCTGGTTAGTGAGAATCTTAGTCGTTACCGGTTTCTTTCTACTTGCAGGTCCGTTTATCTTTGTCGCCTACATAGCCGCTTGGTTCATTTTAGATAAGAAGCCTGCTGGCCTTGATGATAAGCCTACAACACCGGTTTTTTCAAAAGGTAAAGGCTGGACGAATCCAAACGCTGGACAGGTAAAAAGCCCTAAAGTTGAGGTGAAGACCAAAGTTTGGCAGGCTGGAGAGCCACCGAAACAGGCGTTTCACGATATTCGCAATCGCTTTGAAAAAGCAGAAGTTCGTCTACGTAAAATGGAAACCTATGTGACGTCTCGTGAATATCAGCTAAATAAAGAAATTAGCCGTCTATAGCTGGCCTTACAGCTCACAAGAATCTAAAAGAAAGCCGCTCGCAATGGGCGGTTTTTTATTATCTAAATCAAGCGCTTTAGTTGCCTATGTAAAATTCCTGTTACAGCAAATATGAAGGTGCCATGAGGTCATCCACTTTTCGGCGCCGTGAATTTCATTAGACTAAAAGGTAAGTTATTTCACACCTATTGGTTACAGAAGTTATGCCAAAATCAACGCAATACCAGTCGAGACATTCTGATGAGAATGGCATTATTCATTGGTCTGATGAAGAAAACCAAATTTGGTCAGAGCTGTATGCGAGACAAATTCCACTGGTAAAAGAAAGAGCGTGCCAAGAATATTTGGACGGGCTTGATTTGTTGAAATTGAACGAAAAAGAAATTCCTCAGTTGCCAGACATCAACAAAGTTCTGATGGAGAAAACGGGGTGGCAAACTGCTGAAGTGCCTGCGCTAATAAATTTTGGTGAATTTTTTAGGTTGCTGGCAAACAAGCAATTTCCTGTCGCTACTTTTATTCGTACTCGAGAAGAGTTTGATTATCTTCAAGAGCCCGATATTTTTCATGAGGTATTTGGACACTGTCCGCTTTTAACAAATCCAGCTTTTGCTCATTTTACCCATACATATGGTAAGTTGGGCCTAGCGGCCAGTAAGGAAGACCGGGTTTACTTAGCGCGCCTTTATTGGTTCACGGTAGAATTCGGACTAGTGCGAGCCAAAGATAAGTTAAAAATATATGGCGGGGGTATCTTGTCCTCACCAGGCGAAACTATCTACGCGTTAGACAGCGACACACCGTTACGCAATCCACTAACTGCTATCGACGCTCTGCGAACACCTTATCGTATCGATATTATGCAGCCTCTTTATTATATCCTGCCGGAATTCGACCATTTGTTCGAATTAGCAGAAATGGACATTATGGCACTAGTGGAAAAAGCAAAATCGTTAGGGTTGTTTTCCCCACTTTTCCCACCGAAAGAGAAAAAAGCCAGCTAACGCTATTGTTAATTAAATGTGTTTTATATAGGATGCCGCTCATCGAAGCGGCATTTTTTTGTCTCTGGGGGTTAGTCCTTTGTCCTTGTGTAGTTTGTGCCTCAAACTAAGCTGCTTATCGCAATTTTAAAGTTCTGTAACATTTATCTTGTTATCTTTTTGTAAAAGTGTGATATCCTGTACATATATGTTTACAATAAAGCTATAACACCCTATGCGTCTAGAAATAAGCTGTCAGGACCGTCTAGGTATCACTCAAGATGTTTTAGATATCCTAGTTACCAAAGAAATAGATTTGCGTGGTATTGAAATTGATCCCGCAGGTAAAATTTTCCTCAATTTTCCCAACATTGAGTTTGCTGATTTTCAGCATCTTATGCCTCAGATACGCCGGATCGACGGTATCGATGATGTAAAAACAACTTTATTCATGCCGGGAGAGCGAGAGAAAAACCAACTCTCTGCGATTTTAAGAACATTACCTGATCCCGTTTTCTCTATAGATGCAAAAGGCAATATTTTATTGTGTAACGAAGCGGTGAGCGCAGGGCTTGAAATGCCAAGCACTGAAATCATCGGTACCGAAGTTAGTGAAATTGTTAAGGGGTTCAACTTTACTAAATGGATGGATGGAAAGTCACCAGGCCCACAGTCTTCAAAAGTGAAGTTTATTCAGCAGGATTATCTTGCCGATATGCTGCCGATCACCGTACCAGATGGTGAACAAAATATGATTATGGCAGGTGCCGTAGTTATATTGAAATCGGAAATGCGCCTAGGACAGCAGTTTACTGCTTTCCATCAATCGCCAACTGACAGTTTCGACCGCTTTATTGCTCAGTCACCTTTTATGAAGCGAGTGGTTCACGAAGCCAAGCGCATAGCAGATTTAGACGCACCTATTTTAATTTTCGGCGAGACAGGTACGGGTAAAGAGATGATTGCCAGAGCATGTCATCAGTCTAGCCGCCGCAGTGAAGGGGCGTTTTTAGCACTCAATTGCGCATCGCTACCCGACAGTGTGGCAGAGACTGAGTTGTTTGGTTACGCTGCTGGTTCGTTTAACCAGCCAAGCGCTAAGGTGGGGCTATTAGAACAGGCAAAAGGCGGTACGCTTTTACTTGATGAAATCGCCGACATGTCTTCACAACTTCAGGCCAAATTGCTTCGGGTTTTAGAGGACGGTGAGTTTAGACGCGTGGGAGACTCGGAACCGGTTAAAGTCGACGTGCGATTTATTTGTACTACGTGCCGAGACTTAGGTCAGCTGGTGGAAGAGGGGCGATTTAGAAAAGAGCTGTATTATCGCCTAAACGTGTTGAGCTTAGTAATGCCGTCTTTAAAAGACAGAAGGCAGGACATTGTGCCGCTGGCCGAATCTTTTATTGTACAGCACAGTACTAAACTGGGTCGCCGTCCCGCAAAACTTAGCAAGTCTTGCGTAGATTTCCTTCAGCAGTATCCATGGCCTGGTAATGTAAGACAGCTTCAAAATGCCCTTTACCGTGCATTATCACTGCTAGATGGAAAGGAAATTACCAAAGAAGATATTCAACTGCCAAGCTGTGCACCTAGTGTTACCTATATAGATGAGAACTTCGAGGGAACACTAGATGAGGAAGTGAAGAAGTTTGAAAAGGACCTGCTCAAGCGCTTATACCCTTCCTATCCAAGTACACGCCAATTAGCGAAAAAGCTAGGATTGAGCCACACTGCCATCGCCAATAAGTTGCGAGAGTATGGCATCAACAAAGCGACTGTTAAACTATAACAAACTAAAAAGTATTGCCCTTTGGTTCACGCATAATGGCAAAGGGCAATACGGTTTGAACCTTTCTAGTAACCCTACGCATCCGTTACGATTAATTTACATTGCTTGCAGAGCAGACTATCCGCGCCTTTCGTTACCGATTAACAACTTTGTGCGTACACCCTTTCTTACAGCCAAACAAAACTTCGTAGCTCAAACACTTCTCAAGTTGTACCAACTAGTGGCATAACAGTATTCACATAATGCTTACAATCTGCTGGCGCTTTAAGACTACTCTCATTTCAAATTATACAAATCGAGAGCTTAGGCAAATGGGCCAAGCAAAAGAGATATGTCGAGGAACGAACAATGAAACTAGCGACCTATAAAAATGAAACCCGCGATGGCTGCCTGATGGTAGTGTCAAAAGATCTTTCTCGCGCTTGCAGTGCAAAGGACATTGCAAAAACAATGCAGCACGCACTGGATAATTGGAAAGAGATAGCGCCTCAGCTTCAAATGAAATACCAAGCACTTAATGACGACACCTGTGAAAGCGTTCCGTTCGACGCTTCTCGCTGCGAGTCTCCTTTACCACGTGCGTATCAATGGGCTGACGGTAGTGCTTACGTAAACCACGTTGAATTGGTAAGAAAGGCACGAAATGCAGAAATGCCCGAAAGTTTTTGGACCGATCCACTCATGTATCAAGGTGGTTCAGACGATTTTATTGGGCCTTTTGATGACATTATCCTGCCAAGTGACGACTGGGGCATTGATTTTGAAGGCGAAGTTGCCGTTGTTACCGATGATGTGCCAATGGCATGTTCACCAGAACAAGCGTCAGAGCGTATCCGCCTTATAATGCTGGTTAACGATGTATCCCTCCGTGGCTTGATTCCTGGTGAACTAGCAAAAGGGTTCGGTTTCTTTCAGTCTAAACCTGCTTCTAGCTTCTCGCCAGTTGCGGTAACTCCAGACGAGTTAGGTGATGCTTGGAAAGAGAGTAAAGTTCACCTACCGTTACGCTCTACTTATAACGGAGAATTGTTTGGCAAGCCCGAAGCGGGTCAAGACATGACCTTCGATTTTGGTCAGCTAGTTGCACATGCAGCGAAGAGCAGAAACTTGGGCGCGGGAGCAATTATTGGCTCTGGTACGGTGTCAAATAAGCAAGGTACAGATTATGGTTCGGCTATTTCTGAGGGTGGGGTAGGTTATTCATGTATTGCCGAAGTACGTATGATTGAAACGATACGGGATGGCAAACCTTCTACGCCTTTCATGCAGTTTGGTGACCGTATTCGAATTGAGATGCTAGATACAGAGGGTAAATCAGTATTCGGTGCTATCGAGCAGCAGGTAAAGCCGCTGAGCTAAAGAATAAGCATCGATAAGGGGCGAAAGGGGCAACGGCTTTTTGTTCACTGACAGGCTTTTATATGTGGAGCTGGTCGTTGTGTTTCGTCCAATCAATAATAGAAGGTAAAGCGTTGTTGCATAGCAACAATTAGCGTTTTCCTCGGCTGCATGTTTGACTGATGGAGTATTACCATGAGCATCAAGCTTTACGGTTATTGGCGTTCAACCGCCACGTATCGAACACGAATTGCACTTAATTTAAAAGGTGTTGAGTACGAGTATGTGCCAGTGCATCTTGTCAATAACGGCGGGGAGCAGCATAGCGGTGAGTATTCACGGCTGAACCCCGCACATCTTGTCCCCACTTTTGTTGATGAAGACGAAGATATCATTCTTAATCAATCGCTAGCTATCATTGAATATCTCGATGAGAGATACGAGAGTGAGCACAGGCTAGTGCCAGAGCACTTAACAGAGCGTGCTAGAGTAAGAGCGTTAGCGCAAGATATTGCCTGTGACATTCAACCCATAGGCAACCTTCGAGTGTTAAATGCACTTAAAGGTAATTTTGAGGCCTCTCAGGATGATGTGGCTAAGTGGGCTGCGCATTGGATCACATTGGGGTTTAATGGAATTGAAAAGCGCCTGCAAACCCAAGCGGGTAAGTATTGTTTCGACTTCGACGTTACCCTTGCTGATATCTGTTTAGTACCGCAAGTGTACAACGCACAGCGCTTTAATGTGGATATGACTCGCTATCCGCTAATTAGTAAAATAGCGAACAACTGTAATGAGTTGACTGCATTTGAAAAGGCGAGACCTGAGAATCAAACCGACGCAGTTTGAATGGTATGGGGTCAGAGTCGTGACTCTGACCCCATAACTTTTTGCTATTGGCGTTTTATTGGTAGCTCGGTGGTGTTTTTCACTTGCTTCAATGCGAAGGTTGAACTTAAGTGGTCCACAAGAGGAAGGTGGGTTAATTTCGTTTTAAGTAAAAATTCGTATTCTTCAATACTTTCCACTATCACTTTCAGCAAATAGTCTTTTTCACCGCTTGTGGTGTGGCACTCTACTATTTCATCGATGTTTTGAACCGCATTTTCAAAGTCGGTCAGCGAGTCACCGTCATGGTTTTTGAGCGTGACATAGATAAAAACTGATACACCTAAATTAAGCTTCTTACTGTTTAGCAGAGTAACTTTACCTAGGATGATTCCATCGGCTTCCATTCTCTTTACGCGACGCCAACATGGTGTATGCGACAAACCAACACGTTGACTTAAATCTGCCATTGATACCGTGGCGTCTTGCTGAAGGACGCGCAAAATTTCACGGTCAAACTTATCCAATTTCATTAACACTGTTTCCGTCGTCTTTATGATGTTTATTATATATCAAAAAAAATTCTAGGATAGCTATCCTAGAAAAATAGTATTCAATTCTATTGCGTTTCAGTTTGTAAAATTCATTAACAAACTTTGCAAGGCATGTCCTCAGAACTATCAGATACACTTTTCAAAATGTCGATGATCTTTGCAGTACCGCCGCTAGACCAATAAGTGTATCGCAAATTGTTATCAGACTCTCACATCATTCCAAATGAGCACCGTCTAGAATTCGTGACAGCTCAGACTTGGATAAGTTTTAATTCATCACAGTATTAATAGGGAAAATATGTCAGTTTTTGATCACCCAGAGTTCGATAAACACGAACACGTTGCGTTTTATCACGACGAAAAAGCGGGCCTGAGTGCCATTATTGCTGTACACAACACTAACCTCGGCCCAGCCCTTGGCGGCTGTAGGATGTGGCCCTATGTTAACAGTGGTGAGGCGTTGACTGACGTATTGAGACTATCTAAAGGGATGACATATAAAGCTGCAATGGCAAATTTAGAACTTGGCGGTGGCAAGTCGGTAATAATCGGTGACCCTCGAAAAGCAAAATCGCCGGAAATGATGAAAGCGATGGGTAAATTTGTCGAGTCACTGGGTGGAAAATACTTCACCGCTGAAGACTCGGGTATTTCGGTAACAGATTTACAAACCATGGCAACTGAGTCTGATTACATAGCGGGGGTCAAAGCACAGTATCACTATGCGGGTGAAGTTCCTGATGGAAACCCAGCACCATCCACGGCGTATGGCGTTTTCGTAGGTTTAAAGGCTACCGTAGAATATGGTTTGAAGCGCAGCTTGGATGGGGTCAGTGTGGCCATTCAAGGAATGGGGCACGTTGGCTATCGTCTTGCTAAGCATTTACATGAACATGGCGCTAAACTTTACGTGGCAGATATTTATCCTGAAGGCGTGGAGAAAGCGGTGAGTGAGTTCGGCGCAACTGCGGTAGCGCCAGAGGAAATTTTAAGTTTAGATGTGGATGTACTTGCTCCTTGTGCATTAGGGGCAGCAATAAACGACCAAACGCTACCGGCAATTAAAGCTAAAGTGATTGCAGGCGCAGCTAACAACCAGCTTGCCCGTGAAGACATCGGAGAGCTGCTTCAACAGCGCGGCATATTGTATGCGCCAGATTATGTGATCAATGCAGGCGGTGTTATTGATATCTTCCATCAGCGTATGGAATCGAGTTCGAACGAAGCATTACGCGCACATATTGAACAAATTGGCGAAACGCTGAAAGAAATTTATACCCGCGCTGAGCAAGAGGGGGCGGCAACTAACCGTGTCGCAAACGTAATTGCAGAAGAGAGATTTTCTATAAAGGGTTGAAAACTCTTGGCCAAATAGTCATAATGCGCCCCGCACTCAGGCAGGGGCGAATGACTTTGCTTTGAATGCGATTTTCTATGGTGGGCTTTTGGTCCTCCCGCAATGATACTCTGTGAACCCGGTCAGGCCTGGAAGGGAGCAGCCGCAGCAGACGACTCATGTGCCGGGATGTGGCTGGAGGCCCGCCACCCAAACCTCTTATTCTACTTCTTCTATACCTTCTTCCGTATTTTCTTTCTTACTTTTATCTGCTTCGTCTAAATATTTCAGTGCTTTGCTAATCGCGTGCTCAACATTCATTTCCATTTGGTTGCGTTCACTTTGCGGCAGGTAAAATGCCATATCAACTTCGTATCGAATATAACGCGGCGGCACCTGATTGAGCGCAAGACAGCACAAATCTGCCAAATAATCGGGGCTTTTGGTCGTATCAAGACCAAGTTTGCTAATTCTTTCTAAGACCAAGTGCTCGTAATAATTGTGAATATCGTCGTCTAGTTTCACCTTCGTTCCCCTTATAGTTTTTGTAAGCATCGTGCTTTAGCGTTTTGAATAGTATGCAAGCAATACGTTACACAAGTAGCCTTAAGCTTAAAAGAGCCCCAGATCAAGAAAGCCTTTGAGCTTTTAAGAAACCCTTAGCTTAATTAAAACCTCTAGCTCAGATAAAGCCTTTACACTTGTAATGGATACATTCGTTTACGCCCACAGCGATACGACATTACCTTCAGCTATGTCGCCTTATAATGTATAGCTTGTATTCTGGGGATGTCGAGGTGACAGTGTTAGTATTACACGGTTCAAATCAGTAATAAGGCAATAATAAAATGAAGAAAAATATAGAGCCCTGCTACTACGGCGATTACTTGCATTTAGATAAGGTACTAGGCGCGCAAGAATTGCAAAGTGAGAAATACGGCGATGCGGCCCACGAAGAGATGTTGTTCATTGTCGTACATCAGGTTTACGAACTTTGGTTTAAACAGGTCCTTCACGAACTCAATGCCGTTATTGATACGTTTAACCAAGAAACGGTGAAAGATCAGCAGTTAACGTTAGTTGTACACAGACTGCAGCGAATCATACAAATTCAAAAACTTATGAACGACCAAATTGCCATTATGGAAACCATGACACCGCAGCAATTTCTGTCGTTTCGAGATTATCTTGTGCCCGCATCGGGCTTTCAGAGTATCCAGTTCAAACGTTTAGAAATTTCTCTCGGCTTAAAACGTGACTTTAGGATCGATTTTGACAAGCAAAGCTTTTATAACCGGCTTACTGACAAGGACCGAGCACTGCTCGAAAGTTTAGAAAGCAAACCAAGCTTGTTTGAATTGGTCGATGATTGGCTTTCTCGCATGCCCCTTTTAAAAACTGAAGGGTTCGATTTTTGGCAATACTATAAAAATGCTGCCGACGAGATGTTGAAAGATGATCATAGCACTATTTCTACTAGTGATATGTTGTCGCAGACAGAAAAGCGTCAGGAGCTTAAAGACCTCCAAACCACTACGGAAAATTTCGACGCCCTGTTTGATGAAGCTAAATTCGAAAAGCTTCGAGGTGAAGATAAGTTTCGTTTAAGCCATAAGGCCATGCTCTCAGCTTTATTTATTAAGCAATACTCGGAAGAGCCGATATTCAATCTTCCTTTTCAACTTATCACAGCACTTACTGAAGTAGATGAACAATTAACGATATGGCGCTATCGGCATGCAATGATGGTCCAGCGCATGCTAGGTACTAAAATAGGGACGGGCGGCTCTTCTGGTCACCACTATTTAAAGAAAACCACCGAGTCCAATCGTATCTTTCTAGATTTCTTCAACATGGCAACATTTTTATTACCTAAAAGTGCGTTGCCTGAATTGCCTGAAGCGGTACGTAAATACTTGGGGTTTTATTTACAGCAATGAGCAAACTTAATTTATTAACTTTATCTTATGATTTCTTCAGCATTTTTCTGTTCGTGTAGGGACCAAGTAAAAAGAAGTATCTGGGGTTGTCTAGCCTAATAAATTTGAATTTAAGTTTTTAAGTAAAAATAAAGTGTCCTTTCAATTGTCTTGTGGATTTAAATTTCGGTACGAAATTTAACCTTATGAAGGTTAAATAATAACCAGTTTGGGTGGGCGGTATGAAAAATAATCAGAAATAAATTGGGTGCATTTTTTACATTTTATCTAATTGTAATAAAAGACTTTATTTCGTTTTTGTAGCTATTTTGTTACAACTTTCTTTATGGCCTCGAAAAAAAAATTGAACTTTTCAGAACCGTTTATCTGATCCTTATTGACCCTGAATTGAGCTTATGTTTATTATCTTTATGAGGTCCAAACCTTACTAATAATAAATCGTTATAAAGACGATGCTGAAATGCTAAAACGTATTTTCAAGTCCAGGGAGACAATACATGTTTACAAATTCTAAGCTGGCTAAATCAGTCAAGCTAGCGTGCGCGTTTGGTGCTGCGTCCGCTTTTTCATTCTCAGGTGCTGTTAATGCACAAGAAGAGCAAGAAGCTGTTGCTGTTGAAAAAATCGAAGTAACAGGTTCACGCATCAAGCGTAGTGACCTAGAAGGCGCTGCTCCTGTTGTATCTATTACAGCCGCTGATATTAAACTTGAAGGTGACTTTACTGTTGCTGACGCGCTTCGCTCAAGCTCACTGAACTCTTTCGGCTCGTTCTCAGAGCGTTCAGGTAGTTCTGCACAGTCTCAAGCAACTATCAACCTTCGCGGTGCTGGTTCTCGTCGTACGCTAGTACTTCTTAACGGTCGTCGCTTCCCAGGTTCACCTACACTAGGCGGTGCTTCTGCAAACCTTAACGCTATCCCAATGGCTGCGGTTGAGCGTATCGATATCATGACTGAAGGTGCTTCTTCAATCTATGGTTCTGACGCAATGGCTGGTGTTGTAAACATCATTCTTAAAGACAACTTCGAAGGCCTGACTTTCAATATCGGCGCAGGTATGCGTGAGCAGGACGAAGGTACAACTTCTGCTGAGTTCTCAGTAGTTGGTGGTATTTCTAACGACAAAGGTAACGTAACATTCTCGTTCGATCACCAGCGTCGTGAAGGTATTTCTGATGCAGACCGTGATTACACCAAAGCAAAAATTGGTGATTTCGACGGCGACGGCGATATCCAAGCATACACTGCTGATACTGTAGGTTGGTCTTACTTCGGTGCTACTGTATTGTCTCCAGACTTCGCAGAAGCTCAAGCTTCACCTCTTTGTGATAGCCTAATCTCTGAGTACGGTGAAGATACATTCCGCCGTGTAGACGCTGATGAAGATTGGGGCGAAGGTTCTGAGTACTGTATGTATGCGTACGCTAACGTATCTTACAACACTGCATCAATTGACCGTAATACACTATATGTAAGTGCTGATTACGAAGTAATGGAAGATGTTGAGTGGTTTGGTCAAGCAATGGTTGTTCAAAACTCATCATTTGGTCGTTACGCTCCACCTGCTGCTGCATGGACTGACATGGATGCTGACAACCCTCACAACCCTTACGGTGTTGACGGTGCATACGGTCTATTCCGCTGGGTTGGTATCGGTACTCGTGACGGTAACGTAGACGACTACAACCAAGACTACACAACTGGTCTTCGCGGCATGCTAGACTGGAACAATGCTGAGTGGGAAGTTTACTACCACTTTAACATGGCTGATAACAAATCAGTTGGTCAGTACTACCTTTCTTACTCAGGCCTTGCATATAACGAACAAAACGGTATCGACCTAGGTTCAGACGAAGGTGTTGCAAACATGAAAGCAACAACCCTTCAAGAGTCTAGCTCACGCTTCCACCAATACTACGCGGGTATCGGTTTCGACATGTTCGAACTACCTGGTGGTATGGTTGCTCACTACTTCGGTGCTGAGTTCTTTGAACAAACTTATGCTGACATCTATGACGGTCAGTCTGAAGCTGGTCTAATCGGTGGTTCTGCAGGTAACTCATCTCAAGGTGACCGTGACGTAACAGCAATCTTCTTCGAATCTGTTCTTCCAGTATCTGATACTGTAGAAGTAAACATTAAAGCGCGTTACGATGACTACTCTGACTTCGGTAGCAAGCTGTCACCAGCAGTGTCTGCTCGTTGGGAAGTTGCTGATGGCCTAGTACTTCGTGGTTCATACTCTGAGTCTTTCCGTGCACCAGGTCTTGACCTTCTAAACGCTGCTCGTACGTTCTCTGCAGAAGATGCGATTGACTATAACAACGGTTCAACTGTTGAGCGTCAGTACGACACTTATTACACAGCTAACGCTGACCTAGATGCTGAAACGTCTGATTACCTAAACTTTGGTGTTGCATATGACGTGAACGATAACGTTAGTGTTAAACTTGACTACTTCAATCTATCGATTGACAACGTAATTCAAGCGAAAACGCTTCAGAATCTACTTTCTGACGAAGCTGCAGGTCTAATCACTGCGGTTTCTGTAGATACAGACACCTCAGACGAGACTTTCTACCTTAAGCGTGCAGCATCTGGTGTTCTAGTTGAAGCTGGTACTTCATACTTCAACGGTGCAGGTTTTGAAATTGAAGGTATCGATTTCACCCTTAATGCGAACCTAGAAACTGAATTCGGTAACTTCCGCTTCCAGAATGTTAACTCTTTTGTACTTTCTTACGATCAGGAAGTTGGTGGCATCGTTCAGGATATTGCTGGTTGGTCTGGTAGCCCAGACTTTAAGTCAGTTGCAACTGCAGTTTGGAGCTTTGAAGAGCATACACTTGCTTGGAACATGACTTACACAGACAGCACGTCTGAGTTCCAGACAGCGCCTGTAGATGCGGACGGCAACACTATCGTAGGTCCATACGACATCAACGGTAAGCTTGATAGCTGGTTAATCCATAACGTAACTTATACGTTCGATATGGCTGACTACGGTTCAATCACGCTAGCTGTTAACAACGTAACTGATGAAGATCCAGTATTCTCATCAAGCGGTACATGGGATAACCAAGACCTGTACAACAACTTTGGTCGTGACTACCGTCTTAACTACCAAGTTAGCTTCTAAGCATAGAATCTAGTTTAAAAAAGGCCGAGCAATCGGCCTTTTTTTATTTTGGTGGAAGAAAATTAGCTTTATCCTGTCTTTAATATGATTAAAGAGTACTTCTCATGAGTAGTTATTGGAGTGAATACTGGCAGCAAGGTCACGTTAATTCGTTTGCCGATTCAACAAGTCAAAATTATGAAGGCGAGCTTGCTGAACAATGGCTGAGGTTTTTTGATGAGACAAACGTTCAAGGTGGTAGAGTCGTAGACCTTGCAACAGGCAATGGCGCGCTTATCGATCTTGCCGTAAATATAGGTAATTTCCGCGAACCCGAATATATCGGTGTTGATTACGCAACCTTAAAAATAGGCGATAGTCTTAAACACACTAATATCACCTTCCTGCAAGAACAGAATATTGAGTCACTCCCATTTTCAGATAATGAAGTGACAGCTGTCGTTTCCCAATTTGGTATCGAATACAGCAATTTGGATCTTACATTAAATGAGGTAAGTCGGGTATTACGGCCGGGTGGGAAATTAAGAGTAGTGGTTCACCGAAAAGAAAGTGCTATTGTTGAGCCAAATTTTCAAATTCTTAAAGTTATACAAACACTTCAAGAAAAGGGTAGCCCTTTAGAGGCACTAAAGCGATTAGTGGCTGCGTTAAACGAATCTTCTAAGCCAAGTCAGGATAAAGAAGCTATTCGGTTGGAGTTAAATGAAAAAGTGGGAAAACTCGTCAGTGAATATAAACAAGCATTGTACGATACAAATTTCCCGAAGCTTTTAAAGACGGTTTTAAATCCGAAAGATTCAATTGCACAAAAAGAGAAGATTTTTGTCGAGTACGATAAAGAATTAGCATCTCATGGTGTAAGACTATCGGATTTAATCGACGCTGCGAGCGATTCCGAAGAAATTACGTTACTCAAAAGTAAATTAATGTGTAACGATTTTGTTGATATAAGTGTTTCAGACATATCCGATAAAAGAGGTTTAATAGGCACAGTTATTAGTGCTATAAAAAGGCAGTAACTTGTTGTATTTTTAACCGCTAGCTGTGCATGTTAATGTGCATTATGTCCTTCAGGTTAATTTATTAACAAACAGATTGCATAAAAGGTGATTAATTGGACGCTGAGTGAACAATTAATCTCCACTTCTCGGCTGCAAGTACTTTGCTAGCTTGACTCTACCGAGCAATCCATGTGAATATAACACGTTCGTAGTACTGACTATTAATGTCAGAGCTACATTCCTGAAACAAAATTGTGAAAGTTTTATACGCCCCTTGCCCGAATATTTTCCTTATCGGCGAGGATTCAAATAAGAAATTTGGTTGGGAACTATGTCCAAAATGAGCAAGAGAACTCTTATTGCTTCTACTGTTATGGGTGCTTTCGCACTAACAGGTAGTGCAGTCTCTGCAGATACGCTTGAAGATCTTCATAAAGAAGAAGCGAAAATCCACGCGGCTGCAGCGAAATCTCAAGAAAAAATCAACACGTTGTTTGAACAGTCTCAAGAACTACTTGTTGAGTATCGTCAAACAGTAGATGAGACAGAAAACCTTAAAATCTACAACGATTACATCGCTAGCCTTGTTGCAGACCAGCAGCGTGGAATCGACTCTCTACAGCGTCAAATCGACAGCATCGAACAAACTAAGCAGGGCATCGTTCCTCTTATGTTCCGTATGATTGACAGCTTAGAGCAGTTCATCAAGCTAGACCGTCCAATTCGTTTGGAAGAGCGTCTGCAGCGCGTTGAGCGTCTTCGTGACCTAATGGCTAACTCTAACGTTACTGTTTCTGAGCAGTTCCGTCAGGTACTAGAAGCTTACCTAGTAGAAGTTGAGTACGGCACTAAGATCAATTCTTACCAAGGTACTATCGATGATGCGGGTACTGAAGTAACTGTTGACTTCTTTAACCTAGGTCGTACAGCTTTACTAGCTCTTTCTCTTGACCAAACGCACGCATGGGTTTGGAACAATGAAAGCCGCACTTGGGAGAAGCTAGGTGATGAGTACCTTTCTTCAACTATTGACGCAGTAAAAATGGCTAACGGCACCATTCCTGCGGCTCTTGTTAAACTACCAATTAGCGCAGCGGAGTAATTGTTAATGAAACCAGTATTCAAATCTCTTTTAGCCGCTGCGACAGTTGCAGTTGCGGCAACCGGAGCGCAAGCTCAGGAAGCAAAGAGCCTGAAAGATCTTTTAGACCAGGTTCAACAGAACCGTGTTTCTGAAGCTCGTCTAGACAAAAAGCGTGAAGCTGAGTTCCAATCAGCACGTGCTGATAAGCAAGCGCTTCTACGCAAAGCTCAAGCAAACCTTAAAGCTGAGCAAGACCGTGGCGATCGTCTACAGAAGCAATTCTCAGACAACGAAGTAGCACTAAACGAAAAAGCCGCTGAGCTTGACCAAGCTACTGGTACACTTGGCGAAATGTTTGGTGTGGTACGTCAAGCATCTTCTGAAGCTTACGGTCGTATCTCTACATCAATCGTTAGTGCACAGTTCCCTGGCCGCAGCCAGTTCCTAGCGGAAATGTCAGAAGACTCTAAAGGTCTTCCTAACATTAAAGAACTAGAAGACCTATGGTTCGCACTTCAAAAAGAAATGACTGAAGGTGGTGAAGTTGTTAAGTTTACTACTGAAGTAGTTAACCTAGACGGCGGTTCTTCACAGCAAGAAGTTGTTCGTATCGGTACTTTCAACCTTGTTGGTGAAGATGGTTACTTAGCATACGACGCCGAGTCTGAAGTTGTTCAGCCTCTAGGTCGTCAACCAGACGGTCACTTCGTAGCGTCTGCTGAAGATCTAATCGACGCGACTTCAGGTTTCACACCTTTCTACGCTGACCCTTCTCAAGGCGGTATCCTTGGTCTATTGAAGCAAAAAGCGACAATGTCTGAGCGTTATCACGCGGGTGGTCCAGTAGGTTACACAATTACGCTAATGCTAGCTGTTGGTCTACTAATTGGTCTTTATAAGATGATCACGCTTACCATCACTGGTGGTAAAATGCGTTCACAGCTTAAAAACGTGAACAGCCCATCTGAAGGTAACCCTCTAGGTCGTATTCTTAAAGTTTACCAAGAGAACAAAACTGCTGATGCAGAAAACCTTGAACTTAAACTTGATGAAGCGATTCTTCGCGAGCTTCCTAAAATTGAAAGCGGCATCAACGTAATCAAGATTTTCGCAGCGATTGCTCCTCTACTAGGTCTACTAGGTACAGTACTAGGTATGATCGAGACGTTCCAAACTATCACACTATTCGGTACTGGTGACCCACGTATGATGGCAGGAAGTATCTCAATGGCTCTTGTAACTACTGCTCAAGGTATTATCGCGGCTCTGCCTCTAATCCTTACTCACAGCATCGTAGCTTCTCGTAGCAAGTCAATCATCCACATTCTTGATGAGCAAACTGCGGGTATCGTAGCTGCTCACTCAGAGTCGGAGAAAGCGTAATATGAATTACCTGATTGGATTATTCGAATCGGTCAGGGACTTTATCGCTACCGGCGGTGACGTACTTTACTTCGTTGCTGCCGCGCTCTTTCTCATGTGGGTTTTAATGATTGAGCGTTACTGGTATTTAACCTCGGTCTTCCCAAAGGTGAAGAAAAACATCATCGCGAATTGGGATGCCCGAGCAGATACCACATCATGGTATGCGCATAGAATCCGTGACGCGTGGATTTCTCAAGCGTCAGACGATCTAAACGCTAGAATGCTGATTATCAGAACCATTATTGCAATGTGTCCACTAATCGGTCTACTTGGAACAGTAACCGGTATGATCAGTGTTTTCGAGACAATGGCAACACAGGGCACCAGCAACGCACGTCTAATGGCGGCTGGTATCTCTATGGCGACTATCCCGACAATGGCGGGAATGGTAGCCGCGCTATCTGGACTGTTCATCAGTTCGCGTCTTGAAGCGAAAGTGAAGCTGGCAAGAGAAGGGCTAGTTGATAGCCTGCCACATCATTAGAGAGAGAGATTATGGCTCGAAAAGTCAGAACCGAGGAAGAAGATGCACAGATCGACATGACACCCATGTTGGATATCGTGTTTATCATGCTGATCTTCTTTATCGTTACCACTGTTTTCGTTAAAGAAGCAGGGATCGAAGTCAACAAGCCAGATGCGAGCCAGGCGATTCTTCACAAAAATGCAAACATTTTCATCGCCGTAACTGAAGACGGAAATGTATGGCTAGATAAGCGTGAAGTAGCGCCGGACAGCGTAAGAGCGAATATTGAAAGACTGCTTACCGAGCAGCCAACTGACTACGTAATCATTCAAGCTGACGTTAAAGCAAAGCATGGTTTAGTAGTTGAGATTATGGATCAGGTTAAAGCCGCTGGCGTTAACCGAGTCTCGGTAGCGGCAAGGGGATAAGATGTTACGTATAATTGTATCTATACTTTTAGGTGCTGGTGTTGCATTTGCCCTTTTCGTTCTAATGGCTAAGTTGATTGAAAACTCATCTAGACCAGCAGACGAAGTTCCGCCTGCACCGGTTATCGATATTGTAATGCAGGAACCAGACGACCAGACGCAAACGCGTACTCGTGTTCCACCACCACCACCGCCTCCGCCTCCACAGCCTCCTAAAATGGAGCAAGTAGAGCCGGAAACAGCGGAACCTGATGCAGATGGCTTTAGCTTAGCTATTCCAGCTATCGACACAGGTGGTGTTGGTGTAAACATCGGTGGTGTTGGTGCAATGCAACGTGACGGTGAAGCTACACCTATCGTTCGTATCGACCCGAAATATCCACCTGATGCAGCCCGTGATGGCCGTGAAGGTTGGGTAAGACTGTCTTTCACTATCAACGAAGTTGGTGGTGTTGAAGATATCGAAGTTATCGAAGCTGAACCTAAGCGCGTATTCGACCGTGAAGCACGTCGTGCTCTACGTAAGTGGAAATACAAGCCTAAGATCGTTGATGGCAAGCCAGTTAGACAGACAGGCATGTTCGTACAGCTAGACTTTAAACTGGAGCAATGATCATGATGAAACGTACATTCAAAATGTCAGCCGTTGCTTTAGTGCTAGGCGCAGGTGCGGTGCTTTCAGCACCCGCTGCTCTAGCGCAGTCGGCACCTGTTGTTTGCCCTGGATATGAAAAGGGCAAAACAACGCTAGTAGGTGAGCGTACCGGTAAAAAAGTTCAAAAAGCTTTTGAATTCTATAATGAAGACCAGCTTACCGAAGCGTTAAATGTACTTTATGAAATCGACCCTTCAGACGATTTTGATAAAGCTTACGTTAAACGTTTCATCGGTAACTTATTGGCTTCACAAGAAGGTCAGGGCGTTAAGGCGTTAAACTATTTGGTTGACTCTGTTGAGCCAAAAGTACTTAACGACACAGAGCACTCTCAAACACTTAAATTGATAGGTGATTTGAGCATGCAGGAAGAGAAGTACACTGATGCCATCAAATGGTATAACAAGTGGATGGAATTTACCTGTAAGGAAGATGCTGATGTGTACACTCGCCTAGCGCAAGCTTACTTTGAGTCTAAGCAGTTAGCTAAAATGATTGAGCCAGCAGACAAGGCAATTGCTTTGTATGAAGAGCCAAACAAGAACCCTTATGTTCTTAAGCTAACTTCTTACTACGAGCGTAAGATGTACCCTGAAACGGTTTCTGTAGCGGAAGATCTTGTTAGTACTTTCCCTCAGGAAAAGACTTGGTGGTCGCGTCTTGGCTTTTTCTATATCTTGGTTGAAGACTACAAAAAGGGTCTTTCAACGCTAGAACTTGCATACATGCAGGGTTATCTAGAAAAAGATTCAGAAATCAAAACGCTTGCTCAGCTTTATCAAAGTAACGGTATGCCTTATAAGGCTGCTAAGCTTCTTGAAAAGCACATGAAAGAAGGCTTGTTGAAGAACGATGCTGATATGATTGCAAACATTGCTAATGCATATCACCAGGCTAAAAACTTTAAAACAGCGGCAAACTTGTATGCACAAGCTGCGGCTAAGAGTTCAGACCCTGAGCATTATCGTAAACAAGGTACGCTTTTACTTGTAGCAGAAGACTATAAAGGCGCTATCAAAGCACTAGAGAATGCTCTAGAGCGTGGCGCTGAAAACCCTGAGAAGATTCACTTCACACTTATGGAAGCGAATTTCTACGCGGGCAACTTTAGATCTGCATACAAGCATGTACAAGAAGCTAAGAAAGATCGCTCGCTACGCCGTAACGCGGCAGCGTGGGAACCTTACATCAAGGAAAAAGCTAAAAACCGCGGTATTAATATCTAATATTCGGATTTAGCCAAAAGCCTCCCTCGGGAGGCTTTTTTTTTGCCTAGTAATTTGTAGTGTTTAAAAGATAAGTAAGACGAGAGTTAAGGTAAAAGGCTACAGGATAGTAAAAAACACGCCTGTAAAAACTAATAGCTAGGCTTAGTGTTTTTACTGTAACTGGTCAAAAGCAGGGCGCAACTCAGTTCTTATTAATGAGGTAGCTTCTTTCAACCCATTTACGTTAATGCCATTATTTATTAAAACACCCTCGATTCGCTTTATATCTATGAACGAATTGCTGAATAGGGTTGTTAGGTAGCTTTTTGCATTTACCACCTCTATCAGTAGGTCTAACTTTTCCTGCGTATCCCCAGTTATTCTAGGCATATTGCGGCAATCTCGGGCATTACTTTGCGCTTTAAACTGAGCGTCAGATTGCGCTTCTTTCGACAACTTATGCAAAATTGGCCAAACATCTTCTAACGTTCTTGTACCCTGAATAAAATGACTCAGCTTTGCTATATAGATTTCGATCACGGTTTTGGAAAGTTCATGCACATTGGTGGCGTCAAAGCTTGCTTTTAATGACATAAGGTTAGCTACAAGTTCAGTTGTTTTAGGGGAAAGGGGCAGCACAGCTAACGCGCTCGTCTCACCACTGGCCTTGTTAGGTTTTCGGCCATAATCAACTATGTCAAAACCATTTTGAGTCCAAAAGTTATCTAGCTTCAATGTTGTCCCGTAGGACGTGCAAGTTGCATCTATGGACTGTTCACGGGCTGCGTTAACGACTTTATTAACTACATAACTACCCAAGCCTCTCCCCTGAAGTTTCGGATGTACAGCAATACGGTTAATTCTCCAATAATTATACGTGGCAGCTTTAGGAGTACTAGAAAGCAGGGTAAGCCTTTGCGCGGCTAAATGGCCTTTAGGACGGCGCTGTCCCGCAGCAATACCAGTTGATACATGGGTTAATCTAATCCCACCTTCAATATTTATAATTGCGGCTGCTAACACAAGAGTGCCCAACTTCAGTGTGGCAACCATTACGTCAGGACTATCCAGTAAACGCATAAAATCGTCTGGCGTGGTTTGGTAGTGCGCCAGTGCAAGCAGAGTCATGACTTGCTGAAGCGTGCTTTCGTTTAAGTTTTCAAAAGAACTTATACAGAATTTGCATCTCTCTATTAATTCAAGGTTGTCTTCTGACTCAATACCTGTGATGTTATCGTCGGCATAGCTGCCCTCAAATAAACATGCGCTGTCAAAGAATGCTTCAACAGGGTCGTTCTCAAACCATCGCAGGGGGGTCGACAGGGTTAAATGAATGCTGTCGTTAGGCAAGTTAGGAACGAGTTTATGAATAAACCCGTTTCCTGAACCCTCATAGCCTTGCAGCGTGGTGCTCAAAATCCACTGAGGGTTTGTTGCTATGATACGGTTTATGGCTGGAAGGGGCATTGAGGCGGCCTCATCGACTACAACAAGGTCATACGCTGTATGGTTTTTGTTGTATAGCAGTTCGCTGTCAGGCGGTACCCATTTTACAGAGCCTAAGGACCTTCTTCCGTTTTCAACTGCTCGGTGTTCTTGATTCACAGAGTCGGTATGATGAAACTGACTGCCTGTTTTCTTGCTGTCATCAAAGTGGTGAAAATGAGACATTACGTTAGCAACGTTTTCACGCTGCTCGCTGGTAAGTAACACGTTTTTACCCTTCCTCACTAAGCTGTCAATAAATATACCTAACAAAGAAGATTTACCTCTCCCCCTCGGAGCAGTGAGCAAGGTGTTCAACTTATTTAACGAGTAAGACTGGTACAAACGGCCGTATGTGCTTTCTTGTTCTTTGGAACGAAATAGAGAACCTCTATAGGCATTATCTAAGGAAAGCTTCTCTACTCGATAGGTTGCTAAATCCGGTAGTCTAGCTGTGGATTCAGTAATTATTGCTATTCTAGTTTCGGCATGCAGGCAGTCAATAAAGCGTGCCAGGTATCGGCTATGGGCGAGTGTAAAGCCTTCTGAAAGAAAAGAAACTGAAGCATTGCTGCTCCACTGTTCCAACTCAGGACAGATAAGTATTAAACACCCGTGGTGTTTTACTATGCCTGCCACTGCCATTGCATCACCAGGCTTAAAAGAATCCCTACAATCCAATGTCGCAATATCGTACTCGCTGCCAAGCACTTTTTTCCGTCTCTTTCCTTTTAGCTCTGCACTAGTAAAGGTCGCTACGCTCAAAGTGGAAGTGTCATCAGCTAAAGTCTGAATAATGGATAGTGCGGCTTCACAGAGCGTATCATGACCAGAAATTACCAGCATTCTTCGGTGAAGTGGGTAAGTTACGTCTGATAAGAGTGAGCTGTTTTCGCAGCCATTGTCGCAGCTTTTTTTACTATAGGGGGCAAGAAGCCATTCGCGTAATTGATTTAGCGCCATGAATCAGTTTTTTCGGTATAATCTAACGCTATAGTAGCGATTTATTGTGAGGAATTCGAATGCGCTTTCTTTCTCGGCGTTTAGTTATGCCAAATGATCTTAATTACGCCAATTCTTTATTCGGTGGCCGCGCGTTAGAATGGATAGACGAAGAGGCTGCCATTTGGGCAATCTGTCAGTTAGAGACCAATTGTTTAGTGACTAAGCATATTGGCGAAATTAGTTTTGAATCACCAGCGATGCAAGGTGATATTGTAGAGTTTGGTCTGGAAACCAAAGCCGTAGGCCGGTCATCTATTACCGTAAGTTGTCTAGTGCGCAACAAGGCCACTAAGAAAACTATCTGCTTTGCAGATGACATTGTATTCGTAAAGGTTGACCCAGATACTCGCCAACCAACGGCTCACGGCAAAACGCTAGAAGGGTTAAAAGCACAGACTGACGATGAAGTACGTCGTCTTAATATGAATATTGACACTGAATAGCCTCGGGCTTTCAATACCTTATATCATATAAAAATTATAACCTTAGCTTGATGTCTTATCTGCTTGACGGCGTGTATCTAACTGGTAGACTCCGTCGCATACGTTGAGGTTGCTATTTGCGTAGCCCAACACTATACCAAGGGGTGTCCGTTTACGGTCTGAGATCCACACACGTGGGAACCCTTACACCTGATCCGGATAATACCGGCGTAGGGATGGTTCACAGCATAGCCTTATCACCTGCCGTTAGACCCGGATCTTTTTTCTTAAATAAGAACAAGAGATCCCATGTATAAAACACTTTTCACACTATCATTGCTAGCAAGTTCTGTTGCTGCCTTTGCGCAAGAATCTGCAGTGAACAACACGTCAAAAAACACGCCTTCTGATATTGAACGAGTCGTCGTATCTGGTGACTTTCGACAAACTACACTTGACCAGCTAAGTGCTAGCGCGACGATTTTAGATCAGGAGCGTCTTCTCAGCAGGCAGCCAAGTCACATCGACAGTGTGTTAAACAGTATTCCAAATGTTAACTTTGCTGCGGGTGCATCGCGCGGCCGCTTCGTGCAAATTCGCGGTATTGGTGAGCGTAGCCAGTTCGCTGAACCAATCAACCCTTCCGTAAGCTTTATTGTCGATGATTTTGATTTTTCAGGCCTTGCTGCAGCAGGTATCATTTTTGATACAAAGCAACTAGAAGTCTATCGCGGACCTCAGGCTACGCTTTACGGCACAGGCGCACTCGCTGGTGCGGTTAAGCTTTCTAGTAATAACGTAGGTGGCGACGCGCCAGACTACGTAGAAGCCCGCATTGGTAACAAAGAGAGCTACCGTATTGAAGGGGCAACGGGTGATGAAATTAATTCGGATTGGGGATATCGCGTTGCACTTGTTCATAACCGTAGCGATGGCTTTGTAGAAAACACCTTTCTAGATAGAAGCGACACTAACAATATCGATGAGACCGCATTGCGCTTTGCCGTTGAAGGCAGCGTAGACGAACGAACCACGCTTGCACTTACCTACCGCTGGTATGATATTGACAACGGTTACGATGCATTTTCGCTCGATAACGATAACAAAACACTGTCTGACGAGCCAGGTTTTGACGAACACCAAACGCATGCAGTAAGCGCACGCTCAACTACCAGTACAGCCGCGGGCGACTTCATCCTTATTGCCACTCATGCGTCTCATAACATCGCGTATGGATACGATGAAGATTGGACATTCGATGGCTTCCACCCGTGGGGTTATACGTATTTTGATGCGTACTACCGAGATGTCGAAACCCAAACCGGTGAGGTGCGTTTTGTGTCGTCTGACAGTGCTGCGCTTTTCGACGGTATGACAGACTGGACGTTAGGCGTATTTTATAAAAACACAGAAGAAAAGTTACTTCGTCAGTACACATACCTTGATAGTGACTTTGCCAGTGAGTATACCCCAACGACTACTGCTATCTATGCTCAGACGGAAAGCCGTTTGAAGGACAACTTAGTGCTTGTAGCCGGAGTGAGAGTAGAAAACTATGACTTCGATTACGCCGATAACAACCAACTTACACGCGCGTTTGACACCACCATGGTTGGCGGAAAGGTAGCGCTTCAGTATACGCAAGGCGACCACTTCTACTACGGCAGCATTTCACGGGGTTTTAAAGGCGCAGGCTTTAATCCCGACAGCCGAGTAAACGATAATCAACGTTTCTTTGATGAAGAATACAACTGGAACTATGAAGTGGGTGTAAAAGGCCCCTTGCTAACGCCTGACTTAGTTGCTCGCGCTGCTATTTTCTACATGGATAGAACAGATACGCAGGTAAGTGATTTTGACGTTATCACTCGCGATGACGGCACGGCAGGTTTTGTAGATATTATCGATAATGCTGATTTGGGTACAAACAAAGGGGCCGAGCTAGAACTGAGTTGGTTTGCTAGCGATGCATGGCAGTTAGATGCAAGTGTTGGTTATCTAAGCGCTACATTTGAAGGGTATACACTAGCAGACGGTACTGAAGTATCTGAGCAAAGACAGGCTCAGTCACCAAAGTGGACCGCAAACATTTACAGTGAGTACGCACTTACAGACACCATGCTATGGCGCTTAGATATAGACTATAAAAGCGAATACCGTTTTTCTGACGGCCATGATGTAACCGCGCCAAGCACAACACTGATTAATTCTGAAATTGTAGTGTTACACGGTGATTGGCAGACCTCACTGTGGGTTCAAAATGCATTTGACCGCGAGTATTACACTCGAGGTTTTGGTGGTTTCAGCAACGACCCTCGCGATGAGTATGCGTTTAACGAACCATATTACCAAATAGGTAACGGTCGCCAGTTTGGTATCACTGTTAAATACGCGTTTTAAAAAAGGAAAAAGACATGCAAGTTATGGTTGAACTGTCGTTGTACCCTTTGGTTAACGAATATATTCCACCTATTCAAGATTTTATCGATAGGTTAAATAGCTATAGTGATATCACGGTGACAACATGTTCTACCAGCACGCAGGTTACAGGTGACTATGGCGTTGTTATGAAAGTACTCGGCGATGAAATGCAGAGAACTCACGAAGAAGTGGGGCAGGCTATTTTCGTTGCTAAGTTTTTAAACTTCGATGCTATGCAAGCAAGAAAGTCATCTTAATGGCTAACTTCTTTTCTGAGTTCACTTCTCAAATTGCCGCTACTTCACTGCTAGAGTGGGTAGCGGTTGCTCTTGCCATCGCCTATGTATTATTAGCGGCTAAACAAAATAGCTGGTGCTGGCTCTGTGCCTTTGTAAGCACAGCTATTTATACTTGGTTATTCTGGCAGGTGACGTTGCCATTTCAGTCTGCGCTTAATTTCTTTTACATGGTAATGGCGGGATACGGTTATTATCAGTGGTCTAAAGGGGCGGAAGATGGCGAGGTAAAGCCAGTACTTTATTGGCCGCTGTGGTTGCACTCGCTCATTGTCCCAAGCATGTTATTACTCGCATGGGTTCTCTCTGAAGTGGCTGGTTCGCAATTTAATAGTGAGTACCTACTATTAGATGCGAGTATCAATTTATTGAGTGTGGTTACCACATTTATGGTGGCCCATAAGATACTGCAAAATTGGGTTTACTGGTTTTTCATAAATTTAGCTTCGGCATATTTATACCTGCAAGTGGGCTATGCATTGTCTGCCTGCCTGTTCCTAGGCTACGTAGGGTTCGCAGTATTCGGCCATTATCAATGGTTGGCGCAATATAAAAAACAAGGTGAACAGGTTGGATATCATCGCCACGCTGCAAAAGGCGCTTAATCTCAGCGACAGTGCAAATGTTTCGGTACATCCTGCTGGCGCGGTAAACCGTGTTTATCGCCTTCAAGACCCAGCGAATAACCTGTTAAGTTTGGCTGAAGGTAACCCTCAAATTAACGTTCGTCAAAAGTGTGAAGATGTGCCCATAGATTTAGCCGTTAAGTGGTTGGGTGATGATGATTTCAGTGGTGTGGAACGTAAACATCAGTTTGCTCTACAGCAACGGCTATATGAAGAGGGAATAGCGCCGCAACCAATTTGGTTAAGCGATGATGAAACAATCTGGATTGAACAGTGGGAAAGTCATAGTGCAAGCGCTAAGCTTTCTTCAACTAGACATCCTTCACACATGTTAGCTGAAACCTTAGTGCGCATTCATTCGTTGTCTATTACCGCAAGGCCGTTAAATTTAGTTTCAAGGTGGCAGCATTATTGTGATGTCGCAAAACTTGATACGGGCAGTGAACTTTATTTAAAGGCGCAGGCGCTTCAAAAGAGCGTAATCAAAAGTGAGCAAGACGATGAAGACTGCGTGTTGTGCCACAACGACTTGTTGATTAATCACCTATTGCTTGGTACCAACAACTCGATAAAAGTCATTGATTGGGAGTATGCTGCAATGGGAAATCGTTACTTCGACTTAGCAAGCTGTTGCCTTATCAATAAACTTAACAAGAATGAAAGCGAAGAATTAGTTGCTCACTATGCAAATGTCATGAATATTGACGAAGGCGATGCATTGAACAAGTTCAAGCTACATTCTGACATTGTCCATATAACAAACGACCTGTGGTTTGCTGCGCTCAATGCGAATAAAAGTAATTAAACGCAAAGCGTGAAGCGCTTTAGGCTTGCCTTTGCTTAAGGTTAGTTCAATGGTTAGAAACAGACATATTTGACGTTATTCGATTGAAAAAACAGCGCATTGCGTGTTAATTAAGCATGCAGTGCATGGTAGTGATAAAAAGGCTTTACCTTTTTAATGTCATCCGTATAATGCACAGCGCGCTAGGGGTGTAGTTCGAATTGGTAGAACAGCGGTCTCCAAAACCGATGGTTGGGGGTTCGAGTCCCTCCACCCCTGCCACTTTCTCTTCTTGTGAACGATTCAGTTCAAATAAACAAACTTCTTTGTAAACTACTTATCTCGTTTTTTCTACAAGCCTATTTTTCATAGTTTTTATTCATAGTGCTTACTATTAGTGTTTTGCCACGTGAGTTTAAATACTCAATAGCCTAAGCGTTAGCTAATGCTTTAAGTCGTAATGCTTGTAAAGTAAAAGATTCCAATGCCTCTCTGGCTGATGGGTAGTATTTATTATTCTTTGTGTGCATACGGCATAGCGCACTTTAGGTAAAAGAATGCGATAGTTATTCATTCAGCTCAGCAACTTTAGTAAACTTGGGCAAACAACGGTTTATTTACTTTAGGTCTTTTACGCAATGTCTCTTACTTCATATCAGCAGGCGGTATTACAGGAAATGGGGATCCCAGTGTGGATCACTAAAGACGCCCATGCGAAGATGAAAAAGCAGGAAGGCTTAAAAGAAGGCAGTACCTCAGCGTCAACGCATGGTGCGGCTGTTAGTACATCGCCACAAACACCTTTTAGCCAAAACGGTCAGGAAAATAAGCCGCCGTCAACGGCAATCTCGCAAGAAGAAAAACAGTCACGCCTTGCCCAATTAAGGGCAAATGTAGGCAGTGGAGCAAAAGATAAACCTAAGCCTAAAGTTGCTGTCACAGCCGAAATGCCTACTCGTCGCGCGCTATCAAATGAAGCAACTGAGCAAAATGTCGCGAATAAATCAGAAGTCGCGCAAAGCGAAGCTAAAGGACCTTTATCGCCAGAAGGTATCCCGTTAAGTGCCGAACAGAAAGCGAAGTCTCAGCAATGGCTTAAAGACTTGCAGCTAGCCTGTGTTCAGTTAGGTATTCCGTCACATTGGGCTAGCACCATAATGATTGGGCGTACGCTATCAGTAACTGAAACTGCCATTATATTGCCAGCCACACCGCTTAAACTCACCGCCACGCAGAAACGGGCGTTATGGGCACAGCTCGTCAGCGCGGGTAAAGCGTTAAACAACGCTTCCGTTGCGCCCCAATAGTCTAAACCTATGAAGTTAGTCATCGTAACGCCTGAAAGCTTTGATAAGCATATTGAAAGTGCACATGTTATCCATCAGCACTCGCAAGTCGCACCTTGGAAGTTAAGCACCTTTGCGGATTGCTTTACTAAACCCTATTACGGAGTGTTTGCCTTTGAAGGTGACGAGGTAATCGGCTATGCCATTATGCTTGAAGTTGTTGATGAAGCAACGCTAATGGATATAGCTGTAGATAAAAACGCTAGAGGCAATGGAGTAGGGCGGGCTTTAGTTGATTTTGTCATTGAGACTTCAGTGAAAAATGCAATGCGTGAGATGTGGCTAGAAGTACGTGAAAGTAACTACACGGCTATTTCTCTGTACGAGAGTTCAGGTTTTGAACATATCGAAACTCGTAAAAACTATTACACCGTAGAAAGTAGCGATAACGACAAAAGCGGTATTAATGGAAATATCGCACAAAAAGAAAACGCTAAAATCATGAAGTGGACGAACCCAAAACTAATCTAGTCTGCGGCTCCACCGTTAGGCATATGCGTTTCATGTATATTAAAGCACTATCCGAACTCAGCATATGCTTCCCAGCACTTAGCCCTGCGTGTTTAAATTGCACCATGTTCTCGCTATCCAAGGTGAAATTAGCATGGCCAAAGTGCTCAACAAGGCAATAGTTTCGTCAAAACGTTTTGCCATAAATGTGGTTACCTATAAAGAGGGACATCGTGTGTTAGAACATAACGACCCTATGGGAAGCGGGCGTTATTTTAAATTTAACGTAGTGCTAAAAAAGCCTGAGCTGGGTGGTCAGTTTTGGGCGGAGAAAGTGATTTTTAATTTATTCAATCGAATCTATTTCTTTCGACCCGACAAATACATGCACAGTGTCAGTAAAATAGAGAAGGGAGAGCGTAAGCTGCTCTCCATTGCCTTGTACCTGTAAATCATATTTTTACGTTGCGGCGAAAGACCCGTATAGCAAAGTTTCCACGGGGTTTTAAAAAGCTGACCATTTGGTCGACAAAATAACGTCATTACACGGCAGGCTAGGTTTCAATTCACCGCCATTTCACTTATATTTGCGCCCTTAAAATTCTCCGCCTACATTCAGCTTACTCGGCGGTAGAAACTTTTCTTAACGCATTTCGTGTAATTGGATTTTTAAAAACGCATGTCTTCATTATCGGTGGCGGAAAAAGAGCAATCAAAAGGTATTAAAATGCTTTTGGTTGCGGTGTTGTGCTTAGGACTTAACTGGCCAGGTATGAAACTAGGGCTAGAGATCGTTGGCCCTGTGTGGATGGTGTGCTTACGCTTCTTGTTAAGCCTTCCCGTACTTGCGCTGTTTGTACTTATCACAAAAAAACGTTTACCGGTGCTCAATCGTAAAGATCGCTCGGTAGTTTTTGTCGTTGCGTTTTTCCAGTTTATCCTATCTATGGGGCTTATTACTGTCTCCCTGCAGTTTATCCCCGCGGGCACGGCCAGTATTCTTATTTATACCACCCCTCTTTGGATGCTGCTTATAGATACATTATGGTATCGGCAACGCCCGCCTTCTAAGCGATTAATCCTTACCGGTATTTCTACTATTGGTTGCGCAATGATCCTATTCGCCTCGGGGCAACCGGGAGCATGGCTACCCCTGTTTGGGATGCTGTTAGCGTCTGCATTGTGGGCGATCGCTATTCGTCGAGTGTCTTTTCATAAATGGAAAGGTAGCGTTATTGAGGCGGTATTCTGGCAATTCACCATTGCTGGTTTCGCCATGCTTGCTATTGCTCTGATAGTAGAGCCAACGCCAAATTTTGGGGCCTACGATCTAAGTGACTGGCTGTTACTTGCCTACATTGGCCCTGTGGCAACGGGTCTTGGTTTTGGCCTTATGGTTGCGGCTGGACCTAAATTACCGCCAGATAAAATCGTACTTATTAGTACACTTACCCCGATTGTGGGCTATGTAAGTTCTGTGATATTGCTTAAAGAAACGCTGCTGCCTATGGTTATGGCCGGCGCAATATTGATGATTGCAGCGCTAATCGTAAACGGCCTTTCACCAAGTATGCTTAAGAAAATACTAGGCAAAGGACGCACAAAGTAATCTCTGTTTAAAGCGTTAAGCGAGGTTGGATAAAGTCTAAAAACGCAGAGATACGAGACGATACGGCGCTATTTTTGTAGTACACCGCTTGCACTGATTCTCTGCGATTTGGGCTCACAATATCCTCGCTAAACAAATCGACAAGCGTGCCCTCGCTAATATCCTTATGAACCATAAAGTGGGAAAGTAACGCGATACCTTGCCCTGCAATGCATAGTTGTCGAATGGTTTCACCGCTTGACGCATGAAGGCTGTATTGCAAGTTGATATCTTGCTTAAGTGGCCACTTATTCAAATTTGGTGAGCCGCTAAAACCAATTAGTTTGTGGTTACTCAATGAACTTGCGTTACCGCCATCTTCAGGTAAAGGATACTTTTCAAGGTACTGCGGACTTGCCACAATATGCAGCTTACTTTTTCCTAAACGTCTAGCGTGCAAGTTAGAGTCGCTTAAATCACCAATACGTATTGCGATGTCGGTTTTGTGTTCTAACAAATCGATAATGCTATCGTGACTCGTAATATCGAGCGTAATGTCAGGAAATGCTTCTTGAAACTCGCCTACTAACGGCGCAAGCTGGTGCAGTACGAAAGGGCTTGCTGCATCTACACGAAGCTTGCCTGATGGGGCGCGCTTTAACAGTCGCAATGCTTCTTCGCCTTTTTCCAATACGTTTAGCCCGTCTCTGGCATATTGGAGAAAAAGCTCACCTTCTTCTGTTAGCTCCAACCGTCTGGTAGTGCGATTCAATAGAGTTACATCTAAGCTATCTTCAAGGCGGGTAACCGCTCTGCTGACTTTCGCAACCTGCTGATTAAGCAAATTTGCAGCACTGGAAAAACTACCTGTATCCACAACGGTTAGGAAGGCTTCTAAATCTTCAGTTTTTGATGAGACTGGCATTATACACCTTATATTTTCATATATCGCAAAAGTATTTTGTCATTAGTGCTGTTTTTTGCAAATAAATTTATCGTCAAACTGTACGCACTTTATTAATGGCTTTCAAAGAACAGAGTAGATGTTCGTTCTAGAAGCCAGCAGTGGCGATGTAAATCACGCCATCTCGTTAATTACTTTTTGAGGATAACTAAAATGCCTATTGCATTATTTGCGTTAACGTTAAGTGCGTTTGCTATTGGCACAACAGAGTTCGTGATAGTGGGGCTTGTGCCTACCATTGCAACAGACCTTGGCGTTACGTTACCGAGCGCAGGCTTACTAGTAAGTTTGTACGCCGTTGGTGTTGCCGTTGGCGCACCGGTTCTTACCGCTCTTACGGGTAAGTGGAATAGAAAGCACGTTCTGCTTAGCTTAATGGCGCTTTTTGTGGCAGGTAACATTCTTGCCTGGCAAGCCCCTAGCTACGAGAGCTTAATTTTAGCCCGCATACTGACAGGCCTTGCCCACGGAGTGTTCTTCTCCATAGGGTCCACTATTGCTACTGGGCTTGTGGCGAAAGAAAAAGAGGCCAGTGCTATTGCCATTATGTTTACGGGTTTAACCGTAGCTCTTGTGACCGGTGTACCCTTGGGAACTTGGATTGGTCAAAATTTTGGGTGGCGAGCAACCTTCCTTGTGGTGTCTGCGCTAGGTACGTTAGCGCTAATCGGCAGTGCACTGTTGGTACCGAGTAATCTTAAACAAAGCAAGCCTGCCACCTTAGGTGAACAAATGAAAGTATTGGTTCAGCCTCGTCTGGTATTAGTGTATCTAATGACGATTTTGGGCTATGGCGGCACATTTACAGCATTCACCTATCTAGCGCCTATATTGCAGGAAGTGGCGGGTTTTGCGCCCTCAGCCATAAGCTTAATTATGCTGCTTTACGGGGTATCCGTCGCGGTAGGCAATATTTATGGCGGCAAACTTGCTGACAAAAAAGGCCCAATCCACGCGCTAACAATCATCTTTTCAGCCCTTGCCATCATCTTGTTTGCGCTGACGTTTACCATGGGCAGTAAAGTTGCCGCAGTGATTACTGTTTTAGTGTGGGGGGCATTTGCCTTTGGCAATGTTCCAGGGCTACAGGTTTACGTTGTTCAATTAGCAGAGAAGTTTACTCCTAATGCTGTTGATGTGGCATCAGGCTTAAATATCGCGGCATTTAACATAGGTATAGCGATGGGCTCAATTCTAGGCGGAGCAATTGTTGATGGTATGCAGCTATCAGATACCGCATGGATTGGTGCGCTTATTTCTGTCTCAGCTTTGGTTGTTACTCGCTACAGCGGCTATTTAGACAAGCGTGCACTCAGTACTGCGAATACGGCGAATAACACAACGAGCGCGTAGGGAGGTCATAATGACGACAAATACCTTTGATAAGCTTGCACAACACACGTTCTCAGTAGGTGTAGAGCTTCCGCTAGATAACGACTGGGCGCATTTCGACGCCACAAAAGGTACGCCATTCGGCGTACCTGATATGACCGAGCATCACAGCCGTATTCAACTAGCCGACAAACTAGGGTTTAAAGCAGCGTGGGTACGAGATGTGCCAGTTTATGACCCTAGCTTTGGTGATGCAGCTCAGGTTTTCGAAACCTTCACTTACTTGGGCTATTTAGCAGGTATCACAGACAATATTCTATTAGGCACAGCCGCTGTTGTTTTACCTCTTAGGCAGCCATGGCTTGTTAAAAAGGCGGCAGCAACGGTGCAGCAGCTAAGTAACGACCGCCTAATACTCGGTGTAGCCAGTGGGGATAGACCAGTGGAATATCCGTTGTTCGATGTTGATTTTGACAGTCGCGGAGAGCAATTCAGGCAGTCACTTGAAATTGTAAAGGACGGTGAGAATTCCCTTAAGTCTGGCATGTCGCTGTTACCGCGCTCAACCACGCCGCCTTTGTACGTTGCTGGGCTCGCTCAGCAAAGCCCTCTGTGGGTTGGAGAAAATATGGACGGTTGGTTGGCGTATCCAGGTACACCAAACGACCATGCAAAGCGCGTAGAACTATGGCGAAATGTCGCGGGCAATAAGCCTTACGTTAGTTTTATTCATCTTAATTTGGTTGAAGACGACGAAGCGCCCATAAAACGCCACCGATTCGGGGTTGAAACTGGTGTAAAGGGGCTTATCAAAGAACTCAATGCAATGAAAGATGCGGGGGTTGATCATATTGGCCTGCACTTCAGACGTAATACGCAACCAGTAGAAGGCGCGATGCAGCGCATTGCTGACAAGGTGTTACCTCACTTTCATAAATAACGGAACCAACAAGGAGGCATCATGCCGAATGTAAATCAGTCACAATCTAAAATTCCTTCGCTAGGTGTAGGCACGTTTCGCTTAAAAGACGATGAAGCCTATAACAGCGTGACAATGGCACTTGAAGTGGGTTTCCGTCACATTGATACGGCGCAAATTTACGGCAATGAAGAAGCGGTAGGTCGCGCTATTGCAGACGCTATTGCAAACAATCTTGTTGCACGTGAAGACCTATACGTCACCACTAAGGTGTGGAATGACAAGCTGAATAAAGCAAGCTTTGTGGATAGCGTAAAAGAGAGTTTGGAAAAGCTTCAACTGTCGTACGTTGACCTGCTACTTATTCATTGGCCGTCACCGGAAAATGGCGAAAGCATGGAAGAGTACCTAGGTGAATTGCTGCGCGTTAAGGAGCTAGGCCTGACAAAAGAAATTGGTATTTCTAACTTTACCGTGGCACAAATTGAAGAAGCGGTGAGTATCTTAGGCTACGGCGTTATCGCAACGAATCAGGTAGAGGTGCACCCTTATCTTACTAATGGAAAAGTGCGTGCAGCGTGCGAGAAACACGGTATCACAGTGACAGGATATATGCCGTTTGCTGTGGGCAAAGTGTTAAAAGACGAGACCATCATTGCCATTGCAGATAAGCACGGCGTGAGCACTGCTGAGGTAGTGGTAGCCTGGGAGCTGGCCCATGGTTTAGTCACTATTCCATCGTCGACTAAGCGTAAAAACCTGGAAACCAATTTCAAAGCGCTTGAACTTACCTTAGATGCAGAGGATATAGCAAAAATTGATGCGCTAGATTGTGGCGACCGTCAAGCCAACCCAGATTTCTCACCTGCGTGGGACTAATTGGAAAAATCACCGTGTTAAGGAGCTTTTATGCAAGCTAACGTTTGGCAATTTGAACAGGCCGGCGCTGCACTGGTACAAGATGTACGGGAATTTTCTGAGCCAGAAGCAGGGCGTATTGTTGTGCGCAACTATGCTATTGGCATTAACCCAGTTGACTGGAAATTTATCGATGATAACCCGCGCGACTGGGAAAAAGGGCATATTCCCGGTGTGGACGGTGCGGGAGTTGTTGTAGCTGTAGGTGAGGGCGTTGATAACAGCATTCTGGGTAAGCGGGTGGCTTACCATCATAGCCTAGGTGAAAACGGAAGCTTTGCCGATCACAGTGAGGTGTACGCTAGTCGCGTAATGGTGGTGCCAGAAAGTGTTGATTTTGCGCTAGCTGCTGCGTTGCCATGTCCTATGCTTACTGCCTGGCAAGCGTTCAGTAAAGTGCCGGTCAGGAAGGGGGCTGACGTGTTAGTCAGCGGTATGGGCGCAGTTAACAAATTGCTGGCGCAAATGCTTTCACAAGCAGGTTTTAGTGTGCATGTTATCTCAGGTAGCTTTACGCAAGAGCAAGCCGATGAGGTGGGAGTAAAAGCCATTCATCGCAATAAGCCTGAAGGGCAAACCTTTTACGCGCTTTTCGATGCAAATGGTCCAGACTATGCGGCGTCATTCGTGCCGCTTCTCGAAGCTAATGGGCACGTGGTAAGTATTTTAGGTCGTATTGAAGAGCCTATTGATGCGCCTTTTACGCGCACTATTTCTTATCATGAGATAGCCCTAGGCGCGCTGCATGATTATGGCGATTTATCACAGTGGCAGCGCTTGGTGAAAAACGGAGAGGCGCTACTTGAGCAAGTCGCTGAGCAATCTTTAGTGGTTGAGATCCCCAATCTTTTCGAATTTGATAATTTGAACAAGGCGCTGCAATTTTCAAAAGAAGGTAAGCGAAAGGCGGTGGTTACGGTGTCATAAAGCCGGAACGATTAGGTTTCTTCCTTTATCTTTGGCTACATAAAGGGCTTTATCAGCTCGCCTAAAGGCTTCGACAATATCGTCGGAGCCTTTACATAATGTCCAACCTATACATGCTCCCAGTTTCCTGTCATCTATAGATGCAATCGCTAACTGATTTATGGCACGGTGGACGATTTCCAATTGTTTTGCAAATTCCTCGGCTTCGCTAAACTGACTATCATTAGGCTTTGTAATGCGCTTTGCAATGGCAAACTCTTCACCACCATAGCGCGCTGCTACTTGTCCCTCATCATTAAGCGGCGCAAGAATGTTAGCAATGCCCTTTAGTACTTCGTCACCTACATCGTGCCCAAATGTATCGTTGATACTTTTGAAGTGATCTAAGTCGATTAGCGCAATGGCTAGCGCGTCATGATCGTGTAAGCTTTTATCAAACGTATTGTCTACGAACATATCCAGCGTACGACGATTGGGCAACTCCGTTAAACTATCTTTGGAAGCCAGTTCTGCTAGAGTGCTATTCGTTTGTTCGAGCGCAAGGGTACGTTCTTTTACCAGTGCTTCTAATTTAGATGCCTGTTCACTTTTTAACTGTGCAGCTTCTTTCTGTGCGTCTCGTTCTCTTTGAACAACTTTCACCATATAGCTGGCAGTAAGTGCGACCATAAATAGGCATGTCATAACTAGCCCAGACATAAAAGTGGCGATGGGCTCTAAATAAAGCTCGACCTCAAAAAGTGCAATAATAGTAAGGACTAGGGTACTAAATGTTACTGGAAGCATAGCGGCAGCTAGCCACTTGGCTCTATCAGAGCCCCGCTTGTGCTCTACGACGATAACAATACCCGCTATCAGTATATAAGGGAAAAAGAGGACAACAGGAAGCTTTAAGGCAATATCTAATCCCACCGTTTGCCAAAGTAAAATACCCATAAAGGGCAACACTATGCAGAATCGTTTCACCGTCTTTGCCCCGTACACTTCGTGGTTGTCTCTGGCAAGAGTTTGAAACAATACCCAAAAGGCAGTAATCAATACCGAATAAATACTGATGGCATAGCTAATGTCATTCAAGCTTGGTGTATTTGGCCACAGTAGTTCAAATGCGTAACCGAACACGCGGAAAAACCAAAATGTTGTCGCAAAAATAAATGATGCAAAGCTCAAAAAAACTAAGTTACGGCTAGCAATATAGCCTAATGCACAAAGTAGGGTAAGCAGCCCCATTGCGCCGAAAAATGCCATATCCCGCTGCAAGGTTTTCATATACAAGTTACTGTAATACTCAGGTGTGGCGACCGAGAAACTGTATCTTAAAATCTCACCAGACATAGTGCCGGTAAACTCAGTATAAGAAGACGGCTGCAATACAGAGGGGAAATGATAGTTGGGCGTATTCACCGCTCGAGTACTGTAAGGTTTACTGTCGCCGGTTTCCCATTGATAATTGCCATCGGTGACAACTAACGTTTTCATTGCAGGGAAACTTATTGAAAACCAAACGGGAACTTGTGTATCTAACTGATTGTAAATACGAACTTTGAAATGCAAATACTGTGACGGCGACCTATCAATAACATCAGCGCTATACAACCACTCTTCTTCGCCGGTTATAATTGCTGAGTCACTTACCGCAAAAACTACATCGTTATCTAAAGACAACATAGTTTGTGAGTTATTGAAATTAGCTGCGTTGGCCGTCTGGCAACAGCATGCTATTACAAGCCATGCGAGCAATATTCGCAGCATTCATCGTCCTTGTTTTATTGGTTTTTTTATCTACAACTCAATATAGCACATAGTTTCAAAAATTTAGTACGCATCAAATAAAACATAAGTATAGGTAAATTGCCTATTTCTTGTTGCGTTTTTAGCGTGGATAACTAATTAAAGTCGTTAGAGAACTCGAAGCTAATAAAATGTGTGATGTCGTGTCACTTGATAGGCGTTGAGAGCGCGATGTACAACGTAAATAACACACAGGCTAAGTGCAATGGCAACCACTACCGATGAAAAGCGATACAGCGCACTATAAATAATATCCTGCTCAGGTGAGAGTGACTGGCCGTACAAAATGCCAAAGGTCGTTAGCACACCGAAGCCAGTACCAGCACCACCTCCGCCTAAGACATGTTGGCGGCTAATGAAAAACACCAATATCCACAAGCTAAAGCTAGCAAAAAATAACGTATCACTATAATTGAGCAAAATGAGCTGGGCGAGCAGGGCAAGATTACAACCAATGAGTGTACCCAGTGCCCGTTGCCATCCACTCATCGTTGCGCCTTTCCAACAAAGTGGAAATAGTATCAAGACGCTCGCAGCTTGTGCTGATATCGAATCTACTAAGTCAAAGGTTTGAAACACAGCAAAGGATAATGTGGCGACTGTCGTACATAAGATAACTTCGTGACGAATACTCGTTTTATCTTTTGTCGCTTTGGGCAAAGGCGTGCGCGGCGCTTCATCGGGAAAAACAATATGCAAGGCGAATGCAATTATCAATGCCAACAGAGTTGCACCTATGTTTGATATGACCAATGCATAGATATCTATTCCATCACTACTGTAGCTGGCAAAATGAAGTTGCAGCGATAGTCCTACAAGAGAAAAGGCCCCGAATAAATACAGTGTACCTTTACTCATCTGCCAAAACAAAAAAGCAAAAGTGGCGGCAATTAGCGGTGTGATCAGCAATGGGTGGCTGCCGAACAAGCCGTAGATCACTAAAACAGTAGCCGCAGGAAAGGTTGTTGCGGCAAGAAATTGTCGAACAATGTGACCGTTTATAACGGCCACCAGTCCAAGCAATAGAATTGGATACAAAGTGAAAAATATCGGATTAGGCCAATCCAACGCTTTCGATATAGCAAACCCTAACGTGGCACCTGACGCGATCCGAAGCATCTGCTGAACATCATTTTTACTTAGCTGTGATTCCATATTTTATGTCTAGTAAACCATAATTTAAGTTTAATAAATAAAGTGCAGTAAGCTTATAAAGTGAATTTGAATATTTGCTGCCGCCCTTTCAACAGGATTGTCTGGCACAATTTGTACGGTAGCGCGAGCACCACTGGTGAGATGTTTTAACGATATTTTTTGTTCATCAAGCTTAATATGGACTCTTTGGCGCTGCGCATCGCGTACCCATCGGTTCGATTTTTCAACGCTTGCAAGGGTGCCGTTGGCAGCGAGTTGACCGTCACTTACACCAGCTTCAAACTCAGCCACTTTCGCTTTAAACACTATGCCAGGTAGCGCATCAAAAACCACATTAGCTTGAATCCCTTCCTTTACATTGGTTAGCGATTTCTCTCGAAAGTCTGCAACCACATCTAACGTGTTATCAACTACCGAGGCAAGCGGCGTACTTTGCTTAGCATAAGTACCCTGAGTTACCTGCATGTTTGCCATGACGCCGTTATGCGGTGCTTTAATTTTTGTATAGGCTAAGTTTAATTCTGCCCGTTTGACCGCATTTACCGCGTCTAAATATTTCAGGTTTTTGTCGCCTTGCTTACCTCTAGCAACAACTTGCTGGTTTAGTTCGGCTTCAAGCGTACTGATTTCAGCTTCGGCGCTTTTAAGCTGAGCGTAGGCTTTATCTACGTTTTGTTGAGATACCACTTTGGTCTGCTTTAGGGAACGCAGCCGTTGAAATTCATTGTTACGCTCGTCGTAAATTGCGGATGCTGCCTCTAATTTGGCTCTTATCGCTTCTGCTTTGGCATCAATTTGAGCATTTTCTAGTTCCACATTTGCCAAAGCAATCTGCGCCTTCTCAAGCGCAATTAGGTAAGGTGTTTCGTCAATAGTGAACAAAACCTGTCCTTCTTTTACGGTTTGATTATTTTTGACAAGCACCTCATTAATCGGCCCATTTATCTGGGGTGAGATTTGTGTGACCTGATGATAAACCCTCGCCTGTGGTGTCATAGGCATGCGTATATCTGCAATAATGAAGTAGACAAAACAGATGGCGAAACCGACCAAAGACAGTTTTATATACCTAGCAAATTCCTGATCTGGTGTTCGTTGACTCACTTAAATGACTCCAACAATTTTGCTGCATTGGCTTCAATTTTCTGAACACATCTAGCCATAGTGCGTAATTCCTCGTCCGATACTCCTGCGTACACTTCATCTCGAAGTGCCATTAACGTACTTTCGATATCATTCATTCGGCCTTTGCCCTTATCTGTGAAATAAAGCAAGCGACTTCGTTTGTCGTTATCACCTGTAACGCGTTTGATTAAACCCGTAGTTTCGAGCTGCTTGATGGTGCGCGTTAAACTAGGCATTTCTATTTCCAAGCTTTCTGCCACCATCTGCTGTGTACAGCCTTCACCAAGTAACGACATATGAATCATTACGCGCCATCTAGACTCTGTAAGGTCGAGGTGTGCGACAGATTCAGTAACAGCTCTTCTGCACTTTTGCGCTGTACGGGCAAAAAGCGCAATAAGATGAAGTGGCATGGGTTCTGAAAATGACATATCGGCATCCTTGATTTTACTTAGCATGCTAACTAGTTTAATTGTTTAGCATGCTAAGTAAATAATATTGAGATGAGGATGATATTTTGTAAGCTGAGCGCTTATTAGGAAAAGCGTAAATGGATAATTATATAGAGCTGTGTTTGTAACAGATGTATAGGCTTTAACTAAGTGCTGTTGAGCACTGAGCAAGTACAGGGTGAAGTGGAATATTCATAAAAAATAAAAAAGCCGTTTATTAAGAATAAACGGCTTTTGGCTTAGGTCCAAAGGGAGATTTGGATTTAGAATTTACCTCTAAACGAAGCAAACCAGTTTGTGCTAGTGTCGTAAACTGTTGGATACGTATTACCGTTACCAAGAGCTGGACCTGCGCCAGAGTAAACTGGAGGTTGCTCGCCAAGAAGGTTTAGAACACCTAGCGTGAACTCTAAATTGTCGTTCATGAAATAAGTGGCAGAGATATCAAGATAGTTGATAGCTTTGAATCCAGTCTCAAGTGTATCACCGTCATCATCGTTATCAGTTGTACCAAAGTGTCTCCAAGTCGCAGTAATATCAACGTCTAGGTTGGTATTCCATGTTGCCATAAATCTATGACGATACTCAGGGTTAGGTGCGCCACACGCGTTTCCGAAGAAGCCAGCACACTCAACAGTGTCACCACCAGGGAATGGTACTGTGCTTAGTTCATCTAGTAGCGTAGCTGCATAGTCGAATCTTACATCACCAAGCTCTGTGTCGAAGTTATAGCCTACCTGAACATCCACACCCGAAGTTTTAAGCGTAGCAATGTTTAGGTTTGTTTGTTGGAAACCAACACCAAATGTGCCTGCTGCAAGTGAACCCGCAGAAGAACGGGTAATTAGGTTACAGAAGGTTGGGTCACCTGAATCAAGACAGTTGTCGAAGATAGTTTGAGCTGGAATACCAGCAGAAATCGCATCTTCTACTTCGATGTCGAAATAATCCACAGTAATCGAAAGACCTTCAATACTTGCTGGCGTAATTACAACACCAAAGGTTACAGTATCTGCAGTCTCAGGAGATAGTTGTGGGTTACCACCTGTTAAAGATTGTGTTTGACCCGAGATAACGTCAAGAATATTGCCGTATTGCGCAGCTGTAACGCCGGTACGCGCACAAGTTTCAAGTGACGCGATTGGGTTGGCGCCGGCACATGGATCATATAGCTGTTCGCCGCTAGCATCGGTACCCGCTGGGCTTAGGTTAGGTAGACCTGTGTTTTGACCTGTAAATAAGTCAATTACGTTTGGCGCTCGAACAGCGCGCTGGTATTGCGCACGTAGTTTAACGTCATCTACTGGTGTCCACGCTAACTGGTACCCGTAAGCATTCGTGTCAAAGCTGTTTGTCGTGCCGTTACCGTCTGCGTCATAGTCGGAGAAACGATATTGTGCACTTAACACTAACTCTTCAGCTAACTCTGCACCAGAAATAAGAGGTATTTGAACCTCGGTGAAAAATTCACGAACTTCAATTTTACCTGCTACTGCTAGCGTTGCACCGCCTACACCAGTGAAACCACCACCTTGAACTTGGCTAATTTCATCTGGTGACGAAGCAAGTTCGTCTTTACGGTATTCAATACCAAATAACACGCCAATACCATCATCAGCAGTTGGGATCTTAATGCCGTAATCGCCTAAGTTAGCTTGGATATCGGCACCAAATACTTTTTGTGACGTTTCACCGTTTACAATACCAATACCTTGGATGAAGTCTAATTGATCTTGCGTTACAGAGCTTTCACCGCCAGGGCGTTGGAAGATGTTGTAAGGTACACAGCCGCCAGACTGGTCAAGACAGACTACGTTACCATCTTCGTCAGTGGTTGCTAACAGCGCTTGCTGTAGGTTAGCGACGACGAAATCGTTCGTAGCTGAGCTTTGGTCACGAGTTTCTGAGATTTGACCAAATACGTTCCACGCCCAGATATCATCGATGAAACCATTTAGACCACCAACGAAGCGCCATGCGCTGTTCTCAAGACGAGAGTTACGCGAGCCACCTTCAACGTTACGGTGAGATGCTGTGATTCCGCTTACGATTACATCGTTTGCAATATCGTCAGCCGAACAACCAAAAATATCAGTGAACGCTAAACCGCTGTTACCTTGGATGAATGGGTTTCCGCAGTTGATGTCGTATGCGCCGATACCAAACGAGGCACTTGGAGCAATCTGAGCATCACTGGTGTTGTTGATGTAGGAAAAGTCAGCGTAGGCTTCTAAATCGTCTGCAAGCTCGTAGTTACCTTTCGCATAGAAATGATAACGCTCAGAAGGGCGTTGGAAAAAGTTGGTTGCACCAAAGTTATAGGTTTGAGTCGGGCCGCCCGCGTAAGGAATAATATTTCCATCTTCTTCCTGGAACGCAAAGCCACCAGGGCCACCAAACAAGCGGAAGTTAGCTGAACCTACACAACCAAACCCTTCGAAACTTGCTGAGCCGCTGCTTTGGCCCAGTGTACACGCTGAAAAAATTCTATCAGCTTGGACGATCTCTTCGCGGTCTTCATATGACGCATAAATGGTTACGTTACCTTTACCGTCGGCGGAAGATGCGCCAAACATTGTGTAGATAAGTGTTTCGTCGCCGTCCATGGTTGAACCAGGGATAGGCTGCTGGGCTGCGTTAAGCACGCCTTCATACAAGCCATTGTCGTTGTCAGCGTAGTTTGTGCTGAACTGACCGCCAAACTCTACGCCTTCGAAATCATCGCGAAGAATGAAGTTTGCAACACCACCAACAGCATCAGAGCCGTATACCGCTGATGCACCACCCGTTAGGATGTCTACACGTTCCAACATTTGCGTTGGAACTAGGTCGACGTTAGCTGCGCTGGTTCCCGAAGAACCATATGGGAGACGTTTGCCGTCAATCAATACCAACGTTCTGTTCGCACCTAAACCACGGAGGTTTAGTGTTGCAGTACCTGTTGAACCGTTGGAAACTTCTGATGCTTGTCCCGCGAATACTTGTGGAAGCACGTTAACGAAGTCTTCTACACGTAAGTTACCGCGAGCGGCTGCTTCAGCGCCTGATACACTCAGTACAGGTGTTGCTGCTGCAACATTGGGGTTTGAAAGTAAACGTGAACCAGTGACTTCGATTTTCTCGACCGGTTCTTCCTCTGACTCAACTTCTTCTTGGGCGTAGACACTACCAGAAAATGCCAACGATGCGGCAGCGCCAAAGGCGCAGGCAAGTCTCACCGACTTTGCCAGTTTGTGGTTTTTAAACATTGTAGTCTCCCTAGACTTTAATTTTATTGCTTTAATTATTTTTAGTGTGTTTTTTAGACACTTATTATGTATTGCACAACTTTTGAATATTATCAATAGCATATATGCGTAAAATCTAAGAAGCGGCTCTTTTTAATGAATATTTATTGTTATTTTATAAAAAGTTTAACTTTCAGTAATATTTTGCGCTTTTTTATACAGCAATATGATCAGGATAAGTCGAGGATATCTAAACAAATAATCGGATTTGGCGGTTAGAAATCAGCAGTAGAACTCTATTTTTTTATACTTTAGTTTAATTTTTTCTCTGTTTTGCGTAGCAGCTTCAAAAATAAAATAAGCGCAAATTTAGAGAAAATGACGAATAAATTAAGACAAATGGCGTCAAAAATCGGAATGTTCAAAAATTCGTTTTGGGGTTGCTTTTGGGGGAAAGGTCAGCCCCATCGGACCGACTTTTATAGTTTCATGGTTTTAAAGCATCAGGTAATAGCTTAACTGACTTTTGGAAGCTCTGTTTGCAGAGATTATAGTTCCAACAACGATTTCAGCTTTTTGAGGTATCGACGGCTAACGGGTATCGAATCTCCCGTCGCCATTAGAAGCGTAGCAAGGCCATTATCCAAGAGTTTAATTTCCGCCACACAGGATAACCTCACTAAGTATTGCCGGTGACATCTTACAAGCGCGGTTCTCTCTTCTAAGGTCTTTAATGTGAGTTGCGTGTCTGCTAGTTGCTCTAAAGTTTTAACATGTACTCCCGCCACATCACTATATGCAAAATGAATATCAGATTCGGGTAGCAGTAATATGCGCTGATGGCCCACGCAGGGAATATGTATCAACGTAGGTGAGGCGATTGTGTCGATACCAGTCTGGGGAAAACTTCTCTTTTTCAGCCTTGTAAGTGTTTTATTGAGCCGCTCTGGTTCTACTGGTTTTAGTAAGTAATCAAACGCATTATCCTCAAATGCTTGAAGAGCATACTGCTCAAACGCGGTAACCAATACAACATAAGGCATGGTGTCTATGTCAAGCATAGCTAACATATCTAGCCCCGAGAGCTGAGGCATTTCTATATCTAGAAAAATAACGTCTGGATTGTATTGTTTTATTAAAGCCAACCCTTCTATTGCGTTTGCAGCCTCGGCTAAGACTTGAACCTCATTGGTTTCGTTTAGCAACTGGCAAAGCTCATCTCTGGCGAGAGGTTCGTCATCAATAACAATTGCCCGAAATACTGAATTCTTGGTCATGGTTAGCTCTGATAAGAATGAAGGGTATGTGGGATAGAGAAAGACATACGGGTGAAGTGGTTAGTCCGACACTCGATTACCAGGCCTGCTTGTTGGCCAAACTGATGAATAAGCCGTTTATCTACAATATCTATTCCTAAACCCGCGTTTTGCTCTTTCTTGGGTTTATATAAGCCAGCATTATCTTCGACAAGAATGTGAATATGGTCATCTGCTGTACATCGTATATTTAAAGATAGGTGCCCCCCCTCTATGCACTGAGCGATGCCGTGCTTGACCGCATTTTCAACTAATGGCTGTAGCGTAAAACTAGGTAAAAGTGCTGACATTGCTGCTTCGTCGTATTTTACAGTGACTTGCAGGCGCTCCGCAAAACGCGCTTTCTCAATCGCCAGATAAGCATTAACGTGGTCAATCTCTTCTTTTAGGGTAACAATTGCTGTATTTTGCTTGAGGTTTATTCTAAAAAAGCGCGATAAGCTTAGCACGAGCTCCCTGGCCTTTTTGGGGTCGCGGCGGATAATAGCGCTAATGGTATTGAGCGCGTTAAAAAGAAAATGCGGGTTTACCTGTGCATGTAGCAACTTTATCTCTGATTGTGAAAGTAGATCTTTTTGTTGTTGATATTCGCCGTAAACTATCTGACTAGACAATAATTGAGCGATACCTTCTGCCATAGATAGCGTAACCGTCGACATAAACTTCCGTTTGGGTTCATAAAGCTTGATGGTACCCACAACTTCAGAACCAGAGTGGAGCGGTATAATTAACACTGAACCCAGCGGGCAGTTTTTGTCTAGGGTGCATTGATAAGGAAGCTTAGCGCCGTCTAAATGCACTATCTTGTTATTGTTCAAAGATTCCATGGTACTTGATGATGAGATGGGCGTATTTGGGAGGTGATGATCCGCTCCCGTTCCGATAAACGCCAAAATCTTCTCTTTATCAGTAATCGCTACCGCACCCACATTCGTTTCTTCATAAATAATGCGCGCAATTTTTTCTGCGTTTACCGGAGTAAATCCAGACGTAAGTATACCCACTGAGCGGTCTGCGATGGACAGTGCCCTACGTGAAAAAGTAGCAGAGTACTTTTCAAATATCGTTTTCTTGTCAGATAAGATACTGATAAAAAGTGCGGCCCCCACAGTATTTGCAATTATCATAGGTGCGGCAATAGCACTGACCAGGGCGTAAGACTTTTCAAAAGGTTGTGCAACGGTAAGTAGAATAGCCATCTGAAATAGCTCTGCGACAAAGGTAACCACACCCACTTTCCATGGATTAAACAGATCTAAGCTCTTATTCTTTTTGACGTAGTAAATGTGCACTAGGCCACCAATCAAGCCTTCTAGTGTAGTGGAGATAGCGCAGGCCAGATCCGTAAAACCTCCCAATGAATAACGATGTAGGCCGCCGGTTAACCCTACGGCAAAGCCAACTATTGGCCCGCCTAGCAACCCACCTATGACAGCGCCAATGGCCCTAGTGTTCGCTATAGCATCGTCTATTTGCAGACCAAAATAGGTACCCAACACACAAAATGAAGAAAAAACTAAGTACACCAAGTAGCGGTGCTTGTGGTGGGAGGAAATACTGAGAATAGGAAGGAAAAGCGGTGTTTTACTGAGCATGTACGCCAGTACAAGATACACACACATTTGTTGAAGTAGTGAGAGTATGAGTTCCATGCTTGCCAATATTACCGCCAGTTAAAGGTGAGCCTCATTATAACCCATTTAAAACGTACAAAATAAATAGCCGCCCCATCTGAAGGGCGGCTCATCATAATGTCTGTATTTCGATTATTAAGTTACGCGTCCGCGGGTTGGGTGGGCTTTTCAGTACTTACAGACATAGGTTCAAGTGGGGCTTCGCCTTTCCCTTTAGAAATTCGAATGACATACACTGTGGTAATCAATGATGCAACGAGCCCGATGATTGTCGATACATTCATCGCCATACCGAAACCCAAGGTATCGTTATTTAAAATAAAAGTTACACAAACGGCAGTCATAAAGATAGCCGGCACCGTGGTGATCCAATGCAGCTTATTGTGTCTAAGTAAGTACGCAGAGGCAGTCCACAACATCATGACGGCAGTTGTCTGATTGGCAAACCCGAAGTAGCGCCAGATAACACCGAAGTCGACTTGGGTGAGTATACCGCCCAGAACAAACAAAGGGGCAGCCATAAATAGTCGGTTACGTATACCTTTTTGTTCAACGTTAAAGTACTCAGCCATAATGAGACGGCTTGAACGAAAGGCGGTGTCGCCTGACGTGATAGGTAAAATCACCACACCAAGAAAGGCAAGTATGCCACCCACAACGCCCAACAGTCCGAATGAAGAAGCGTAAACAACGTTTCCAGGGCCACCGTCTGTAATGGCTGCCGATAGTCCTTCTAGATTATCGAAATAAGAAAGGGCAATCGCACACCAGATAAGGGCAATCACGCCTTCACCTATCATTGCACCAAAAAACACGAAACGTCCATTTTTCTCGTTTTCCATGCAGCGGGCCATTAGTGGAGATTGGGTAGCGTGAAACCCGGAAATAGCGCCACAAGCAATAGTAATGAAAAGCGCTGGCCACAGCGGCATATCGTTAGGGTTTAGGTTAGTTAGCATATCGCTTGCTGAAAACTGACTTAAAATTGAGTGCTGGTCAGAATAGCTGGCTGCGGCTAATAAACCTACTGACATGAAGATTAGAAGTGCACCGAAAAACGGATAGAAGCGGCCAATAATCTTATCTACTGGAACTATGGTTGCCAGTATGTAATAGGCGAAAATAATAGCTACCATTGTGCCAACTTCAACCTGCCATGATGTCTGGTCGTTGACTAAATTTGTGATCATACCTGCGGGCGCTGAGACAAAAACCACACCTACCAGCAGAAGCAGCACAATAGCGAACAAGTTCATAAAGTGTTTAGCGCCTCGGCCCAAATAACGGCCAGATAAGCTAGGCACTGACTCACCATTGTTGCGAACTGACAGCATGCCAGAGAAGTAGTCGTGAACAGCACCGGCAAAAATGCAGCCTAATACAATCCAAAGCATTGCTGCTGGGCCATATAGCGCCCCCATGATAGGACCAAAAATAGGGCCTACACCAGCAATGTTGAGTAGCTGTACGAGATATACCTTTGGTGTAGACATAGGAACAAAATCTACACCGTCTTTTTGGCTATGTGCAGGAGTAGGGCGTGCAGGTGTGACGCCAAATACCTTTTCGACAAAGGCGCCATATATAAAGTAGCCAGCAATAAGCGCGGCTACACAAATCAAAAACAATATCACAGGGCATTGTCCTTATTTTTATAAATAGGGTTTATAAAAAGGGTCTCTTTCTTATGTTGTAAACGCTGTGTACAACAATGTTTGAAATAGGTTAACGATATGAAAGTGTGTATGCATGAAAAAAAGCAGTGAGCGGTCGCATAGCAAATTAAGCGGTAGGGAGTATGTAATTTCGCTCTACTGTTACGAGCAGTAAAATGCTAAAATCCGCGCAATTAACTACCAAGCCGTATCAAGCGTTTTGCCGCAATACTAAATTTGCGCGGAAAAGCATTGCTTATCCGTTATAAAACGCGCCTGTAAATAATTGTTTTACAGGGATAATAGATAACGAAGATAAGTATTGATGTCAGATAAAAAGCTTCTTGAAGAGATTAAAAAGCGACGTACGTTCGCAATCATATCGCACCCGGATGCGGGTAAAACCACCATTACTGAAAAAGTACTGTTGTTCGGGCGCGCCCTGCAAACGGCGGGTACTGTAAAGGGGAAAAAGTCAGGTCAGCACGCCAAGTCTGACTGGATGGAAATGGAAAAAGAGCGTGGTATCTCGGTAACTACCTCGGTTATGCAGTTTCCTTACAGCGATCACTTGGTAAACCTGTTAGATACTCCGGGGCACGAAGATTTCTCTGAAGATACCTATCGTACGCTCACAGCGGTTGATTCATGCCTTATGGTAATCGACGCGGCTAAAGGTGTAGAAGACAGAACCCGTAAGCTTATGGAAGTTACGCGTTTGCGCGATACGCCAATTGTGACTTTTATGAACAAGCTAGACCGGGATATTCGCGATCCTATGGAACTGCTTGATGAAGTAGAAACCGAGCTTGATATACTGTGCGCGCCAATCACGTGGCCAATTGGCTGTGGAAAAAGCTTTAAAGGTGTATATCACCTTCACCGCGATGAGACTATTTTGTATCAAAGCGGTCAGGGTCACACTATTCAAGATGTGCGTATCATTAAAGGGTTGGATAACCCAGAGCTTGATACCGCAGTAGGAAGTGACCTAGCTGAAACCTTGCGTGACGAGCTTGAGCTTGTACGCGGTGCATCAAACGAATTCGAGCAAGAGCTTTTCTTGGAAGGCCAGTTAACGCCAGTATTTTTCGGTACAGCATTGGGTAACTTTGGTGTTGACCACATGCTTGACGGATTGGTTGAGTGGGCGCCTGCGCCACTTGGTCGTGAGACCGAAGAAGGGACTATTGAAAGCACTGACGGCAAGTTCAGCGGTTTCGTCTTTAAGATTCAAGCCAATATGGACCCGAAACACCGTGACCGTATCGCGTTTTGTCGCATAGTGTCGGGTAAGTACGAGAAAGGCATGAAAATGCGCAACAGCCGTCTAGGTAAAGATGTGCGTATTTCCGATGCACTGACTTTCTTAGCAGGCGATCGAGCTTTACTAGAAGAAGCTTATGCCGGCGATATCATCGGCTTGCACAACCACGGTACTATCCGAATTGGTGACACTTTTACGTCAGGCGATAACTATCGATTTACTGGTATTCCAAACTTTGCGCCAGAGCTATTTAAACGTATTCGTTTGAAAGATCCACTTAAGCAAAAACAGCTGCTGAAAGGCCTTATTCAGCTTTCTGAAGAAGGCGCAGTTCAGGTGTTTCGACCCCTTGCAAACAACGATTTGATCGTAGGCGCGGTTGGTGTGCTTCAGTTTGATGTGGTAGTGGCACGACTAAAAGCCGAATACAATGTAGATGCACTTTACGAGCACGTGAACGTTGCAACAGCCCGTTGGGTTTACGCGGATGATGAGAAGAAACTAGACGAGTTCCGACGTAAAGGTGAGCAGAACCTAGCCCTTGATGGAGGCGACAACCTGACGTACATCGCGCCAACAATGGTGAACCTGCAACTATCGCAAGAGCGTTACCCAGATATTCAGTTTACGAATACGCGCGAAAATTAAGCTAGAAAAAATTAATTAAAGACAATATACACTATGAACATACATGCACTATTAGTTAACCGTTTCACTGAAGCTTTACAAGAAATGGGCGTAGAAAATGCGCCAGTGCCAGTTTCGCGCAGTGCTCGACCTGAGTTTGGTGAGTATCAGTTTAACGGCGCTATGGCCCTTGCCAAGCAGCTTAAGCAAAAGCCTCGAGATATTGCAGAGAAGGTTGTTGAAACCGTTAAGCTTGACGATATTGCCAGTAAATTAGAAGTGGCTGGACCTGGCTTTATTAACGTACATTTAAACGACGATTGGCTGTCTAACCAGTGCGAGCTGTCGTTAACCGATCCGCGTTTGGGTATTGCAAAGTCAAAAGAGCAAAACATTGTAGTAGATTATTCATCGCCGAACTTAGCCAAAGAGATGCACGTAGGTCACCTGCGTACGACCATTATCGGCGATGCAGTAGTTAAAGTACTCGAGTTCTTGGGTCACAACGTAATTCGTCAAAATCACATGGGCGATTGGGGTACCCAGTTCGGCATGTTGCTTGCGCATCTGTCAGACAAGCTTCAAGAGGAAGTGGCGGAAACTGCGCTGTCTGACCTTGAAGACTTTTATCGCGAAGCCAAAGTACGTTTCGATGAAGAAGAAGGCTTTGCCGACCGTGCCCGTGAATACGTAGTTAAGCTGCAGGGCGGTGATGCACAGTGTCTAGCGCTATGGGAAAAGTTCATTGATGTGTCTATCGCTCACTCAGAAGAAGTTTATGACAAGCTAAACGTAAGCCTTACCCGTAAAGATATTATGGGGGAGTCTGCGTACAACCACGACTTAGCTAATGTAATCAGCGACCTTAAAGCAAAAGGTATTGCGGTTGAAGACCAAGGCGCACAGGTGGTGTTTATTCCTGAGCTTGCCGATAAAGAAGGTAACCCGGCTGTTTATATCGTTCAGAAGTCGGGTGGTGGCTATCTTTACGCAACTACTGACCTCGCAGCAATGCGCTATCGCAGTGGCAAGCTAAATGCCGACCGTACGCTTATTCTTACAGATGCTCGCCAAGCCCTGCACTTCAAGCAAACTGAAATTGTAGGCCGCAAAGCAGGCTTCATGAAAGAAGAGCAAACTTACGAGCATTGCCCGTTTGGTATGATGCTAGGCAGTGACGGTAAGCCATTTAAAACCCGTACTGGCGGCACGGTTAAACTGGTCGAATTGCTTGATGAAGCCGTTGAGCGTGCGGGTAAACTTATCGCAGAGCGCGACAACGATTTAAGCGAAGACGAACTTAGAGAAGTTGCTCGCAAGGTAGGTATTGGCGCCGTGAAATACGCTGACCTATCTAAAAACCGTACAACTGATTACATGTTCAACTGGGACTCAATGCTAAGTTTTGAAGGTAACACGGCACCTTACCTTCAATATGCGTATACCCGTGTGAAAAGCTTGTTTAGAAAAGCGGGTGTTGATATGGCAACTATGCCGGTAGATATCAATATAGTTGAGAAACAAGAGCATGCGCTAGCAGTGTTATTGATGCAGTTTGAAGAAGTGATTGGCATGGTATCTCGTGAAGCGACACCTCACGTATTGTGTACGTACCTGTACGATGTGGCTTCAGCGTTCATGACGTTCTACGAAGCTTGCCCAATGTTAAAAGACGGCATTGAGCCAACTGTACGTGATAGCCGCTTAGCGTTGTCAGCTTTGGTTGCCAATACGCTAGAGAAAGGATTAACTCTACTTGGCATCGAAACACTAGAAAAAATGTAGTGTTCGCGGTACAACATAGGTAGTGATATTGAAAAGGCTGACATTGATTGTCAGCCTTTTTTTATGCTTAACGCGAGCGACCAAGAGAGCTAGCTTGTCGGTCTCACTAATTGATTTGGTATTTCAAATAAAACCGATAGGCCAACACATCTTTATAAATAAGAAGACTAAATTATCTATTCAAATTAAGGACAGGAAACCCAAATGACTAAGATCCTTGCATTTGCAGGCAGTACCCGTAAAGGTTCGTTTAACCAAGCTATTGTTAACGTCGCTGCTGAAGGCGCCCGTGAAGCTGGCGCAGAGGTTACCGTTATTGACCTAGCCGACTATCAAATGCCAATATTTAATGAAGACGAAGAGGCTGAATTTGGCATGCCTGAAAAAGCGCAGGCGTTCAAAGAATTGCTAATGAGTCATGATGGTTTTCTTATAGCATCACCAGAATACAATTCTAGCTACCCAGCACTGCTGAAAAACGCTATCGATTGGGCATCGCGCATGGGAGAAGGCGAAAAGCCACTGCAAGCCTATCGCGGTAAAGTGGCCGGCATTATGGCCGCGTCGGCCGGCGGGCTGGGCGGCATGCGTGTGCTGGTGGTACTGAGGATGCTGCTTGAAAACTTAGGTACTATGGTCCTGCCAAACCAAAAAGCTATCGCGAAGGTCAGTACGCTTATGGAAGATGGCGTAATTACCGATGAAAAAACGATTAAACAGCTCAAGAATTTGGGTAAAGAAACAGCTGAGTTGGCTGGTAAACTGTCTTAGACGTGAGCGACCTTGCTAGAGCGACCCCAAGGGGGCTCTAGCTTACCAGTCAATCGGACAATTTATACATTCGTCCATGAAAGTGCCCTGAAATGTTGCGTAGTGGATGCGCGTGCCTGTTAGGTTCGCTCGATACAAACTTGCATCGTTCAGTTTTGCTTCCTGAATATTGGCGTTAATGAGTGAAGCACCTTCAAAGTTTGCTTTGTTCATCCAAACTCGCTCTAGGCGCGCGGCACGTAAGTTGGTGTTTACCATTGTCGCACCTGATAAACGCCCTTGGTCTAGGTTGGCACCTGAAAAGTTGGAGTTGGTGAAATCAACCCCTTGACCGAAAAGCGCCCAGCCATCTACACCTTCTAAGTTAGCGTTGCGAACTTTTGAACTGCGTAAATCTGCATGTTTTAAGTTGGCGGTAGCTAAATCAGCATGATCTAGGTTACTTTTCTTAAACGTCGAGTAGCTTAAGTTGGCGTGCCTTAAATTGGTTTTGTGGAACTTAACGTTGGTGAATACTGCCCCGTGCAAATTTGCATGGCTCAAATCAGCACCGCTTAAGTCAGTATTGCTGCATACTGTCTTTGGTTTTATTTCGCATCCGTTGATAATTTTCACGTCATCTTCGAAATCGGGAATGGCACTGGCAGTTGCTGAATATAGGGCGACTAATAATACTGGGAGTTGTTTGGTTGTTTGAAAACGTAAGCGCATGAGAGCTCCTTAATGCCGAGAGGCGTTTTCACCGCCTCTCGGTTTGGTTTGCAAATTTAAAGCTATTGTTTAGCTACGTTTTGCTTCTTATTGTGATTAGGAAGTTTAAATACCCAGAACGAACCACCTTGCGCGACAGGTTTGGTGAGTTCAGCCATATCTCCTCCCCATAGAGGTACTGCACCACCATACCCTGACGCTAAGCCAATATATTGCTCACCATCCTCTTCCCAGGTTATAGGGCATGAAATGATGCCCGAGCCCGTTTGGAACTTCCAAAGTTCTTCACCGGTTTCCTCATCGAAAGCTTTGACGTAGCCATCGCCCGTTCCGGTAATAATGAGTCCGCCTTTGGTCGCCAGTACCCCAGCCCACATAGGAAGTTTCTCTTTGTGCGTCCATTTAATTTCACCTGAAATGGGGTCTACGGCACGAAGTACGCCCACGTGGTCGTCATACATGCGCTTAATTCTAAAACCCTGTCCTAGGTAAGCTGCACCTTTCTTATAGGTCACTTCTTCCGTCCAGTAGTCTTCTTTCCAGTGGTTTGCGCCCATATAGAACCAGCCAGTATTCTGGCTGTAGGCCATCGGGTTCCAGTTCTTCCCGCCCAAGAATGGAGGCGACACCTCTATTGACTTTCCTCGTTTTTCACCCGGCTCAGGCAGTGGTGGGCGTTGTCCGTCTACTTCAACTGGGCGACCCGTGTCAGGGTCTATATGTGTGGCCCACGTAATGTTATCTACAAAGGGAAAGCCTCTGATGAATTCACCGTTTTGTCTGTTAACTACATAGAAAAAGCCATTTCTGTCTGCATGAGCCGTCGCTTTTATGAGCTTTCCATTATCGTAATAGTCAAATAGAACAAGTTCATTGTTGCCAGAGAAATCCCATGCGTCGTTAGGTGTATGCTGATAGAACCATTTAACCTCACCAGTGGTTGCATCTACACCCACTTGTCCGGAAGTATAGAGGTTATCCCAATCTCGTGGATCGCCGCCTTTGGCGGTGCGTTTCCATGTATTCCAAGGAGCGGGGTTACCTGCACCTATGATGATAGTGTTAGTTTCAACATCGAAGCTTGCACTCTGCCATGGTGCGCCACCACCGTGGTGCCAAGCCTCAACCATTTCGCCATTTTCATCTTTCGGCCATGTTGTCACTTCGTATGAACCGCCAGTAGGTGTGCTGTCTTTTCCATTTAATCTGCCCATGTGCCCTTCAACAAATGGACGCATCCAAATCTCTTCACCGGTTTCAGGATCGCGTGCAAATAGTTTTCCTACAACGCCAAATTCATCACCTGATGAACCGTGGATAAGCATGACCTTTCCTGACTTTTGGTCTTTAACAATCGTAGGTGCCCCCGTCATGGTGTAGCCTGCACGATAGTCTTCAAAGCGCTTCTTCCATTTTACTTTGCCCGTTAGCCGGTCAAGGGCAACAACGCCAGCATCCAGCGTACCGAAAAAGACTAAGTCACCATAAATTGCTGCGCCGCGATTTACCACGTCACAACAAGGTCGAATACCTTCTGGAAGGCGGTGGGCGTAGTCCCACAACTTCTTACCTGTTTTTGCTTCATAGGCGTAGATACGGGAGTAGCTACCGGTTACATAGACAATACCGTCGTACACTATTGCCTGGGATTCTTGACCCCGTTGCTTTTCATCACCAAAACTCATCACCCAAGCCGGAGATAGCATGTGTACATTTTCTTTGTTGATTTGATCTAGTCCGCTGTAGCGCTGAGCTTCTGGACCCATACCATACATCAGCACGTTCTCAGGCGTCTTGGCATCATTTTCAATGTCTGCCCATGTCACGCCATCGTCCGCATATAAATGTGAACTCGTACCTAAACCAATAATTACGCTTAAGGCCAATGAAGCCTTTGAATAGAACTTAGCCATAGTTTTGTTTCCACTGTTACCTTGATGTTGTGTTAACAGTATGTAACTAAGTAGAGTCTCTTATAAACGGAATTCGTCCTCCAAAACACGGGAAATTTTCCCTTAGTGTGAAGTGGGGCGAAAACACTAATATCTTGATTTACATAAAGTATCTTTGTCATAAGATAAAGTCAGTACCAAAGGGGGGTATAAAAGAGACGAAAGTACAGGGAAGATTTCCCGACTTTATTTAGTGGGTCTTGTTTAGCTGGCGATTTTGATATAGCCCTGCTTGATGGCAAGGTGAACAAACTCGGCATTTGTTTGTAGCTCAAGTTTTCGCTTGAGCTGGGTGATAACGTTTGAAACCGTTTTTTCGGAAATATTGAGGCTTTCTGCAACCTGTTTTCGACAGAGGCCGTTCGCTATTCCAAGGAATATATCTAACTCTCTTTGTGTCAGATCTGTTAAGTTGCTTCCGGAATGTGACAGGTTGAATGTGGCGAGTTCAATTGCAGTATTGTGTTCCAAATAACGCCGGCCTTTAATGATAGATGTCACCGCGCTTATCAGCACATCAGGTTCACTTTGTTTGCTAACATAGCCCATTGCCCCTAGCTTCATAGCTCTATCGATGATGGAAATATCATCGAACATGCTGAACATAAGTACTTTTGCGTGCTCCCAGCGCTGAATAATGTATTCCGCTAGCGTAAGTCCGCTGGTGGCTCCTAAATTAATGTCTAAAATAATGAGGTCGAAGTGGTTGGTACGAAGTGCATTTGTGGCTTGCTGCGCATTTTTTGCATTGGTGACGACAGCGCCTTCGAGAACCGAAGATAACAGCGTAGAAAAGCCTTCTCTCACTATTGCGTGATCATCAACAAGTAAAATTTCCATAGCTGCGCTTTATTCATATCACCATAGAATGAGCATGCCACGGTAGGCGTGTGAGACGAATAGCACTTTAGTGCCCATTCATCTCACACTTTAGTAGGATATAAGTTAATTCAAACCGCGCTGTGTTTCCAAGTAGCTGGCAAAGCTGCCAAGCCAATGGCTTCCCATATAGTGCATATCACCAAACACCGCGTTTAATCCTGCTTCACGATGTGCTTTTAGCGTTTTCCCCAATACAGGTAAGCGTGCGTCATCGTCTGGTAAAGCGCTCATGATGCCTTCAATCATCCACGCACGACTGATATTCAGTCCGTCTAGGTGGGCAAGCTTACCGTCTGTTTTGTCTGTCACGGTCGCAGGCGCTAGCCAACTTGATGTTTTAGCGGTTAGGTCTGGAAAAAATGCTGAAAGCCATTGGCTGTAGTCTTCTTTAGCCATTACTCGGCGCATTAGGTCAGCTTCGGCCAAACACGGTGATAGGAAATCCTGCCCTGAGGGTTCGTAGGCTAGGGGGCATTGCTTATCAGCCTGGTAATACTCTTTTACTCTAGATGTAAGCAGGGCTTCAAAGTCCTCGTTATCTGCTACCTTCGCCCAGTCTAACATTAGTCCAAAAGCAAAGGCGGTTTGGCTGTGTTCACCCGTTCGAATAGGGTAAGCCAATTTAGGTAACCATGCGCTTACTCTTGCCACAATTTCTTCCTCAAGTGGCAGTAGCGTGTTTAGCCATACCCTTGCTTGTGGAATTGATGATTGACGTAGTTCCGCGGTTAATTGTAGAAACCAAGCAAGGCCATAGGGGCGCTCAAATGACGCATTGTTTTCGCGCTTAAGGCTAGCCAGTTCACCTTGAATGTTCTCTGTCGTAAAGCTGATATTTAGCTTTTCAATGATCTCGTCTTTATCCACCGCGTCTTGTGCCGTATTTAACATCCTTACCAAAAGCCAATGGCCATGGACTGACGAATGCCAGTCTAAACAACCATAAAATGCCGGGTAGAGTTTATTAGGTGCTTTAACGTCGTCGGCACTATTCATCATGTGTTTTACAACATTGGGAAACTCTTGATGAATACAGTGACGTGCAAGATTGGCAAAAACGCTTTCGTAGTTGTTGTTAGAAGTACCTGTGGAGTAGCTTGCATCTGTCTTAGTATTGCTGGTGCTAACGCCTTCAGCTGTCGGTATGCTAGTAGCGAAGGCGTTGTGAGTAGCGACTATCGCAGTTAACGCAGCACTGCTGCGAATAAAGTTCTTTATTTTCATCTTTATTTTCATCATGGCTTCGTGAGCTTTTTTATTAAAAATCTATCGCCAATGTATAGTGAACCATGATTTGAATAAAGTGCTGCGCGACATATAGCGTGCCAGCACTTTAAGTAGCAGATTAAAGTGTAAACCAAGCTGCCTTAGTTTTATTTCAGCTTTCGATACTTTCTAGTTTTTCAGTAAACACACTTGTACAACCAATATTGTTTAGTACCCACTGTTCGTTGTAATAAGTGTCACCATACCTTTCCCCGCTATCGCACATAAGCGTTACAATAGAGCCCGCTTCGCCCCGCTGCTTCATTTGTTTAGCAATACTTAATGCGCCCCATAAGTTGGTACCGGTAGAGGGGCCGGCTTTAATTCCCATGGTGTTGTTCAACCAATGCATGGTTGCAATGCTAGCCGTATCGGGAACAGCAATCATGTCGTCTATAACGTCATGCTGAAAAGAGGCTTCTACTTTAGGGCGTCCAATCCCCTCTATGCGGCTTCCTCGGGTAGCCGTAAGTTTATGATCCTTGTTCTTGTAGCTATCAAAAAACACACTGAATTCTGGGTCTACTACAACGAGTTTTGAAGCGAGGCCTTTGTATCGTATGTAGCGGCCTATGGTTGCTGATGTTCCGCCTGTACCTGCACTCATAACCACGGTGTGTGGTATAGGGTGGGGCTCGGCTTTCATCTGCTCAAAAATACTTTCAGCAATATTATTATTGCCGCGCCAGTCCGTAGCGCGCTCAGCGTAAAGGAACTGATCCATAAAGTAGCCGTTAAGTTCTTTCGCTACCTTAGTGGCTTCGCTGTGCATTTGTGTAGGGCAATCCACAAAGTGACACTGTCCGCCATATCGCTCAATAAGCGCGATTTTACTTTGTGCAGTTGATTTAGGCATGACAGCAACAAACGGAACGCCAATCATCTTAGCGAAATAAGCTTCAGACACCGCTGTACTGCCTGATGAGGCTTCAACAACAGTGGTTCCCTCTACAATTTTTCCATTACACAAAGCATACAGAAAAAGGGAGCGAGCCAAACGGTGTTTCAAGCTGCCCGTGGGGTGAGTGCTTTCATCTTTTAGATAGATGTCGATACCTTGAAATGCTATTTGCTCAAGCTTTATCAGATGGGTGTCTGCAGAGCGCTGATAATCTGCATTGATGGTATTAATCGCTTTTGAAACCCAGCTTTTCATAACACTTCTCTCTTCCTATTAAATTCTTGTTCATTACTTCCAAATGCGTGCAGCAGTTAAAGTCAGGGAGAGTTTTACTCACTGGACTTCAGAAAAAGAATATCAGTGCATTATGAGTAATAGATTCTATTATTCCACTTTGTAGTAGTTTTTGTGCAATATAATTTTGTTAAAAGATTTAATTGTGCGGTTATTTTTTAAAATGGTAATAGCGCAAGAATTGGAAAGATCAAAACTAACCCAAGATTGTAACGACAAGGGCAAAAAAATAGCCGCAAGTGAGGTAACTTTAGGTAAGGTTCATTGCTCCTAACGCTTAACAGACCCTGGCTATTCTTCAGTACAAAATAGTTTAGAATCCTCATGCATATTGGTATCGTTAGCAAACGACTTTATTTAAAGGTAACAACATGAAAATTAGAGCGCTTTTCTTTGTAACAGCTCTTTTACCCGCAATGTGCGTATCCACTTTGGCTTATTCAAAAGATCAGCAAATGCTTAAAGTTGCTACGTTTAACGTAAGTATGGAAGCCACTAACTATAAATCGTTGGATATGCCGCCAAGCAATAAAGTTCTTCAACACGTTCTATCTACAGGTGAGCACCCTCAAGTCAAAAATATTGCTGAGATCATTCAACGTGTGAACCCTGATATTTTATTACTCAATGAGTTTGATTACATTGCAGATAAACGCAAAGGGGTAGAGGCTTTTATAGAAAACTACCTGAACGTTTCTCAGCGTGGCCTAAAGCCAGTGGATTACCCCTACACCTACGTAGCGCCAGTAAACACGGGCGAGCCTACCACCTTCGACTTAGACAATAATGGTAAGGCAGAAGGTTTTGGTGGCGATGCCTATGGGTTTGGATTATATCCAGGTCAATACGGAATGGCGCTACTGTCAAAATACCCTATTGATGTTGAGGGTATTCGTACCTTTCAGACATTCAAATGGCACCATATGCCTCATCCCCAAGTACCTATCATTCCAGATGAAAATGGCAATGTGGACAATGGCACTCCTTGGTACGATGTAAATGAATGGGCGGCATTGAGGTTAAGTTCAAAGTCTCACTGGGATGTGCCAGTAAAAGTAGGGGATAAAACCGTACATGTATTAGCAATGCACCCAACGCCCCCGAATTTTGATGGAAACGAGGACCGCAACGGTAAGCGCAATTTCGATGAAATAAGGCTAATGGCAGATTACCTTTCTCCTGACAAAGGCGCATATATCTATGATGACACGGGCGAAAAAGTTAGCCTAGCAAACGATACACGCTTTGTGCTTGTAGGCGATTTTAATGCTGCTGATATCGGGGATAAACACAGAGAAGGTGTAATTGAGCAATTAACCGAACACCCACTTGTTAATAACGAAACAATTCCAACAAGCGCAGGTGGGGCTGGCGCGTCTGGCGCTAAATACAGTAATCGCTTTACCGCCTATTGGGGCGCCAGGGCTGACTATGTTTTGCCATCTCGATATGGATTGGATGTACATGATGCAGGCGTTTTTTGGCCAGCTAAAACAAGTGACCTGTATCGATTAGTTAAAGACCGTGCCGCCAGCTCAGATCATAGATTAGTCTGGGTAAGCTTGTTGGTAGAACAAGATAAATAAAAACCACAATTTTTGTGTTAGTTAATAGATAGAGGTATTATTACATCGTCTATCTAATAATGTACCGAGAAGCCATTGAAGTTTGTGTCTCTCACTTTTGTGATGTGTTTGCTGTGGGTGATACCCATAGATGGCTTTTCGGTAGAGTCTTCTCAGCTCATGCCGCTCAACCGGTATTTCCCTCAATCGTGGGGAACGAAAGACGGGCTTCCTCACAATAGTATTCACGCATTAGCACAAACGTCCAATGGGTATCTATGGGCGGGTACTTGGGAAGGTGTTGCTCGGTTTAATGGTCAGCAGTTCACTGTATTTACCCGCGGCGCGCAAACAGGATTACCAGACTCCGGTATTCGAAGCTTGTATTACAACAAGCCCCGCGACGAGCTACTTGTGGCAGGAAACCGAGGCGGTGTAACGTCGCTTATAGCAGAGCAGTGGCATGCTCAAGCGCCCTTGTCTTCAATGGTTAATCATGCATTCAGAGACAGTAATGACGTGTTGTGGTTTGCGTTGGAAGACTCGGGTGTTGTAATGAGAATGCCTGACGGCACTCAAAAAGAATACATTGTAAATTCGAGTGCCTACCGCATAATCGAAGACGGATTTGGAGTAATTTGGTTTGCAACAAACCAAGGGCTATTCAAATACATAAACAATAAATTTCAGCTAGCTGTACCTGACCATAACATACTCTCTGGTCCATCATTCACTCTCGCTCTTGATAGCAATAAGCGTGTTTTAGTTGGCACAGAACACGGTGTTTGGCAGCGAAAAAACGGTACTTTCGCGCTACTTCACACCTCACTTGCCGACAAATCTATTAGTAGTATTTTGCTTGATCATCAAAATAGCATTTGGGTAGGCACCATTAATCATGGCCTTTATCGTCTAAGTGATTTAGGCCTAGAAAAACTGGATGCCACAGCAGGTCTTCCCAATAACCGCGTTTTTTCACTGCTTGAAGATTTGGAAAAAAATATCTGGATCGGCACTAATGGTGGTTTGTTTAGGCTGCGTCGTGCGCTATTCACCACATTCTCGCAAAGCCAAGGTATGAGTGGAGATTTTTTGCGAACTGTTTTGCAAACGTCTGATGGCAAAATTTTATCAGGTGGAAGTGCTGGGTTAGATATATTTTTCAATGATGCGTTTTCCAGCACATCGCTCACTACGGGTGAAGCTTTTTCTGTACTTAGTTTGGCAGCGGTAACTGAAGAGGTAACGTTAGTTGGTACCTACACAAAAGGTGTGCTGCGATATGAAAATGACCAACTTACTCCTTACCTCAATAGACATCTAGGGTTACCAAGTAATGAAGTAAGGGCCATTCTTTTAGCGAGTGACCACAGTGTTTGGTATGCTACGGCGCAAGGTGTAGTTAAACAAACGCCAGATGGAAAGCTAATCCATTTTAATGAACAAAATGGTCTACCTGCCCATTTCTCAATGGGCTTGGCAGAAGATCGTGAAGGACGAATCTGGATTGCTACAGGGATAGGGCTCGCCTATATCCAACAGGGGATTGTGCACACAGTTCCGTTTCCTGAACATTCAGATGCGCAGCACGCGTTCAGTTTTAGCGTTGTTGAAAAGGGAACTTGGATTACAACCGATCGTGGCCTTGCGTATTTTGACAATGATACCCAGGCACTTAGTGTAATCGAAAAGTCGCAGGGACTTCCCGTAGATAAACTGTTTTCAATTGGTATAGATCATAATAGCGGTGTATGGCTAAGTTCAAACCAAGGAGTCATTTTCACTTCACTATCAAATCTTGAAGAGTGTCTGATATATCCAAGTGCAATATTGGAATTTGAGCATTTTAAGGAAGAAAATGGTCTAACGAGTATTCAAATCAATGGTGGTTCACAGCCATCTCAGTTTGTCGATGTAGACGGAAATATCTGGCTTCCTACTGCGAAAGGGCTTGCCACAGTAACGCCTGCAAACCTTGCCATGTTAAGTGAATTCCCTATTCCGGTAAGCATAGAGGCGGTACTACTAGACGGAGCTGACCAGCAATTTGATACGTCTGAAAGGGAAGTAGATGTAACGCCGTTAACCACGCGAGTTGCGTTTCAGTATGCAGGGTTGGGTTTCGCTATGCCTTCGCGTATAGAATATCAGGCTATGTTAGTAGGATATGACCAGCATTGGGTTAACCGTCATCAATTTAGAATGACTGAATACACTAATTTAGCACCTGGTCGTTATCAGTTTAAAGTACGTGCCCGTTACATTGGTGGTCCTTGGCAAGAGGTTACGTCACCATTTTCTATTCGTGTGCTACCCAGCATTTATCAGACATTTGCTTTTAAATTCTCGGTGTTTCTTTTCTTCTGTTTTGTCATCTATGCACTTTATAAAATACGTTTTCATCATTTGAAAAAATCAGAAATGATTTTAAAACAAAGGGTCGATGAACAAACCAGATCATTAGAATTACAAACCAAGCGGTTCGAGTTCCAAGCAACTCACGATGATCTAACGGGGATTGCAAATAGACGAGCATTCGACCGCTGGCTTGTACGATATTTTGAGGAGGCTAAAGCGAAACAAACTTTTCTATGTCTCGCCGTTATCGATATCGATCATTTTAAACAGGTGAATGATCAGTACTCTCATTTAGTGGGAGATAAAGTCATTACTGAGGTGGCCCGTATATTAAATCGCGAAGTTCCGCATTACGCTAAATGTGCAAGGTGGGGCGGCGAAGAGTTTACTGTGTTGTTACCCGAGTATGACTTGGTAAATGCAAGGAGCGCTATGGAGCATGTTCGAAAAATCGTGGCTGCACATGATTTCAGTTTTATAGCGCAAACGCTGAAGGTCACAATCAGCATTGGTGTAGCGAGTGCAGATGGCGCAAAAGATCACGGCAGAATGTTAACCCATGCGGACCAGGCACTTTACACTGCAAAAGAAAATGGCCGCAACCAAGTGACCATTTTCGAATAAACAATATGCGAAATAGTTGTTAATTATTACAACATCTCTAACTTGGCTTTGCCGTATAGCCTTACTGTGACGAGCGACCCGAACGCGCTTCTTTGCGTTCTCGTGAAACTGCCTCGAACAGCGTAAAATAAGCCACTACCGCTAAGTTAGCGACAAACCAAAGGTCTTTAATAACGAACTGGCCTAAACGGTTAACGATGGTGGCACTGTTAAAGGTATCCGGCACAGTAAACAAAAATGTTTGGGTCATCAAAAATACGGATAAACAAGCGATTCCACTCGTAATGATCATTGGCTTGTTCTTAGTGTAAATACCTACGCCCAAAACAAGCGCAAAGAAGACGTCAAACCCACCAATTACATTCGATGCTCCCTGTACACTGAACACGTCATAAAGCCACGACATAAACGGCGAGGTTTCTACTAACCCAACAATTGCATTGGCTTCAAAACCAAAAAACTTCATGCTCCCTATCCATAGTAAAACCATGGCTACAGGTGCAAAGTTAAGGTAAGTCAGCTGTTTACGCGAAAGTTTGTCGCGATAAAACAAGAACAGAAAAAGCGGTAATACTGCGAAGTACTTGATGATGCCTTGACCACTTCCGATAATCGGGAAGCCGCCTAAATCAGCCATCCATCGCCCGGGAGATAACAAGGTGAGTAGGGGGATTGCGGTAACCAATGCAGCGAATAGCGTAACCGTTTTTACTGACACTAGCTTAAATCGAGCAGCAAATGTCATTAAGGCTAGCAGCAATAATGTAATCCCAGTGATAGCACCAAGTGCACTTTCACTAACTATTGCGCCTAACGAATAGAAGTTAAAAGTAGTTATTAGTGCATTGGGGTTTGCACCCAGTAAAAACGTTAGGCCAAGAACAGCGAAGCTGAAGGCTATTAAGGCCGTTACTAGGTTTTCGGTTTGTTTTAGTGTCATAAAGCATCCGTAAATACTGCAAGTTTTGCGAAGTGTATGTAGAGACCCGCCTAAGTATCACTAAAATTTCAATGGTTTGATAATTAATTAGGCATAGCGCAGCGCACGAATAAGGATTTATTGAAAAAATAAGAACTTATCTAATAGCCGTGGTCATAAGTATCGCAGGTTTGAAAAAGCGTGGCCTTTAAGTAGTGGTTGTTTAAAAAGTAAAACAAATAGAGGGAAAGAATGAAACAGGCAGGCGTTAAGATACAGCATCGGTTTGGGGCCTGGTTGGCAGTGGGCTTGGGTGCAACTTTAGCGGCTTGTGGTGCGCGGCCCCCAGAAGTCATTGAACAGCCGATAGCAAGTGTTGAAGAAGTTGAAAAATTAGAGCATGTTGTTGATACCTCATTGCCTCTGGTACAGCAGGCCTATTCTATTGAGTCTGAAAAAGTGTGTGATAAACAAGGTGGTGACTGGAAGAAAGTGGGCCGACAGCAGGCGTATGCTTGCGTTTTACCGGCGAGTGATGCTGGCAATGCCTGCAATGACAGCAGCGAGTGCGAAGTCGCCTGTGTTACAGGAAATAATCAGGTGGAAGCTGGGCAAAAAGCCAGTGGCGTGTGTTTAGAAACTACCGACCTATTTGGCTGCAGAGCTTATGTGTCTAATGGTGTGGTGGAGCATACCCTCTGTGTTGATTAAGAGCTTGTTGATTAAATGAGCGTTAAATGAAGCGCACGCTATCGGCAATGCGCTTTATGAAAAACGCGTTAATTAACGTTCGGGAAGTCGAGTCTGTCCAGTTCGCTAGCCGTCTCATTACATTCGCCTAATAGGTGCAGCCTATCTTCGGTTTGATGTGTATCGATTTCTATAAAGCCGGTTTGGCAATAACCTGTTTCATCCAATTTTTCATCAAGAGAGGCATAGAGTTGCTCAGTCATTCTATCGCTGCTATCTGACGAATTTTGTGATGAGCCTCCTCGGCTTTCCTGTCCTCCACGGCCGCCACGACCACCGCCACCTTCAACCCCTTGACCACGGCCGCCTCTGCCGCCACCTTTAGCGCCTTCTCGCGGTTTCATTAATGGAATGCTAAAGGCGAAGAGCTTGGTACCGTCCTGCTTGATTTTCGTTTCAAAGAATATTTCATCCATGTCTAAAGGTGGTGGCCTATGAGCACACGCACTGACAATCAAAGAGGTCGTTATTACTAATAGTGTTTTATTCATTTTATTTAACGCTTATTTGAACCACGTCACTTTGAGATTCGAAAGCTTCTTTGGTTGCAATTTGCAGTGTAAGTTTTAGGTAAAGTATTTCCGACTTCTTTGGCGTGTTTACTATTGAATGGATACCAAAGTTCAATGGCGATTTATAAATAAAAACCTACTTTTATTATAGAGAATATAAGAGTTAGCTAATGCCGTTGAATAAATTGAAGGTATTCATAATTTCAATACTTCCGTGTTTCGCACTTCATGTGAGTGAAGCGATTGCTCAAGATTTAACGAAACTAAGCCGCTACGATCAGGCAACGTATAGAGCGATAACCCTCTGGTCGAATAATAACGAACAATTGAATAATGAGTTAAGCAAACAAATTAAGTCGTCAGGTCTCCCTCAAGATGATTCCTCGCTGGGGCTTATCTTCAAACACGTTATCTGGGAAGGTTTTAACGGAGATAAAGTAGTTGAAAACTGGTTTAGCCGTCCAAGCAGGCTAATTGAAACGAATGATTGGGATGTCCTTAAAAGCCTAGATGCTGAACTCTATGCGGGAGTTCGTTCGTACTTTATTTATTCGAGTTCGGCTAAAAACGATGGACATGAACAACAAGCAACTCCAGCGATAGAAAAACTTAGACGCTTAAAATCTGAAATGCTCGAAGCCTCGAATAGTAGGGCTGTCGCTCTTGTAAGTGCATGGCTAGGCAATGAATTTCAATCAAAATCGCATATTGACGCATTAGTCGAATTTAAATATTCGTTTAATTATTTGAACGTTGAGAAAAAAGATTCGTTCAAAGCAATGCTAACTCAAAGAGAAATTGCAGCATATATAGCGAATATACTCATAGAGCTTCAGCTTTACTCTGAGGCCTTGCAGTACGCAGATTATATTCTATCGATAGTGCCTGTAAGTGAGCGATATTCTGTAGACTACATTGTTTCAGTCCAAGCATTGACTCAATTAGGGCGCTTTTCGGAAGCTTTAGCAAAATCAGAATTGGCTGTTGAATTAGCAACAGAGCAGGACGATACAGATAATCTTATTGTCGCGTTTATACTTAATTTATCTGTATATACGCATTTTATGACTGAAGCCGAAGTCGATAAAATAAGAGGTTTAGCTGGGCGAATAGCGGCTGTCGTTGAAACAAGTACTAGCAATAGCTCTTCGCCAATGATAGAGGCATATATTCAGACAGCTCTAACTCTAATTGAAGCATTAGATGGTAATGACCCTGTCAGGTTCTCTGAGGAGGTTGATACTCTTACTGAAAAATATGAGACTTGGTCAGCACAGCATCCCTCACCAACGGATATCAACCTAAGGCTTTATCAAAATCTCCAGAGAATTTATGAGGTAAAGGGAAATTACAAAAAAGCGTATCAATTCGCTACTAAATATCGGTCGCTAAAATTAGATAGAAACCAGCTTATCTCATCTTCAAACACTAATCTTGGTAATGACTTTCTCTCAAAAGAAATTGAAATCACTGAACTTAGAAACATAAAAATTAATAGAGAAAAAGACCAATTGACCAACCAAGCTAATTTTCTAAAAAGTATATTGTTTGGAGGTTTAGCTATTATTCTAGGTTTCACCACGTTGTGGTACCGACGTCGACACAATATCGCTAAAGCCTTGGCAGACGTAGACTCTCTAACCGGTGCTTATACTAGGAGAGCTATCAACAGTTGGTTGACCTTTATCTCACCTGAACAGGTTAATTGTGCAGTCCTTTTAGATGTCGATCATTTTAAAAAAATTAACGACAACTATGGGCATAATTTGGGAGACGAAGTGCTCAAAACACTGAGTCAAATCATCATAAAACGCATACGTAAAATAGATCGCTTATGCCGGTACGGGGAAGAAGAATTTTTGTTGGTTATACAAGCTACAGATATCTCTGAGGCGAGCGCAATAATAAATGTTATTCGAAAAGAAGTAGAGGGCATTGAGTACTGGGGAGAACAGGAAGTACCATTTAACGTAAGCTTTTCTGCCGGTATTGTAACATTTAAAAGCACTGATAAGATTGAGTCAGTATTAGAGCGTGCCGATCATCTTTTATACGAGGCTAAAAGAACGGGAAGGGCAAAAACGTTAACAGAATAGCTCTGATAAAGGGGCATATGTTTGCGATCTACGCTTAGTTTAATAACCAAAAATAGAGTAAACTAATTAAGATCACTTTATGCTAACAGGGATAGGTTTCATGCTTTCCAACATCATTCGCTTTGCGAAAAACATCATCGTGTCGTTAATTGCTATCTTTGTGTGCTTTGGCGTACTTGATTTCTTTTGGCTTGGCGTTATTGCGGACGGCTGGTATCAAAGTGAGATGGAGCCGCTACTCAGAAGTCAATTTATCACGTGGCCTTGGGTAGTGTTCTACTTAATGTATGGATGCGTGGTGTTTGTACTTGCCGTGGTAGCGAACAGAGAGAAGTCGCTACTTTATGCTGGAATAGATGGCGCGCTTTTAGGATTAGCCAGTTATGGCGCTTACAACTTAACGGCATACAGCATTATTGAAGGTTTTACATTGTTCATCATGCTGGTTGATTGGGCGTGGGGAACGTGCCTAACCAGCGCGAGCGCTATGGCCGGCTGGTTAGGGTTTCAGTTTGTTAAGGGAAAGAGTAGCGAATAATGCGTTTTAACACGCTGGCGTATTGTTTAAAAAAGCCGCCAGTGTTGTAGTGCATGCCGTGTTCTTTGAATACGGCTTCTACCTTGGGAGCCATTTCTCTGTAGCGCTTAGCAGGAATATCTGGGAACAAATGGTGCTCAATCTGAAAACTTAAATGCCCAGTAAGAACGTGAAACAGGTTGCCGCCTTTGATGTTAGATGAGCCTAGCGCTTGACGGTAGTACCACTGTCCTCGCGTCTCGTTAACGCAATCTTCCTCTTTGAATGTTTCTACATCGCCAGTGAAATGACCACAGAAGATGATAGTCGACGTCCACAGATTGCGCAGTAAGTTGGCAACAAGGTTGCCTGTAAGTACCCATAAAAATAGAGGGCCAGCTATCAGAGGAAATAGAACATAGTCTTTTACTAATTGACGCGCCCCTTTGCTGAAAAAGCGCTTCTTAAGCTCGCTATGGGTAACCTGATTCTTGCGGTTATCTTTCTTCTTTCCAAAAAAGACACGCTCAGCGGCCATCTCGTGATAAGACACGCCCCACTGAAACATCACGCTAAGTACGATATAAGTTGCGAACTGCCATAAGTTTTTTACACGCCATCTGAAATCGTTAGACAGGCGAAGCAAGCCATAGCCAAAGTCTCTATCTTTGCCAATAATGTTGGTATAGGTGTGATGTTCGTAATTATGAACGCGATTCCAGCTTGCGCCATCACAGGCAATATCCCACTCATAGCCTTTCGAGTTAATATGTTTATCGTTCATCCAGTCGTACTGACCGTGCATCACGTTATGGCCAATTTCCATATTGTCGAGTATTTTAGCCGTTGCTAAGCTTAATACGCCGGCAACCCAGAGCAGCGGTTGAATGAATCCCAACATTAGGAGTATTCGGCCCCCCCATTCGCAGATACGCTGAATGAGAATAATACGTCGAATATAGGCTGCATCTTCAGCACCTACTTTCTGTTTGATATCGGCTTTGATTTCATCAAGTTGGGCGGCAAGTAGCTCGTAGTTAGGTTTCTTTTCAGTGCTCGTTGCCCCAATTACTTGAGTATTATGAGTTTCATACTCCGGTAAGCGCGCTTGTTCAATCGCCTCTTCTCGGTGTTGTTTGTCTATTGCTACGCTTGTGTTCATAGTTGAATCTCCACATCGGTAACGGCTTGTGATACACACAATTGAATAAGTTGCTCTGCGCTATCTGAAAGTTCGCCAGTACGGGTATCTCTTACCACGCCTCTTTTCTTAACACATTGGCACTGATGACAAATCCCCATTCCACAGCCATAGGTCACAGGCTGTTCTGCTTGTTGAAGCTGTGAAAGCAGGGTTTGCTGATTATCGATAGCCAAAGATTGGCCGTTGTGAATTAAAGAGAAGGTTTCGCTTTCGGTAAGGCTTGTGTTGCTCACCACAGGCAACGCAGCGAAATGTTCGCTTGAAACAGGTGCGCTAATTGTCTTTGCATAACTTTCAACTTGCTCGAACATGGCATGTGGGCCACACACTAACCAGTGTGCATTGGCGAAATAAGATAAATGGGCTTCTACGTCCCCATCTTTTTGCTTAGTTAAAATATCATAGGTGAAGTGTTCACAGCGTTTACTGAAGGCAGATAGCTCGTTAAGCAATACGTGTTCATTGGGCTTGGCAAAATAAAGCAAATGTACTGCTTTTTGATTTACCTCTGCATTGTTAATAGCATCGTCAAGCATGGCAATGAAAGGGGTAATGCCCGAGCCGCCCGCAATCATAAGTAGAGACCTTTCTGTCTTAGGCCATACAAACTCTCCCTTGGGGGCTGAGATATTTACCCATTGATTGGGCACACAAGCATGAAGGTAAGGCGTTAGCGCGCCCTCGGCTTTTACCTTAGTCACCAAGCGGATCTGCTTGTCTCTTTGGTAGGTATTAGCACCACTTGCTATGGTAAATACTCGGGTGGTGAGCCTGCCATTAATCTCTATGGTTAACGCGATATGCTGCCCCGCGGTATGAGTGGGCCACGAACTATTTGGCTTAAGTACCACCTCGAGCATATCCGTGCTTAAGCTGTTTACTGTTATAACTCTGGCTCTGAAATACCCATCGCGCCATGCGGGTTTAATTTGCTGAATCAGTACTTCCCAATAGCCCTTCCAAGAGCCGTGGTGGAATATGCGATCAGTAAATTTATCTAGTAATTGTCTCAATGTAGAAATCACACCTATTTAACGTCGGAATATTTTCAATACAAAAAAGATGAAATATTTAAGCGTACAGGTGTACGCTAATTCAGCGAACAAGTGTAAGCTTAAAATTTTCTGCGTCAAGAGGTGATAGTGAATTTTTGGTGTAACGTCGTCGAAATGGGCTAATACTTTTGCGAAAAATGCAAAAGTGCTTTGTAAAAAGTACGGGTTCTGACAAAGCTAATGGGCCTCATTTATAGGGTTACATAAGATGAAACTGCAAAAGTGAAAAACTTAAAGGACCCCCATTATGAAATTATTTGAAACCGTATCGCTGGCTGGAAAAACGCTTAAAAACCGTGTTGTTATGCCACCGATGACCCGTTCCCGTTCAACCCAGCCTGGTGACGTGCCAAATGCGTTAATGGCAGATTATTACGCCCAACGCGCAAGCGCAGGGCTAATCGTAAGCGAGGGCACACAAATTTCTGCGCTAGGTAAGGGATATGCTTGGACGCCAGGTATCTATACCAAGACCCAAATTGAAGGCTGGAAACTAGTAACAGATAAAGTACATGACGCAGGTGGTGTAATGTACGCACAACTTTGGCACGTGGGTCGTGTTTCTCATCCATCAAATACAGAAGGGCAGCAGCCTATCAGTGCATCTCCAATTCAAGCAAAAGGGGTTAAGGTATTCGTGGATGAAGATGGCAACCCTGGCTTTGTAGACTCAGTCATGCCAAGGGAAATGACCATTGACGATATAAAAGCGGTGGTTGAAGAATACCGAGTTGCTGCAAGAAACGCGGTTGATGCCGGTTTTGATGGTATTGAGCTGCATTCTGCTAATGGTTACTTGCTTAACCAGTTTATTGATTCTCAGAGTAATGCAAGAACTGATGAATACGGCGGAGGTGTACAGAACCGTATTCGATTTTTGAAAGAAGTGGTGCAGGCTGTGTCTGAGGAAATTGGCGCTGATAAAGTAGGTGTACGTCTAGCGCCCCTAACAACATTAAACGGGACGGTCGACAACAATCCGGAAGAGACCTACCTTGCAATAGCTTCAATGCTAAACAGCGTTAATGTTGGCTATATGCATATTGCAGAGGCCGACTGGGACGATGCACCGCAAATGCCGATATCCTTCAAGCAGGCTATTCGCAAAGCATTCAGCGGTATATTGATTTATGCAGGAAAGTACGACAAGGCGCGTGCCGAAAGTGCGCTGTCAGCAGGGTGGGCAGATATGATTGGTTTTGGCCGTCCTTTCGTAGCAAACCCTGATTTACCCTATCGATTAGAGAACGATCTACCGTTAAACACACATAATCCCGACACCTTGTTCGGTGGCGATGAGAAAGGCTATACGGATTATACGTTGGCTAAATAGCCGTAAATGTAGAGGTGAGCACTGCTGCGCATGAAGGCAGGAGATTCTTTTATGCGCTCGGCAACTTACCTATACGCACTGCAGTTTACAATTGAGAATACGTAAGTATGTATGATTAATTACGTTGGCAGATTGCAGTGCGCTTACAATATGGCAACGCGATTAGACGTTGCGGTTTCGAAATAGCCAAACGGCGATACCACTTCCAGCTATTAACATTGAGGTGGCCAGCCATAGTTTTGAAATAGGCGTACCATTGGGGCACTGTAGCGCCATGGTTGCGCCGGCTAAGTTCTGACAGTCAACAAGTTGGCCTAATGCCAATACTAAGAGACCGAGAAGTACTCCGATAACAGCATAAGACAAATTATTTAACGACATTCTTTTCCTATTACTTTTCCAATTATCGCTTATAACGACTTTATGGTTTACACTGCACACTTGTGGGAAGCGAGAATGTGCTAAACCAGTGCATCGAATTAAGATGCCAATAAGCGTTTAATGTTTTATAAGTTTGATCTTATGGGCTTTGACTGTGTTACCAATGCTAGCTGCGCGCCGTTTAACGGTAATATTATTCAATTCACCTTAAGCGACTAAAAAATGTTCGCTAGTTTATGCAAAAACTAGGTCGCAATATTTGCGCCAACCCCTATCAAAATTCCTTCAAATTCGGTACTATCCGCGGTCTTAAATTTTTAACGAAATAAGCGGACTATGTTTGAAATAAACCCCGTTACTAATGCGATAAAAGATATCCGCGAGCGCACCGAAGCGCTTAGGGGGTATCTTTGACTTTGATGCAAAGTCAGAGCGTTTAGAAGAAGTTAGCCGAGAGTTAGAAAGTCCCGATGTTTGGAACGAGCCAGACAGAGCGCAGGCACTTGGCAAAGAAAAAGTGGCCCTTGAGCAAATCGTTGAAACGATCCATAAGCTCGACCAGGGAACAGAAGATGTTGAAGGTCTTGTTGAATTGGCCGTTGAAGCCGAAGATGAAGATACTTTCAACGAGGCCCAAAGTGAACTGGAAGGCTTAATTGAGCAGCTAGAAGTGCTTGAGTTTCGCCGTATGTTCTCTGGTCCAAATGATGAAAACGACTGCTACATTGATATTCAGTCGGGCTCTGGTGGTACAGAAGCGCAAGATTGGGCAAATATGCTGCTTCGCATGTATTTGCGTTGGGGTGAAGCCCACGGTTTTAAAACTGAACTTATTGAAGTATCAGACGGTGATGTAGCCGGGATTAAAAGCGCAACTTTGCGTATTCAGGGCGAATATGCATTTGGTTGGCTACGTACAGAAACCGGCGTGCACCGTTTGGTTCGTAAGTCACCGTTTGACTCGGGTAACCGCCGTCATACGTCATTTTCATCAGCGTTTGTATACCCAGAAATTGACGACGATATTGATATAGATATCAACCCGTCTGATTTACGTATAGACACCTATCGCGCATCGGGCGCGGGTGGTCAGCACGTAAACAGAACGGACTCTGCGGTACGTATTACTCACGAACCAACGGGTATTGTGGTGCAGTGTCAAAATGACCGCTCGCAGCACAAAAACAAAGATCAGGCGATGAAGCAGTTAAAAGCCAAACTTTACGAGTTTGAACTGCAAAAACAAAACGCTGAAAAACAAGCGATGGAAGACAGCAAGTCTGATATCGGCTGGGGAAGTCAAATACGCTCTTACGTACTTGACGACTCTCGCATTAAAGATTTGCGTACTGGCGTGGAAACACGTAACACTCAAGCCGTGCTAGATGGCGACTTGGACAAATTTATTGAAGCCAGCCTGAAATCTGGGCTGTAAACCGAACAACGAAGTGAAAGGTTATGACTGACCAACAAACAGACGATAACAAATTGATTGCAGAGCGCCGTGCCAAGCTAAGCGCTATTCGCGAGCAGTGCCGTGCAAACGGTTTCCCAAACAGCTTCCGTCGCGAAAACTATGCGGATGAGCTTCAAGCTAAGTTCGGTGAATTCGACAAAGAAACGCTACAAGAACAGGGTAATAAAGTAAGCATTGCTGGCCGTATCATGGCAAAGCGTGGTCCTTTCATGCTGCTTCAAGATATGACAGGCCGTATTCAAGCTTACGCTGATAAAGACACACAAAAAGCCCTTAAAGCCAAATACGGTGCACTGGATATTGGTGACATCATTGGTGTAGCGGGCGACTTGCACAAGTCAGGTAAAGGCGACCTATACGTAAACATGGAGCAATACGAGTTGCTAACAAAAGCGCTTCGTCCATTGCCAGAAAAGTTCCATGGTTTGAGCGACCAGGAAACGAAGTATCGCCAGCGTTATGTTGACCTAATTACAAGTGAACAAACGCGTAAAACCTTCATGATCCGAAGCAAGATCGTAAACGGGATTCGCAATTATCTTACCGAGCGAGACTACCTTGAAGTAGAAACGCCAATGCTACAGGTTATTCCTGGTGGCGCGACGGCGAAGCCGTTTGTAACTCACCACAATGCGCTAGACATCGATATGTACCTGCGTATCGCGCCAGAGTTATACCTTAAGCGCTTAGTGGTTGGTGGATTTGAGCGTGTGTTCGAAATCAACCGTAACTTCCGCAATGAAGGTCTATCAACCCGTCATAACCCAGAGTTTACTATGCTTGAGTTTTACCAAGCGTATGCAGACTATAACGACCTGATGAACCTTACAGAAGATATGCTGCGCACCTTGGCAGAAGATATTCTTGGAACAAGCATTATCAAAAACACAACCAAAGACGCTGAAGGTAACGTAACGTCTGAAGTTGAATACGATTTTGGTAAGCCGTTTGACCGCTTAAGCATGGGTGAAGCTATTCTTAAGTATTGGCCAGAAGCTAATGAGGAAGCTATCCGCGACCCAGAAGCTAACCTTGATGCGCTTAAAGCGATGGCGAAACAGCTTCACATCAAAGAGCCTGAAGTTGACGGTATTTGGGGGGCAGGTAAGTATCTTTGTGAAATCTTCGAAGCAACCGCTGAAGAAAAGCTTGAGCAACCTACGTTTATTACAGAATATCCGTGGGAAGTATCGCCGCTTGCGCGCCGTAACGACAACAACCCATTCATTACCGACCGTTTCGAGTTCTTCGTAGGTGGACGTGAGTTGGCAAACGGCTTTAGCGAGTTGAACGACCCAGAAGACCAAGCAGAGCGTTTTGCAAAGCAGGTTGAAGAGAAAGATGCTGGTGACGATGAAGCCATGCACTTTGACGACGATTACATCCGCGCCCTTGAATACGGCTTACCGCCAACAGCGGGTGAAGGCATTGGTATTGACCGTCTAGCTATGCTATTTACTGATAGCTCAACAATTAAAGACGTTATCTTGTTCCCACACATGAAGCCTCAGGCGCCAAAAGATGGGCAAGAAGCGGGTGAGCAAGAGTAAAAACGGTTATAAACGCTAAGGCCTTAAACACTTAGCGCTTTAATACGCTCTACCAAAAGGGTGTTCTCGGGAACGGGGATACCCTTTTTCTTTGCCATTTCTACAATATAACCGTTAATGGCGTCTATTTCTGTTTGTCTATCGTGGGTTACATCCTGATGCATACTGGAGTAGTTTTCACCTGTTGCATTGGCTACCGACAGTACGTTTTCATGAACCATCTCTGCAGTAAAATCTAACCCGTACGCTTTTGCCACAAGCGTAAACTCATGGCATATAGCATGACGGCTTTGCTCGAATTCTGCATCAGCGATATGCTTATTTCGAATATTGTAAAGTGCTGTCAGTGGGTTTATCACCGCATTAACGGAAAGCTTCGTCCACAGTGCTTTTAAAATATCACTTCGGTACTGCACGGGCGGAAGCGCACTATTTAAAGTAGCAATTGCATTTGCAAGCAACGGTGCTACTTGTATAAGGTCTGCAAGCTTTTGAAGTATTGGCTTAGCTAAATTAGGCGCGCCAATTTGCGTTGCGCCAACTCCAGTATACTTCACATGAAAATCGCCGCTTAATGTACTTTCTTTTAACGCACCGTGACTCGTTGTAGCAAGAAGCAGCGGATAATCGCCGCCTAACAAATTTCGTGCAACCTCTAAACCGCCCATACCATTGTGCATCAGTACAACCGTCGGTTTTTGATTAAGGTAGGGAAGCCATTGTATTAGAGCTGCGTTAAGTTGGTACACTTTAAGTGGGAGTATTAACACGTCATCTTTTTCGAGAACGACAGGCGCTGACATAGCAGCTTTCAGTTCAATACTTTGACCATCTTGCCATTGTGCGCGAGCTGGCATGGTCCTAATATTTCTGGGGTAGCAATCATAGGGCACGCCATTTTTATGAGCGCTCGCTGCAATTAAACTCCCGATGGCACCGCCACCGACTATGTGTAGTTTTCCCATTAATATTTATCAAATGTTGTATAAGGTTACGGTTTTACTTATGCGGAACTGGCTTAACTCAACAATGCTCTTTAACAGATGCAGACATAAAGCGCGCTGGTATTGACGGCCATGGATAAGTTTCCGGCGCATTAAGTTCCTTGACCCAAGCTTGCACGTCTTCTTGGTTAATTACTTCGCCTGTATCAAAAGGGGCGGTTACCGCTAATTCACCTTTTGATAAAGGAAGGCGCAAATGCCAAGCATGAAGGTAGAGCCTGTCTGATGCCGCGCCGCCGTAAAGTGTATCACCTAAAATAGGGGCCCCAATGCTTTTAAGCGCGACTCTAATTTGATGGGTTTTCCCTGAATGAGGTTTAACGACGAAACCACGAGTGCCGGGTTTAGCCGCGCTACTGAAAAACTGAGTTATCGCTGGGCTTTCCTGAGTTTTAAGCAAAATACGCTGGCCGCCGCGACGATTTTTCATATCACCGATTATCGTGCCCTGTTTCTTTTTAGGTTTGTTATCGCTCAAGGCTAGGTAGTATTTGCTGACCCGTCTTGATGAAAAAAGCTCGCCGATTTCTGCCGCCACTGTGGCGTTTTTAGCCAGACACAAACAACCTGAGGTACCGGTATCTAAACGGTGACAAAGGTGCAATTCTTTAACGGCGAGCTGCTTTTTTAAAACAGTAACAATGCCGTCTACCTTTCCTGCTTTAATACCTTCAGTTGTTTCTTGTTCTACGCCAGCGTCATTACCAGCGTCATGCATGGCAACGCCAACAGGCTTATTAACGACAATAAGCTCAGCGTTTTCAAAGAGGATAGGGATGTGCAGCACTAGCTATTTTCTAACTCTTCGATAGCTTCTTCATAATCTAGCTCGTCAACCGCATCGATAATAGCCGTGCGTTTTTCTTGCGGTAAGGCAAGGGCGTCTAGCCATTCGTCTAACTTATCCTGCGCAATAAACTCACTGGCTTTCAGTGCCGCTAACAATTGCTTTCGAGCTTGCTCAGCGGCAGCGCCATTTGCAGGGGCAGAAGCGGTAACTTCTGGCTCTTTGATGAGCGCATCTACCGAGGTAATGGTCTCATTTAGCACAGCGACAAACGCAGGGTATTCATCAGCTACTTGTCTGTCATTTCGAAAGCTGGCTTCAACCGGCTTGCTTGCGTTGTGAAGCGCAAACATACCAAGATTTCCCGTCACTCCCTTAAGGGTATGAACAAGTGAATAAGCCTCAGTGAAGTCACCCTTTGCTATATGCGCTTGTAAGTCAGCATCAAGAGAACGGTATTCGTCCGTGAACTTACCTAGTAGGGTGAACAACAGTTTTTTGTTACCACTTAACTGTGACATTCCGAAGTCTATATCAAGTACTGTTGTTGACTGATCCATACATCTATCCTTTTATTTCGCAACTTCTTTCCGGACAATTTCTAGTCCGAACGCAAACCATTTGTCAGTTCATTCGTACCACTTAACGAATTCAACTGGCTAAAGCCTTTATTACTAAAGACTATGAAGTGTAAGTGTATTTCAGAAATACACAAATTAATACAATCATAGCAAAGTCGAAGCAAGTAAAGCGTTAAAAAGTCTGGTAGTCTTCGAAAATTCGCTCGCGCTTTTAAAATCGCAACTTCATTCTTGACCGTAGAGTTAAGTGGTTACGTCAAAGTGAAGTTAGAGTGAAGGCGAGTGAAAACATGTAGTAATTGAAAAGGAATCATCATGTCAGGAAAACTGACCCTTCGTACCCTCTTTATGGCCATAGGCGTCATTGCAGTATCAGCGTGTCAGCACGTGCAGGAAGAACAGGCGAATAGTAAATTAGATACCGCCGCAACTACATCAAATAGCGTATCTATTCCTTATGAAAAATATACGCTTAGTAACGGGCTGACCGTCATCCTTCACGAAGACCATTCAGATCCGCTGGTTCATGTCGATGTAACCTATCACGTCGGTTCGGCACGAGAAGAAATTGGTAAATCCGGCTTTGCCCATTTTTTCGAACACATGATGTTTCAAGGATCAAAACACGTTGCTGATGAGCAGCATTTTAAAGTTATTACAGAATCTGGCGGCAATTTAAACGGCACGACAAATACCGATCGCACTAACTACTTTGAGACTGTGCCGGCAAACCAGTTAGAAAAAGTGTTATGGCTTGAGTCTGACAGAATGGGCTACTTGCTAGAAGCCGTAGACCAAACCAAATTTGAAAATCAAAGAGAGACAGTTAAAAACGAACGCGCACAACGGGTGGACAACCAGCCTTACGGGTTGCGTTTTGAGCTTAATGGCGAAGCGCTATACCCTGAAGGTCACCCGTATTCGTGGATGACCATTGGTTATGTAGAAGACTTAGATCGGGTAGACGTAAACGACCTGAAAGCCTTCTTTAAGCGCTGGTATGGCCCTAACAATGCTGTGCTAACCATTGGGGGCGATATCGATGTAGCTAAAACTAAAGCTTGGGTGAAGAAATACTTCGGCGAAATACCAGCGGGCCCCGCAGTAGAAGAGCCTGAGCCGCAGCCGGTGACGTTAAACGAAACCCGTTATGTAACGTTAGAAGATAAAGTCCATCTTCCGCTTCTTCAAATAACCTACCCCACGGTATACGGTCGTCATGAAGATGAAGCGCCGCTAGATGTTTTAGCCGATATTTTAGGTGGTGGTAAAACGTCATTGTTTTATAAAAACTTAGTAAAAGAGGGTATGGCAGTGCAGGCCGTGGTGTCTCACCCTTGCCGTGAACTCGCCTGTGAATTTCAGCTACTTGCCTTGGCTAATCCTGCAAAAATCACCTCGCTCTCAACACTTCAAAATGTGCTGAGTGAAACACTTAAAGAGTTTGAAACAAGAGGTGTCACCACCGATGATTTGGCGCGAACAAAAGGTAAAATTGAAGCGCGTACGGTGTTTGGCTTACAAAGTGTGTCTGGCAAAGTGTCAGCCCTTGCTGCTAACGAAACTTTTTATCAAACGCCCGATTTAATAGCTGAAGATATTGAGCGCTATAACGCGGTAACGGCTGAAGACATCATGCGCGTTTATAACAAGTATATTAAAGATGCCAACAGCGTAGTGCTAAGTGTAGTGCCAAAAGGGCAGGTGCAACTTGCTGCAGCCGAGCAGAACTTTGAGCGCCCAGTAAGAAATATTGAGATAGAAACCGCAGAGGTTACAAATGAGGAAGCCTTTACCAGCGCAGCATCAAGTTTCGATAGAAGCGAAATGCCAGAAGCTGGCGAGGCACCAGTTGTTGAAGTCCCTGATTATTGGGAAGCTGAACTAGCTAACGGTATAGAAATGCTTGGCGTTACCAGTGCTGAAACACCAACGGTAACGTTAACTCTAGGCATGGATGGTGGCATGTTGCTAGACCCTGAAGGTAAAGCTGGAACGGCTTATCTGACGGCTTTGCTAATGAATGAAACTACAAAAAATTACAGTAACGAAGAATTAGCTAACGAGCTTGCTAAGCTGGGAAGTGCTATCCGATTCAGCACTGCTGGTAGGTACTCGCAAGTCTATGTATCAACATTAACTAAGCATTTAGATGAAACCTTAGCACTGTTAAAAGAAAAGTTGTTTAACCCCGCGTTTACGCAAGAAGACTTCAACCGCATGAAAGAGCGTGTTGTGCAGGGGTTACAGCAGCAAGCCAAAACGCCTTCAAGCCTGGCGCGTCGTGCACGAGATCTCATCTTGTTTGGAGAACAGAATCGCGTAAGCCTGCCTGACGAAGGTACATTAGAATCAGTACAAAACATCACGTTAGAAGACGTTAAAGCGTTTTATGCTAATTATTACTCACCTGATAAAGCGAGTATTGTTGTTGTCGGTAACTTACCGAAAGATGCTATGGTGAATACTTTAGATTTCATCGGTAAGTGGCAAGGTAAAACCTATGAGTTCGCTGATTACAGTGACTTCCCTAAGTATGAAGAAAATCAGATATTCCTGATAGACAGCCCAGAAGCGGTACAGTCAGTGGTATATCTAGTCGATCGAAGTCTACCTTTTGATGCAACAGGCGATCACTTTAAGTCCCGCCTTATGAACTTTCCGTTAGGTGGGGCATTTAATAGCCGTATAAATCTTAACTTGCGAGAAGATAAAGGTTTCACCTACGGAGCAAACAGCGGCTTTGTGGGTGGTAAAACACTTGGTTGGTTTGAAGCAAGTACCGACTTAACCGCTGCCAATACAGGTGAAGGCATTTCTGAAATTCTTAAAGAAATTAATCGCTACCGCACCAAGGGAGTGAATGAAGAAGAAATAGCCTTTATGCGCAATGCCTTTACGCTAAGTGATGCGTTAGAATTTGAAACGCCTGCTAGCAAAGCACGCTTTCTAAGACAGCTGCTTAGTTACGATTTGGAGAAAGGCTATCGTGAAGAGCAGCTTACTATTATCAACAATATTGATAAGGAAACGATGGATGCGCTAGCGAAGCAATATTTGAATCTCGATAAGATGCAAATTATTGTAGTAGGTGATAAAGCTAAAATTTTGCCTCAGTTAGACGCGCTATCGATGCCAATTATCGAATTATCAGTAGAGAGTAATACCCGAGAAACGTTAAACTGATAGATTGATTTTTGTTGAATTTACACTATTGCCCCCCATAACAGGGGGCAATATTGACATAACGGACCACCATTTTGACTGTAGACTCATCCCGTTTTGAAGCGCGCATTGCTGCGCTTAAGTCACCCGAGTTCTTAGCTGCGCTAAAAGACATTAAGCGCGGAGTAGAGCGTGAAGCCCTTCGCATAAACCCAAATGGTACGTTGGCGCAAACGCCTCATCCTAAACCTCTGGGCTCTGCACTGACTCACGATTCAATAACTACAGACTTTTCTGAATCACTGCTTGAGTTCATTACACCGCCAGAGAATAGCGCAGCCAAAACCATCAATCAGTTAAAAGATATCCATAAATTCGTTATCGATAACATTGGTGACGAGCAGATATGGCCACTAAGCATGCCGTGTTTCATCGAAGATGAAGCCGACATTCCTATCGCTTACTTTGGTGAGTCAAATGTAGGAAAAATGAAGCGGGTGTACCGCATAGGGCTTAAAAACCGTTATGGCAGTATGATGCAGGCTATTGCTGGCGTTCATTTTAACTTTTCTCTACCTGATAGCTTTTGGAAACTATGGGCTGAACTGAACGGAAAAGAATATTCGCAAGACCAGGTTTCAGCGGATTATTTTGGGTTAATTCGCAACTATCGTCGCCTTTGTTGGCTAATACCTTATCTTTATGGCGCATCTCCTGCACTTTGTGGTTCATTCCTGAAAGGTAAAAAGCACGCCTTGCCGTTTGAGAAAGTGGGTAAAGGTACAGTTTACATGCCTTATGCCACGTGCCTTCGAATGAGTGACTTAGGCTACACCAGTGCCGAGCAATCGTCCCTTAAAATCTGTTACAACCAGCTCGACAACTACGTCAAGCTGTTGCGGGATGCCATGAATACGCCGTCTACGCGCTTCAGCCAGTTTGCTGCTGGGGATGAGGGCAATTATCAGCAGCTTAGCCGTAATATTATTCAGATTGAAAATGAGCTGTACTCGCCTATACGACCCAAGCAGCCTACTAAGTCAATGGAAAAACCAACAGACGCTTTGGTTCGCCGCGGTATCAATTACATTGAAGTGCGAGCGCTAGACGTTAATCCGTTTTCGGCAGTGGGTATTTCACAAACCCAGTTTGACTTCTTAGATGTATTTTTGGTTGCGTGTCTATTATTGCCAAGTGCTGAGCTTGATGAAACACAGCTTAACGAAGCTAAAGAGAATATGAACCGAGTAGTACTAGAAGGGAGAAATCCAAATCTAGTGCTACAAAATGGTGGCGTGGATATCACATTACCCCAGTGGTGTACTTCGCTGTTTGAGTCTTTCGAGCAGGCCGCTGAATTACTTGATATGGCTAACGATACTTCTCGCTACGGTGAAGCAGTAAAAACTGAATTTGCCAAAGTACAAGACCCCGATTTAACGCCGTCAGGCAAACTGCTTTCTATGCTTTTAGAAGACGACAAAGACAATGGAGTGCTAGGGTTAGAACTTGCTCGGGCTTATCAATCTGAGATGAAGTCTTTTGAATATGCGGATACCGACGCGGCAGGATTCGCTGCCCAAGCGGAAGTCTCATTTGCTGCTCAAAAAGAAGTAGAAGCGGCTGATGTGAAAGACTTCGATACATTCATACGTGATTATTTCGCTGAGGCTCCAGCAAAAAAAAATGCCTGACATAGGTCAGGCATTAAAAGGTTCCAGGGAAACACACATTTTACTAGAACATTAGTTAAGACAAGTTATGAACCAAAAGTTCAAAAAACTGGTTGTTTTTTTATCAACTCTCATCGTTCTTTTTCCACTGTTTATCGCTGGGTGCGCAACTACGCCTCCTAAAGACATCAGTAATTTGTGCGAAATATTCTACGAAAAGGACGATTGGTATGATGCAGCTGCTGACGCCAGAGATAAGTGGGGCGTGCCCATTCATGTGCCTATGGCCATGATGTATCAGGAAAGCTCCTTCCGTCACGATGCACTACCACCTCGCGATTATGTGTTCTTCGGGCTTATCCCTTGGGGGCGTGTGAGTTCAGCTTATGGTTATTCACAGGCTAAAACGCCTACTTGGGCAGACTACATGCGCGAGACTGATAATAGTGGTGCGGATAGGGATGATTTTGAAGATGCCATCGATTTTATGGGTTGGTTTATCTACAAATCGCAAAAAGTGAACGGTATTTCTAAATGGGACGCCTATGCACAATACCTAAACTATCACGAAGGGTGGGGCGGCTATAAGCGCAGAAGCTATGACAGAAAACCTTGGCTTAAGAAAGTGGCGTCAAAAGTAAAAGCCCGTTCTTTGCGTTACGCGACACAACTGAAGACCTGCGAAGAGGATCTTCAAAAAGGTTGGTTTATGAAGCTGTTTAGCTAGCTTTTAGAAGCGAATATTTATTTAGTATTTAAGACGCGACTTTTAAGTCGCGTTTTTTATGTCAGTAAGAGACTGAGTATCGAGAAGTAGTGAATGAAAACAACACGGCAATAGTCATTGAGGCAGATGAAAAAATGAGGGATAGACGGGCGTCTATCCCTCAGCGACGCTAAGCCAAGACCGTTTTTTACCCAACGTCGAACAGGCATTTACAAGATAATGTAAATGATAATGATTTGCAATAGTCTTTTGGTGTTATTTTAATATTCTTTAAATATCGATGTTTTCGTCATTCTTTTTGAATTTTGGTTTGTAGGCGAAATTTAGATTGTTGAATTATACTTCAATGTGACTAGCGTTTTTTAAACAGGTAAAAGCGAGCAGCGGTAGCAATTTTATGGAAAGTGAAAAATTTGGCGCACACGGCGATGTTAAAGCTCACTTCGTAGAGGACAGACGGATACTAACTATCGATCTCAACGGCCCTTTCAATTTAGAGTTTATCCGCAAATATCAACGTGTGGTGGGCGCAGAAAGAAGAAAGATTAATGCTCCTCGTTGGGCAAGCCTAGTTAATATTTACGGCTTGGCGCTTGCGCCCCTAGAAGGTACAGCAGATGCGCAACTGATAGTAGAGGAAGCTGTGGACTCAGGGCTTGTTGCCACCGCTGTAGTGCTTCATGAACCAGAGGGACTCGCACTGCAGCAAAAGTTTTGGTCTAGAATTTACGATGCATCCACAATACCTTTCCAGTTTTTTAGTGAAGCACCTAAAGCCTCAGAGTGGTTGAGCGAGAAAATTACTTCTGGTATGCGCGCGAAGGGCATTTATCAAAACAACAACATTATTCGGTAAGGGATACAAGGTACGAGCAGACCGAACTCATTCGTTTTCTCGGTTTCTATCTTTGAAATCATTTCCTTTTCATTAAATGATCTAAGCATCAAAACACTTCTTATCAATTCTATAAAGGCATAACAGGAGGTAGCCATGGTAGGAAGTCAGCATCAATATCGTTTTTTCAACGTCAATGAGGTGCTATTTGATATCCCAAGCAGGGTATACGACGACAGAGCGGTAGACGACTGGTTTGCGGCAATTGTTAAAGAAGGGAGAAAGAGAGAACATTGGGTAATATTCTCTATCCCCGATAAAAGTTTAACTGTCACCCATACCGTAGCAAAACAACTCTGTAGTCGTCTGCCTTATTTAAAGTCTTACGGTTGCCTTGGCTTTTTACTTTTATCGACACACACTAACGCAAAAATTTTTCAACACAGTTTAAAATCTACGCCTTCTAACTTTGACGTGAAAGTGAGTGAGTCGATGGAAACACTCTGTAGGACTGCTGAGTTGATGCTAGGGAATGAAAACGAGCTCAATATCTTTAACCGATTTGGGTCGAGATAATGTAAAGCGCTCGGTATGCCTGCGCTCTAATTACCCTAACAAAATATAAATGTTAAAATGACAACCTCAATTTGACCTAGATCAAGCATACTAAAAGTTGCCGAAAGGCTAATTTTCGCTATTGATCTAGATCACAATCGCTAACACCAGTCTCTTCTATTATGAACTTAGTTAAAGAGGAGACTTATTATGATGTGGACTATGATGAAAGACCCAGTGGTATGGGGCTCACTATTAGGTATAGGCATTATTGTTGCGATGATGATGTATTACACCTATTTATTTATGCACAACAGTGCAGACGAGAATAAATAGACCGCACTACGCAGCATTGCCTATCGTTTGTTGTTTTGAAGCGGTACCTCAATAAGCACCAGTAGTGCAGCTTGTCCGCCGTATTCGAGAGGGGCTTGATGGAAAGCACGTACGTGTGGATGCTGGACTAAGTAATGGGGGAGGGCAGCTTTTAACACGCCCTGCCCAAAACCGTGCATCACGCAAACACAATCAATCAGTTCTTTTCTTGCCGTGTGAATAAGCGCAGCAAGCTCTGCTTTTGCCATTTCTCGGGTTAACCCATGTAAATCCAGGGTCATTTCTGGTGAGTAATCGCCGCGACGCAACTGTTTCAAAATATGCGTAGACTCACCTTCTTGGCAAAAGCGCACAGGGCCTTCTTGAGGTAGTGCTGCCTGGTACATGTCAGAAAAATTGAAACTAGCTGCAAGTTGCTTGCTGTGTTTTAGGTGTTTACCTTTTACCTGCTGCGACTTTTTAAATAATTCAACTTGCTTATCAGGTTCAACCTTATCTTGTGATAAAGGCGTCACTCCCTGCATTGCATCTGCAAATGAAAAGGTGTCTTCCTCAGCATTCGTAGACGTCTTTCCATTACGCGCACCTTCCTTTATCGCCTTGTTTGTATGGCGATTGGGTTCAGAAAGTTGCTTCTTTAATGCTCTGAGTTCTTTTTTAAAGGTTTTCATCAAATATAGCTTGGGTTAATACACTCGAGTTTAATGATTCAAAACGCCTAAATTATAACGAATAGAAAGATTCGGTACGTAGTTAATTATGTGAATCGGTATGAAGTTTGGGTATGATACCAGCTTTGAAATTTTTGATGTACCCAAACGCCATGACCGATAAGTTTTACCTTGAAGAAGCCATTGAAGATCTGCACACCCTGTTAGATATGACACGATGGGCAACCAGCCGTTTTAACGATGCGGCTTTGTATTTTGGTCATGGTACTGATAACGCGTGGGACGAAGCGACAAGCCTAGTTATGCAAGCCTTACATTTGCCTCACCCTATACTAGAGCAGGTGGGCGATAGCGTTATGGCGTCTCGCTTAACGAAAAGCGAGCGAGAGAAGATTGCAGAGCTTGTTTTAAAGCGCGTACAAACTCGCATGCCGTTGCCTTACATTACAAACGAGGCTTGGTTTTGCGGTATTCCATTTTACGTAGACGAGCGTGTGCTTATTCCACGTTCGCCGTTTGCCGAACTCATTCAAAACGAATTTGCGCCTTTTGTTGAGTCTGCGCCAAACACTATTCTCGACATGTGCACAGGCGGTGCTTGTATTGCTATTGCACTTGCTCATGCATACCCTGAAGCCCAGGTGGACGCTGTAGATATCAGCACAGATGCCTTGGAAGTGGCTGACATTAATATTCAGGAGCATGGTTTAAGCCACCGCGTGTATCCAATCCAGTCAGATCTGTTTTCAAGTTTAGAGGGGCAGAAATACGACCTTATCGTGTCCAACCCACCTTATGTTGACGCGGAAGACATGGCTGATTTGCCAGAAGAATATCATCACGAGCCTGAACGTGCCCTTGCCGCAGGCGACGACGGTTTAGACCTTGTGGACATTATGCTTAAAGATGCGCCAAATTACCTTAATGATGGCGGCTGGCTGTTCGTAGAAGTAGGCAACAGTGAAGTGCACATGAGCGAAAGGTTCCCTGGCTTAGAAGTCATTTGGCTTGAGTTTGAAAATGGTGGTTCAGGTATTTTTGCCGTGCGCAAAGACACACTCGTACAGTATTTTAGTAGTAAGGATTAATAGTTAATTATGTCAGGTAACAGCTTTGGAAAACTTTTCACTGTAACCACGTTTGGTGAAAGCCACGGCATTGCAATTGGCGGTGTAGTAGACGGTTGCCCTCCAGGACTTGAGATCACAGAAGAAGATCTTCAGGTGGATTTAGACAGACGCAAACCAGGCACTTCGCGCTATACCACAGCGCGAAGAGAAGATGACGAAGTACAAATTCTATCTGGCGTATTTGAAGGCAAGACCACAGGCACCAGCATTGGTTTGTTGATTAAAAATAAAGATCAGCGAAGCCAGGATTACGGCAATATTAAAGACCGCTTCCGCCCAGGTCATGCTGACTATACCTATGATCAAAAATACGGTAGCCGTGACTATCGCGGTGGTGGTCGCTCGTCAGCCCGCGAAACAGCTATTCGCGTAGCCGCTGGCGGTATTGCGAAAAAGTACTTGAAAGAAGTGCATGGTATCGAGGTGTTGGGTTATTTGTCTCAGCTTGGCCCTGTAACGGTAGATAAAGTTGACCATAGCGTCACCAACACTAACCCGTTCTTCTGCCCAGACGAGTCTAAGTTAGATGCGCTGGACGAATACATGCGTGATCTTAAAAAATCTGGCGACAGCATTGGCGCGAAAGTGTCGGTTGTGGCTAAAAATGTCCCTGTGGGTCTAGGCGAGCCTGTTTTCGATAGGCTGGATGCTGAAATCGCACACGCTATGATGGGCATTAACGCGGTGAAAGGCGTTGAAATTGGCGATGGCTTTGATGTTATTAATCAAAAGGGCAGTGAACATCGCGATACGTTAACGCCTGAAGGGTTTACGTCTAATCATGCCGGTGGCGTGCTAGGCGGCATTTCTACTGGTCAGGATATTGAAGTACACATGGCGCTTAAGCCAACCTCAAGCATTTCGGTACCGGGTAAAACTATCAATAAAGACAATGAAGAGATTGATATCGTCACAAAAGGACGTCACGACCCGTGTGTGGGTATCCGTGCTGTTCCTATTGCTGAAGCCATGCTGGCGCTAGTGTTAATGGATCACTTGCTACGTCACCGCGCGCAAAATGCGGGCGTGCTATCAACGACTAAGCCGATTGCAGGTCAGGCATAGGGTATATAATCGAAACACCGCAACCTTAAAACCACCACATTCACGCGGTTTACAAATACGCGCAGCACTAAAAACATGCTGCGCCAATGAATTTTACTATTCGCCACTACCCGTTTTGCGCTAGTGGCGTTTTTGTATATGGAGATGTGAATTGTCATCTAATGGTCTAAACCACGCCAAAAGCGCTGATCCAGGCGCAAACAGTAGCAAAGCTGCGCTCTTTATCCTCGCTATTACCTATTGGCTTTACTTCGGGCAACTTGGCGTGCTTGTTCCATACTTGGGGATCTTTCTCGATGGGCGGGGCTTTTCTTCTGCCGAAATTGGTGAGCTTTTTGCCGTCATTACCCTAGCGCGTATTTTGGGCCCTGGCTTGTGGGCAGGCGTTGCCGATAAAACTGGAAATGCTATAGGCGTTATGCGTTTAGGCTGCTTTCTTACGGTGCTGACTTTTAGCTCTGTCTTTTACTTCACTAGTTTCTGGGGGCTTACGCTGGCTTTCGGCCTAATGATGATGTTTTGGACAGCGGTATTGCCTCAACTTGAAGTTATCACCATGAACACGGTGGCGAAAACCAAGGCTACCTATGGGCAAATAAGGCTATGGGGAAGTGTTGGATTTATTTGTTTGACGGTAGGTGTGGGTAAGGCCCTAGATATTTTTTCTACTGATACCCCTGTGCATGCCAGTGTTGGTGTACTAGCGCTTTTATTTATAAGTACCTTGTTTATACGCGCGCCGAAAGAAGCTGCACCTGAATCTTCTACGGCGGGCAGTATTTGGAAATACGCCAAACAAAAACCTTTCGCCATCTTTATATTCGCTTCAGCGTGCTTGCAAATTAGCTTTGGTGCGTATTACGGCTTTTTCGCCCTTTACATGCGAGACCTAGACTACAGCGGACAACAAACTGGCATTTTTATCGCGCTGGGTGTACTTGCTGAAGTGGGGATTTTTCTGGTTGCCCGTAGGCTTATTAGTCAATTTGGCGTGTGGAATTTATTGTTTGTAAGTATCGCGCTCACAGGGCTTCGTTGGTATGTGATGGCGGCATTTGCTGACAGCTTTATGGTGATCGTATTAAGCCAGCTTATTCATGCATTAAGCTTTGGGTTAACCCATGCGGTATCGGTACACTTTATCCACCAGTTTTTACCTAAGGCATATCACAGCCGAGGGCAAGCCGTGTACATTAGTGTAGCCTTTGGCCTTGGCGGCGCATTTGGAAACTACATGGCGGGGCAGCAGTGGCAGCAGGGTACTAACGCCTATGAGACCTTTGTCACCGCAGCCGTTTTTGCAGCAATAGGCGCACTGTCATTACTATTGTGTTCACGAAAAGAAATGGAAAGCCCAAAAGCGGCTTAATACCTTTTTGTGAGGGCGTACCGCAGGCCTATCCCTGCGGTGCGCGTTTACACTCCGATATCACTTCAACGCCACTATCCCCATTGTCTTGCTCTAAACGTACGTCGAATTTCCATAGCCTGTGCAAGTGACGCATGACTTCATCTTTAGATTCACCAAGCGGTATACCCCGCTGTGGAATATAGCGCAGAGTCAAGGACCTATCCCCACGCACATCAACGTTGTGTACCTGAATGTTAGGCTCTAAATTACTCAAATTGTATTGGGCGGAAAGCTTCTCTTTAATAATTTGATAACCCCTTTCATCGTGGATAGCACTGACTGCGATAAAGGGTTTAGCGGTATCATCTTCAAGGGCGAATAATTTAAAATCTCGAATCACTTTTGGCGATAAAAACTGACTGATAAAGCTCTCGTCTTTAAAGTTTTGCATAGCGAAATGCACGGTTTCCAGCCAGTCCTTACCCGCAATACTGGGCAAATATTTATAGTCTTCCTCAGTAGGCGACTGACATACCCGCTTAATATCCATGAACATGGAAAAGCCAAGAGCATACGGATTGATGCCAGAGTAATAAGGGCTGTTGTACTCTGGCTGCATCACTACACTTGAATGACTGTGCAAGAACTCCATCATAAAGCGGTCGCTAACTAAGCCCTCGTCATACATTTCATTGAGAATATGGTAATGCCAGAAACAAGCCCACCCTTCGTTCATCACTTGGGTTTGTTTCTGCGGATAAAAATACTGTGAGACTTTGCGTACAATACGCACAATCTCCCGCTGCCAGGGTTCAAGTAATGGAGCGTTTTTCTCAATAAAATAGAGCAGATTTTCCTGGGGCTCTTGTGGAAAACGAATTTTCTCTTTGTGCTTGCTGTGCGGGCTATCGGGCAAGGTGCGCCAAAGCTCATTCACTTGCGATTGAAGGTAGGCTTCCCGCTCTTCCTGCCTGTTCTTTTCTTCTTGTAGCGAAATCTTCTGCGGGCGTTTGTATCGGTCAACGCCATAATTCATAAGCGCGTGGCATGAATCGAGCATGTTTTCGACCTCGTCATAACCGTACTTCTGTTCGCATTTAGCAATGTAGTTTTTAGCAAATACCAGGTAGTCGATGATAGAGCTGGCATCGGTCCAGGTTTTAAATAAGTAATTACCTTTGAAAAACGAATTGTGCCCGTAGCAGGCATGGGCCATCACCAGCGCTTGCATAGTAATGGTGTTCTCTTCCATTAAATACGCAATACAGGGGTCAGAGTTAATAACAATTTCGTAAGCCAAGCCCATTTGCCCGCGACGATATTGTTGCTCGGTTTGAATAAACTTTTTGCCAAAGCTCCAGTGCGTGTAATTAAGCGGCATACCTATGCTGGCGTAGGCATCCATCATTTGCTCTGCGGTAATGACTTCAATTTGATTGGGGTAAGTGTCTAACTTAAAATTTTTAGCGATGCGATCGATGTGCTGCTCGTACTCTTCGATAAGCGGAAATGTCCAGTCGGGCCCATCGCTTAGCAAATGTCGTTTTGATGATTTAGCCTTGCTGTTATCTGTTGCGATAGCGTCGGTTGTCATATTAGGCTCCTTGCTGCGCATCTTGTTCAGAGCGTTTGAATAGCTCTCTGAACACAGGATAGATGTCGGCCTGTGTTTGTATGTGCTTGCATACAAAGTTGTCGTGAGTGGCGGCCACTTTCTCGTATTCTCGCCACAAACTTTGGTGCTGCCTCTCGGTTATCTCGATATAGGCATAGTAACGGGTTGCGGGTAGCAGTTTAGCGGTAAGCAAGTCACGACACTGCGGCGAATCGTCAGCCCAGTTATCGCCGTCAGACGCCTGTGCTGCATAGATATTCCAGTCTCCATCGCTATAGCGCTCACGCACTACTTCATCCATTAGTTTCAAGGCACTTGAAACAATAGTGCCGCCAGTTTCTTGAGAATAGAAAAACTCCTGCTCGTCTACTTCTTTAGCCTGAGTGTGATGGCGAATGTATACCACGTCTACGTTTTCGTAAGTGCGACTTAAAAATAGATAAAGCAAAATATAGAAGCGTTTTGCCATTTCTTTAGTGGCTTGGTCCATAGAGCCAGACACATCCATTAAACAAAACATCACCGCTTTACTTGAAGGAAGCGGGCGCTTGTCGTAGTTTTTAAAGCGTAAATCAAACGTGTCGATAAAAGGCACTCGAGCTATTTTGGCTTTAAGTGCTTCAATTTCTTCTTTTAGTGCATTAATAGCCAGCGTATTGTCATGCTTGTCTTCTACAAGCAGTACCAGTTTTTCTTCAAGCTCTTTGAGTTTCTTTCTATCACTTCCACTTAGGGCAATACGCCTTGCTACAGAACCTTTGAGCGAGCGAACAATATCAAGGTTACTCGGTACGCCGTCGGTCTGATAACCTGCGCGGTAGGTTTCGAATTGGGTGACTTTGTCGAACTGATTTTTCTTTAAATTTGGAAGCGCTAAATCTTCAAATAGTAAGTCTAAATATTCGTCTTTGGATATTGAAAATACGAACTCGTCTTGCCCTTCACCCTCGTTGCTAGCGTCGCCTTCACCTGCGCCTTTACCGCCGCCACCTGGCGGTCTGTCAATTTTATCTCCTGCAGTGAATTGGTCGTTGCCGGGGTGGACAATATCTCTACTGCCGCCGCGACCGGTATGAAAAATAGGTTCAGAAATATCTCTGGCTGGAATGCTTATTTGCTCCCCAGAATCTAAGTCGGTAACAGAACGTTTTCCCACAGCATCAGATACAGCACGCTTTATTTGCTGTTTGTAACGCTTGATAAAGCGCTGGCGGTTTACCGTACTTTTGCCTTTGCTGTTTAACCTTCGGTCTATGAAATGAGCCATACACACCTGCTTGGGTTGTTGTGAACTACAAATACCGGTACTAAAGCGCGCTTAGCGCACGCTTTAGTACCAATTACGTTCTAGAAGCTTCCAGCCTTTAGGCTATGACGCTTTTCGTACGCGTAGGTACCATTCACAAAGCAAGCGAACTTGTTTTTGCGTATAGCCTTTTTCGGTCATACGATTTACAAAGTCGTCGTGCTTTTTCTGCTCTTCTGCTGAGCCTTTGGTGTTAAAAGAAATAACGGGCAGTAAATCTTCCGTATTAGAGAACATCTTTTTCTCAATGACGGTGCGAAGCTTCTCATAACTTGTCCACGCGGGGTTTTTGCCGCCGTTATTTGCACGTGCTCTCAAAACAAAGTTAACGATTTCGTTACGGAAGTCTTTCGGGTTGCTAATCCCAGCGGGCTTCTCTGTTTTTTCTAACTCAGCATTAAGCGATGCTCTGTCAAACAGCTGCCCAGTTTCTGGGTCGCGATACTCCTGGTCTTGGATCCAGAAATCAGCATAAGTCACATAGCGGTCAAATAGGTTTTGCCCGTATTCAGAGTATGACTCTAAATAAGCGGTTTGGATTTCTTTGCCAATAAACTCCACATAGCGGGGGATCAGGTAACCTTTTAAAAACTCCAAATACCTATCAGCGGTTTCTTGGGGGAACTGTTCCCGCTCAATCTGACGTTCCAATACGTAGAATAAATGAACTGGATTCGCTGCCACTTCTTGATGATCGAAGTTAAACACGCGAGAGAGGATCTTAAATGCAAAGCGGGTGGATAACCCCTCCATGCCCTCGTCGACACCTGCGTAGTCTCTGTACTCCTGATAAGACTTTGCTTTCGGGTCGGTGTCTTTTAAGCTTTCTCCGTCATAGACCCGCATCTTTGAAAACATGCTGGAGTTTTCAGGCTCTTTTAAACGGGATAGCACGGTAAACTGTGCTAAGCATTCCAAAGTGTCTGGTGCACAGGGAGCGCCACTAAGTTCACTACTATCGAGTAACTTTTTATAAATGCGAATTTCTTCGCTTACTCTTAAGCAGTAAGGGACTTTAACAATATAAACACGGTCTAAAAACGCTTCGTTGTTTTTATTGTTTCTAAACGATTGCCACTCAGATTCGTTTGAGTGTGCCAGTATTAATCCATCGAAGGGAAGGGCAGAGAAGCCCTCTGTCGGGTTGTAGTTACCTTCTTGTGTAGCAGTTAATAGGGGATGCAGCACCTTAATCGGTGCTTTGAACATCTCTACAAATTCCATTAAGCCTTGGTTGGCTTTACACAGCGACCCTGAATAACTGTAAGCGTCTGGGTCATTCTGTGCATATTGTTCTAGGCGGCGAATATCAACCTTACCCACAAGAGCTGAAATATCCTGGTTATTCTCATCTCCCGGTTCGGTTTTAGCTATGCCCACCTGGTCAAGCACCGATGGATAAACCCGAACCACTTTGAACTGGGTAATATCGCCGTTGAACTCATGAAGGCGTTTGCGAGCCCACGGTGACATAATAGTTTTTAGATAGCGCTTAGGAATGCCATACTCTTTTTCTAATATGTCGCCATCTTCTTTGACATCGAATAGACAGAAAGGATGATCATTCACTGGTGAGCCTTTAAGCATGTAAATAGGCACGTGCTGCATTAGCTCTTTAAGTCTTTCAGCCAGTGACGATTTACCGCCGCCAACTGGGCCGAGTAAATAAAGTATTTGTTTCTTCTCTTCAAGACCTTGTGCGGCATGCTTGAGGTAAGAGACGATTTGTTCAATGGCTTCTTCCATGCCATAGAATTCTGAAAAAGCTGGATAACGAGAAATGACGCGGTTGGAGAAAATGCGGCTTAGCGCCGGGTCGTTGGCAGTGTCGATTAGTTCTGGCTCACCGATGGCTTGTAACAAACGTTCTGCAGCGTTTGCGTAAGCACTTTGATCTTCCTTACAAATTTCAAGGAACTCCCCAATGGTGAACTCTTCCTGTTTTCGCTCTTCATAGCGACTTTGATAGTGTTCAAAAATACCCATGAATACCCCTTAAATACGGAACCCCGTAATTTCAGCTTAGTAGGTATTTGAGAAAAGGATAGTAATTATTGTGTATAGTTTTTAATCTTTTCGTCTAATAAAAAATGCAACTTTAATAAGAATTTAGTGTCTCTTAATGAAGCTTTTACATAAACAAAAGCCCCGCTAAATAGCGGGGCTTTTCATTTGTTTTTTCAACACCGTGTAGCACACAGTGTGAACTACAAAACGGCGTCTGGCTTATGCAAAGTTTTTGCTTGCGAATTCCCAGTTAACCAGTGCCCAGAAATTTTCTAGGTACTTAGGACGCGCGTTGCGGTAGTCGATGTAGTAAGCGTGTTCCCAAAGGTCGACAGTAAGTACTGGTGTTAGGTCATCGCCAGAAATAGGTGTTTCAGCGTTGCTAGTGTTAACGATATCTAGGCTACCGTCTGCAGTTTTAACTAGCCAAGTCCAGCTAGAGCCGAAGTTGTTAACTGCTTTGTCGTTAAACGCTGCTTGGAAGTCTGCAAATGAACCCCATTTGGCGTTAATCGCGTCAGCTAGTGCGCCAGTAGGCTCGCCGCCGCCATTCGGGCTAAGGCAGTGCCAGTAGAACGTGTGGTTCCAAACTTGCGCTGCGTTATTGAAAACACCGCCTTCAGAAGATTTAATGATTTCTTCTAGGCTTTTGTTTTCCATGTCAGTACCTTCAACTAGGCCGTTAAGCTTAGTTACATAAGTAGCGTGGTGCTTGCCATAGTGGTACTCAAGCGTTTCAGCAGAAATATGCGGTTCTAGTGCATTTTGTTCATATGGTAATGCTGGTAGTTCAAAAGCCATGACGGTCTCCATGTTGGTTTAGTATTGTAGTCTAAAGCACACTTATCTTCGCCTGTTCAATAAGTGCCAGTCAACGCTTAGCTGACTATATCACTTTAGACGCTAAAGCATATCCCAAATGTGGGGATAAAGTCTTATAACTCAATGACAAAATTGTGAATTTTTTTTCAAAATCTATTTTGTGGAAATCTAGCGTTGGTAGATATACAGGTAGATAGGGATAGAGCGTACTAAAAGATCAATTCAGTAATGGGTAATTAAAAGGGATTTTATGATACCCTTCGCCTTGATAAATCATACATGCATTCCCATCTAAGAGGGAATACACTTTTGTGCTCAGAGGAATCAAATGGATAATACTGAAAATCAATCAACGCTAGATAGAATCAAGCAGCAAATCGAAGAAAACCCAATTTTGTTGTATATGAAAGGTTCTCCTAAACTACCTAGCTGTGGCTTTTCTTCACAAGCATCACAAGCGTTGATGTCATGTGGCGAACCATTTGCTTATGTAGATATTCTACAAAACCCTGATATTCGTGCTGAACTACCTAAATACGCGAACTGGCCTACATTCCCACAGCTATGGGTAGAAGGTGAGCTTGTTGGTGGTTGCGATATTATTATCGAAATGTTCCAACAAAACGAACTTCAGCCGCTTATCAAAGAGACAGCTGAAAAATACAAAGAAGAAGAGTAAATCTGTCGATTTGTAGCAGATTTCTGATATTTTAAATATCGATTAAAAAGCTGGCTTTATGCCAGCTTTTTTCATTAAAAACCGCCAAAAACTTCTCACTTTCATTCCCGTAAAAACTATATAGACAGGTCAGAAATAGAGATCCTCTATGGTTTGAAAAAATATTTTTATTTTGTCGAAAAAGGTTTGTTTTTTAATATCTTGCGTTCTATAAAATCAAGCATCTGGCCACAAATGAGTCAGTGTTGAAGGTATAAAATAACAACCTCTCGAAATACTTTTTTATTGTGTGAATAACGCTGAAAGTGTTTTAGAGAAAATCCGGGAAACCACCATGAATACATCCTTGTCTTTATTGACTAAAAACGTGCGCGGCGTATTAGCTGCATCTGCGGCGTTTTCAGTAATGGCTACAGCACCTGTTTATGCGCAAGAAATAGAAGAGAGTGCTAAAGCTGAAGATTATGAACAAATCGCCGTCGTTGGTTCACGCGCAGCGCCTCGCTCTGTAGCAGACTCAGCGGTTCCAATTGACATTATTTCTGACGAAGAGTTCAAGCAACAGGGTGCCACAGATATGGTATCTATGATGCAAACTGTCGTTCCGTCTTTTAACGTTAACGACCAGCCAATCAACGATGCATCGACGTTAGTTCGCCCTGCAAACCTTCGCGGCATGGCATCGGACCATACGCTAGTGCTTGTAAATGGTAAACGTCGTCACCGCTCTGCGGTTATCACTTTCCTAGGTGGCGGTTTATCAGACGGTGCACAAGGCCCTGATATTTCAGTAATTCCAGCAGCGGCACTAAAGCAGGTGGAGGTACTACGTGACGGTGCAGCAGCACAATACGGTTCAGATGCTATTGCAGGTGTAATTAACTTCGTACTGAATGACGCGTCGGAAGGCGGTACATTTGAAGCTCGCTATGGCTCTTACTACGAAGGCGATGGCGACATGATTCAGCTGTCAGGTAACGTGGGTTTACCATTATCTGACAAGGGCTTTCTAAACCTTTCAGCCGAATACCGTACTGCTGACGATACGTCTCGCAGCATACAGCGTGACGATGCCGCAGACCTTATCGCTGCGGGCAACACTTTTGTAGCAGACCCTGCGCAAATTTGGGGTTCGCCTGAAATTAAGCATGACATCAAGCTTTTCGCTAACGCGGGACTAGAGCTTTCTGCAACGTCAGAAGCTTATATATTTGGTAACTTTGCCGAGCGTGAAGTTGAAGGTGGCTTTTATTTCCGAAACCCACATACTCGTAGTCAAGTATACGCTGATCCAGATGGCAACCTATTAGTGGCAGACCTAACGGACGATATGTCAGGTAATTGCCCTAATGATATTGCTCCTGGTGCAAATGTACTTACGAATCAACGCTACATCGACGAAGTAGCGAACAACCCAGATTGTTTCGCGTTTAACGAAATGCTTCCAGGTGGTTTCACTCCTCGCTTTGGCGGGACGGTAACAGATATGTCGCTTGTCTTTGGTACCAAGGGCGAATTAGACAACGATATCACCTATGACGTAAGTTTGAACCTAGGTCAAAACGAAGTTGATTTTGCTATTAGTAACACTATCAACCCGTCGCTTGGTCCAGACACGCCAACGTCGTTCAGCCCAGGTCGTTACACGCAGTCTGAGCAAACGCTTGATATTGATTTTACAAAACCTTTCGATGTTGGTTTGTATGAGCCGCTATTCGTAGCGACTGGTTTCCAATACCGCAACGAAAGTTATGAGAGCGTTGCAGGTGATACTGCCTCTTATGAAATAGGTTCGCTGGCGACACAAGGCTTTGGCATTGGCTCAAATGGTTTCCCTGGCTTGGCGGCCAATAGCCAAGGTCGTGTGTCCCGCAACAATATCGCGCTTTACATTGATGCAGAAGCCTATATCACTGAAAACTTCATGCTAGCCGGTGCGCTGCGTTACGAAGATTTCTCTGATTTTGGCGATACTACGAAAGGTAAAATTGCGTTCCGCTGGCAAGCGCTAGAGAACATCGCGTTCCGTGGTGCATTCTCAACAGGCTTCAAAGCACCTACGCTTGGTCAAAGTAACGTTCGTAACGTAACCACAGCGTTCGGTACAGGTGGTGAGCTTATTGACCGTGCAACGTTACCGCCAACGGATCCGGTATCTCAGCTTAAAGGCGGTGAGCAGTTAACGCCTGAAGAGTCAGAAAGCATTACATTTGGTGTGGTAGCAGACTTTGAAAATGGTTTATTCATTACTGCTGACTACTACAACATCGAGCTGACTGACCGCATTAGCACGGCATCTGGTATTGCCTTGACTGAAGACGATATTGCAGCACTTCTAGCGCAAGGCATTAATGATGCGTCTAGTTTCCAAGAGATCAGTTTCTTTACGAATGACTTCGATACAACCACTGAAGGTCTTGACGTAGTAGCCAACTACGCAATGGAAATGATGGGCGGTGAAACTAAGTTCTCGCTTGCTTATAACTGGACATCGACAGAAGTAGACCGCGCGTCAGAGAATATTTCACCTGAGCGTATTCGCATGCTAGAAGACAACCTTCCAGCAGTGCGCTACAGTGCAACAGCGAATCACACCAACGGTGACTGGCGCTTCCTTGCACGCTTGAACTATTACGGTAGCATCTTTGAAGATCACTTAGATTCTGCATTGCCTATTGATAAAGTAGGTTCAGAGTTTACTGTGGACTTAGAAGTGGCTTATAACTTCACTGAAGAGTTTACTGTAACAGTAGGCGCGAAAAACGCCTTTGATGAATACCCAGATGAGAATACACAGTATGCCGGTATCGCAGGTTCGTTGTATCCAACTACCTCACCAATCGGTATTAACGGTGGCTTCTATTATCTAAGAGGTGTTTACACGTTCTAATCGCTAATACTAGCGAAAACAACTTTCACAATTGTTTCGACGTGAAGGGGAGCGTTAGCTCCCCTTTTATTTTCAATATCGAACATCATTTGCGTGAAAAGTTATGAAGAAACAGGCATTATTGATGCCATTGTAAGCAATTCGAAACACACAACTTTTATTATTATGACAAGAAAGTCGACAGTAGCTGAAACCTTTTTAAAATACCGCTCGAAGTTAATGCGCGCGGTAGGTTCTATTGTTGGCGCTGACGACATTGAAGATATCGTGCAAGAAGCTTTTATAAAAAGCTACGAAGCAGAATTAAAACAAGAAATACAATATGAGCGGACATACATGCTCAAAACAGCGCGTAACTTAGCGTTGAACCATGTTGCAAAAGCAGAAAATAAAAACAAGCAGCAGCTAGATGACATGGATATTTTGCCTTACGAACTAGTGGGGCACAGTTTAGAAAAAAATGTAGAGAGTAAAGAGCGCTTTATTCATTTTTGCCGAGCGACAGACACGCTGTCTGCTGATGTAAAACGCGTATTTTTACTTAAAAAAGTATATGGCATGCGACAAAAAGAGATTGCAGAGCTTGTGGGGCTAAGCGAAAGCACCGTAGAAAAGCATGTCGCCAAAGGTTTAATGATGTGCTCTAGGTATTTAGCCGAGCTTTCAAATGACAGTGCATCTCCCCGTGCCACTGCTACCGCGACTCAGGACATAAGCAGTAGTTAACATGAATAATATTCGCCAGTTTTCAAGCAAAGAAGATATCCAAGAGCAAGCGTGCCTCTGGGTGAGCCGTCTCGATCGCGGTTTAAAAAGTGACGAAAAGGTAGAGTTAGACACCTGGTTGGCAGAGAGTAATGCCCATCGCCAAGCTCTATTAGATGCCGCAAGCTTGTGGGATGATATGTCTGTGCTTAATGAATTAAGTGGGTTATTCCCACAACCAACAGCAAGGCACACTGCCAAAAAGCGCGCCCTACCGAAAAACGCTGTATGGGGGATTGCTGCCACTTTCTTAGTCATGGCAATCGCGATTGGCGTCATTGTTCAGCGCACATGGTTAAATAGCACGCCTGAATTTGCTGCTGTTAGCCAAAAAGTTCAGACGGGTGTCGGCGAACAGAAAAATGTAACCTTATCCGATGGTTCGCAGCTTCATCTAAACACCAACTCTTTAGTAACGGTAGATTTCACATCAAGTGCACGTAATATTGTACTTTTGAAAGGCGAAGCCCATTTTGAAGTGGCTCACGATAAAACCCGTCCATTTTCAGTTACCGCTGGAAACAATACTGTAACGGCAGTAGGTACCGCGTTTAATATGCAGTATGTTGACGACAACGCATTTGAACTTGTTGTTACCGATGGCAAAGTATTAGTTAAAGACCGCTTTAAAGCATCATCTTCAAATGAATCACTGTTTGGTAAGCGCCCTGTTACAGAGGAAGGTCTGCTAATGTTTGCAGGGGAGAAAGCGACTGTTTTGGGCAAAGTAGAAACCCGTGAAAGTATGTCGCAAGATGAGATTGACGATGATTTAGCATGGCAGCAGGGCATGATAGTTTTTAAAGGCGAGCCCCTTGAATCTGTGCTGCTAGAAATTGGGCGTTATACGCCAGTTCGTTTTCATATTTCTGACAATAGTTTGCGTAAGCGCAGAGTAGCGGGCTATTTCAAAGTGGGCGACATAGACGGCTTGTTGTCTGCACTAGAAAGCAGCTTTAATATTACCTATGAGAAAGTTACAGAAACCAGTATTGAGCTTAAGCTAGCGAAAGGTTAATCAATGTTTGATAGATAGGTGCTATTGGCTATTCCCCATTGGCATCAATTTATTTAATGTGACAATATAATTAAAATAATAAGTACATCGATCATATATCTTGCATTACGGCAATTTAGCGATAAGCAGGCAAACGAAAAAGGCAATCGAGAAGCTGCATGCCCTTGCGTGTTCGGCTGGTTGCGTTTCGCACAAAACAACGGCGTGGTTTTTTCACGTTGCTCTTGCAGCGCCCTTACATATTGCCTCGAGTGTATGTTTATTTTTATTCGTAACACCGTCACTTTACGCGCAAGACCAAAGCGGTTCGACGCTAATAAATTCTCAACCTTCTAAAACTCTTCCGGCATCAGCGCCCGATGCTTTTAGTTTCTCTATTCCAGCACAGAACGCTAACGAAGCCTTAACTGAATTAGCTAAACAAGCCAACACTACCCTTTTGTTTCCTTTTGATTTGGCGAAGAAAGTAACGACCAATGCGCTTAAAGGAACCTTTACTTTAAGTGAAGCATTGGCTCAATTACTTGAGGGAACGGAATTAGCGGTGGTTGCTGATGAGAATGGGGCGTTGAGTATTCGTTCTCGTGCATCGCTAACAGCACAAAATAAACAGCCTGATGATAATGAACAGTCAGATGACGAGGGGGCAAACGGGCTTGAAAAAATTGCTATCGTTGGCTCTCGTAACGCGCCTCGAAGCGCTGTCGACTCGGCAGTGCCTCTTGATGTTATTGGAGCAGATAAACTAAGTTCACAGGGCAATAGCGACGTCCTTTCCATGCTAAGCGTTATGGTGCCTTCACTAAACGTGAACGACCAGCCTATCAATGATGCAAGTAGCTTGGTGAGACCCGCTAACCTAAGAGGTATGTCGTCAGATCACACTCTGTTGTTGTTAAATGGCAAGCGGAGACATCGCTCTGCGGTTATTACGTTTTTAGGTGGAGGTTTATCAGATGGTGCTCAAGGTCCCGATATATCCGTTATACCTGCTTATGCGTTAAAACAAGTGGAAGTACTGCGAGACGGGGCCTCTGCCCAGTATGGCTCAGATGCTATCGCTGGCGTGATCAATTTTGTGCTAAAAGATGACCGTGAGGGTGGGAGCGTTGCGCTTAAAGTCGGAGGATACAGTGAGGGTGATGGCGAACTGTTTCAAATACAGCTTAATAAAGGCTTTGCGTTAGGAGACTCGGGATTTTTTAACGCCACTGCGGAATACCGACAGCAAAACGGCACATCGCGCTCGGTGCAGCGAGATGATGCCCAAGGGCTATTAGAACAGGGGAATAGCTTTATTGCCTCGCCATCTCAAATTTGGGGCGCTCTTGATGTTAATGAGGATATTAAGCTCGCGCTCAATGCAGGTGCTGATATTTCGGCAACCTCCCACTTTTATAGCTTTGCAACTGCTGCGAGAAGAGAAATAAACGGCGGTTTTTATTTTCGAAACCCGCAAACTCGTGAAGGTGTTTTTAGCCGAACCGATCCAAGTACCGGCGAAAGCCGTCTTATTGTTGCTGATTTAGATGGGCTAAACAGCGGCATAGCGTGCCCTTCCATTTCCTTATCAAATGATAACGTACTAGAAGACCTCGACTACCAACTTATCGCAGATAACACGACAGCACTTGGAGCAAACTGCTTTGCCTTCAATGAATGGTTCCCTGGTGGTTTTGCTCCTCAGTTCGGTGGAACGATTACCGATGCATCTATTGCAATGGGTATAAAGCATGAATTGCCTCACGGTTGGGCGATGGATATTAGTGGCACGTTGGGCTATAGCGATATTGAGTACACTATATCGAATACAGTCAACCCTTCGCTAGGGCCGCAAAGTCCAACGGCCTTTTCGCCGGGCGGGGTATCGCAAGTAGAACGCACACTCAATCTGGATTTTACGAAACTGATCCAAACCATTTTTGACGACCCGGTAAGCATTGCTGCCGGTTTTGAATGGCGAAAAGAGACGTATTTCCAAAAAGCAGGAGACGAAGCCTCTTATATCGCTGGCCCTTTCGCTTTAGAGCCGCCGATAGGCTTAAGTGAAGGCTTCTCAATAGGCTCTAACGGTTTTCCAGGTTATCAACCTCAATCTGCAGGTCACTGGAGTCGCAGCAACTGGGCAGTGTATGCCGACTTGGAATTATACGCGACTGAAGACTGGCAGTTTGGTTTAGCAACGCGAGTAGAGCATTTCAGTGATTTCGGGTCAACATTTGATGGAAAGCTAAGTACGCGCTACACACTTAACGAGATGTTTGCACTGCGAGGTTCTGTCAATACTGGCTTTAAAGCTCCGACTGTGGGGCAAAGCAATGTCATAAACGTTACCACTGCCTATGGTGTTAATGGTTTGGAAGACCAAGCAACATTACCGCCAACCGACCTTATCTCGCAGCAGCTTGGCGCCACGCCGCTGACGCCTGAAGAATCAGTAAACTTTAGCTTGGGCTTGGTTATGCAAGCAAGTGACAGCTTCTTTGCTACCCTTGACTATTTTAATATTCGCCTTACCGATCGTATCAGTACCACATCGGCCATTCCTTTAACCGAGGATGACGTTAATACGCTTGTTGCTCAAGGGCGTTTTGATGCGGCCCGATATAACTCCGCTAAGTATTTTACCAATGATTTTGATACTAAAACCCAGGGTATCGATTTAGTTGTAAACTACAATTTTGCGTTAAGTGACTGGTCAAACTCTGTGTTGGTTGCCTACAACTGGACAGACACGCAAGTGGAGCGTGTATCTCTGTACCCGGTGTTAAGCGATGGGAAAACAACGCTTCTGCCCAACTTAACCGAGGCTCGAATACGTATGTTAGAAGACAATCTCCCTGCTCATCGAGGGAGCATTACCTTAGAACAGTCAAAAGATGAATGGGCCTTCACTTGGCGTTTAAACTACTACGGTAAATTTTATGAAGATCATCTAGATGCTTCGGCAGGCTTGGATATTTACGGCAGTGCGCTAACCACTTTCGATGCTCAACTCGCTTGGAAGGTTTTGCCTGATACTCAACTTACTTTTGGAGCGCAGAACTTGTTTGATGCGTTGCCAGATGAAAACCCCTTTAAAGGGGAAGTGGGGGCCCTTTATCCACCAACATCTCCGGGCGGTATTAACGGCGCGTTTTACTATGCAGGTGTCGAGTATCGCTTTAATTAGCTGAAAGTACTGACGAAGCTCAATTAAGAAAAGGTGAGGGAGCTAAACTGAGCGTTTTAAGATGAATAAAGCGTTAACATCAATAGATAGGGTAAGCGTGTTCGGAAATAAGACTGCGATATTTAGCCTTGATAGCCTTGGACTTTAATATTAGCCAACGTCTTTGAAAAGCGACTCATCAATGATAGTTTGATCGATAATTTGTTGCGCCATATTGATGCACTTACCGCACTGTGAGCCTAGCTCTAAATGTTGGCGTAACTCACGTACATTTCCCACGCCGTTTTCTTCAACCGCCGCGCGAATGCTTTTATCTGTTACACCATAGCACATGCAAACAAACATTAAACGTACTCCAAATGAATCTGTAAATGATAATAATTGTTATTCTTTGTTTTGGCAAGCAGATAATGGCAAGTTTAATAAATCACAATTTGGTAATGAGTGGGTAATGACTGGGTAATGTCTAGATAATTATTTATGTGGACGAGCATTATTGGTACGAGCAGTAAAAAAAACTCATTGTTTAACATTGTTATTTCCGTATTCGTACCTATTTTCTGGGAAGGAAATTTTCTATCAAAGTGGTTACGCAATGTAATCACTTCTATTGTTACAATCCAAATATAAATGGAGAGACTCATGAGTGTATTAGTTGGCCGTCCTGCGCCTGATTTTACTGCTGCAGCGGTACTTGGTAGCGGTGAAATCGTAGATTCTTTCACACTAAGTGAAGCAATCAATGGTAAAAAAGCGGTTGTATTCTTCTACCCGCTAGATTTTACTTTTGTATGCCCGTCAGAGCTGATCGCTTTCGACAAGCGTTATGACGAGTTTAAAAAGCGCGGTGTTGAAGTAATTGGTGTTTCAATCGACTCTCAATTTTCACACAATGCGTGGAGAAATACCCCAGTAAATCAAGGTGGTATTGGTCCAGTTAAATACACTCTTGTTGCTGACGTAAAACACGATATCTGCCAAGCATACGATGTTGAGCACCCTGAAGATGGTGTTGCTTTCCGCGGTTCATTCCTAATTGATGCAGAAGGTATGGTACGTCACCAGGTAGTAAACGATCTTCCACTTGGTCGTAATGTTGACGAAATGCTTCGCATGGTTGATGCACTAGCGTTCCACGAAGAGCATGGCGAAGTTTGCCCAGCAGGTTGGACCGAAGGTAAATCAGGTATGGATGCATCACCTGAAGGTGTAGCTAAATACCTATCTGAAGAAGCAGACAAACTATAAGCTAACCTGTTCAAAGATAATAAAACAGCGCCTTTTGGCGCTGTTTTTGTTTATGGCGTTTATCGAAAAAACTATTCTTGATTTTCTACTGGCCAGCCACCTAAGGCCTTATAGCGATTTACCATATAGCAAAATAGCTCGGTGGTTTTCTGTGCATCGTAAAGGGCGCTATGCGCTTCATTTTGGTCAAACGATATCCCAGCCGCCCGGCATGCTTTTACCAGCACAGTTTGACCAAGAGCAAGGCCCGCTAGGCTGGTGGTATCAAAGGAAACAAATGGATGAAAGGGCGTGCGCTTTATATTGCAGCGTTCAATCGCAGCATTAACGAAGCTTTGGTCAAAAGTTGCGTTATGAGCAACGATAACAGAACGCTGACAGTCTGCATTTTTCTGTGCTTTGCGAATGCCTTTACATAAATCCTTCATGGCTTCGCTTTCCTCAATAGCACCTCGTAATGCGCAATTCGGATCAATGCCATTAAATTCTAATGCCGCAGGCTCAAGGTTAGCGCCCTCGAACGGATCTATATGGTAGTGAAAGGTTTGGTCTGGATGCAGTATACCGTCTTCATCCATTTTCACCGTAACCGCTGCTAACTCTAGTAAGGCGTCAGTGCCTGCATTAAATCCGGCCGTTTCAACATCGATGACAACGGGAAAATAACCTCGAAAGCGCTGGGAAAGAAGGGGCGGGTTGGCAGACATAAACACTCTTGTAAGACTAGATTGCAGAAACTGGTTGGCCGCTTTAAATGCGAACCTACCTGCGAAACTTATTAGCAAACAGAATTATCGCAAGGATATCTTCGAGTTGCCAGTTTCAATTTAAAAGTAGCGAAGATGGGACGCGCTAATAGTACGAAACGTTAATGGTATTAAGCGTTAAACTTTTCTACACTTTGGACGATAATCATATTAACCATGAATTTTTAAAACACTCAATTCGCGACTTAAAACGAATGGGTACAATTTATGGCGCTAGAGATTGGTGGGCGTATAAAAGGCCTACATTTATGTTAGTCTGACTTTCGTTATGGTGTCGAAATGGTGTCGAAATTAAAATATATCGCTTTATTGGGGATGGTGGGGTCGCTGTCGTCCCATGCTGCCATGCGGCAATATTCTGCAACCATAGAAAGCTCCAACTGGCGTATTGATTCTGACACGCGCCTGCAGTGTACGCTTAACCACGAACTCCCTGGTTACGGCGAAGCCATGTTCACTAGTTCTGCATCGAAGCAGCTCAACATGGAATTTGAATTAGATATGTACATGCTGCCAAACAAGTTCGATGTGGCTGCGGTCTACTCTGTTCCGCCAAAGTGGATGCCGGGTGTGGCGCCAAAGACCATCGCGGATATGTCGATTCGCAAGCAATATAACGGCGACTTGCCGCAAGATGCTGCATGGACCATGCTATCTGAGTTAGAGAAAGGCTTTTGGCCCACGATTTACTACCAAGACTGGTATAACAAATACGACCAGGTGAGTGTGGCATTAAACGCAAGCAACTTTTCGGGCGTGTATCGCGACTTTGTTAAGTGCGTGTCGAACTTGCTTCCCTTTAGTTTTGATGACATAGCCTACACCGTATTGTCTTATCAGAACAACAGCACAGAACTTACTAAGTATTCGCAAAAGCGTTTAACTATGATTGGCGAATATTTAAAAGAAGACAGCGAATTGGAGCTTGTGCTTCTCGATGGTTATACGGACAGTTACGGTGGACGTTACAACAACGAGCAATTGTCTATTCGAAGGGCCAATGAAGTAAAAAGCTATCTCACTACGCTAGGTGTACCTGAAGATAGGATCCAGCTTACAGGCCATGGTGAAAAACGTCATATCGCGCCAAACGATACGCGGGAAAGCCGTGCGCAAAACAGACGCGTAGTGGTACGACTATCCAAGTCATAGGCGCTTGCTAAAGCGCATTAAACCCGTTTAACTTGCGTTAATGTGTTTTGTCTCGCCAAGTTAATACAGGCACTAAATGGTCGGTAAAAACGCCGTCAGCTCGAATTTCTTTTTGCAATACATCTAAAATGTGTTCTCCAGACATGCCCGCTGGAAGCGCATCCTGACGATAAGTATAGGGGTGAATGGTAAGTTCATTATCGTGAGCGTACTGAACCCAGCTTGCTGCTTCGATTTTCCCTTTAGCCATAGCCTGGGTATCCATTAAATGGCCTAACCAAGGGCCTATGCCGTTTGCATACTTCGCGACTTGTTTCATGCCATCTTGTGTACGCAGCCAATCGTAGTCGGTGTCGCTCTCGCCCCAATCGTTCTCGCCAATCAGCATAACTACTTTGCCCTTATAGCCAAGGGTTTCACGAATGCGTTTGACTTCGTTAAAGTCAAAGCACTGCAGGTAACTATTGCCGTTTTCTCCCGCAAACCCGTAGTTTTTTAATGTGTCGATAACCATCTTACTGGCATCAATACCTTCAGCAATGTGAAAAGCAGGGGACTTTACTTCTGGGTATACGCCTACAGACGTGCCGAATTGGCGATTAAGTTCGCTGATTAGCTCAAAGTGTTCACTTAACGTGGCCACTTTGAAATTAGCCTGGGAGCCGCGGTACCTACTTTTAAAAACTTGTTTGCCATCACTGTTGGCACGCTCATGTACCCGCAATGCTCGAAGCTCTTCGAGGGTAAAATCACGGGCATAATAGCGTCCGTCCTTTCGGTGACGTGCTGGAAAAATATCCTCTACATTAGTGACTGTCTCTAAGTGAATGTCGTGTAGTACCACCGGAATGTCATCTTTGGTTATAACAACATCCTGCTCTATAAAATCAGGACGCAGCGAGAATGCTAGCGTGGCTGCTTCAAGGGTGTGTTCCGGCAAATAGCCAGACGCACCTCGATGGGCGATAACGGTAAAGTGCAGTCTTTCACTAGCGGTATGTTCTGCTTCAGCGTGCGAAGTTTTACCATTCGTAGCATCAGCCGCAAACGTACTCTCAGAGGCAAGAGCACCTGTAAATAGCACCACCAAAGCAGGTAGTAACGATGCCAATCTAGTCGTGTATCTATTGCGCAACCTAGCATTGCCCTTTAATCTCAGCTTGAGCTGGTTCGACGAACCCGCTATACCCTTGCTTACCCGGTTTAAAGAAAATAATAAGCGGTTACCTAGCATGTGACTGCCACTCCATGTGTTTACTTTTATCGCCTTCTTACTTATGCCGTACATTTCACAGAAAGCTTATGTTACAAGCGCTTAAAAGATATTGGCGACGTCGCGCTATAGTGAAATAGACTTATTTTGAATAAGTTCTATGGCATACCCATCTGGATCGCGTACAAAAGCGATGACGGTAGAGCCACCTTTTACGGGGCCGGGTTTACGGTACACCTCAGCGCCATTTGCTTCTAAGTTTTCACAAAACTGATAGATGTCGTCTACTTCAATGGCGATATGGCCGTACGCGTTACCCTTATCGTAGGTGTTGTCACCCCAGTTATAAGTAAGTTCTAACACGGTGCTATCGGTCTCTTCTCCATATCCTACAAAAGCGAGGGTGTACTCATACTCTTTGTTTTCTGATTGTCGAAGAAGGCGCATGCCCATCAATGAGGTGTAAAAGTGAAGTGACGCCTCTAAGTTTTCAACTCGAAGCATGGTGTGAAGCATTCGCATAACTATTTCCTATTTGAACCATCAGAATTACCCAATGGTACACTGCATTGTATGTGCGCGTTTGCAGTTGCCACATGTATCCAGAACTCTAGCTATACAGATCCCCGCATAGTACTTTCGTTGGTCAACGCAAACGACACACCATGATAATGGAAAAATGTTAACGCTTTAAGACAGTTTTACAATTCCACTTAAACGTATTAAAAACCCCACATGCCGATATTATCAATTTTAAGTCTACGTGGTTGGCTTAACAGATAAACCACCATTTTTCCTAAGTCTTCGTTTTGAATCAAACCCTTGTCTACTTTCTCTGATCCTGTTTTTTGTGACTGAATTAGCGCAGGGTTGAGCGAATGTACGTGAATGCCATAAGGTCGCACTTCCTCTTGAAGAGCTTTACCAAATCCCACCAATGCGAATTTCGAAGCGCAATAAACGCCCGCATTGGCATATCCATTTAGTGCCGCCTGAGAGGCAATATTAATAATGTAACCTTCTCGATTTTCAATCATATGGGGCACCACTTGCTTACACATAAGGAAGGAACCTTTTACATTGGTATCCATCACTTCATCCCAATCGTCTTCACTGGTTTCCCAGATGAGCGTTTCTTTACCAAAACCACTGTTATTGATAAGAACGTGAAGTTCGCCAAATGCATTTTTAACTTCTTTTACGAAACTTGCGACTTCATCACTTTTTGATACATCACATTTTGCCCCAATGACTTTACCGGGGAATAGCGCATCTAACTGTTCAACAGTCTCGTTTATCGTTTCTTTGTTGCGTCCACAGATAGCTACTTTCATTCCTGCATCTAATAGAAAGCGGGTAATAGTTTTACCCAGTCCCTTGCCGCCACCTGTCACGATGGCGGTTTTACCCGATAATGAGTACATGTCTGTCATAATTAAAACCTAGCGAAAAAAGAATAAGATTAACTTAGCTGCTATTGGCGTTATACAAACATACGTATTCATTGTGGGAGGCGTAATTAGATCGCATTGCAATGCTTAAAAAATAATCCCGAAATAGTTGGACATCGCGGTCAATAACCTGTATTGTCTCGCTCGCTCTAGATATGTTTTATGCTTTACCTAATACTGCGCTGTACCTTTCTTTATACCTTCAAATTGAAGTGCTAGATAGATATACAACTGCTTTACTAGCTTAGTTATGTCTATTGCTATTCGGTGGCTTCCACCATTACATCAATTTTTTAAAAGGTTATTATTATGTCTAATTCTGTAAACGGTACAGTTAAGTGGTTTAACGAAGAAAAAGGTTTCGGTTTCATTACTCCTGAAGCTGGTGGCAAAGACGTATTCGTACACTTCCGTTCAATCACTTCTGACGGCTTCAAGACTCTTGCTGAAGGTCAAGCGGTTAGCTTTGAAGTTGAACAAGGCCAAAAAGGCCCACAAGCTGCTAACGTAACAGTTCTTTAAGACCTGTAAGCAAGCTTAGGGTTATTTCTCTTATTTGAAGTAACCCGCAAAGATGGGCTCTTTTTCACGTAAAATGTGAAAAGAGCCTAATTTTCGTTTTTAGATTTCTTAACCCAACCTGCGAGGAATTCAAAACAAACAATATCAATAAAGAAGTATTTAATATGCAATTTCAAAACTCTATCTCTACCATTAACAGCCTTATTCCAGGTGCGTTAATTTCAAATATCTCCATAAATAAAACAGCTGTTGCCTTCAAACATGCGAACACCTATCGACATGTTCAATTATCATCGAGACAAGAAGCAAAGCGATTTATTGATCAGCTTATTCAAGAGAGCTAATTAAGTTCTAACTACCCATTCTATGCTTTCGTGCTTAATAACAAGCGCTTAAGAGACTTTATCGCTGTATAGTCAATAATGATGCTAAAAAGCTAAAAGGTTATAGGTCTTGCGTGTTCAGTCGTGCAACTGCGTCGTATGTATTAAGCGCTGTAAATAAAGGTGTGTTGTTACAAGAAAAGCATTGGCTAGTACGGGTGTGTACTAACCAACGTCATTATAGAAATAACCTGTGGTTATTGTTTGGCTTTTAAGTCGACGTCTGAATCTGCTAACAGATATATGCTTGCTGCATAAGCTGCAATGTTTTGCGCCAGTTCATCAGGGTTAATTTTATCCAATGTGTCATCAGGCGTGTGATGAAGATCGAAATAATCTCGTCCGTTTTGGTTCAACCGGATAGTCGGTACGCCTTTCGCTGCTAGCGGTATAATGTCGGGGCCGCCACCAGCAACGTCTGAACCACCGCGAATTATACCTAGCGGGGACAGGATTTTTGCGATTTCATCTACCAGTACTGTTGCTTCAGGGTTCACATTCGACACAAGTTGCCAAATTGTTTGCGCGCCAAAATCAGACTCTGTAGCAAGTACGTGGTTAGCAAGGTTCTTTTCATGCTGTTTTGCATAAGCAAACGCGCCTAACAAGCCTACTTCTTCAGCGCCAAACATAACTACACGAATAGTGCGTTTAGGGCGTTCAGGCAGTGATGCAATTAATGCGGCTGCCGCTGTGGTAATAGCAACGCCCGCACCGTCATCTACAGCGCCAGTGCCGAGGTCCCAGCTATCTAAGTGACCACCAATGAGCACAATCTCTTCAGGCTTTTCACTTCCTACTAAATCTAGTATTACGTTGCCGCTATTTACTTCGCCTTTCCACTTTGACTCAGAATGGAGCGATAACGACAGTGGCTTGCCTAAATTGTGTAGGCGTCGAAGATGATCGGCGTCGGGGTTAGAAATAGCAACTACTGGGATATCGGCCCACTCATCACCGTCTGAGCTCATCATGCCAGAGTGAGGGAAGCGATGAGAGTCTGAGCCTACCGAACGTACAACTAAAGCTTTAGCACCACCGCGTTGTGCATGTTGCCAACCAATACGGCGACGCTGATTCGCTTGACCATAACCTGCACCCGTTTGGCTTTTTACCATGGCGTCGCCATCGACAAACGCAATTTTGCCTTTCAGCGCGCCGTCTTTAACTGCGGTTAGTGCATGAATATCCCTGAAATACACGATGTCAGCGTTGATCTCGCTCTCTGAAGGAGCCGCTCCACCTAACGCGGTACCGTAAAGGGGCTGCATGTATGGCGCGGTCAGTGAAATATGCAGATGGCCTCTATCCCAAAATGGCATAGTGAATTCTTCTATACTCACTTTATCAAAGCCTAGACGCTTTCCTACCTCTACGCCCCAATCTCTTGCTCGCTTTTCTGCTTCTGAACCGCCAAGGCGTGGGCCTATCTCTGTGGTTAGTGATTCGACGATGCTATAGCCTAAGTCACTTTTCAGCGCTTTTTGAATTAGCGTCTCGGCATTTTTCTTTTGCTCGTCAGTAATGGGGGAAGTTTCAGCAAAAACACCGAAACTGCATGCACTTACTAATGCACCAAACGCTAGATTCCTAGCGATATTATTCAATCGGGACATGTGTTCTCCGTGGATTATTTTTATATTTTTGTTTATTTGCGTGAGCAAAAATATGACGTGCTTATCATAGCCAAATTGAGATGTGCTTTCGAGGTAAACCACAAGCCGAAGTCGTAAGTTAATCGCAAAGCAGATCTACTTGGTTGTTAAAAATAATGTTACCTTCTGAAAAGGACAAAAATAACAAGGAAAGTAAATATGAAGATACCTCTCTATACTTATTTCAAAAATAGAACATTAGCCTTCTCAAGTATTATCAACAATAAGGCTTGTTTCGGTTCATTGGTCTGTGCATTTTGGCTTGTTGGTTGTGGCGGTAGTTCAAATGACAATGTAGTGAGGCCAGATTCAGTACTAGGCGTATGGTTTGGGCAAACTTCAACAGTTGAAGATGGGCAAGAAGAGGTTGTTGTTGCGGTTTCCTCTGAAGGTAAAGCTATTGTATTTTCGCAGGCCTCGCGAGACACGCTTATTGCTCACGGCGATATAAGCGAAGATACCTTTACTTCTGACGATACCATGCTGTATCCAGGAGAAGGCATGACTAAGCATGGCACAATGCAGCTCACAGCGAATGGTGACAGTTTAGAAGGCTCAGCGACAGTATCGGGTCTCACACTTGATTTCTCTGCCAACAAAGTCAGCGCTACCGAGGATGTTTCACTTATCGATATTGCTGGCAATTATGCAAGTTCTTGGTCTGATGGCGCCTACACTCGTTCGTTTGCTATCGATAACGAAGGGATGATCAGCGGTTCAGATACTAATGGTTGCATATACTCAGGCTCTGTAGAGCCAATTATCGGGATCAATTCACTTTTCGATATTACGATTAAAGCGGAGACTTGCTTTGAAGATTTCGAATATGAAGGGCTTCTCGCTTATGGTGTATTTCCCTTTGAATATCAAAACTCAATTATTGAGAGAAATGGTATTGTCATATCAACAGAGGCTTCATCAAGAGCTTATGCTTTTCGCCAATTTAGCCCGCAAGATTAGCGCTATCCGGTATATGAACAAGGAGTCTATAGACTCCTTGTTTGAATCGCAAAGGCTTGCCTTAAGTTCTATCTACGCTTCTTCTTAAGCGCCAATTTTTGCTTTTTCTCTTGTTCTTTCAACACTTCGTTTATAAAGCTCTTTCTACCGAACTCACGTGTGATAACACACTTATTTAAATCAAAACCGCGAGCAGGGCAGTATTCTCTGCCGTACAAGATAATCTGTAGATGGAGGTCGTTCCATCTTTCTTTAGGGAACAGGCGTTTTGCATCACGTTCTGTTTGCTCTACGCTTTTTCCGTTCGATAAACCCCAGCGGTACATTAAACGGTGAATATGTGTATCTACCGGGAAAGCAGGAATGCCAAAGCCTTGCGACATAACCACAGCGGCTGTTTTGTGGCCAACAGCAGGCATGGCTTCCAGCGCTTCAAAGTTTGCTGGAACTTCACCATTATGTTGTTTAATGATCATATCGGACAAATGCCAGATGCCTTTCGACTTCATAGGCGATAATCCACAAGGGCGGATAATGTCTTGTATTTCTTCAATACTCATCAACACCATGTCGTAGGGGTTATCTGCGCGGGCGAACAGCTTTGGCGTAATTTGATTAACGCGCTCGTCGGTACATTGGGCCGATAATAGAACCGCAATGAGTAACGTATATGGGTCTTTGTGATCTAAAAAGATAGGAATTTCTGGATAAAGGTCATCCAAAATTCGCATTATTTCTTTTACTTTTTCCTGCTTAGAAAGCGGCTTTGCCGGCTTAACTACATCATTCATTTCTATATACTTTTTTAATATGGTCGCTAAACAAGGTGTAAATTTTTTAAGTTAAAACGTTTGCGCCATCTGCTGAAGTTTTCGCTTACTCCGTCAAGCCACACTAATAATTACAGTATGATTTAACTCTCTGCAGTAACACGCACGCGCTCAGCTTTCACCGCAGGCGATGTTTGCTTAGCTGCTAACTTGGCATCTACGCTGTTTTTAATAGCAATAAGAAGTCCCATGCCTAAAAACGCACCCGGCGGTAATATCGCAAGTAGAAATGGGTTTTCTGTGTTGAACAGTGTAATAGTCCAATTCGCAGCAATGGGCCCAAATAGCCTATCTGCACCCGCTAATAACGTACCCGCACCCAGTATTTCTCGCATGCCGCCTAGTACCACCAACACAGTGGTAAATCCTAAGCCCATCATGAACCCATCGTATGCGGACGCAAGGGGCCCGTTTTTCGATGCAAAGGCCTCAGCGCGACCTATGATGGCGCAGTTAGTTACAATCAGTGGAATGAAAATACCTAACGCCAAGTAAAGGTCGTAGGTATAGGCATTCATTAAAAGCTGAACAATGGTTACAAATGCTGCAATAATCATAACGAAAACAGGGATGCGAATCTCGTTTCTTACCACGTTTCGAACGAGTGAAACGGTAATGTTACTGCCAATTAAAACCAACATGGTAGCAAGGCCAAGTCCTAAACCATTAATGAAGGTAGCGGTAACGGCTAGTAGGGGGCACAATCCTAACAGCTGTACTAACGCAGGATTGTTCTTCCAAAGTCCTTGCAAGGACAGGTCGCGAAAGTCAGTCACGTTATAACTCCTCTACACTATGAGGTTGCGTTTCATCCACATTAACGGCATCTATTGTTTCAACCGAATCTGTTATTGCACAGGTGTTGGGAGCGGAGAATAGCGCGCTTTGGTTAGCCTGAGCGTAAAGTAAAGCCTCACGTACGGCTGTGACTACCGCTCTTGGTGTTATAGTAGCGCCTGTGAATTGGTCAAATTCGCCGCCATCTTTTTTGACTTGCCATGGGGCTAAATTGTCTGGTGAGAAAGACTTGCCGCTGAAGCTTGTGATCCAATTGCTCACTGCAAGCTCAATTTTATCACCAAGCCCAGGGGTTTCTTTGTGTTCGATAACGCGTACGCCAAGCACTCTCATATTGGTCGTTTTTATTTCAGGCGTATTCATTTCGGAAGAACTCGCGTCGAGCTCAACCATATCGGTTAGCGGTAGGGCAGAGGTATTGAGGTTTTCACTCTCACCGCTACTGGAGTCGCTTTTCATACTCTGTTGTTTATCGGTGCCAATATGTGTATCTACTTTTACACCGACAACAATATCTATATCACCGCTATAACCATCTGGAGCGGTGGCTTCCAGCACAAGCGCGCTAGGTTCGCCGTTTAGCGTGGCCCGGTATACCTTATGGGCTTTTTTGATACCCAGTTCGGGGGCGTTGACTTCTGTGCAGTTGGCGTACAGGGCATTGTCGTGGAATTCACTAGGCACAACTTCATTAAGTACGCTTAAAAGCTTTTGCTGCTTTTGTTGCTCAATTTTGTCTTGGGTGCCGAAAAAGGTTAACGCTATTAACGCTGTGGTGACAACGGCAAACGCACCTAACATAAGGCCGTTTTTGGCCAAGCTTTCTTTCATCATTACTGCTTACCTCGGCCTTTGCCCACATTTTTACCGTAAACGCGAGGGCGGGTGTAATAGTCAATAAGCGGTACCGCCATATTCATAATGATCACCGCAAACGCCACCGCATCGGGGTAACCACCAAATGTACGTATTATAACTACCCAAAAACCAATGGCAGCTCCAAATATAATTCGGCCTTTTGGGGTTGTTGACGCTGAAACCGGATCGGTTGCGATAAAAAATGCGCCTACTATTACTGCCCCATTGAATAGGTGGAATAGCGGTGAAGCATAGTAATCGGCGTTAACTAAATGAAGGAGTGATGCACAGATAAATACGCTCAGCAGCATGCCACCTGGGATGTGCCAGCTAATAACACGGGTTTTCCATAGGTAAAGACCGCCAAGTAAATAGGCAAGGCTCACCATACCCCATCCTGCACCAGCGGCGTCGAATATGCCGCCATCGAAAATCGGTTTAGCTAAAGACTCTGAATAAGTCACGCCTTGTGTTAAGTCAGTTTTTAACGTGTCTAGCGGTGTAGCCATGGTTACACCGTCGGCAATAGTTTTAAGCTGAGTAACATCGTAGCCGCCGGTAGTGAAGCCTGTAAATATCAATGATAACGAGTCAAAGAAGCTTGGCGTAACACCGGCATGGGTTGCAGGAGGAAGCCATAGGCTCATGGCTGCCGGGAATGAAATAAGCAAAACCACGTAGGCTATCATTGCGGGGTTAAAAATATTGAAGCCAAGCCCACCATAGACCTGTTTAGCAACCGCGATCGCAAAAAATACCCCAATGACCGTCATCCACCACGGCAGAGTAGGTGGAATACTAATCGCAATTAACAAGCCGGTTAAAACTGCGCTGTAATCAGTAAGCGTGCGTTCGATAGGGCGCTTTCTTAAAAATAAAATAACCCCTTCAATAACCAGTGCACTTACTACTGCAATGACCGCTTGAATAAGCATGCCCCAACCAAAAAAAATAGATTGGGCTATCATGCCTGGGATCATGGCGTAAATGACCATGCGCATGACCTGTCCGGTATCGCGTTTAACCCGTTGGTGTGGTGAACTCGATAAACTTAACTTCATTCTGATTCTTTCTCTTGTTCAGCCGCCGCTTTTTTGGCTTTAGCTTTTGCAATGGCTGCCGCTATACGTGCTTTTTTTTCATCTTGAGCAGTGGTGGTTTGAGAAGTTGATTGCATGCTTGCTACTTGTTCTGCTTCACTAGGCGGCTCGCTCTGTTCATTTTCCTTGTGACTTTCTTGTTCAGCAGTATCTTGTGAGGCTGCTAAATCGTCATTTGTGCTCTGAGCAAGCTTTTTTGCTTTGGCCTTTGCCACTGCGGCTGCTATACGCGCTTTTTTCTCGTCGGCGTCACTTTTAGATGGAGCGTCGTTAGTATTCTCATTAGGCGTGCTGGTTACATCCTGCGCATTTTGCGCTGAAGCTGTCTCTATGCTGAGGTCACTGTTGCTAGCATCTACTTGCTCGCCTTCTATATTGTCCTCTAGATTCCCTTCCTGTTTGGCCGCTTTTTTGGCTTTTGCTTTTGCCACGGCGGCAGCAATGCGGGCCTTTTTCTGTTCCGCTTCGCTCAAGTTGCTAGATGAATTTAAAGCCTTGTTATCCTGAGCACCATTATCTTGGCCGTTGACACTTTGAGGATCCGCTTCTTTTTGCAAGCTAACGTCTTGGCTGTCTGTGTCAGCTTCACTAACAGGGCTAGATGCTTGTGCTTTTTGCGACGCGGCCTTTTTGGCTTTCGCTTTAGCAACGGCAGCAGCTATCCTAGCCTTCTTTTCATCCTTAGCGTCCGTTTCACCTAGCGGTTCTTTAGACTGATTGTCTTGCTGCTCGCCAAATTGAGTGGGCGTAGCCTGCTCAGATTGGCCACTTGCGTCATTTCTTGCGGCTTTTTGCGCTTTTGCTTTAGCAACAGCCGCTGCGATTCGCGCTTTTTTCTTTTCCTCAACTGATAGGTCTGCGTTAGTTTCAGTCTTTGAAGGCTCAGAATTTGATGTCTCAGAATTTGAAAGAGCAGCATTTTTTTCGACTTGAGAACCTGCTTGGTTTTCTATTGACGCATCTGAATGCTGGCCAGCCTGGGCTGCTTTCTTCGCTTTCGCTCTGGCGATAGCAGCGGCAACTTTGGCCTTTTTATCATCCTCTGGCGATGATACCTGAGCCGCTGGCTCAGTGACGTTCTCAGCTTGCTCTGAACCTTGAGCTCGGGCTGCTTTCTTCGCTTTCGCTCTGGCGATAGCAGCAGCTACCTGCGCTTTTTTATCGTCTGCCGCTGGGGCAGGCTCCTCAGCGTTTACTGGCGTATTTTCGTCTTTAGCCTTGGCCTGCATTGCCGCTTTTTTTGCTTTTGCGCGTGCAAGCGCCGCCGCTACTTTATCCTTTGCTCCCGTTGCGCCAGTATCAGCCGTGCTATTTGCATTATCTACAGCTGCAGCGTTTTGTTCTTTGGCTTTATTTGCGGCTAACCGCGCCTCTTTTGCTTTTCTATGCTTTGCTTCTCGCTCCAGCTTTTCACGCTCTAAACGCTCTTTACGCGCTTCAAAACGCTGCTTGGCCTTTTCAGCCTTGTTCTTTTCATCGCGCTGAATGCGTATCTCAGATTTCGCCTGGCGATAGTAATGCACCAGCGGTATCTCGCTGGGGCAAACATAAGCGCATGCGCCACACTCTATACAGTCGAAAAGGTCGTATTCTTCGGCTTTGTCGTATTCTTTTGCTTTAGCGTGCCAAAAAATCTGTTGTGGGAGCAGTGATGCCGGGCAAGCATCGGCGCACGCGCTACAGCGTATGCACGGGCGTTCTGCATTATCATCTACAAGCTCTTTTTTAGCCGGGACTAGTAAACAGTTTGTGGTCTTTACCACAGGAATAGTTGCGTCTGATAAGGTGAAGCCCATCATAGGGCCGCCCATAATGACCTTGGGCGCTCTCTGTTTTTTCGGGTTGTAACTTGCTTCTTCTAACAAATGAGAAACAGGGGTACCTAAAAGCGCTCTGAAGTTACTAGGGGATTTAACTGCTTCACCGGTTACGGTAACAATACGCTCTATGAGCGGCTTACCATGCAAAATAGCGTCTGCAATGGCATAGCAGGTTCCTACGTTAAACATCATCACACCTACATCGGCAGGCAAACCATTTCTTGGCACTTCTCGACCAGTGACTACCTGGATCAGCTGTTTTTCACCGCCGGCAGGGTATTTAGTTTCAACGCTAACCACGCGGTAGTCTTTCTTATCCTGACAAGCAATATTGAGCGCCTCAAACGCTTCGGGTTTGTTGTCTTCGACCGCAACTATAATTGCCTTAGGTTCGATAAGGTGAGTCAAAATGTCTAAACCCTGGCGTATTTGCCATGCGTGCTCGCGCATTAACCGGTCATCAGATGTGATATAAGGTTCACACTCAATCCCGTTTAGAATAAGAAACTCAACAGGCTTAGACGTTGAGGTTTTAATATGGGTCGGGAAGCCTGCGCCCCCCATTCCTGAAATACCAGCTTGGCAGATGGCTTCAATAAGTTTGTTTTTATCAAGCTCGCTGTAATTAGCGATGGGCGACAGGTCGCCCCATGTGTCTTTACCATCCGGGCGTATTGATATACACATTTCGGTTAAGCCGCTAGGATGAGCAACAACATGCGGCGCTATTGCAACGACTTCTCCAGAGGTGGGAGCGTGTACAGGTACCGAAAAAGGCGAGGAGCTTTGCGAAAGAATTTGGCCTTTTAACACGGTATCGCCAACTTCTACGCAGCATATGCCGTCTGAACCGATGTGCTGGCGCAATGGTACTATCAATAACTCAGGCAACGATGGCTTTTTAATTACCGACGTATTAGAAAGTGATTTTTTATCCTCAGGATGCACACCACCTGGAAATGAGTACAGCTTCCCCGCTTCAAGCGCTTCTATAATTGAATCAAAACTTGGATACATCACAATTACGATACCATTTTGATAGGGATATCACCTTTAGGTGATGATTCGAAATCCCACTTCCATGTAGAAGTAGTTTGAACGATTGGCACCATGTCAATGCAGTCGACAGGGCAGGGGTCTACACATAAGTCACATCCTGTACACTCATCAGTAATAACGGTATGCATGTGTTTTGCGGCACCTAATATGGCATCGACAGGGCAGGCTTGGATACATTTGGTACAGCCGATGCACTCATCTTCTCGAATGAAAGCAACTTTTTTGACGTCTTCTTCGCCGTGTGCTGCGTCAAGGGGTTTGGGTTCAACCCCCATTAAGTCTGCAAGTTTTTTAATTGTTGCTTCACCGCCTGGAGGACATTTATTAATGTCATCGCCATCTGCAATAGCTTCAGCATAAGGTTTACAACCTGGATAACCACATTGGCCGCATTGGGTTTGTGGTAACACGGCGTCGATTTGCTCGACAAGGGGGTCGCCCTCTACTTTAAAGCGAATGCTCGCATAGCCCAAGACTAGGCCAAAAATAAGGGCTAGGACGCCAATTGCAATGACAGCAAGTATGATCGTAGTAGACATCGACATTACACCTTCACCAACCCACTGAATCCCATAAATGCGAGGGACATAAGGCCTGCGGTAATCATGGCAATTGATGCACCCTTGAATGAGACAGGTACGTCAGCAGCAGCTAAGCGCTCACGCATAGCTGCAAATAACACCAATACCAAGGAGAAACCTACTGCAGCCCCGAATCCATAAATAAGGCTCTGCATGAAATTATGCTGCTCCGTAAGGTTTAACAACGCTACACCAAGAACTGCACAGTTGGTTGTGATAAGAGGAAGAAATATACCTAACAGTCTATACAAGGTAGGACTTGTTTTGTTCACGACCATTTCTGTGAACTGAACAACCACCGCAATAACAAGGATGAAGGCTAGGGTTCTGAGATAGCCAATACCTAAAGGCGCAAGTAAATAGGTTTCAACCAGGTAACTTGAAGCCGAGGCAAGGGTGAGTACAAATGTGGTGGCCATAGACATACCCATGGCGGTTTCCAGTTTTCCAGATACACCCATAAACGGACATAAACCGAGAAACTTAACCAACACAAAGTTGTTAACCAGTACTGTACCAATCAATAGCAGTAAAAATTCAGTCATGAATAACGCAATTCCTTCGAGGAATCTTGACGGACAATGCCCGCGAATTAAAAAGAAAAACAGATTAGGTCTATTATCCCTTTTTAGAACGGGTTTAACAACTTGATTGAATTAGGGTTATTTAATGTCTAAACGCGTTGTTTTAGGAATTAAAATAGAATGAAGTGGGTGAGGCGATTAAGAGCCAACTAAGTGGCTCCCCCTCCCCGACTCGAACGGGGGACCTGCGGATTAACAGTCCGTCGCTCTAACCAACTGAGCTAAGGGGGAATCGACACCTAAGTTGTTTGCTGAAGTTGGCTCCCCCTCCCCGACTCGAACGGGGGACCTGCGGATTAACAGTCCGTCGCTCTAACCAACTGAGCTAAGGGGGACCTGTGCTTCAACGGGGGCGAATATTAAAGACGTACTTAGGAACTGTCAACAACATAAATGAAATATTTGTGCTGACTGCGCAAAAAATAGCTTTTTACAGCTTTAATGCTCATTTTGTCGTCAATGTAGCGAAAGTGATGGTTAATAAGTGCACATGTTGCTTATTAACATATAAACAAGTGTGCTTTTAGCTATAAAAGAAAATGATTTTTTCTTTTTCGCTATATATCTCAGTATAGGTAAGTAATATAACTAAAAAGAATAAAAAATTGCTTCCATACTGTTATTATGTACAGCCTTTAATAAATCTGTAACCTGTACCTGAGGATTAAAAGGTTAGTCATCACTTACGTGATGAGAAATTAATCGAGCACGAAATCCCGCCGAATATGGTCTGGCGGTAGTTATCCACTAAATCTGTGGATAACTATGTTGATAGCTTAGATTCGCCTACTGCTTTTGTAAGATCAGGTATTAATTGATCCGATTGAATAGGCCTGGATGTGGGGTGATATTCTATATACTACAAAGGGTTAGCACTGTTTTTGTGATCGCAACCTTCGATCTAAATTGATCGGTTGAACAAAAAGTAGCTTGTGTGTTAATTCAACGAATGACTAAATGCTATCCAACAAAATCCATGTTATTTCTCAGGTTCTTACAATCTATTAACATTTTTGTTGTTCTTTCAAGCGTTAAGCAGTGAAAACTTAACGTGAACGAACTTCAGAAGTGACTATATTAAAAGTGAAATAGAATAGAAACTAAACTGTCACGGACTTACTGACACATTTATCGCGTACAATTAACGACAAAGTAGTGCTTTTAGCGAATAGCGAACAAATTCGTAGAACGCATGCATTTTCATTAAAAACACCATATTTCTTCTCTCCCTCTTGCTCTTTGCTTTGTTTATCGAAACAGAATAGCTAAATAGTGTTCACCGTTTTACACTAGCGTGCAATTAATGAGGGGAATTCATTCAGCCGGAGATCTAGTGATAAAAAGTAACGCTAAACAACGTACTTCCGACTTATTGGGAGGAGATATAGGTACTACGTTAAAGCGTATGACTATTCCTATGATATTAGGAATGGTAATGATGATGAGCTTTGGGCTTATCGATACCTTTTTCGTCAGTTTGTTGGGCACAGACCCATTAGCTGCTATCAGTTTTACCTTTCCAGTGACCTTTACAGTAATCAGTCTGAACATTGGTTTAGGTATAGGAACCTCGGCAATTATAGGGAAATTGCAGGGTAGTAAGGAAATAACCAAGTCCCAACACTATGCTACAGGCTCACTAATGCTGTCTGTTTTGCTGGTAGGGTCATTAGCACTGATTGGCTTTTTTACCATAGAGCCTGTATTTAAACTGCTTAATGCCACAGATAACTTAATGCCATATATATCTGACTATATGGGGCTATGGTATTTGTCGAGCATCTTTTTAGCTATGCCTATGGTGGGCAATAGTGTACTACGCGCATGTGGTGACACGCGGACGCCTAGCATAGTGATGGCAGCTGGGGGCGGTTTAAATGCGTTGCTTGACCCTATTTTTATATTCGGACTTGGGCCTATTCCCGCAATGGGAATAAAAGGTGCGGCGCTGGCTACCTTTATCGCGTGGATAGTTGGTGCCATATGGATACTTTATATTTTATCTGTACGTCGAAAGTTGATGTTACCTCGACTTCTAACAATCACCGAGCTCCGTGACAGCAGCCGGGAGATTCTCAAAATAGGGCTGCCTGCGGCAGGGGCAAATATGTTAACCCCAATTGCAGGTGGTGTGATGACAGCTGTAGTTGCTGGTTACGGCGCCGAAGCAGTGGCAGCTTGGGGGGTAGGTAATAGAATGGAGTCTATTGCTAGTATTGTCGTTCTAGCGCTATCTATGACGCTGCCTCCATTTATCAGCCAAAATGTAGGGGCAGGGCAGGTAGAGCGGGTTAAAAAAGCATATTCGCTTACTTTGAAGTTTGTTCTTGTTTGGCAGTTCGGCATTTTTCTTCTTATGTGGGCAATGTCTAGCTGGATAGCCGTTGCTTTTGCCCATGAAGCAGAGGTAAGCGTATTAATACAGCTATTTTTGATGATTGTACCTCTGGGTTATGGCATGCAAGGCATTATAATTCTGACTAATTCATCGTTGAACGCAATGCACCGCCCCATGACGGCATTAGTATTAAGTGTCATCCGCTTATTTATTTTCTTCGTACCAATAAGCGTTGCCGGTAGTTTTCTATTTGAACTGAAAGGGTTATTTGCCGGTACTGTCATTGCCAATATTGCAATGGCGTGTGTTTCATTTGTTGTTTTCAAACGTGCGATTACTCAGTTTGAATCAGATAAGAAAACATCTGAGCGCAGCTAATACCATAGTGGCCAACCAAGGTTGTGTGTTTGTAAAGTTAAGTAGTTTGACCGAGAGCAAAATGTTAAGCAGTAAGCTAAAGAAAAGGTTAAGTAAATGAGTAGAGGGTTTGAGCTTCATTCTAAATACAAGCCAGCAGGCGACCAGCCAAAAGCAATAGAAGCTTTGGTGGATGGCTTGGAAAGTGGTTTGGCTGGCCAGACACTGCTGGGTGTTACGGGGTCAGGTAAAACCTTTACCATGGCTAACGTGATTAAAGAAGTGCAGCGACCAACACTTATTTTGGCACACAACAAAACACTGGCGGCTCAACTGTACGGTGAAATGAAAGAGTTTTTCCCCAATAACGCCGTAGAGTACTTTGTCTCCTATTACGATTACTACCAGCCAGAAGCCTACGTTCCTAGTACCGATACCTTTATCGAAAAAGACGCGTCTATAAATGATCACATCGAACAAATGCGATTATCAGCTACCAAGGCACTGATGGAGCGCCGGGACGTAGTGATAGTGGCCAGTGTGTCGGCTATTTATGGCTTGGGTGATCCTGAATCCTATATGAAAATGCTGTTGCACCTTCGACAGGGCAACACTATGGATCAGCGTGATATCTTACGTCGCCTTGCAGAACTGCAGTACAAGCGTAACGATTTGGCTTTTGAACGGGGTACATTTCGCGTGCGTGGCGATGTCATTGATATCTTCCCCGCCGACTCTGAAAAGCAAGCCGTACGGGTTGAGCTGTTTGACGATGAAATAGATAAGATAAGTCTGTTCGACCCGTTAACGGGCGCAGTGGATAAGTCTGTTATTCGCGCGACGGTTTTCCCAAAAACGCACTATGTAACCCCGCGAGAGAAAATTCTGAATGCTATTGAGCATATAAAGGATGAATTAGGCGATCGCAAAAAGCAGCTTCAAGAAACGAATAAGCTTATTGAAGAGCAACGCATCTCACAACGTACCCAGTTTGATATCGAAATGATGATGGAGCTTGGATATTGTTCAGGTATTGAAAACTATTCCCGCTACTTGTCGGGACGAGCGCCGGGCGAGCCGCCTCCAACTTTATTAGATTATTTTCCGGCAGATGGCTTGATGTTTATCGATGAGTCTCATGTTACGGTTTCCCAAGTAGGGGCTATGTACCGTGGGGATCGCTCTAGAAAAGAAACGCTAGTGGAGTTTGGTTTCAGATTGCCATCTGCGTTAGACAATCGTCCGCTTAAGTTTGAAGAATTTGAGCAAATTTGTCCTCAAACCATTTATGTTTCTGCAACGCCGGGTGACTATGAGTTGAAGAAAACTGACGGCGAGGTAGTCGAGCAAGTGGTACGGCCCACTGGGCTCTTAGACCCGGTTATTGAAGTGCGCCCTGTTGCAACTCAAGTCGATGATGTTCTGTCTGAAATTCAAAAGCGGGTAGAGCTTGACGAACGTGTGCTTATTACTACCTTAACAAAGCGTATGGCCGAAGACTTAAGCGAGTACTTAAACGAGCACGGCGTTAAGGTGCGCTATCTACATTCGGATATCGATACTGTAGAGCGAATTGAAATTATCCGTGATTTACGATTGGGGAAATTTGATGTCTTGGTCGGTATCAACCTGTTGCGTGAAGGTTTAGACATGCCTGAAGTGTCGCTGGTGGCTATCTTAGATGCAGATAAAGAAGGCTTTTTGCGCGCTGAGCGTTCGCTTATTCAAACCATTGGTAGAGCTGCGCGACACGTGAATGGTAAAGCCATTTTATATGGTGACAGCATAACCAAATCTATGAAAAAAGCGATAGACGAAACGGACCGTCGTCGTGAAAAGCAAATGGCACATAACGAGGCAAACGGCATTACACCAATGCGACTCAATAAGCCTATTACCGATATAATGGACTTGGGTGATAGTGCACATCCTGCTTCTGGTAAGGTAAGACTGCGCAAGGTTGAAGAAAAGAAAAAGCAACAGAAGACAGCAAGTGCAACTGAGTTAATGGATCAAATCACCGAACTGGAAAAACAGATGTTCGAATATGCTCGGGAGCTTGAGTTCGAAAAAGCGGCGTCACTTCGTGACGATATTGAATCACTTAGAAAACAGGTAGTTGCGCTTTCTTAAGCATTTTGCCAAGTCAACGCCTTCAGTACTTATTGGGGGCGCTTTACTTGCCAGATCTTCCCGAAGGACGAGTCTAAAATGTCCGTACTCTTTGTGGTGTAACCTTGATGTCGAACCACTACTCCTACGGTTACACGCCGCGATTACGAATATTCTAACTCTCATTGAGTGAGTAATTATATATGCGGGCTGTTAAAAAGCCCCTTGCGCTCGTATTCCGTATAAATCTGAATAACAGATCTCTACTTGCTCTTCACCTTTGCTTAGTTCTTTTTACTTATGTAAAAATATTCCTGTAGATAACTATTTACGAAACAGAGAAGTTGTTTTTTTATTATTAAATGAGACGAAAAGCAGCAAAATGTCGTTGTAATAGCACGATTAGTTACATATAGTTCTCATTAGAGTATCTATAACTATACCTAAAAACAGGTGCTAACATGCTTAATCGTCTTCAGGAGTCAGATATCAAGCTACTGCGTGTGTTTTATGCTGTAGCAAGCTGCAACGGATTTACTGCGGCTGAACCCGTGTTGCGTATGCAACGTCCAAATATCAGTGCCGCCATTAAAAAGCTCGAAGAGCGTTTGGATTTGGTGCTATGTCATCGTGGTCGTGGTGGTTTTCAAATGACAAAAGAAGGTGAGGTGGTTTTTCAAGAAACCAAGCGCATCTTCAATGCCTTCGATAACTTTGTTTTTAATCTAAAATCGCTACACGATGATTATTCTGGTCATATCACGCTAGTGTTAATGGCAGGCCTCCCACTTTCAATGCACATGGCTGTAAGTAAAGCAGTTAAAAGTACAATGAAGAAGTTTGATGATATCCACGTGAATATCCAAACTCGTTTATATAACGAAGTAGAACATGTTGCGTTATCAGGTGAGTGTCACCTTGTGGTTTCAACCTATGACATGGTAAAACCTGAATCAGTGACTTTTCACCCTGTGGGGATTGAAACTGAAGGGCGTCTATATTGTGCGCCAACCCATCCGTTGGCAAAGTATCGCGATACTGAATTGCCAGAGAATGTGAAGATTGGTGATTATCCTGCCATTGGCATTGCTGGCCTGTCATCAGCTAACTACATTGAAGATGAGACAAGGCTATCTATACAAACCTTTTCTGATTCTTTTGACGCTGCGATGTCCGCAATTATGACGGGCGAATATATCGGTTTGTTACCTGATTACATGGCAAAAGAGCAGGGGGCGGCGTTAGGACTTGTGCCTATTGCTCAAGGGAGTCTTTTTAACTTTAGCCACGAGCTATTTGTGATGAATGGTAAAAACACGCGGTTAAACCCGGTATTACGCCACTGCATTAAAGAGTTAAGTTATTTTATTTCTGAAAGCCAGAAGTAGTTTCATCAATACAGCTAATATAAAAACACCTCTTGTTCTAAAGCGTTCATAAATACGCAGGGAACAAGAGGTGTTTTTTATTGAGTCTGTTTATTTGTATGAGCAGTACTTATTCGTACTCTAGTGGGTCGGTAGCGTTGTTTTCCTTAAAAGCTTCTAAACGCTCTTCACATGCACCGCATTTCCCGCACGCTTTCTCTCTGCCGTTGTAGCATGTCCATGTTTGCCCGTAATCCAAACCCATCGACAACCCGTCAGTCAAAATAGCTGTTTTGCTGTCGTCGATATAAGGCGTCATAATGGTAACTGGGGTATAGTTTGCAATACCACATACGTCATTCATCTTATGCACGAATTCTGGTCGGCAGTCGGGGTAAATGGCGTGATCGCCTGAGTGTGCACCGTAATAGACTTCATTGGCGTCCAAACTTACAGCATAGCCAACCGCCAAAGACAGTAATATCATGTTACGGTTAGGCACTACCGTTTGTTTCATGCTTGGTTCTTCATAGTGACCTTCAGGTACGTCGATATCTGACGTTAGGGCAGAGCCACCAATAAGTGTGTTAATAGCGCTAATATCGACAATTTTATGTGGCACATTAAGTGATTTACACACGTTCGCCGCATAGTCGAGTTCTTTTTTGTGACGCTGTCCGTAGTTAAAGCTTAATGCGTGAACTTTTTTGCCTGCCTTCAGTGCTTTGTGCAGTACTGTGAAAGAGTCCATGCCTCCTGAATAGATAACAACAACATTTTCTGACATAGTTTTCGAAGATTTAAGAAATTATCCCCGAATTTTATGTGATCCTTGGTAAAATCCCAACATACAATCGTTAAAGGGTGTCAATTTGTCTGTAATGTCCACATTAAACATCAATGAGATGTTTGAAACTATCCAAGGTGAAGGTGCTCACACAGGTATTCCTTCTATCTTTGTTCGCCTGCAGGGCTGCCCTGTAGGCTGCCCATGGTGTGATACTAAACATACGTGGGAAATAAAACCTGATTTAAGTGTTTCGCCTCAGGCTGTGATAACCAAAGGCGAAGAGTCAGAAAGTTATTTCATCTCAAGTGAAGACGCCTTGCTGGCCGAATTTAGTAAACAAGGATACGTGGCAAAACACGTGGTCATCACGGGGGGGGAACCTTGTATGTATGATTTACGTCCGTTGACAACCCTGCTACACGATAACGGGTATACCACACAAATTGAGACCAGCGGTACCTTTGAAGTGCTCTGTGATGAGCGCACTTACGTAACTGTTTCACCTAAAATAAATATGAAAGGCGGATACGACGTTTTAGTCAGTGCTTTAGAAAGAGCAAACGAAATTAAGCATCCTATTGCTATGCAAAAGCATGTTGATGAACTTGACGCTCTGCTGAGCAGCGTATCATCGCTGGAAGGAAAACAGGTTTGTTTACAACCAATTAGCCAGCAGAAGAGAGCAACTGAACTGGCTGTGCGGACTTGTATTGAGCGCAACTGGCGGCTATCTTTACAAACACACAAATACATTGGCATTGAATAAATGTTTAATACATATCTGCCTTTTAAAAGAATAAAACGCGATCAAGAGTACTCAGCTCACTCTTTAACTCACTCTTTAATTCAACTTGGGCATAAAGAAAATGAACAGCTTCAACTCGCTTAAAAAAGCTGTTGCGGCAGCGGTTTCTATATGTCTTTTGGTTATCGTTCCAATGGCTGATGGCGCTACGTGGACGATTACCTATCCCCGTCCTATCGACGACTCTGACGCTCGAGCTCAATATCCTATCGCTTTACTTAAACTTGCTCTCGATAAAACCGGTGTCAATTACGAACTCCGTCCTTCGGATCGCATATTACTGACGAGTAAAGCTATGCGCCAGCTACGTGAGAATAGAGAAGTTAACGTTGTGTGGAGCATGACAGATAACCAGCGAGAAAAAGAGCTGACTCCCATTCGAATACCTATCGCCAAAGGGCTTATTGGCTTTCGCGTTTTTGTTATTAACGAAGATAAGAAGTCGAAGTTTGATGATGTATTGTCGTTGAACGATATGCGTAAACTTGTTCCTATCCAAGGAGAAGAGTGGCCAGATACTAAGATTTTGCAAGCTAACGGGTTCAATGTTTTCACCGTGCCTGAATTTCGTGAAGCGTATGACATGATTAAACAGGGCAAAGGAGACTTTTTCCCTCGTTCTGTGATGGAAGTAATCGCTGAACTTGAAGAAGAGGGCCGTCGCACTAACCTCTATCTAGAGCCTTCAATGGCGCTTTATTACCCCACAGCCATGTATTACTTCGTTAATGGCAATAACAAAACATTAGAAAACCTTATTCAGACTGGCCTAAATAGAGCCATAGAAGATGGCTCATTCGACGCTCTTTTTGAGTCTACTTACGCGCCTATTTTAGAATATTTAGGCGTTAATGAGCGTAAAATTTTTACTATAGAAAACCCATTGCTTCCTATTGAAACGCCTGTCACTAATTCTGCACTCTGGTATAAACCAAAGTTATAAAGAATAAAATGGCAACAAAAAACGCAGCCTAAGCTGCGTTTTATACATATCTTTGCTTCGTTTCGTCTATTACGACTCGCCAGCGTGAACATCTTTCATTGAGCGACCAGAAGGGTCGGCATTGTTCTTGAAGCTTTCGTCCCACTCGAGGGCTTCAGCTGTACTACAGGCGATTGACTTGCCGCCAGGTACGCAGCGAGCGGCACTTTCTTGAGGGAAATAACTCTCGAAAATAGTGCGGTAGTAATAGCCTTCTTTAGTGTCTGGCGTATTCACTGGGAAGCGGAACTCCGCAGTAGCTAGCTGTTGGTCGGTTACTTCGTTTTCAACGAAATCGCGAATCGAGTCTATCCAAGAATAACCTACGCCATCACCAAACTGTTCTTTCTGGCGCCACAATACTTCCGCAGGAAGGGTTTCGCCGTTATCAAACGCTTTACGAAGGATCCATTTTTCCATTTTTCCGTCAAGACACATCTTGTCTTGTGGGTTTAAGCGCATGGCTACGTCAATAAAGTTCTTATCTAAGAAAGGAACACGTGCTTCAACACCCCATGCTGACGTCGCTTTGTTGGCGCGAGCACAGTCAAACATGTGAAGACGATCCAGCTTACGTACCGTTTCTTCGTGGAACTCTTTGGCATTTGGCGCCTTATGGAAATACAGATAGCCACCAAAGATTTCATCAGAGCCTTCACCGGAAAGCACCATCTTTATGCCCATTGCTTTAATTTTGCGGGTCATAAGATACATAGGGGTAGCAGCGCGGATAGTGGTTGTATCGTAGGTCTCAAGATGGAAAATAACATCACGGATGGCATCTAAACCTTCTTGAATGGTGAAATGGATTTCATGGTGAACGGTACCAATCATATCCGCCACTTTCTTCGCAGCTTTAAGGTCTGGAGCACCTTCAAGACCTACAGCAAAACTGTGAAGGCGTGGCCACCACGCGTCAGTCTTGTCTTCATCTTCAACACGTTTGGCTACGTACTGTGCAGCCACAGCAGAAACCAGTGATGAGTCTAGACCACCAGACAACAGAACTGCGTAAGGCACGTCAGACATCATGTGTGACTTCACCGCTTTCTCAAATGCTACGCGAAGCTCGTCTAAATCGCTTGTGTTGTCTTTTACGTTGTCGTATTCCATCCAATCGCGTTTGTAGTACTTAGTGATTTTTCCTTCTTTGCTCCACAGGTAATGACCTGGAGGGAATTCACTAATTGTCTTACATACGCCCGCTAGTGCTTTCATTTCTGACGAAACATAGAAGTTTCCGTGTTCATCGTAACCCGTGTAAAGCGGGATAATACCAATATGATCACGGGCGATCAGGTAGGCGTCTTGCTCTTCATCGTAAAGAATAAACGCGAACATGCCTTCTAAATCATCAATAAAGTCGACACCTTTTTGCTGAAAAAGCGGAAGGATAACTTCACAATCTGAACGGGTTTTAAATGGATACGGCTCATCTAAGTCAGCGGCTAGCTGCTTGTGGTTGTATATCTCGCCGTTAACAGCAAGGATTTGCTTATCGTTTTGGCTGATAAGAGGCTGTGCCCCTGTATCTACGTCGACAATCGCCAGTCTTTCGTGACAAAGAATGGTATTGTCATTATTCCAGATACCCGACCAGTCAGGGCCACGGTGGCGCAATAGTTTTGATAAATCGAGGGCTTGGGTTCTGAGTTCAGACACATCGGTTTTGATATCAAGGATACCGAAAATACCACACATATAACGGATTCTCTCTGTTCACTTGTTGAAAAAAATAATAGAAGTTTTTTCTGTCGGTACTCGCGTACGAGTGAGCGAAGGATTGTTTTTATTCTTTTTTCGCGTGCCTTGAATGTGCCAGTCTGACAGGAAATTGCAAGTACATTATGATGAGAAAATGGAAATTCTTATTCCTTTTATATCAAAACAGCCGTTTATTAACATTTTTATCCTATTTAGAGTGCATAATTATTATGTCAACTAAATAGCGCGGGAGTTTACTGAATAGTAAAAAATAGCAGTTCGAAGTCGCTTGAATCAGTATTCCGGAAGTGAGAAATAAGAAAGGGCCTATAAAAAGGCCCTTTTAATTTCACTGCATAACTACGCATTTTTAACGCTTAGATGTCGGTGCGGGTATTAATTTTTGCGTTGAAACTCACTTGCTTCATTCCATTTAGGCCAAGCGTCTGCATTTGCAACGCCTACACCCACGTCAAACAGCATTTGTGTGTCCTGTACTATACCGCTTAGATCCCAGTCATCGCGATATTGGTCGCACACTTGATGGTAGCAGCCTGTTACAATAACGTTCATACGTTTTCTATACTTAGCCGTTTCTTCATCTGCTGGTTCATTGCCGCCCTCTGCATATAGTGCCGGTACACCTTGTTTAGCGAAGCTGAAGTGGTCAGAACGGTAGTAGTAACCTGCTTCAGGTCGGTCTTCTTGGGTAAGTGTACGACCTTGCTTAGCCGCAGCTGCTTCAAGGTAGTCTTCCATTTCTGATTTGCCCATGCCCACAACCGCCACGTTCTTGGTTTTACCTAAAACGTTCATTGCATCCATATTGATGTTCGCAACGGTATTCTCAATAGGAATAACAGGGTTGCTGGCATAAAACTTACTGCCCAATAGCCCTTGCTCTTCAGCTGTAACTACTAGAAACGACACTGAACGCTTAGGTGCAGGCGTAAGTTCTGAGTAGGCTTTAGCCATCGCAAGCATAGCTGCAGTACCCGTGGCGTTATCGTGCGCGCCGTTATAGATTTGGTCGCCTTCTTTGCTTTCATCTTTACCTAGATGATCCCAATGTGCCGTGTAGATGATATGCTCATCAGGAAGCTCGGTACCCGGTAATGTGGCGATAACATTGTTGCTTTCTGACTTTTCGAACGTGTTTTTCACGGTAACTGACGCTTTAATATCCATTGCTTTGCTATATGGACCCTCCATCGCGTTAGCTTTCTCTGTGTCAAAATCAAGGCCGGCATCGGCAAACACTTTTTTCGCTGCATCTAACGTAAGCCAGCCTTCAACGGCAACGCGGCTCGCACCTTTATCGGCACTCACTAAACCGTACTGCGGACCACTCCAGCTGTTTGCAACAACAGACCAGCCGTAGGACGCTGGCGCGGTTTCGTGAACAATAATGGCACCCGCTGCCCCTTGACGACTCGCTTCTTCATACTTGTAGCTCCAACGGCCATAATAGGTCATGGTAGTGCCTTGAAACTTCCCACTTTCTGGGTTTTCAAAACCTGGGTCGTTAATTAGAATAACCACGGTTTTGCCTTTAACATCTAAGCCTTCATAATCGTTCCAGTCGTATTCTGGAGCATTTACGCCATAACCAACGAACACCAGTTCAGAGTCTTCAAGAGATACCGAGTTTTGCTCGCGCTTTGAAGAGGCGACCATTTGCTCTTTGTAGGCAAATGTATTGTCGCCAATGGTCATGGTCATGTCAGGATCAGCAGTGATCTCCATGAGCGCTACTTTTTGAAGGAAGCTATCGCCATTACCCGGCTGAAGCCCAGCTTTAGTAAATTCACTGACCAAGTAACCAATGGTTTTCTTTTCACCTTCAGTCGTTGGTAAACGACCTTCAAACTCATCAGAAGACAAAACTTTTAGCGGCTCGCGAATGTCAGCATCAGAAATACTGCTGTAAACGCTGTCGAAGTTAGAAGCCGCAGGCATAGTCTTCTGCGCTGATTCGTTTGTTGAGGTGCTGTCGTTGTTAGGAGTGCAAGCACTTACGCCTAGAAGGGTAGGTACAAGCAACGGCAAAAACATTTTTTTCATTGTTAGTCTCTGTTTGCTCTACAATACGCGTCCAGTATAGAGAAAACCCCAAAGCGAACCAATAGTTGATATGCAATCAAACTCAATCCCCTTCTGTAAAGACTACTTACTAAAACACGCCAGTAAACCGGTTACGGCGCTTCTTGAAGAGGTTGGCTTACTAAGTAATACCGAATTCCCTGCACCTGACCAGCTAAATGAATTGACGACACGGTATTGTGAGCATTGGCAGGGGCCTCAGTTCAAAGGGCAAAGCCAGTTTTCAAACGATGAACAACGATATTACGAAACCATTATTAGTGAAGACGGTGTAGTTCCTACACGGGAGCAAAGCTGGCACGACTTGTTTAATGCACTTATTTGGCTGCAGTTTCCTAAAACAAAATCGTTACTAAATGAGCTGCATATCAAAGATATCAATGCGTATGGTGTAAACCCCAGAACGGCGCGCCGCAACCGTATTACTCACTTCGATGAGTGTGGGGTAGTACTTGCCATTGAAGCACCCGAGAGCATTGCTTTAAATAAGCCCAAACGTACAGCTACACTTAATGACTCAAATAGCGGAACAACAGATAAGATCATGCAAGGTGCGCCATGTGATCGTGACACCCTTGAAACGTTTTTAGCGGAATTAGCGTCCCATCAGTGGGAGCGTGTTTTTATGGCAAAACGGTCACTGTGGCACACACAGATCAGCCCTTTTATCTTCGGACACGCGAATTTAGAAATGATGCTAAACCCATTTATAGGCCTTACCGGCAAGTGGTTAGCAGTAGCTGTACCACATGGTTTTAGCCGTCTTGATAAATGGCAGCAGCGCTTGCTGTTAGACGATGCGATGACAGCACGCATCAAAGCGTTAAACTATTTTGAAAAAACACCGCTTTTAAAGCCATTGCCTTTGCTTGGTGTTCCTTTGTGGCACAGTCAACAAGATGAAGTTTTTTATCAGAATAAAGACTATTTTAGACCGCTACGGGAGGGAAGTAATCCGACAATTCAGCTACCTTTGTGGTCTTAAAGGGCTTGGCCCGTTGACTTGTGTACCGCCTTTTTTATATTAAGCTTCGAAGATTTAAATTTTAGGTAGGAGCTTGTCGCTGCCTCCGTTTTATCGGGGCAGCAACAACAAATAGCCAAATGGAAGGCGGCTATTAAGTGTATATTTTAGAATAGCGCTAAAGCAATCAGCCAAATACCGTAGATAACCACATACGGAGCGCTTGCAATGAGTGCCGCTTTCTTAAGAGGAAAAGACGTCCATTGAGAGATGCCTACCGTGGCCAAATAAATTCCCCAAAAAAGCTCTAACCTTAAAGCTTGGCCGAACGCGTACCAAGGCGAGTCCATAGGAATACTTGCTATAAAGCCTAAGGATGCTGGTGATAAGATTGATGGTGCCACCTGGTGGTCGCCGGTGAACAATAGCAGTGCAACGCCAACTAAACCGGTCAATACGTAAGGCATTGAAAGCCACCATGCAAAACCGTACCAATCTGTGAAACCGAAAACATGGCTATCGTCTGAACGAGTCATCAGGTTTACGTAAACGGCATAAACAGCGTTAATGGTAATAGGAATGAAAAAAGCGAAGATAATAGAAGACCAAAGCAGCGCATCTCTGGTAAAGAAAGCCTTCATCTGTTCTTCTTCAGCCGGGCTCATATCGCCTTGCGCGGCAATGTTCATTTCTGCAAACCACTCAATATCGACAAAGTTCACATAGAGATATTGAGATACCAGCGTAATAGCCATTACCAAGATAAACGGCATCCAGCTCCAGTTATTGTGCTCGCCAACCGCTTTGAAGACGCCATTCGGTTTAAAAAAGATATCATTACACGCTTGGAAAGGATTCGTCACAGTGTGCATCCTTTGCTCCTCTTTCTTAGTTTTTATTTGCTGTTCAGATTCTGTGTAAAACAATGATTGTAAATTATTGTTCGTTAACACGTGGATAAGTTTGGGTATAAAGATTACTGGCGGGCACACATTATGTACAGCACAAGATTCTGATAAAGAGTCATTTTTTTGTAAGGGAAAATGAATAAGGTTAGTTAATTGTAGCACGAAGGCTCGGTTAAAGAGCAGTAAAAAGGGAAGCTAGGCTTCCCTCTTATTTTCTATGGTAGTAAACCATAAACAATCTATAGATAAGTTATATTCAGCAGCGTTAGCACTATTGTGCTGTACATCACAGATATAGGTAGGCCTATCTTTATAAAGTGCGCAAATTTGTAGTTCGCAGCGTTATAGACTAAGAGGTTAGTCTGGTAACCAAATGGCGATATAAAGCTCGCGCTTGCCGCAAAGGCAACGGCTAAAGCAAATGGCATTAGCGGTGCGCCGATAATTTGCACTAGCCCATAAGCAAACGGGAACATTAATGCCGCAGCTGCATTGTTGGTAACGAACTCAGTTAAAAGTAAGGTTAGCAAGTAGATAACCACGAGCGCTACAAACCAATCAGTGCCCGCCAAAAGAGGCATTAGTGCTTCGGTTGTAGTCGTAATAACCCCAGAGTTTTCAAGTGCTGTGGCTAAACTTAACGCACCAACTATCACAACAATCAAGTTTAGCGGCAGGTTTCGCTTCATTTCTCCGTTTGACGTAACCCTAACGCCGATAAGTACAGCAGCTAAGAACAATAAACCAATAGCCAATGAAATGACATTAGTCGCGGCTAATAACACCGTCGTAAGGAAACCACCAAGGGTGATCCACTCTTGCTTATTGGTCAAAGGACGGGCAATTTTTTGCTCAGACAAAATGAAAAAGTTCTTGTTCAAGTTTTGACGAGTCGCAAAGTCAGGACCTGTCGCTAACAACAAAAAGTCACCGGCTTGAAGCTTTATTTCTCCTAACTTTCCTGATAGTTGCTCTCCATCGCGACGAATTGCCACAACGGCGGCATCAAACAGAGCTCTAAAACCAAGATTTTTAATGGTTTGCCCAATTATTTGAGCGCGGTTTGCCACCACAACTTCAGTTAAGCTTTCACGCAATACCCCATCGGTTTCTGCGAACATGCTTAAGCCTTTTATATGGCTTAAGTTATCTAGCTTTTGGACGTTGCCAGAGAAGATCAGCTTGTCGTTTTCCAGAATAACCAGGTCAGGCCCAACAGGCGAGATTAGGTTGCCATTGCGCACCACTTCTACCAAAAAGAGCTCAGGCAGATTACGTAAGTGGTTTTGCTCCACGGTTTTGCCAATGAGTTCTGAACCTGCTTCGACTTCTGCTTCAACCATATACTCATGATAGTTATTGTTTTTGTTGCCGATATTGGGCAGCAAAGGTAATAACATGAACATGAGAAGGCCACAGCTTAACCCAGCAATGGAGCCATACAGAGTGAAGTCAAAAAAATTGAAGCCAGGGTGCCCGTGCTCTTGTAGAAAGCTATCTACAATAAGGTTGGTTGAGGTACCAATTAAAGTAACCGTGCCACCGAGTATTGCGGCGTAGGAAAGCGGGATCAGTAATCGGGAAGCGGGGTGATATTGGTTCTGTTTTATAGGGCCAATAAGGCTTGCCACAATAGCGGTGTTATTGAGTAGTGCTGAAGACACAAAAGTGAGTGAAAACAGACGCCAGTAAGACTGCGTAAAGTTAGCACTAACAAGTTTTCTACCAATACGTTTTATTAACGCGGTTTTATCAATAGCACTGCTTACTAAAAGCAACAAAATAAGGGTGATTAAGCCCTTGTTTGTTAAGTTTAGCAAGATGTCATCAAGAGATAACTGCTGGGTAACCAGTAAAGCTAACACTGCGCCAGAAAACACAGTGGAAGGGCGCTGACTGGTAAAAATCAGCGCGCATATCGTACCGGCAAATACTGCCAGTACGATGAACTGGGTCACATCCATATTGCTCCAGTCCTGCTTATAGTTTACTGATATCCACAGAGTTCCAATGCGGGAAGTGCTTGCGTACTAGTGCATTGAATTCAAGCTCGAACTCAGAGAAGTCAGGCGATGTATGCTGTGCGTCGCCCGCAATTTCATCAATGATCATACCTGCACCAACCGTGCCGTTGGTAAGGCGATCTATGACGATGAATGAACCGGTAGGGCGGTTGCGCTTATACGGGTCGCAGGCAACAGGTTGAGTAAACTTAACGTCTACTACACCAATCTCGTTAAGATTTAGATGCATGGCATCTGTTTCTTCCAGCGTGTTCACATCAATTTGATTATCGATATGAGCAACTACCCCTGGTGTTGATTTAGTCGCGAACTTAAACAAGTATTGCTTGTTTGGCATTAGCGGCTCTTCAGACATCCACACAAGGTGAGTTTTAAATTGCGTGTTAAGCAGTGGCAAGTTGTCTGATTTTACAATCATATCGCCACGAGAGATGTCAATTTCATCTTCTAGCGTTAGCGTTACTGCTTGAGGTACATAAGCGCGTTCTTGATCACCTTCAAATGTAACCACTTGCTTAACTTTTGATTTCTTGCCAGAAGGAAGTGCCGTCACTTCATCGCCTGGTGCGACCTGGCCTGATACTACCGTACCAGCAAAGCCACGGAAGTCTAGGTTAGGGCGGTTAACATACTGTACAGGGAAGCGGAAATCTTCTTGATTGTCATCTTCACCAATTTCAATATTTTCTAGCATTTCCATTAGTGGCGTGCCGTTAAACCAAGGTGTTTTCTCACTGATACCTACAACGTTATCGCCTTCAAGTGCTGAAATAGGAACAAACTGAATGTCTGGGATATCAAGCTGTTCAGCAAACTTCAGGTAATCTTCTTGAATCTGCTTGTACACTTCTTCTGAATAGTCCATTAAGTCCATTTTGTTGATTGCAACAATAACGTGCTTAATACCTAGAAGTGAAACTAGGAATGAGTGACGCTTGGTTTGCACCTTAACGCCGCCACGGGCATCAACAAGAATAATTGCAAGGTCGCAGGTAGATGCGCCTGTTACCATGTTGCGGGTGTACTGCTCATGCCCTGGGGTATCAGCGATAATAAATTTACGCTTGTCGGTAGAGAAGTAGCGGTATGCTACGTCAATGGTAATACCTTGTTCACGTTCAGACTGAAGGCCGTCTACAAGAAGGGCAAGGTCAACTTTCTCACCCGTAGTACCTACTTTTTTACTGTCTTTTGTAATGGCAGCAAGCTGGTCTTCATAAATCATTTTTGAATCGTGAAGCAAGCGACCAATAAGGGTACTCTTACCGTCGTCTACGCTACCGCAGGTAAGGAAACGTAGCATGTCTTTCTTTTCGTGTTGCTCAAGGTAAGACAGAACGTCCTGTCTTAATAATTCGTTTTCGTTGTTCATGTTATGCGCTCACAAGGAAAAAGGGGTTTAACACAGACTCTTTTTGGTTATAGGTAAGAGCGTCGGCGTTGTCATCTAATGGATTTTCTGGGTCTAGAACAGTTACATTTGCCCCAGCAGCCAGTGCAACTGCATGTGCAGCGCCTGTATCCCACTCAGATGTTGGGCCCAAACGAGGGTAAAGATGTGCTTCGCCCTCTGCCACTAAGCAAAGTTTTAGTGAGCTGCCCATCGCCACAAGCTCGGTTTCACCTTCAAGCTGTGCCAATAAATTTTGAATTTCAGGACTTTGGTGAGAACGACTGCCCACCACTTTCCACACTTCTGCACCATCGTGCTTACGCGCAGAAATGGCAGTGAATTCACCATCTACTTCGGTCCATGCACCTTCACCTACAATACCAACATAGCTTTTGTTTAGCGCAGGCGCGTAAACCACACCCATAGTCGGTTTGCCATTTTCGATGAGTGCAATGTTTACCGTAAATTCACCGTTTTTCTTAATAAACTCTTTGGTGCCGTCGAGCGGATCAACCAGCCAGTATGACGACCATGTTTTACGTTCATCCCACGAAATATCAGCTGACTCTTCAGACAAAATAGGCAGGTCAGATTCCGCTTCAAGGGCCTTTACAATAACGTTATGGGCGGCAAGGTCAGCTTCGGTTAGTGGGCTGGTATCTTGCTTCTCATAAATAGCGAAGTCTTTTTCGTAAATCGCCATAATTTTATCGCCAGCTTCTTTGGCAATAGTTAGCACTTTTTGTGCAAGGGTATTTAAAGGCTGTGTCATTACACCAATCCCTTTTCTTGTAGCAAAGCATATAAACGCTCAGCGGTTTGCTCTGCCGGTTCATCCTGATAGGTTAGGTGCACTTCTGGTGATTCAGGTGCTTCATAGGCTGAATCTATGCCCGTGAAGTCCTTGATCTCACCGCTGCGCGCTTTCTTGTATAGCCCTTTCGGGTCGCGCTTTTCACACACCTCAAGTGGCGTATCAACAAACACTTCTACAAATTCACCGTCATCCATTAGGCTACGGCAGTAATCGCGGTCTGCCTTAAACGGAGAGATAAAAGCGGTAAGCACAAGAGTACCTGCGTCAACGAACAGCTTCGCAACTTCACTGATGCGGCGAATATTTTCAACGCGATCTTTGTCGCTAAAGCCTAAGTCGCCGCATAAGCCGTGACGTACGTTGTCGCCATCAAGCAGATAGGTGTGCTTGTTCTGCTCGTGAAGCTTTTTTTCAAGCAGGTTTGCTAATGTCGATTTACCAGAGCCGCTTAAACCCGTTAGCCAGAATACACGAGGCGTTTGGCCAAGCTTTTCAGAGCGGGTGGTCTTGTTTACTTCATGTTTATGCCAAACAACGTTGTCGGTGGCCATTAGAAGTACCCTTCCATTTTCTTCTTCTCCATAGAACCTGCGCTGTCATGGTCGATAACTCGGCCTTGACGTTCAGACGTCTTGGTCAGCAGCATTTCCTGAATAACTTCAGGTAGGGTTGCTGCTTCTGACTCTACTGCACCGGTAAGTGGGTAACAGCCAAGAGTACGAAAACGCACAGAGCGCATTTCTGGAACTTCACCTTCTTCAAGCGGCATACGGTCGTCATCAACCATGATAAGCACGCCATCACGCTCTACCACAGGACGAGGCTTAGAAAGGTACAATTGTGGAATATCAATGTTTTCTAGGTAGATGTATTGCCAGATATCTAGCTCAGTCCAGTTAGACATTGGGAAAACGCGGATGCTTTCGCCTTTGTTAACTTGTGAGTTGTAGATATTCCAAAGTTCTGGGCGCTGGTTCTTAGGGTCCCAGCGGTGGTTGCTGTCGCGGAAAGAATAAACGCGCTCTTTAGCACGAGACTTTTCTTCGTCGCGTCGTGCACCACCAAACGCTGCGTCAAACTTATATTTGTTTAACGCTTGCTTAAGCGCTTGAGTCTTCATGATATCAGTGTGTTTCGATGAGCCGTGGCTAAATGGACCAACGCCAGCTTCAACACCTTCTTCATTAATGTGGACAAGCAAATCAAAACCGTGTTTCTTTGCTTGCTCGTCGCGGAATTTGATCATTTCGCCAAACTTCCACGTGGTGTCTACGTGTAGAAGTGGAAAAGGAATTTTGCCTGGCGCGAACGCTTTACGGGCAAGGTGAAGCAGCACTGAAGAGTCTTTTCCTACAGAGTAAAGCATTACTGGGTTTTCAAACTCAGCAGCTACCTCACGGAAAATTTGAATACTCTCGGCTTCGAGTTGTTTCAAATGCGTTACAGACGGGATACTAGCAGTCATTTTGAAGTCCGAATTTATGTTATATATAAAAAAGTTATATGCGGGTTATTTTTCTGCATAGAACGATAACATATTTAAATTCAAAAGTAGTATGCGATTTTGCTATTTAAAATAGCAATCTTATTCCAATAAATAAAACTGTCATACAATTGAAGCATAAGGCCCTATTTTGCAGGGGTAGAAAAAGATAAGGCCCTGCTTAGAAAACTAAACAGGGCCTTACTGTTGCTCTTATTTACGCGTTATTTTTAATTACTTTTCATTCAGCCTGGTCTGGAATGCGTCGAATGTGTCTAGCACGCCTTCTCTTGGTGTACCTGATTTACTCAAAATCATTATGGTTAAGCTCGACAAAATGAACCCGGGTACAATTTCGTACATCCATGCCCCAAGCTTTTGTCCACCAATTTCTATCGGAAGATAAATCCACAGTAGTACGGTCACAGCACCAACTATCATGCCCCCCAATGCCGCGCGGCGGGTCATTTCACGTTTAAATAAGCTAAACAGTACTAGCGGGCCAAATGCTGCACCAAAGCCAGCCCATGCGTTACTCACTAAGGTCAATATCGTGCTGTCTCTGTCATAAGCCAGGTAGATAGCCACGAGTGCTACGGCTACAACGCTTACACGACCCGCTATTACTAACTCACCATCAGATGCATCTCTGCGAAGGAAGGCTTGGTAAAAGTCGCTGGTAAGTGAACTAGACGTTACTAGAAGCTGAGACGAAATGGTGCTCATGATAGCCGCTAGGATTGCAGCGAGTAAGAAGCCTCCAATAAGCGGATGGAATAAAATTTGAGAAAGGTAGATAAATACTGTTTCTGGGTCAATGTCATTGCCGTTACCGGTAATATAAGCCAACCCAAATAAACCCGTCATTAGCGCGCCGATGATAGAAACAATCATCCAACTCATGCCGATGTTTCTAGCGGTAGGAATATCTTTTACCGAACGGATAGCCATGAAACGAACGATAATATGTGGCTGACCGAAGTAGCCTAGACCCCATGACATCAGTGAAACAATACCGATTACGCTTAATGCTTCGTTAGTAGAGGCATCCATGAATGCATCAAATAAAGCAGGGTTAATGGTATCTAGTGCGTCAATTGAAGCCCCAATGCCGCCAAGCTCACTGATGACCACAGCAGGTACCATAATAAGTGATACGAACATTATGCAGCCTTGCACAAAATCGGTCATACTCACCGCCATAAATCCACCCACGAGGGTGTAAGCAACCACAACACCAGCGGTAACGTACAAACCTGTCTCATAGGTTAAGCCAAAAGATGTTTCAAAGAGCTTCCCACCGGCGACAACGCCAGAAGAGGTGTAAAGCGTGAAGAAAACTACGATGACCACAGAAGCAATAACTCTCAGTAGACGAGAGTTATCGGCAAAACGGTTCTCAAAATAGTCGGGGAGGGTAATGGAGTTGTTAGCCACTTCGGTGTAAACGCGAAGGCGCGGAGCGACCAACATATAATTTGCGAGTGCACCTAAAACTAACCCGACGGCAATCCAGCCTGCAGATAAGCCCGATACGTACATGGCACCAGGTAAACCCATGAGCATCCAGCCACTCATATCTGATGCGCCTGCTGAAAGTGCGGTTACAGCGGGGCCTAGTTGGCGGCCGCCAAGCATATAGCCTTCTACGTTGGTGTCTGTTTGCCGATAGGCGAAAAGGCCTATTCCCAACATTACAACAAAATACAAACCCAACGAGATTATCGTGCCAGTAGCCATATAAATTCCCTATGTTTTTTATCTCATGCTAACACCTATGACGCAGAGTCTCTACGTCAGTCAGTGACCTTGCTTGTTTTCTATACGACTAAAGGTGAATAAAGTTTGGCAAAATTTTTAATACGCGAAAGATTCTACTCGCGCGCGGCCTGACCTTTTTGCTTTATAAAGGAGTTCGTCACAGGCTTTGATTATGGTATCCAAGTTAGTCTCTCCGTCAACATTTAACAGACCGGAAGAAAAGCTAACTGAAAACTTCTTATTGGTATGCGTCCAGTTTTTTTGGTGAGAAAGCGCCACATTTAACTCATCGAGTATACGCTTGGCCGATTGTTCATCTGAGTCAGAGAAGTAGATCAAAAACTCTTCACCACCATATCGGCAAAGCTTATCTGATTTTCTAATCCTATTTTTGATGGTTCGAGTGAGTGTAGTCAGCACTTCGTCGCCTACGGTGTGACCATATCTATCGTTAATTTTTTTAAAATTATCAACATCAAGCAGGGCTATACACGATGTATTGTCGCCTTTAAGTGACTTCTTAAGGCTATTCAACATCGCGCGACGGGTGAGGGCGCCAGTAAGAGAGTCTCGCTCTGCGAGTAAGTCACTTTGTCGTTTAGAAATCCAAAGCCACAAAGCAAGTATAAGAAGAATAGTGACAATGAGCGCAAAAATAGTCGTTTTCATTGCTTCTTTATCGGTGGATAGCCCTTCTTTTTCGTCTCGCAGGGCGTTGATTTCTTTTTGTCTATAATGGACAAGCTCAATATCCTTCGCGATGCTATTTGAGAAGGCAGGCGAAGAAAACTGAAATTGCTCGGTGTTCTTCTCGAAGAGAAGTTGGTTGTACGCTTTTGAATGCTCATAGGCTTTTTCGTAATTGCCTGCAGTATCATAAATTCTTGTAAGTTCGAGTTCTTTACGTAGAAGGTATTGGCTCTTAAATTCGCTTGACGACGCGCTTTCAAGCACGGAGTTTTCGTACTTTGTAACTGTCAAAGCGAGTTGGCTTTCGTTATTTTCAACAATGGCTTTATAAGACTGATAGAGGTAAACAAGTTCTTTTAAATCAGTTTCAAACCGAAGGGCGCTTATAGCATCCATCTCACTTACAATAGAGCGTATCTGACTATTATGGGTTACTCTAAATCCCATCACGAGTGTTCTTAATTTTTGATAAAGAATTAAAAACATATCGGCTTTTGAATTTCTATTTTTTACAAAATTAATAGCTTTTTCCGAGATAGTTAAAGCTTCCTCGTATTTAGCTTGAAGTAGCAAGGCATCAATCGCAGTATAATATGCCCACGCTACAATATCGTCACGTTGAGTGCTCTCTTTTACTATCTTCATAGAGTGAAAATAAGCTCGACTTGGTACCGATAACTCAGTAAAAGCGATGCGAAGCCATTCATGGGCAGTATCGCTATCTAATGAATTTTCCAAAGTAAGCGTAGAGGAGCGGGCGGGTAGATGGGGGAGTGCGTACTCCAATTCATTGATTGCCTGAATGGGATTAGCTAGGGTGAGTTCCATTGACAGCCACACACTAGCTATGGCGGTTGCTGTTTTGCTACCCGTTTCCAAAACTTCACGCTTTAAGCGTTTAAGCGCTGGCACTGTAACATTGATTCGCAGTGACGATCGGTCAAAGTCGTTAACTGCTCTGGCATAGATATAATACGCCCTTGCAGCAGCATACAAATCTGTATTGAGCGACTTTAGCTCGTCCCAATGGTTCTCAAGCAAAGGTGACTTAACGTATATTGGAACTCGAGGACCTTCCGTTTCGTTAGCTGTCCCCGTAGCCAATAAATGTCTAAAGATTATGCCTTCACTACTATCATCAGATTGAATTTGTAAGTCTTCGATTTTTGCTTTTATCTGGTCATTATCAATATCAGATTGATTATTCCAGTTATAGATAGTTACTGCTGCTAACCGACTATAAGCATCTAACTTTTTGAGCCTCAACTTCTCAGAATTAGTGTCTAACTGTGCATGAAGCGAGTGACTGAAGAAAATGATGAAAAGTAGACAAAATTTCCCCCTTGTAAAACGACACCAAGCGGCCATTGAATTTGCTACCTCTATACTGCGGATAAGCTGAAATGTTTGCTGAAAATTAAAACGATTGTTTTAATCCTAAAGTATAAGTTTTATTGAACGTATTTTCACCTTAAATTTAGGTAAAAAAATCGGCCACAGTGGGCCGATGAAGGGAAGTGCATAAATTCAGCACTTTTTTGGAACAAGGAGTAGGCTTTTTTCTAGGCCGAAAATTGAATCCTTTCAGATACGGCTTTTTTCATTTCACTCAGGTCAGCACCTTTGTCGCCCACTATCATGACATTGGCGTGTCTCATTTTGATGCTTTCGCCGTGGTACTGGTCGTCAGAAAATTCGCTAGGTACAGTGATATCACCGCGCTCAGGCACAACGAATACCGACATTTTCCCTTGTGGCGTATCAAGGATAAGGTGCAGGCTTCTCACTGTACTTAAGTGACAATAGTTCACCACTTCAACACCATCAAGCATCTCACTGAAGCTACCGCCAAAGCTTGCCAATTTTGCATTTACCATATTCAAATCAGCTGGAAGTAGCGAATGCGCAGTTTCCATTTCGGCGTACTGCATATGCGCTAGCGCTTGACCACCAATACTAAGCGGTTGGTGGTACCACATGGTAAGTCCGATACCTATAGTAAAAGCAACGGATGCGGCCATCGCCAAATACCAACGACTTCGGCGTTTGTAGCGATTAAACTCGTCAGTCGACTGTTGCCAAATGAGCTTACTAGCTAGGTCCTCTGGCACATCGACTTTTAAGGCTTGCTTTAACTGCTTATCTAACTGCTTTTGTTCATTCCAGAAACTGCGTTTACTTTCATCCGCTTTCGCTGCTTCTACAACATCACTGTCAGTCGTTTCTGGATCGGCGTAGATTCGACGCCTAAATTCTAACTCATCCATTTATACGACCTCTCTGTTCATTTTGTTTCTCTAATGCCTCTTTCAGCTGGTTTCTCGCTCTAAATAAACGCGTCATTACTGTGTTTTTATTAAGGCCTAACTGGTTGGCAATCTCTTCACCACTGAACCCGAAAATCAATTGAAGGATCAAGGGTTCGCGGTATTCCACACTTAGCCCACCTAACAGTCGCTGAAGCTCTCTGTCTTTCAGGTCGCCGTCCGCATGTTGGGTGTCATCTTGTATATGACAATCGTCAATATCTACCGTGTCGAATTGCTTGCGCTCGAACCTGCGGGCATTCTCACGACGAAGAATGGTTATTAACCATGACTTTGCCGCCTTTTCATCATTTAGGGCGTCTAACGATCGCCACGCACGTAGAAACGTTTCCTGTACAACATCTTCAGCAATGCTCTGGTCTTTAATAAGCCAGAATGCATAGCGGTAAATGTCGGCGTGGAATGCCTTTACCAGTGCTTCATATCTTTGGTGTTTTGCTTTCATACCCGATAAGACCTGACCACTGTCGGATTTATTTCGCCCAAACATAAAAAAATCCAAAAACTTAAAGAATTTTCACTATGGCACAAAAAACGCGCCATTTCGTTAGCCGAAAGGCGCGTTTTTATTTTAATTCCAGCGATCAGAGCACCTATTAAGGAATGCTAAGCACCTTTTTGAGTGGCTATCCAAGCGTTGATGTTTTCTTCTAGTATAGAAAGTGGTACTGGACCGTATTTTAGCACCTCGTCATGGAAGCCTTTCCAATCAAACTTGTCACCAAGTTCAGCTTGAGCATGCGCTCTAAGCTCCATGATTTTTAGTTTGCCAATCATATAGGCGGTAGCCTGACCTGGCATAGCTATGTAGCGCTCAATGGCTTTTTGCGCGTCATACTCAGGGTTTGGCGTATTTTCAATAAGGTAATCTACAGCCTCTTCACGGGTCCACTTCTTCGCATGAATACCCGTATCAACTACAAGACGACATGCGCGCCATAGTTCCATGGCTAGGCGGCCGAAATCAGAATAAGGGTCTTCATAAAAGCCCATGTCTTTGGCGAGTTCTTCGGTATATAGACCCCAGCCTTCTGTGTACGCAGTAAAGCTCAAGAACTTTTGAAATTGCGGCACGCCTTCAAGCTCTTGTGCAATGGCACGCTGCATGTGGTGGCCTGGAATGCCTTCATGATATGCCAGCGCCTCTAGCTGATAGGTCGGCATCGCTTTCATATCGTACAGGTTTGCATAGTAAATACCTGGGCGGCTGCCGTCTTGCGCTGGGCTTTGATAAAACGCTTTGCCCGCAGACTGTTCGCGGAATGCTTCGACGCGTTTAACAATCATTGGCGCTTCTGGGAGAATTCCAAAATATTCAGGAATAGCTTCTCGCATGTCATCTATGGCAGTTTTCGCCATATCAAGGTATTGCTGTCTGCCTTCATCTGTTGAAGGTAAATAGAATTGTTCGTCTTCACGCATGAAAACAAAAAACTCTTGCAGCGTACCCTCAAATTTTACCTGTTTCATAATGTCGCGCATGGCGTTGTGTATGCGCTCTACATTATCTAGGCCAATTTGATGGACTTCATCAGCAGTAAGGTCAGTAGTAGTAAACCAGTTAAGGCGATTTTGATACCACTTATCGCCGTTCGGTAAACGCCATACACCATCGCCTTCAGGGGTTACTTCACGCTGGTGGGCTAGTTCTTCAATAAACTTTTCGTACGACGGCATGACTGATGTTACCAAAGCGGCCTTTGCTTCACCTAGCAGCGTGGTTTTTTCAGCTTCTGTAATATCAAGGTTGTTTACTTTGTTTTGAAAATCTTCCCAGATAGTCGACGGTGTTTCGCTTGAATCAAATGGTGCGCCGGTAATCACGTTTTTCGACGCATCAATCATTTGGTCATAAGCCCATGCCGGTGGGAATACGCCGGCTTTTTCACGAACTTTCATCTGTTCGATAACTTGGTCAAAGTAGGTGCGTACATTGTCTAAACGACCAATATATGCCTGAGCATCTTCTTTGCTTTTTACACTGTGAATATTGATAAGAAAGCTAGGCACTTGGGTATGCGCAGCGCGGAACTGATGCACAATGTAGCGGTGGTGTCTAAATTCGTCGTTAGCTAAATCACGTTCAATGCCAAGCTTATAAAGGCGCAAGCTTAATTTTTCTTGTTCGCTTAACTTGCTAATGTCGAAACTATTAAGTTTCTCTAAACGGTTTTTGGCGATAGCTACACGAGCATCGGCTTCTTCATCACTAATGTCATCCCACTTGTCGTAATCCCACTTTTTTCCGAGGTAACTTTGGAATAGGGGAGAGCGCTTAAGGTCTTCTTCGAAAGTACGCTCAAAAAACGCATTAAGGCGTTCAGACTCAGACTGTCCAGCAGGCTGTTCGGTTTTAATCGGCTCTGGCGCTGTTTGCGCGGTTTCACTTGCTGGAGAGCAAGCAGCTAATGTGGTAACTGCCAACGCAATTGGCGTTAGCTTTAGTAGTGTTTTCTTCATTCTATTCCCCGTCGCGTTTAATTGATTATTTTTATAGGCTACAAGCGGTTCGGATTTTTGAGCCTCTCAAAGGGCACTAAAGACCGAGACTTGTGCTGAATATTAACTACAGATAATGCTTTCAAAACCCTTGCGGCTGTCGTTCAGCTCTATACAAGGGCTTTAATTACGCAGGTTTCCGTGTATTAGCAAATGAAATGCGTTTTATGAAGCAGGATACAAGTTAGATAGCGTGTGGCTGTTCTTTGCACCTGTTTGCTGCCATTTGCTGCGAGCGCGCTTTATTTCATCGGTAAGTTTTTCTAACGTCTTAGATACTTGTTCCGATTGAGCACGTTTATCAGTTTGACTAGCCGAGAAGCGTAGTGCGTAAAGCTCATTCACAGCTGTGTTAATTCCTTCAAACTGTGAAAGTTGCGCTTTCCCGGCAGTTAGTGCGTTTATCCATTGCTTAAGAGTAAGTGTTACTGAGCTGGTATCTTTTGCTTTTATCACTGCCATCAGTTTTTGATATTGGGCTTTCTCATCAAACTCCGCTGTAGGAATTAGGCGCTGTTTAGGGCCGTGAGCATTTCCGATGAACTGAGCTTGTTTAAGTTTTCTATAGGTAAATAGCCACCCGATAAGCGCGACCAGCAAAAGTGCAAGTAGTACACTGCTCACAATCCAATCAAACTGTGTTTTTTCACTAATACTAGCGTTATCGGCATTGCTATTAGGCGGTTTGCTTTCTTTACCCGAATCGACGTCGGGCTTAACTGCTGCTGACGGTAAATCACTTTGTGCGTCGTTTACCGCCGCAGTACTTGTTGATGGGGCACTGGCGTTTTTCTGGTTGTTGCTGCCAGTCGCCGGTACTACCGTAATAGAGCGAGCAGGAATTGTGGCATACTCAGTCTTTTGAGTAAGCGTATTAAACCAAGGAATAGTAATTTCAGGTAAAACAAAGTCGCCGGGCTGTGTTGGAATAATTGCCAAAGACGTTTGGCGCTGTGAAATCAAGCTCTGGTCTTTTTCAACAGTCGTTGTATTTGATTGATCAGGATATAACTTAAAGTTCGGCGGATAAAACTCAGGAATATCAGGAAGCTGTTCTTCTACTACGCCCAATGCGGTTAGCGTAACTATGCGTGTTACCGGTTCGCCTGCGACAAAGTTATCTCCTTGCGGCCACTCTTCGTCAACTCTAACCATTTCAGAAGGCAGCCACGGATAGTCAATTCCTTGAGGGATAGGCTTAATGTTTACCGTAATGTCAGGACCAACACGATTAATTTGCTGGGTACGATTAAAGAAGCCAAAACGCTGGTTAGTATTAGCCGCCATAACTTCACCGGTAAAGATGGGGCCCCTTAGCGTGAACTCTCCTGAAGCTTGAGGGACAACAGCAAATTGACGCTCAATAATCTGATACCGTCTGCCGTTTACTATATCGGTATACTGTTTATCTTCACCTAGCTGAGTAATTTCCGCATTCTGCATTTCTGGTGCTTGCAAGCTGCCCCGCTCAATATTGCTAGAGAGAAAAAGCTTAACAGTGTACAGCAGTTGTTGGTTTAAATAGGCCTCGTTCAAGTCGATATCTGTAGTAACAAAATAGTCGCGGGCCACGTTGCTTTGTTCTTGAACAGGAATAACTTCAACTTGAATAGGCTTTGTTGATTTCCCTTCAATAGTTAACGAAGGAATAGTGAAGGTACCTTCTTTACGAGGGAATAACGTGGTGGTCCAAACCGTAGTGCGTTTGGTGTCGAAATTGACGATAGACGTTTGGCTACTTACCGATGTCCTGCCCACTACAAAGTCTTTTAATAGGGGAGAGCTGTCAAATGCGTCTCTATCGGCGCTTCCATCGGCGGTAATGGTTAAACGAATAGCTTCATCAAGCATAACCGGATTTCGGTCGATGGTTGCTTCAACTGAATTTACATCGGCATAGGCAGCCGCGCTAACGAGTAGGGTTAGTAAAAAAATTATTCCTGTAGATTGTAATAAGGCTCTCATCTACCAATCACTCCGGTTTGAAGGCATACGTTGACGCTGACGTTTTTGTGCTTCTAATTGCATTTTTCGTTTTAGTAAGAATGCTGGGTCGTCTGGCACGCGACGCATTAAACCTTCCATTCGCTGTAGTTCTTCTTTTTCTGCATCGGTAAGCTCGGCTTCTTGACCTTGCATTGCCTGCGCTTCCCGCTGTGCTTCTTGTTCGTTTTCTTGCGCTTGAGCACTAGCTTGCTGAGTGTTTTCTTGCTGTGCACTATCACCTTGCTCAGACTGTTCTTGTTCCGCATTTTGCTGCTGAGAGTCTGATGACTCGTTTTGATTATTCATCTCAGTATCATCAGGCTGCGCCGAGTTATCTCCGCCGTTTTGTTGTTCGTCATCAGAGCGCTGCTCTTGGTTTTGGTCAGACTGTTGTCCTTCAGTATTGTCTTGCTGGCCATTCTGATCATTCGAACCCTCCTGATTGTTCTGATCTCCTGATTGCTGCTGGTCACTATCTTGCGAGTCACTTTGTTCGCCATCATCACCATTTTCGCTTTGATTCTGGTCTTGCTCTTGTTGCTGCTGTTTCAGTAAATCCTCAACAATTTTTTTATTAATTTTCGCGTCTTCAAACTCAGGTGCCTCGTCTAAAGCCTGCTCGTATTTCTCGATCGCTTCTTCAAGCTTTCCGAGTTTGGCCAATGCATTGCCCTGATTAAAGAGGCTTTCAGCGCCCGGAATATTTTTGTAAGCATTTAAAGCACCTTCATAGTCACCTGACTTAAAAAGGGATGATGCCTTCCACGCTTCGCTATTGAATTGGCTAACGGCGTCTTTGTATTTACCTCTTTGGTATTTATTCAAAGCTTCCTGATCATCATTCATAAATGGCTTTTGCCACCATGCAAGCGGTTCAGGTCTATTTGTCGTTACTGGCGCAGGCTCTTCCGACAGTTTCGTGCTTGGAATAGATTGAGCGCCTTGAGACGTACCTATATTTTGTGCAGCATGGGCGTTTTTAACTATTGAAGGGCTTAGCAGGCCAACCAATACGATAAATACTAATCCGCGTTTAAACGCAAAGGCCGCAAATGGCAGAAGTAGTAGCAATAAGTAAGGGCCAACTTCTTTCCACTGATCTCCCTGTAAATTACTTTCTTCTTCATCCTCTTCACTGCTGCCTTTATCTAGCAGCGATACCGCAGCGAGAGCATCAATGTCACTGTCGTTAGAAGTAAAGGATTCAAAGCGACCACCACTTGTTTTCACTACACCTTCCACCGCGCTTTCATTTAGCTTGGGTATAACGATGCTGCCGGTGAAGTCTTTTAATAGTTCACCGCTTTGCTGCCTAATAGGCGCGCCTTCACTTGTGCCAACGGTAAGTGCATTTACTGTAAAAGGAATAGAAGCCACATACTTCTGAAGCTCTTGTTGTTGTTCTAACTCTATACCGTCAGTAATCCAGTAGATTATGCCTGAGTTATATCCGGCATTCGTGAGAAGCTCTGACGCACTCTCTATACCTAGGAGAGGGTCGCTGCCCGGCACGGGCATAATTTCCGGTGACAGGCTTGGGATTAGGGTTGTGATATTTCCTGCGTCTTCGGTTAAAGGGCTAATGACAAACGCATCGCCAGCGTAAGCAACCAAGCCCATTTCACCCTCGCCGATGGCGTTAACTAAGTCTATGGCTTTGTATTTAGCCCTTGTCAGTCTGTCTGGTGTCATATCGGTCGCACGCATCGAGAGCGACATGTCTATTACGATAACGTGCCCCATTTTTAGTTGATAAACCGGCTGAGGCAGGCGTTCCCACGTTGGGCCGGCGAGTGCTGTAACACTTATTACCCACACAAACGCCAGCATCCACATTGGCGGCTTTACACCCATTTCGGTCTTTCCAATCACCATATGTTGATAAAGGTGAGGAGGGATAACCGATTGCCAGCCAGATTGTTTAGCCGTGGTTTTTCTAATTAAAAGCACAAGCAGCATCAAAGGAACGAGCGCGATAAACCATTCGGGGCGTAAAAAATGAAATTGGTTTAAGAAGTCGAAATTCATTATTTCGTCTCCCTATTTGTTTGAGTTACTTGTGCTGCGTTAGCCGTATTTAGCTGTTGCGTTGACGTGTTATTCCGCTTTTGTATGAACCAACGAAATGAAGAAATCGAAATAGTGAGGAAAACCCAAAGCGCCGACAATAAAATTGCAGCCGCTAGAGGGTAGTAAAACAGCGCGCTCAGTGGACGCATTTTCCGAGTTTCGCCTTCGATAGGCTCAAGTGCATCAAGCTGTTGATAAATTGCCTGAAGCTCTTGGGCATTTCTCGCCCTAAAGTATTGGCCGCCGGTAGCGGTAGCAATATCAGTTAACATGCCTTCATCAAGCTCTTGCGACGGGTTTATCTGTCGGCTGCCGAAAAAGCTTTGGATCAGCATTTTGTCGGCGCCCACGCCAATAGTGTAAACCTTCACACCTTTGCTTATAGCCAATTCTTTAGCTTGCTCAGGCGTAATATTTCCTGCGGTGTTTTGTCCGTCGGTAAGAAGAATTAATACGTTATTAGATTCTTCTCGTTCGTCAAAGCGCTTCACTGCTAAACCAATGGCATCACCTATGGCAGTTTGTTCTCCAACTAAGCCAATCACAGCTTCACTGAGAAGCGTAGAAACGGTGTCTCTGTCATAGGTTAGCGGCGCCTGAACATATGCGGTATCGGCAAATAAAATTAGCCCGATTCTATCGCCCACGCGGCGCTGAATAAAGTCATACACCACTGATTTTGTCATGGTTAAACGGTTAACTTGTCTTCCATTTAGCTGCATGTCGTCTATCTTCATGCTGCCAGATAAGTCTACCGCCAACATCATTTCTCGGCCTTCATTCGGTATGCTAACAGGTTCACCTAACCATTGAGGGCGTGCGGCAGCTGTTACGAGCAGTATCCATATTAAGCTACTTGCTATTAGCGGTATTTTGGTTTGTTTCAACTGGGTTTGCTCTGACACATCACCAGGTCGCAAGCTGGGAACCCGCAGCGCTGCCATAGGCATTTCTTGGGCTTTTTTAGAAAGAAGGCGTACGATAATAGGCAGGGGGAGTACGAAGAAGACCCACCACCAAGCAAAATTAAGCATGATGCGGCTCCTTTACATTTTCAGAGGAAAGGCCATTCACCGTCCGCTTATTTTTCGGGAGCTTCGCTTTCGAAAGCCAACTTTTTACCGCCCCTTTGCAGGTTTCAAAGTCACTTGGGTTAGGGTTAGCTTGGTAAACATTGCTTATCAATAATGCCAAGTCACCTTCAAGCTTGTTATCACGGCTTTTTAGCGCAGATGTTAATAACGCTTGCCATTGTTTGCCGTATAGCCCAGCAACCTGTTGAGTAGAGTAATAGCTCATGGCGGTGCGCTTCAAAATAGAGTTTAGGGCTACCGGCCAATTACTTTGTTGTGCTGAAACTGATTCGAGCAATGCTAATGCTTGCTTACGAGGCTTGTTATGCCGTACATGAGCAGAAATAGCTTTATAGAGACCAAATAACACTAATAAAACCACGGCGATAAGTACCCACCAACCCCAATCTAATGGCCAAATACTGACCTCATTGGGCACGTGTATATCGCGCAGCTGGGCGAGGGGGTCTTGCTGCTGAGGCGCTGCCGGCATTTGATGTGTAGGTGGCATCGACTGTACTGACTTTGGTAAAAGGTTTGATAAAAAATGGGTTGAAAGATTATTGCTTTGCATTAATTAAGCTCCAACCGTTGTTCTTGTTGCATGCTTTGAAGCTGTTCATCTAACGGAAGGCCGGCACTCACACTGAATCTGGCGATGTTAATTTTGCGCAACGTATCGTAAATTGCGCTGTTGTGTTCATTTCGCCATTTTAAATATTGCTGTTGTTCGGTATTGTCACCTAATACCCAGCGCTGTTGATTGTGACCATCTGAAACGCTAACGCTTTGCAGTGAATTGGTTTGTGGCAAGGCATGCTCTATCGGGTCATGGATCACGATAGCCCTTACTTCACAATGGCGCGTTAAGTGACTTAAATGCTGAATAGCCTGGGTACTTAAATGCTGAAAATCTGATACCAAATAAACTAAGCTTCCTGGCCTAGCTAAACGTCTTGCGCGGGCACAAGCATCAGCAAAAGCTTGTTCGTCTTTTGCTTTGTCAGCTTTAGATTGTGTGCTTTGTTCATGTAATGCCATAAGCTCATGACAAACGTGAAGTACGGCTTTTTTACGAGTAAGGGGCTTAATTTCTTTGTGCTGTTTTTGGTTAAATACCAATGCGCCAACCTTATCGCCGCGGGCCGCAGCAGACCAGCTAATCAATGACGATACATGCGCGGCCTGAACGGCTTTGGTAAGCAGCTGCGTACCAAAGGCCATTGAAGGCAGATAATCACAGAAAAGAAAAACCGGGCGCTCCCGCTCTTCCCGATACACTTTGGTGTGGGTTTTACCCGTGCGCGCAGTAACACGCCAATCAATAGCGCGAATATCGTCACCGGGTTGGTAGTGACGGGCCTCGTCAAACTCCATACCTCGGCCCTTGTGCTTAGTCAAATAACTCCCAGCAAGTTTAGCTTGTGGCATGCGTTTTGGCGCCAAGCTAAAAAGCTTGGCCAGCTGCTGGTAGCGAAGTAACTCTGCACTAGACAGCGAGACACCGTTACATTGCAGCTTACTCAGCTGCGCTTGTACATTCACCATAGCTTAAGGAACTGCGACAGTAGCAACAATCTTATCGAGTACGTCGTTAATCGTTATACCTTCTGCCTCAGCTTGATAAGACAAGATAATACGATGGCGAAGTACGTTATGAACGACGGCTTGGATATCGTCAGGGCCGACAAAATCTCTACCGCTAAGCCAAGCGTGGGCGCGTGCACAGCGGTCTAAGCTAATGGTGGCGCGAGGACTTGTTCCCATCGCTATCCACTGGCCTAATTCTGCATCAAAATTAGCTGGCTGACGGGTCGCCATTATTAGTTGTACCAAGTATTGCTCTAGCTCTGGTGCCATGTATAAGGACAAGGCTTCTTTGCGAGATGTAAAAATATCATCCTGAGTTAGCGTAGGCGGTGTAATAGGCGGTTCTGAAAGCGCTTCGCCTCGAGTCAAACGCAGTATTTCTAATTCAGTCTCTGCGCCAGGATAATCTATGTCCACGTGCATTAAGAAACGGTCAAGCTGCGCTTCAGGTAGCGGATACGTTCCTTCTTGCTCTAATGGGTTTTGCGTGGCCATAACTAAAAATAGCGGGGGCAGGGGATAAGTTTTACTGCCTACCGTAATTTGACGTTCCGCCATGGCCTCAAGCAGGGCCGACTGCACTTTTGCTGGTGCGCGGTTAATTTCGTCGGCTAGCACTAAGTTGTGAAAAAGCGGCCCTTTTTGAAAAACAAACTCGCCGGTTTCTGGGCGGTATATGTCTGTCCCGGTTAAATCTGCCGGTAAAAGATCTGGGGTAAACTGCACGCGATGGAAATCACCGTCAATACCATTAGCAAGTGCATTGATTGCGCGTGTTTTTGCAAGTCCAGGAGGTCCTTCTACTAAAAGGTGGCCGTCGGCCAAAAGAGCGATAAGAAGGCTTTTGGTTAACGCATGCTGACCAATAATCTGTTGGTCTAAATAAGCGTGTAACTGTTGAAATTGCGCTGCTGCCATAATGCAAAATTTCCGTTTGAGTTCTCGTTATCAGGAAGTGTCATTTGAACGATAGAGTTTTCTACTATCTTATAAAGTGATCGCTTAGCTAAAAAGTAAATTACATACTAATTTAAATAACTTTTGCTCGTCACAATGACACAAAACAGACTTTCATTTCCATATAAGGTTCATTCTATCTTTCTTCAAGTCGTCAAACAGTAATAAAAATACGATATGCGGTTGAATGCAGAGCGAGCTTTTTTAATTCCAAGAGCATCCAATGATCAAAATTTGTGAACAGTGCAAACTTTAGTTTCATTTATATTGCCCTTAACCCTGCATTATTTGCTATTTTGTTCATTGTTTGTAAAAATCGGGTTTATTACAGGTCAGACCACTTTATAGCAACGAGCTAATCATGAAGTCGGTCATCAATTTAGGTGCATTATGGCAACAAAACAATCAGTTACTACCCGAGAGGGTGATCGCATCGCCATTGTCGCGGGGTTGCGTACTCCGTTTGCGAAAATGGCTACATATTTCCACGGTGTTCCGGCTGTTGATCTAGGTAAAATGGTCGTGAACGAACTTCTCGTTCGCCATGGTGTTCAAAAAGAGTGGGTTGACCAGGTTGTCTACGGTCAAGTAGTACAAATGCCTGAAGCGCCAAACATTGCGCGCGAAATCGTGCTTGGCACGGGCATGAATATTCATACCGACGCTTACAGCGTATCCCGTGCATGTGCCACAAGCTTCCAGTCAACGGTAAACATCGCTGAAAGCATGATGGCTGGTACGGTCCAGGTGGGTATCGCAGGTGGTGCAGATTCAACATCAGTATCACCTATCGGCGTGTCTAAGAACCTTGCACGTGCTTTGGTAGATTTGCAGAAAACTAAAACTCTGGGTCAGAAGCTAAACATCTTCAAGCGTTTAAGCTTAAAAGACTTAGCACCGGTTCCGCCAGCTGTAGCTGAGTACTCTACCGGTTTGTCGATGGGGCAAACGGCAGAGCAAATGGCAAAAACACATCAAATTTCTCGCGAAGAGCAGGATAAACTAGCACACCGCTCGCACAGCCTAGCCGCTGAGAGCTGGGAAGCAGGTAAACTGTCTAGCGAAGTAATGACTGCTTACGCAGAACCGTACAAAGGTGCGCTTGAGCGCGATAACAACGTACGTTTCGATTCTAAGCTTGAAGGCTACGCGAAACTTCGCCCAGTGTTTGATAAGAAATACGGCTCTGTAACAGCTGCGAACGCAACACCGCTAACTGACGGTGCCTCTGCGGTGATCATGATGACAGAAAGCCGAGCCAAAGAATTAGGCTACACACCGCTAGGCTACATTAAAAGCTACGCGTTCTCGGCAATCGACGTATGGGAGGACATGCTAATGGGTCCGTCGTACGCGACACCTATCGCACTAGACCGTGCGGGAATGACGCTAAATGACTTAACGCTAATTGAAATGCATGAAGCGTTTGCTGCGCAGACGCTTGCTAACGTTAAGATGTTCGCAAGTGACAAGTTCGCCAAAGAGAAACTAGGGCGCGATAAAGCGACTGGCGAAATTGACATGGACAAGTTTAACGTAATGGGTAGTTCAATTGCCTATGGTCACCCGTTTGCTGCAACCGGTACACGTATGATTACGCAAATGCTTAACGAACTAAATCGCCGTGGCGGTGGTACAGGTCTACTGACGGCATGTGCCGCAGGTGGTCTTGGTGCCGCAATGATCGTGGAGACAGAATAATATGAGTCAGGAACAAGAAATGACAAATGAAGTTCAGCCAACATCAGGCGCATTTACGCTAACTAAGCAAGATAATGGCGTTGCTATTCTTAGTATGGACGTACCTGGCGAGAGCATGAATACGCTTAAAGCTGAGTTTGGTGATGAAATATCAGCCATGCTTGACGATATCGAGCGTGATAGCAGCATTAAAGGCGTTGTATTAACGAGCGGTAAGCCAAGTTCTTTTGTCGCGGGCGCTGATATTACCATGCTAGCGGCGTGTAAAACTGCTGAGGATGCAACGACTATAGCAGCCGGTGGACAAGCTATTTTCGATAGAATCGAAAACATGAAGGCTACCTTCGTTGCAGCGATTCACGGCCCTGCGTTAGGTGGTGGTTTAGAGCTTGCGCTTGCGTGTCACTATCGCGTATGTACCGATTCATCTAGTACTCAGGTAGGTCTACCTGAAGTGCAGCTTGGGCTATTGCCAGGCAGTGGCGGTACTCAGCGTCTTCCTCGCCTAATAGGCATTCAGCAAGCAATGAAAATGATGCTAACTGGCTCACCTGCACGTGCCAAGCAAGCCAAGAAATACGGAATTGTTGATGAAGTTGTTCCGCATAGCGTACTTTTGAAAGTGGCAGAGCAGTTTGCCCTTAAACGCAAGCCAGAACGTGAAGCGCCGCAAAAAAGCGCTATGGACAAAATGTTAGAAAAAACGGGCCCTGGCCGCAACATGATGTTCAAAAAGGCCCGTGAAGCAACGTTTGCTAAAACCAAAGGTAATTACCCTGCGCCGGGTTATATTATCGACGTTATTGAAACAGGCATGAATGAAGGCATGAAAGCGGGGCTTAGAGCCGAAGCAGAAGCCTTTGGTAAGCTAGTGATGACGCCAGAATCTTTCCAACTTCGTCAGATTTTCTTTGCTACAACAGAAATGAAAAAAGAAAATGGTGTTGAAGGCGTTAAGCCTGAAAAGATGAAGAAAGTAGGTGTGCTTGGTGGCGGTTTGATGGGCGGTGGTATCGCTTATGTAACCTCAACGAAAGCCGGTGTGCCTGTGCGTATTAAAGACGTACGTGCCGATGGCATCGCGAACGCAATGAAATACAGCTATGACATCCTAAACAAAAAGGTGAAGAAGCGTTTCATGCGTAACAGCGAAATGCAGAAGCAGTTAGCGCTTCTTACCGGTACACTGGATTACAGCGGCTACCAAGACGCGGATATCGTGGTTGAAGCTGTATTTGAAGACTTAGATCTTAAGCAGAAGATGGTGGCGGATATTGAAGAGAACTGCAAAGAAAGCACGATCTTCGCTTCGAATACTTCGTCTATTCCAATTACACAAATTGCAGCAAAAGCAGCACGTCCTGAAAACGTGATTGGCCTCCATTACTTTTCGCCTGTAGACAAAATGCCATTGGCTGAAGTTATCGCTCACGATAAAACGTCGGACCAAGTTATTTCATCAACGGTAGAGTTTGCTAAGAAGCAAGGTAAGACGCCAGTTGTTGTTAAAGACGGTGCGGGCTTCTACGTAAACCGTATTTTGGCCCCTTATATGAACGAAGCGGCAAACTTGATTCTTGATGGTGAGCCTATCGAGCATATCGACAAGTCTTTGGTTAAATTTGGCTTCCCGGTAGGTCCTGTGAAACTACTTGATGAAGTGGGCATTGATGTTGGTACTAAGATTATTCCATTCCTTGTAGAGGCATTCGGCGAGCGCTTCACTGCGCCAAGTGCTTTCGATAAAGTACTGGCAGATGGCAGAAAAGGTAAGAAGAACCAAAAAGGGTTTTATTCTTACGAGGGTAAGAAGCCAGGTAAAGAAGTGGATGAGTCAATCTACGAATTACTTGGGCTATCACCGTCTGCTAAGCTAAGCGAAAAAGAAGTTGCTGAACGTTGCGTGCTTATGATGCTAAATGAAGCTGCACGCTGTCTAGACGAGGGGGTTATCCGCAATGCCCGCGATGGCGACATTGGTGCTATCTTTGGTATTGGCTTCCCTCCATTCCTAGGCGGCCCATTCCGCTACATGGACACATTGGGCATAAAGCACGTAGTTGCTCGTTTAAACCATTATGCTACAGCAGTAGGTGATAAGTTTGCACCTGCTGATGTGTTAGTAAAAATGGCGGAAAACGATCAGAAATTTTACGAATAAGTTCATAAAATGTTAAAAGCCGGGCTTGGCCCGGTTTTTTTATGTCCAGCGTTTATTTTTGATGGTTTATTGTTCTATTTTGAGTAGAATTCGCGTGATTAAAAAATAAACGTGTCAAATTGTTGGCGTCGATTATCAGTGGGTTAACTCAAATAATTGATGGAAACAATAGACTTCGCATTATTAGGTAAAACAGCTGGAGGTAGTGTGATTTCACTCGTAATACTAGGCGTTATCTTTTCTCTGTATTTTTATGTAGAAGCGTTTAAATGGGGAATGAACGCGAAGAAGTGGGCAATAGCAGGCTTCGTACTAGGTCCAATCTTATTACCTATGTTCTCCATCTCTCGCCACATGCATTGGCGCAACGCGGTAGGATTTAATAATCTTTATATCGCAGCGTAGGGTTAGCAATTACGTCATTAGCTTAAAGCTGTGTTGATCTTGCAGATATAAAAAAAGAGAGTACGCACTCTCTTTTTTTGAAAAATCGTTTCAACTTCAAATTAGAAGCCTACACCATGACCGCCACCAGAGTGTGGCTTAACATACTCTGGTTGTGAGATAGTTTCTTTTTGCGACTCTGGAGCTTGTTTAGCGCCTTCTTGAGTGTCGGCAGCAACTGGGGTAGCGGTAGAAAGTACTAGTGCAACTGCGTACTCTTTTAACATGTTAATTTCCTCTGATTATTATTTTGAACGAACAAACAAAGCCGATTTTTTATATTTGTTACCGGCACGTAAGATATTGCTAGTTACGTGCCAATATGTCTGATATTGAATTTAATTCTTTAAAATCAATTGCTTGCTCTATGTTTAATGTAATTTTTAAAAAAGAGGGAACACTAGTGCCATTATAATGACACTAAAGTCTAATATACGAAGGTTTAAAGGGAAGGACTTTGCCTCAGCTTGCCGTTTTAGGGAAGCTAAAGGGACAATTAACTCCTCTTATAAAGTGGCAGTGCCTTTTAGAACTGGCTATTACCTAAAAGCGTATGCAGCTTTTGATTTTCTGTAAGCAGCTTTTCAAAACGTTCTGCATTTAATGGACGGCTGTATAGGAAGCCCTGCAACATTTCGCAGTCGTAACGACGCAGTATGTCTAGTTGAGATTCCTCTTCTACACCTTCGGCTACAACTTTAAGGCCTAAGTTGTGGGCAATGTTGATGATGGCCGCAGCCATATGTCGGTCTACATTGCTTTTTGCAATATCGTCAATAAAGGCTTTGTCGATTTTTAAGGTATTTAAAGGGAAGCGTTTTAAGTACGCAAGTGATGAGTAGCCAGTACCAAAATCATCTAGCGCTAAGTGAATACCGCGTTCACGCAAGCGAGTCATCATTTGCAGGCCGTTTTCAGGGCTTTCCATCAGCGTACCTTCGGTAATTTCGCACTCAAGGTGCAGCGGTGACAGACCGACATCGCTTAATATTCTATTTATTCTGTCGTCTAAATCTGGCAGTTCGAACTGTTTTGCCGAAATATTGACGGCAACACGCCCGCTAAACAAACCTTGCTTAACCCAGCGTTTAGTATCGGCGCAGGCCTTACGAAGTACCTGCTCGCCAATCTCAATTATTTGGCCGGTCTGCTCTGCTAATGGAATAAATTGCCCCGGACTTACTATGCCTTTTTGCGGGTGCTCAAAACGCACCAAGGCTTCCATGCTAACCAATTTACCAGAGGCTATATCCACTTTAGGCTGGTAATACACGGTGAACAGGTCGTCTTTTATCCCTTGACGAATCAAATTTTCAATTTGCAGCTGCCTAACCGCGTTTTGATTCATTTCACCACTGAAGAACTGATAGCTGTTGCCGCCGTTATTTTTGGCAAAATACATTGCTGTATCGGCATTTTTCAGCATCTCCTGTGGGGATTCACCATCGTCAGGGTAAAAGGCAATACCAATACTCGCGCCAAGCACAAACTCTTGTTTATTGATAATAAAGGGGCGCGACAAGGTATCTAACAAGCTTTGTGCATAATGGGTTACCGTATGAATATCGGCATTGTCTTCCATCAAAATACTAAACTCATCACCACCTAATCGATAGCAGGTCGCATTTTTTCCGGTAATTCGCTGTAGTCGCTTTGCAATTTGCTTTATTAAAATGTCGCCGGTTTGATGACCCAACGAGTCGTTTATCTTTTTAAAGTTATCCATATCCAAGCAAAGCAAGGAGTGGGTGCTGGATTTGCGTACTAAGTTCTGATGACTTGCTTGGAAGAATGAACGGTTAGGAAGTTCGGTCAACGGGTCGACATTGGCAAGTTTTAAAAGCTCTTTTTCAGTACTCTTACGAGACGTAATGTCGCTGAAAACCCCAACAAAGTGGCTTATTTTGCCGTCTTCATCATGTACGGCATCAATATTTAGCTCCATTTCGTAGCGCTCGCCGTTTACTCGCACGCTCTCTACTTCACCAGACCAGTTGCCTTTTGATTTGAGGGTTTTCTTAATTTCTTCGGTAAAAGCATCTGGGTATAAATGAAAATGCATAAAGCTGGCAAGGGCTTGGTCACGCGTTTCACCGGTATAGCTGCAGTATGCATTATTAACGCTAATAAACTTGAATTGGGTATTGGTAATAAATACCCCTTCTGAGATGTTCTCTATAGAGCGCTTAAACAAATTAAGCTGTTCTTCAGCTTCTTTTAAGTGGTGAATGTTTTTGAGCGTGCCCGTCATTCGCACCGGCTGTTCGTTATGGTCGCGCTCTACCACTTTTCCGCGATCAAGGATCCATATCCACTGATTTTTGAAGGTTTTAGCGCGGTAGGCCAGTTCGTAAAAATCACTGTTGCCTTCTAAATGCTCTCGCAAAGCGGATTTAACCCGAGTAATGTCGTTAGGGTGAATATTGGCATCATAAGCGCCAGTAGTACGAATATCGTCTTGAGGGAAATCTAACGTACCCCAAGTATTTGCTCTGTATACCTGCCCTCGATATACATCCCAGTCCCACAGTTCATCACCTGAACTCCATAGGGTAAGCTTTAAACGCTCTTCCGACTCTTTAATGGCAAGTTGGTTCGCCTTTCTTATTTGGTACTGGCGAACAATAAAGGCAAAAATAGCCAATGCAATTAAACCATAAAAAACAAGGGCTACGGTGTGAAGCCAAGGAGGTCGTTCTATGGCTATTTTTAAATTTCTGCTTTCAGACCACGCTTTACCGGGTTCTTTCGCTTGCACTGAAAATATATAGTTGCCGAAAGAAATATTGTTAAATTGAGCAGTACGTTCTTTGTCAACGTAAATCCAATCGTTCTCAAAACCTATAAGTTTATAGCGATAAGTAACTTGATTAGGATAAATTGGATTAACCAAACTAAATGAAATACTAAACCTAGTTTCATCATGCTTCAGTGTGAGGTTCTCATCGTACGTAATAATTTCTTTCGACGTGAAAGAGCGAGAAGATTCATCGCTTTGCTGCAGATTTCTTTTTGACTGAGCAACAGAGCCAAAAATGTTGATAAGATATAATTGAGGCGAAAGAGTTTTTTTAACGCCCTCATTAATTGATTTACGTTTTTTAGATATTTTTATATAGCCTTTGTTACCTCCAAAATATATAACACCGTCTTGGGTTGAAATGACGGCTCCTTCTCCTAGAGAATTAAACTCTAACTGATCATTTGGTATGCTGTCAGCTTCTCTCAATGAAGGAAGAAGTACTTTGTGTACGCCTCTCGCATCAGAAAACCAAATACTATCACCTACCGCTGTCGTAGAAGTAATAAAACCACTTTGGTTATCTCTTTTTTGTTTTTTAACTAATGCAAAACTCTTTTCATCGACCTGTATTACACCGTCTGAACGGGTGGTTAGCCAAAGGCCGTCATCAGTTTTGTGGATTCCATATACCAAGGAATTAATTCCATTTGACGAATCCAATACCCGGTCAACTAGACGATTGTCGGCAGAATATATAACTAGTTTTTCTCCTGCTCTAAACCAGATTTTCCCATAGCTATCAGCATAAGTAGCAAACATTTTCCCGAACTCTTTCGGTATGTTTTTGTGGGGTAGGTAAATTTCTTCAGTGGGCTTATGGAGACTGTCAAAATTAATTGAGTGAATCTCACCGCTTGGCAGCTGGAACCATATAGCATCTTCGCTTTTAAATATGTGATCAATAAAAGAGCCTTTGAAAAACTGTCGTATCAAATTAAACCCATTCGTTGTTCTTTCTAAAACTAGCAATCCATCAGATGAAGCAATCCAGACATTGTCATTCTTGTCAACTTCTACGTCCCAAAATGAACTAGTTTCTTCTAGCTTTTCAGAAAAATCGTAGTAAGTTACATCACCGGTGTCCTTTGAAATCTTTCCTAGGCCTTTTTGCTGAGAAATGAGGAAGAGCTCTTTGGAGCTGTTTTCAGCGAACCCCCAAATAGTAGCGTAATTATCTTCTGTATGCCGTTCTGAATTGTAAACGGGCTGAAAGTGAACAGTTGCATATTCGGGATGATACTTAAACGCTCCCCGATGGAAAGTTGCAGCCCACACTACACCTGTTCTATCTTCAATTACTTTGATAATAATTTCGTGAGGTAGGCCTGTCGTACTATATGTATCAGCGTTTAGATGTAAGAATTTTGGATCATAAGATTCTGTTATTACATCGGACGCCGCATCAGAAATCAAGAACAAGCCTATATAGGAACCAACCCATATATCATCGCCAACAACCTTTATTGAAAACGAATTTATATCTTCATTAACCCCAAGGTCTAAGTAATTAATTTGTTTTATAATTCGGCCATTGGAAGCTAATACTATAAGTCCTTCATTTGTCGCTAACCAATAATTACCATTAATCACTTTCAAATCGTGGAGAGCGCGTATGTTGAGTGATACGCCCCAAGGATTAACTTTGCTCGTTTCGTAAACTTCCAGTGTTTCACTATCTACTAGGTTTGCTCCGAATTTATTGGAACCTACCCATATCCGGTTTGCCTCTTCAAAGATCACTTTGATAAAGCTTTCTTCTTTAAAAACTTGAGTCAAAACGATTATCTGTGAGGATTGTTTAGAATATCGATATAGAAACTTTTTATCCGCGAATAAAATGTCACCATTTTTCGCTTCTGAAATCGCCGTGATTAAGTCTGTTTTTATTACAGAGTTGTCTTTATTAAAGACTTTGAAGTCATCCGATTCTGGCTGATAAAGCGCTAATCCTGAATGCGTTCCCACCCATAGTTGTCCTTCGGAATCGACAAATAGTGTTTGAATGTAACCGGAGGGTAAGGAGTTGGGATCGACATCTGATGGGTGGTATTGCTTTACGTTATAACCTGAATAGCGGTTGAGGCCATTTGACGTTGCCAGCCAAATAAAGCCCATGTCATCTTCCACAATATCTAAAACTGCGGTGTCTGATAGGCCGTGTTGCTTGTTTAACTCAGTGAAATGAAGATCAGAGACTTCTATCGCCTTCGCAGGATTAAAACACATTCCTGACAAAGCCAACAAAAGAAGCAGCATTGAATAAATTAGGGTTGAGCGCACCTATACACCTTTGGCATACGCCATTTATTATTTTTTTATTTTTGACTGGCAGCATCCCTAACGACCAGAACAATAAATATGCCGAATTAACTGAGTCTCCACAAGCACTTTTTAAGGTTTGCAGGGATGATGGGTTACTTATTGAGCAACCTCAGATAAATTCAGCGTCTATTTATCGACACCTCGGTCAAAAACTTGACGTTTATATCTTTTTTAAATCGCTGGTGAGTATGTGTTTTCTATAAGGTGTTGACAATAAAGGGGATATTGTGGAGAGGTTAACCGCGTTATTTAAGAAAAAGCAATGAAGTTAGCGCTAAACTAATGCATAAGGTGGTCCTTAAACAAAAAGCAGAGTAGTTGTAAGTGTATAACAGTGTGATTATTGAAAACTGTGCTTAGTAGTACGGTATCTCTTGTTTGAAGTGTGAAATACTGTTTATCGTACGTTTCTCTTGAGTTGGAATTGTCTCGAATTTTCCTTTCGAAAATAGGACTAGCTCTCCACAGCGTTCACGCTTGGCAAGTTGATGTGCGAAATCTTGGATTTCTTCAAAGCTCAGTGCTTTAACTCGCTCTGCCAGTTTTACGTTTCTATTAAACCCTAAGTCTTGGGTACCCAAGCTCACCCATAGTCGCTGAGATTTCATAGAAAGTGTTAGGTCTCGTTCCTCTAGCTGTTTTATTAGATTTTGCTGAATAGTTGGCCAGTAGAAGCGATAAAACTCAATTTCATTTAACTGCTGAAACAAGAATTCTGTCATAGCATCTAGCAAATGTTTTGGGCTACATTGCGGGCTTTGAATATAGAACGCCATGCCGGGATGCTGGTTGTGCGGAACATAGCCGGTGCCTACGATATAGCCTAATTGCTGTTCTGTTCTTAATGCATTGAAAAATGGCGCGGCCAGCATTTGCTCTAAAATCATGCAAAGTGCCGTATCGGTAAAGCCCGGGGAGGGAGCTTGAAGATAGAGTACTACCGCCGAGTCATCGTGGTTACAAAGTACCTCATGGTAAAGCGTTCCCCCCACAGGCAGTTTAGACACCGCTCGTGAAAGTGGGCCGCCACCAGCATTAGGACACTGTTCTTGAAGCGCTTTTGAAAATACTTTTGCCTCTTCGCTAGACCAGTTCCCGTGCATAAATGCTTCAATGAAATAATGTTCAAAAGCACGTTTTCTGAAGTTTAGCATTTGCTCATAGGTGATACTATCTATTACATCTAACAGCTCTACTGGCGCTTGGGTGTTGCGCTGGATCAGCACGCTCAATCGTGAAAATAATCGGTTGGTGGGCTTATTTAATAGCGAATTGTGAAGACTCTGAATTTGCAGCGCTTTGTGGTGTTCAAAGGCTTTCTCATCAGTTATGAAATCAAGCACGGCCGCAAGAAGCTGGTTGGCTAATAAAGTTTGTTGATTAGTGAAGCCTCGTGTGTGAAGCGTAAACCCAGCCTGATGTCCGTATATACGATAATGCAGGCCTGCTATTTCGGCTCTGTAATATTTCGCCTGCAGGTAATCATTTAACGCACCCAGCCAGATGCGTTTAGCAGCAACCGCCAGTAAAGAGTCAGAAAATTTTGCGGCGTCAAAAGAGATATAAATATCGCCTTTAGGGCTATGGAACTGCTGGTCTTGGGCAAACCAAAAGCGATAACCACCGTTGTCCATCAATTTATTAGGAATATTAAAGCCAGCCTCAGGCAATATAAGGCTGTATTCGCTTGCCAAATAAGGGTTGGGTGGAGGAAGCTGTAATTCACTAATCGCCTTTGGTGACCCAAGTTCCTGCAGTAACTTAGGATCAATTTTATCTACACTGTATTCGGCTTCGTAGAACGCACAAACTTGTGTGGTTTTCACGTCTTTAGAAATAACTTTCAGGCGGATGTTATCTGGAGCAAAAAAGGATAAAGCATGTTCAATAACGCCTTTATCATAGCTACCTATGGTAGAGCGCAGTTTACCTAATTCGTCTGGCCCAAAAATAAACTGGTGCTGTGCGTATTCGGTCACCAGACTAAGTGGCTTAATATTTTCTTCGTACTCTAGGGCTAAAGTATTTAACTTTGACTTTTCGTGAAAGCGCCAATCTTCATGGGATGCTTCTCGAATTATTGAGATGTAACTAAATAGTGCTTCCAGTACACGGTTTTTGTTTTCCAGCCCGTTTTGGGTAAGCTGGAAACTCACGTTGAAGTCTTTAAATTTGTCTCCCTCAATACCCGAACCTGCAATAAGGTTAAGCGCCCAGTCCTTTTCTTTAAGGTAGGCAAGCAAACTACCTTCGCCCTCATCGCCAATTAAATGGCTAATGTAATTCAGCGGCTTTGTTACATAATCATTTTGTAAAGCGGGTAGGGCGAATGTCACTATCATCCGCTTTGCCGACTGAAGCGGATGTATGTTTATTTGTATACCCAATTCATTTTTGGTGTAAAGGGCTGGCCAGTCATCTGACGCTAACTGTCCTGACGGCATACTGGCAAAACATTGATGCACTAATGCTTCAAGTTGAGGTAAAGGCATGGTGCTGGCAATACACAGGCACATGTTTTTGGCGCAGTAATAAGTATGGTGAAGTGTTTTGAGTTGTTGTTTCAGCGCAACGCATTCATGTTGAGAAAAGGTATCGCTGTTACCCACTGAGAACTTAGCGAAAGGGTGCTCTGGATTACAGGTTTCTTTGTGAATTTGGTAAAGGCGACGAAGGTCGTCTTTTTTCTTAAACTCAAATTCCGCATGAATGTTCTTTATTTCGTTGGTAAGCGATTCTTCCTCGAACAAAGGTTGCCTAAGCATGTCGGCAAAAGCAGGTAAGGTTTGCGCAATTGCGTCCCCACTACAATTAAAATGATAGTTTGCGTATTCGGTGCCAGTCCAAGCGTTTATGGTGCCCCCATGCTGTTCAATAAAGCCATTTATCGCATTAGGTTTAGGTAAGTGCCGGCTCCCCATGAAAAGCATGTGTTCTAAAAGGTGGGCTAACCCCTGACAATCGTGGGGGTCGTAAAAGTGTCCTGCTCGCACTGCCATCGAAACAAAAGACTCATTTGCCTCGGGCGTATGACACAGCATAACACGTAGGCCGTTAGGCAAAGTTATGTGGTGCGCGTTTTCTAAGTTGATCGTGTTATTCACATTTTCTCATATATGGTCAAAAGCACCTTACTGCTGGAGCATCTATTAAGGTAATCTTCACAAAACATTAAATAATAGTCGAAAATTGCCATTATTCACGGTTTTGCGCTAGGCGTAGATTCAGCTCTCTGATATCGTTAGCGTACTTTCATTAATACTATGCGCAATGTTATGTCAGGTCAAAGTAGCAACGACGACATTTATCTTTTCATTATGCGTCACGGTGAAGCAGAAGCACCTCGACTCGATGACAAAAGTAGGCAGCTCACGTCAGTTGGCCGAGAACAAGCCAAGACCGCTGCACTATGGCTAAAAGATCAGTACTGCACCGAAGGCGTTGTTGATTTAGCGCTTGTTAGCCCTTACCGCAGAGCAAAACAAACTTTTGATATGGTGTCGTTAGATGTGGTGGCGGGTAAAGTAGAAAGTAACGAAGATATTGTGCCAGAAGGCTCGCCACGATTGGTAAGTGATTATATCGACGGCTTGCTTCACGCAGCAGTCAACTCTAAAAAGTCTATTAACAAGGTGCTTGTCGTTAGTCATATGCCACTAGTTAGCTATTTGGTTGATGAACTTTGCCAGTCCTACACCACCAGCTTGTTTTCTACAGCGTCAATTGCGGTAATTAAGTACTCTTTGAATGAGCACAAGGGCACCTTAGTTACGCACTATCAAGGTCTCTAACCCTGTCCATTCATTCTCATGTTAATTAATAAAAATTGAACAAATAATTGTTAAGTATATCCCTATCCGGTCGATAGCCTTTTTGAGAGTGTCAAAGTTTATTCTATTGAAGGGTTGGGAAATGGACAGCAAATCTATTCCTGAGCTCCTTAAGCGTTCATTGCAGTCGCATATGGCGGAGGCTGATTTACGTGAAGATGAGGAGACGCAGGATATTATTGCCAGGTTATCTGAACTATCAGATAAAGTCGCTGCTGCGAAAGCAAGAGCGCTGGCGAATCGTGCACAGCGTCTCGCTGACGAAACAAAAGGCTAACAGATAAGGTCAAAGGAACAATAACCACCCCGTTGCTTAGTGGTCATTGTTTGACTCGTTCGGTGCAACATAATATTCCGGCATAATTCTGACGGTTTTTATCATGCTTTCTGAAATATCCACAATTTCAAGTGGGTAACCTGCCAAACGTACACTGACTTTGTTTTCCGGAATATCTTCAAGATACTCAAGCAATAGCCCGTTAAGGGTTTTCGGTCCTTCGGTTGGTAATTTCCAGTCCATTTCGCGGTTTAATTCACGCACGTTGGCACTACCGTCGACCAGTACCGAGCCATCTTGCTGTACGTGGGCTTCTTTACTGTGATCGGGAACCATACTAGTGGTGAAGTCACCGATAATTTCTTCTAAAATATCTTCCAGGGTTACTAGGCCCATGATATCGCCATATTCGTCTACCACTAAGGCGATGCGCTCTTTCTCTGCCTGAAACTTATACATTAGCGTATGCAGTGGCGTAGATTCAGGGGTGTAGTAAATTTCCCGTACTGCGCGAAGCAGGCTCGATTTGGTAAACTGATCTTTTGATAAAAGCCGCAGAGCATCACGTACGTGTACAAAACCTACCGCGTCATCGACACTATCGCGATATAACAACACTCGGGTGTGCTGAGCATGGGTCAAGGCTTTTTGAATTTTCTTCCAGTCGTCATTGATATCTATAGCAAAAATTTCAGCGCGAGGCACCATGATATCTTCGGCAGTGACGCTTTCTAAATCCAGAATGCTAACCAACATGTCTTGGTGACGCTTAGGGATCATAGCGCCAGCTTCAAACACTACGGTTCTCAATTCTTCTCTACTCAATGAATCATCATTGCCATTTGCCGGGCTAATTTTTAGCAGTGCAAGAATGCCGTTAGTTATACCGTTGATAGCTGCGACAAAAGGGTAAAGTAGGGTGAGTAATGGAAGCAGAATAATAGAACTAGGGAACGCTATCTTTTCAGGATAAAGTGCAGCCAAGGTCTTAGGGGTGACTTCTGCAAAAATGAGTAGAACTAACGTTAGGCCAAAGGTTGCCGCGAACAGCCCCCAATAGTCACCAAATAGGCGAATACAGAGTATGGTGGCAAGCGAAGAAGCCGCTATGTTAACAAGGTTGTTACCGATTAGGATGAGGCCGATTAGGCGGTCTGGTCGTTCTAGAAGCTTAGCAACACGCATAGCTGAGCGGTTGCCTTCTCCCTGCAAGTGCTTAAGTCGATAGCGGTTTATCGACATCATGCCTGTTTCTGAACTAGAGAAATACGCAGATAGTAATATGAGTACGCCGAGCGCGATAAACAGCGTACTCGTTGATATGTCGTCCAATTAAGGTTTTCCTGTACAAACTAAGGCTTCAAATGTATTGATTTGAAGGGGGAGTTTCAAGGGGAAATTGTTGATATCAACCTAAATACTTAGAAAGTTTAGTGTAAAGAGTGAGCCGCCTAGCAATGTGGTAGATAGATTCGGCGGCTACAAATATGTTTATTTAAAGAAGGAACTCGCGCACTAACTTGCTACCAAAATAGGCAAGAGATAACAGCGTGACACCCAATACCGTCATAACAATGACTTGGCGTCCTCGCCAACCTCTTAGTTTTTGGCCTATCAGAAGAATAAGAAAAACCACAAGCGCAGCAGCGGAAAGCACCGTTTTGTGCGCATAGGTCTTATTAAACATATCCTCTAAAAAAACAAATCCGCTAATAAGCGAAACAGTCAATAAACAAGTGCCCGCAAGTAATAGCTTAAACAAGATGTTCTCTACCAGCATTAGAGGGGGCAGCGATGAGTGGAGCAGCGCGGCACCTTTCTGTTTTAGCCTATAGGTGATGTAAGACATTTGAAGTGCATACAAAAACGCGATGACCAAAGTACAGTATGCAAACAAGGATAGGCTAATATGAATCACTAAGCCGGGCTGCAGTTCAATATGCATGATGTACGACACGGGGATAAACTTTGAAGCAAGCACCGTGAGGCTGGCAAAGCCGAATACGACGGGAAGTAATATCAAATTTGGAATAGAGCGGGCGAAAATGAGCATGGAGATAGTGATTATCCACGACACTAATGAAAGTACATTGGTTACACTCATATCCTGACCTGGCGCTACCATAATGGCGCTGGTAAGAAACGCGATATGTGCGATTGCCCCTACACTAGCGATAGATAGACCTAAACGTTTGTTTGGGCCATCCTGATGTACGAATTTGCCAATTAGCACTGCCGCAGCCAACGCGTAGAGTAAAGCAGCAGAAATGGCGAAAAGGGTGTTCATGATGCGTCCTGTAATAGGTAGGTGATGTCTTCACCGACTGAGTCGGTATTGATACTGCAACTTGCAAGTAAATTCAACCATCTCCTTGATTTTGTTTGTTTCACACCCACTTTTAGTGTGGGTATAGGGTCATGAATAGTTAATTTTTACTCATGTTCAATTCGAAATTTATACATCAAAGTTCGACAGCCCTTAGCGAAAACGTTTAAAAATTTAACCGCAATTGTGGGTACGTTACCGTTCGCTTTTACGTTACAATGCGGGCATTACGTCTGAAATAAAAAGAAGTTTCATACTATGTTTGAGAATTTATCAGAACGCTTAGGCCAGACATTACGAAATGTCAGCGGTAAAGGGCGTCTTACTGAAGACAATATTAAAGAAACGCTACGTGAAGTGCGAATGGCACTCCTTGAAGCCGACGTAGCGCTTCCAGTGGTAAAATCGTTTGTTGCGCAGGTAAAAGAGCGTGCTGTTGGCACAGAAGTGACCAAGAGTCTTAAACCTGGCCAAGTATTCATTAAAATCGTTCAGTCTGAACTAGAGTCTGTAATGGGTGAGGCGAACGAAAAGCTGAACCTAGCAACTCAGCCTCCTGCTGTTGTGCTAATGGCGGGTCTACAAGGTGCGGGTAAAACCACCTCTGTAGGTAAACTTGCCAAATACTTAACAGAGCGCGAGAAAAAGAAAGTAATGGTAGTGAGTGCCGACGTATACCGTCCCGCCGCTATCAAGCAGCTTGAAACCCTTGCTGGTGAAGTGAATGTTGCTTTCCATCCGTCAACGATTTTACAAAAGCCGATTGATATCGTTAACGATGCCATTGTCGAAGCTAAGAAGAACTTCTTTGATGTACTACTAGTGGATACCGCAGGTCGTTTGCACGTCGACAATGACATGATGGACGAAATTAAAGAGCTTCACGCTGCCGTTAAGCCTATCGAGACTCTGTTTGTGGTTGACGCCATGACGGGGCAAGATGCTGCGAATACGGCAAAAGCCTTTAACGATGCGCTTCCGCTTACCGGTGTAATCCTTACCAAAGCGGACGGTGACGCAAGAGGTGGTGCTGCGCTGTCGGTTCGTCACATTACCGGTAAGCCAATCAAGTTTATTGGTATGGGGGAGAAGGTTGATGCACTTGAGCCTTTCCACCCTGAGCGTGTTGCGTCTCGTATCTTGGGCATGGGTGACGTACTCAGCCTTATCGAAGAGGTTGAGCGTAAAGTAGATAAATCAAAAGCCGAAAAGCTAGCCAAAAAAGTACAGAAAGGTAAAGGCTTTGATCTGCAAGACTTTAAAGATCAGCTTGAGCAGATGAAGAACATGGGCGGCATGATGGGAATGCTTGATAAGCTGCCTGGCATGGGCGGTATGTCTGATAAAATTAAAGATCAGGCGAACGACAAGCAGTTCAATCAAATGGAAGCCATCATCAATTCAATGACACCGGCTGAGCGTGCGCGCCCTGATATGATCAAAGGTTCACGCAAACGTCGTATTGCAGCAGGCTCTGGAACCCAAATTCAAGACGTAAACCGTTTGCTTAAACAGTTTACGCAAATGCAGAAAATGATGAAGAAGATGTCTGGCGGCGGCATGAAGAAAATGATGCGCCAGATGAAAGGCATGATGCCTCCGGGTGGCGGCGGCTTTGGAGGCCCTGGCGGTCCGGGCGGCCCAGGTGGATTTGGCGGTGGCGGCTTCGGCGGGGGCGGCGGCTTCCCACCACGCTAATTCGCTATAGTTCTAACACTACCAAAAACCTCAACAGCAGCATTGCGTTGAGGTTTTTTTATTTTTGTTGCATCCAATATTAAATGTGGCTCGTTTGGCTTGTTGAACAGGACGTGAGCAGTATCTATCGCACAGATTCGCGGTTGACAGCGTCTCTTCAAAAACAACAAGTATGGAGATGAAGATGGAATTCAATAAAACTTCGCAGCAAAAAATGAAATTATCATTATTAGCAACGGCTATGGTTTTTGCCTTAAGCGCCTGTGATGGTGACGACGGGACCGACGGTTTGGATGGTGCTGATGGCGTCGATGGCGCACCAGGCCAAGACGGTACACCCGGCTTTGCTGCAGCTACTTTCCTGGTTGCCAATAATGGCGATGATAATCGCAATACGGTAACGGCTGTCGACCAAAACGCTAGCGCGCTAAGTACGGTAACCACTGGCGCTAATGAAGGTATTGTCTTCACCAATAAAGGTTCTCTTATTCAAGCGGGCGACAGTGACTTACCGCTTTTAAGAACGCAATGTAATTTTGATACACAGACTGATTACATGATGAATAAAGGGCACGAGATAACGGGGGCAGCTACCGGTTTAGTCAACCCTAAAGGTATAGCTTTTGCTGAAAATGCTGGCCTAGTGATGGTGGCAGACTTCAACGGTCAAAAAATAAGCGTGTTTGGTAGTCAAGCAGCAGGGGACGTTGCACCTATTGCTGAGATAATGGTATCTGCAAAACCATGGGATTTGGCCTACGACGAGCAAAGCGATAGGTTATTCGTTGCACTTACCGACGGCACGCTAGCGGTGTACGACAATGTGGCAAGTTCAAATTTTGCGCCTACTGTGATGCGTTCAGTTGTTCCTTCGGACACCGATGGAAATCAAATTTCGATTAATTTGCACGGCATTGTGTATGAACCTAAATCTAACCGTATTGTGCTATCAGATGTGGGCGATGCTTCTGTGGCCGACGACGGTCAAATATTTGTAATTGAAAATGTTTCTTCAGCAGACGGGGCTGTCGTACCAACCAGAGTAATAGGCGGAGCATCGACCCAGCTTGGTAACCCAGTAGACATTATCCTAACCGGGTCTGATCTTCGCGTGGCGGAAAAATCAAACGACGCCATTCTGGTTTTCTCAAATATTTTCAACGGAGAGAGCGGTGATATTGCACCGACATTATCAACGCCATCGGTGAAGCCGGAGTCTTTAGCTGAATTCAAAGAATTAGGTGAAATGAAAGACGCTTCGGACGACGGGATAACGACTATGCCTATTATGGGGCTTTCGGTATCAAGTAATCCTTCAACCGAAGGGGGTACAACAGGTGAGGTTGCCCAATATAGCGCTACATTAACCAGTGACCTGAGCGCTTTTAACGCAGGTATGAGCATTGAAAGTGCCGCGTTTACGGCAAGTGGTGACGGTGTTATCACTTTTGATGATGTGGATACATCAACAGGCGGCTTACTGGTAATCAATCGCTTGAAAACTATGCGCAATGGGATGACGTACAGCGATAGCTACGACCACATGATTATGGGTAGCGAAACCGGACTGATTGCACCGAAAGGGTTAGACATTGCTTCTGAAGCCGGTGTGGTGTTTGTGGCTGATGTTAATGAAAACACGCCTGCTGTAAGAGTATTTTCGCCATGTGCATCGGGTAATGTCGCGCCTCTTTTAACGCTCGAAGCCGCTGATGGTGGACGTCCTTGGGATGTGGATTACGACCCATCGACTGACAGCGCGTATTTAGCATTAACCAACGGTTCTGTGGCAGTTTTTGAAGAAGTAATGCGCAGACTGCAAAGTGGTGAGACCGTAATTACAGGTGAAGATAGATTAATCGTACCCGCAAGCGACGGTGCTGCATTTGAGGCGCCAACGAACATCCATGGTATAGACTACGATAGCCAAAGCGATAGCCTTGTTATTTCTGACGTTGGTAGCGCTGCAGATGCAACAGACGGCAAAGTTTACGTTATTCCTGGTGCTGGCAACGCAGATGGTTTAACCGATGTATCGGTTAATATTGCGGGCCCGAGTTCGATGTTGGGTAACCCAGTGGATCTGATGCTTAGCAACGGTCATGTTTACGTAGCAGAAAAATCAAACGGTATGATCCTACGCTTCGACAACATTTTAAATTCAGCCTCGGGTGACATTGCGCCGACTTTCAGCATGATGTACCCCGCGCCAGAGTCTGTGAATGTACTAGCTGTTAAATAGGTAAGGTAGTGGTTGGAAGGCGCATAATAGCGCTTTCCAACGTGATAGTTTAAAAACACACTGTCAAAGCTAAATGAGTGTGGTAAGTGAACCTGAGTATTGCTTACCGCCTTTTTTAAAAGAACTTTTAAAAACGTCTTTCGACTATTCCCAGTATCACTTAAAGTGAAAACATCGATTGAGTAGCTTCAATTGCAAATCAAAGCGTACCTTTTCTAATAACGAAGTCAGCAAACTTCACTCGTTCTTCCTGCTGGCGTAATTTATCTATTTCAGCGGTAGAGCGATAGATACCCCACTTAGGGCGGATAAAGTCCTCGTCAGATACACCTCGCCACATATCGATATCTGTTTCGTTAATGTCGACTATAGTCGCGTCGTCACGAACGCGGGTTATTTGCAAGATGAAGTCGCCTTCTTCGGCAAAGGTTGCTTGCACAAATACCTTAACCCACTCATCGGCGATATCGCTCCAGTTTGCTCGAACTAAATAAACATCACTGGTGCGAGAACCGTCAGAGTTAAACCCTACACTGTGTCTTACTTGTAGTTCTTTGCCTGAGCTGTCTTTTTCAACAGCAGAAAGGGTAATGACGGGCTGATCGTCGTTACCGTTACTGTTGTCTTCACTGTCATTTCGCGCTTTAAGCTGGAAGAAGTGGCTAAACCTGCTCGTTAAAGACATATCGCTGTCAACATAGAAATACCATTCAAACTGCATGGTTTCTCCTTCAAACCCGAGTACTTCGACATCGCTTTTGTCATAGGTTTTTATTTCGTTGCGCTGACGGTCCGACTGAACACCTTTGTTGAAGTCCTCATCTCGGTGGGCTAAAAACACAAAGTGGTGGCCTACAACGCTATCGGTTTCCTCTAAAATATGCGGCGTAGAAGTATGGTCACCAGCGAATAAGTCGGGGGCTTCTATGCTGCCTTCTCCAAACACGCTTTCTATTGATGCGTAGGTTTCGCTAGCGCTGGCAGCGCCCGTGGCGCTCAACATGATTTCAGACTTTAGGGTAAACTCTGCTTGCTCTTCAGTGGGCGTTTCTCCACCACCTTGAGAATCAGGTACAGCCACAGGTTGAGAAGTTGTATCACTCATAGAGCTACTTCCACAGGCCGATACCGCTGTTATCACCAATGCAATTAAAAAGAAGTAGAAAAGTACTTTTAGGGTTTCTTGTAGGGCGTTTTCGTTTTTGTTGTTTGTAGACACGGTTTTTACCAAATGTTTCTTATTGGTTAATAAGATGTTTTAAAATTGGTTAACCAGCAAGTGCAAAAGTTAATCTAGTTAGAAAAATTATTGAAATTTTATTTTTAATTCGAAGCGGCGCAAACCTCGATAAAGAGAAACATCAAATGATTCTTGCGCCATAGCGTGCTTTGTAACCAACAAATCATTGCGCATCTGTGCAAATTCGTGAATTCATAATACACTGACGGGCTACATCGTGCGCATGTGCGCGGCTTCTATTCGATATACCGCTTTTTTGTATATCAAAGCAGGCACAATTTTGTGCTGTGTGAGGATTCACACAGCAGAGTTATTGATACAGGAACACTATGGCAGGCTTAAAACGTATTATTCTTATCGACACGCATTTACCAGGCGTGGTCGAACTAAAGCTTGATGGACACACCAATATTTGTGGTACCAATGCGTCGGGTAAAACCACGCTTCAGCGACTTATACCCGTGTTTTACGGCGAATACCCTAGTCGTGTGGTACCAGCAACCCGTGACAGCTTTGAACGCTGGTACTTACCGCGTTTATCTAGCTTTATTATCTATGAATATACACGCGCTGAAGGCGACCTATGCCAAGCTGTATTAAGCTCAAACGGAACCGGCGTCAATTATCGTTTAATTGGCAAGCCATTTGAAATCAGTGATTATTTAATAGAACAAAAGAACGGTAAACACGCCAGTGTAAGTAGCGCCGAGCTTGCACGTGCCATGAAGCGCAACAACATATTGGTAACCAGCTTACTTAATACCAAAGACTTCCGCGCCATCATTCAAAACGACCACGGTGTGCTTAACCAGAGTAACAATGCCCGTGAGCTATTAGGCTACGCCAAAATCTTCAGCCTTTGCGAACCGTCGAAACACATGCGCCACATCGAGAAACTTGCTAAAGCGGTGCACTCTAAAGAAGGCAAGATGGAAACCATTAAAGCCATGATTGCCGCTATTTTAGAAGAGGATGGGGTTACGCCGCCTACTTCAGGCCTTAGCCGCCATCGGGTTGATGACTGGATTAAAGAATGTCACTTAATTAAACAATTCGACAAAATTCGTCCTGAGTTTTCTAAACTCGAGCAAGCGGACATGGCGCTAACGAGCACAGAGCAAGTGCTTGCTAACCTTAAGCATAGCTTCGAGCTTGATAAGACCTACTTAGCTGCGCGCGTTGAAACAACAAAAAATGAATTGGATGAGAATAGCTTCCAGCGCAAACAAACGGACAGCGAGTGGGGTGATACCCGTGATCACCTAAACCAGGTAATTTCTTCTGCTCGCGCTGATGTTGAGAAGTTCACCAGTGAACTTGATACGGTAGAGCGTGAATTCGATAAGTGGCAAGACGAAAATATTGAGCAGCTTAAAGAAGACGTCGCAAATTTGTCGCAGTGGCAAAATGAAAAAGCCATGGCCGATAGTCGCTATGTACTGCTTACTGAAAAGCACCAAGATATTGAGTCGGCCTACAACAAGCGCTTGGCTGAGCTAGGTGAAAAGCTGTCAATTACTCTAGAAGAAATGTCAGCCGCACGCCAAGAAGCCGCAGAGAATAAAGCTGAGCAGCAGCAGAGCGAGCGTGAGGCGTTAAGCCGCATTCAGAGCGACTACAATAGTCAGCTAAGTGCGCTTCAGAACGACTACCAAAATAGTTTAAATGAGCTAAAAGTCGCTGAAGCTGAACTGAAAGCTTCATTGAGTAACGCAGGCTACAACGAGTTTGAACAATCTCAACTCGATATTCTTGATGCGGCCATTAAAGAAGCATCTATCAATGAAGATGCAGCGCGCGGTGAACTGCGACAAGCGCAGCAGGCGCACAGCAAATCAGTTGAGTTTCGTAAAGAATGTTCAAATGCGTTAGATAAAGCACGCAACGCCTTTCAACTAGAAGAAAAAGCGGTTAACAAAATTAATGCGCTTCTTTACCCTGGCGAAGGCTCGCTACTTGAGTTCTTGCGCGCCAACGTCGATGACTGGGAGTTATCCTTAGGTAAAGTTGTTCGCCCTGAGCTACTAGAACGCACTGATTTAGCGCCTGCTATGGCAAAGGATGCACAGGATGCCAGCGATACCTTTATGGGCGTTAAGTTAGCACTTACTGAACTTGACACCCCAGACTATGCCTTTACCGAGCAAGCCCTTAAGCAGCAATTGCAAGAAGCTGAAATTCGTCAGGCTGCTGCTCTAGCCGCCCAAAACGAATGTGAGCAGCGCCTAGCGAAAGCCAACGAAGACGTGCGTAATGCCGAGCTTGTGGTTACCCAAAAAGACAATGCCGTTAAAAGTGCGGAAGCTAGCCGTAAACGTGCACAGCAAGACCGCGATACGGTACTTAGCGAATATCAGCAGGCTCTATCTACTCGTAAGCAAAAAGCCAAAACTAAGCTAGAAGCGAATCAGCAGTCGCAAAAGCAAGCAAAAGCTCAGTTTGAGCTTAGCCGAGACGAAATTAAAGATCAGCAGCGTGAAGCCGAAACTGAGCACAAGTTCCATTGGCAGCAGCTCATCGCTGACAGTGAAGCGCGGATTTCTCAGCTTGATAGCGATATGCGAAAAGCGAAGGACAGTGCTGCTCAAGACCGAAAAGATATGCAAGATTGGCTGGAAAGCGAATTGAGCAATCGCGGTGTGGATGTTGATGAAATAGGTCAGCTTAAAAAGCAAATCAATAAGCTTAAAGAAGACATTACGCGCACTGAAACCCACCGTCACAAAGTAGCCGACTATGAACGTTGGTACACTAACGTGTTTACCAAGCAAAAAGTGGTATGGCAAGAAGGTTTGTCTAAGTCGCGCAAGTTATTGGGCGAATCTGAGCGTAATTTAGCCAGCAAACAAGCTACCTATAAAGCTAATCGCGAACAGCTTCAAGAACAGCATGGGCAGCTTGAAACTACGCTTAAAACTGCCAGTGAGCACCTGGAGCAAGTTAAAACGTTAAGTAAGTCGTTAGCTAAGCTAACTCTTCAGGCTGGTGATGAAACGGCTGAAATTAAGCATGACGATGTCAGTATTGGTCAACGTATCTCAGAAGTACAGAGCCAGCTTCAGGAACGTGAAAACTTATTGAGCGATGTACGAGCTTATGTAGAAAGGTTTGATCAGCTTATAGCAGCGCAAGCAGGTACAGGTTTATCCGACACCTGGGAGCGCGCCCGTGAAGAGTGTGCAACGCTTAACGCCCACGGCGTGAAGAGTTTTGATCACCGTCGCATGGTGTCGCACCTTGCACAGCTTTTGAACGTGATTGTGCCGCAAAAGCTGCAAGGCTTACGTGAACAAGGCCGTATATTCGGTGCTGATCTTTCGCAATACTATTTTGTTCTTGCCGATATCGATAAACGCATTGTGTCGCAAAGCCGCCGCATTACCCAAGAGGTCGACGGCGATCTTTCCCTTGATGGTGTATCAGATTCTGCCGTTAAAATTCGTTCACGTATTAGCGAACTCGAATTTTGGCCTGAACTCGAGCAATTCAGAAAGCTTTATGAACACTGGATGGAAGAGGGGGCAAACGAACTGCCGGAAGAAGAGTATGGGCAGAGTATGCGCCGGGTTCTTGATATTCTTGGCCGTGCAGCGCTTACGGGCGGCATCAGCAAGTTACTTGATATCGAGCTTCACCTGCGTGAGGGGAACAGCGACCTTGTTATCCGTACCGACCGCCAGCTGAATGAATCATCAAGCCACGGTATGGCCTACCTTATTCTGTGTAAATTCTTACTTGCCTTTACCCGTCTGCTGCGCGGCGATGCCGACGCCACCGTGCATTGGCCGATCGATGAGCTAGGTACACTTCACCAAAACAACGTGAAGAAAATCTTTGAAGCCTGTCAAAACAATAACATTAGTGTAGTGGGTGCATTCCCGAATCCAGAATCGGAAGTATTGACGCTATTCGAAAACCGCTACTTGATAGATAAAGTAACTCGCCAATTGCAGGTAGTTCAACCGAAAGCAAGTTCGATAGGCGCACGCATAAAACTAAAAAAAGAAGCTGAAAAGAACAGTGAAGTAGCAGGCAAGGAGACTTCAGCATGATGACAGAACAAGGCCGTGTACTAAGTGCACTTTTACAAGGCGCGTTTATTTGTCAGGTGACCGATGAAGAGGCGTGGCGTTTTCTTAAATCAAGAGATAACGCTGCACAGCTAGAGCCTCACTTAGCATTGCTGAACCGCACACTCTCGACTACCGCAGAAGGTGATGTTTTCTTTGCTAGCTTTCTCACCATAGGTGAAAACGAACGTAAAGTACTAACCCAGCAGTTTCAAGATACAGCGTCTAATCTAGTGCCTCTGGTAGAGTGGTTATTACTAGTTCAACAAGCCAATGAATCTGACATGCCAATAACCATGGGCAGCGCTATTCGTTTGAACGAGCTGCAAACAACTATTGAAGACACGCCGGCCTATGCAGAGCAACTAGAGAAAATTTCGCGCTATCGTATGTTCGGCTCTACCAGCGTGAACTTAGATGGACAGCTAAAGCAGGTTTTTAAACGCTTAACAGAAATGGGTTACCTGATTAAACCTAACCCGGATAAACAAATCTATTTGGGCACAGGTAAGATAGAACACCTTTACGAAATGCTGCGCTTTATCGACGAAACCGAAGCGCTGAGCTTGTCTGAGCAGGCGGAGGCCGCTATTTCGCAAGGTAGCTTGATATGAGCCAGGTTTTAATTCAAGCGGGGACCAAACTATTAAATGCACTGGGGCGTCACAGCGACCTTATTATGCAGGCGTATGTTAATGGTTCAGTGAAAGAGCGCGACCACAGCCCAAAGGTATTGGAGCAGCTCGTTCAATTGGGCGTCTTATGGCGTCCCGAAGCGCAAAGTGAATTGCGCTTAAAAAGTGCGGTAAGAACGCTTCTAGAAGGAAGCTTGCAAGACGAACGTAACCGAACAATTAATGCGAATATTGGTGCGTCGCTGGCAAGCCTTAAAACCCTAACCGAGCACTATAAAGAAGCCCTTCACTACAACAAGTACAATGAAGCGGCAGCCCACATGGGCGATTTGACCGAGCATGTCTATCAACTTTCAGAATCATTGAGTAATAGCGTGCGTGTCATGTTCGGCCGTATTAACAATGAATTCGGTTATGTGTCGTCGGTTGAAGCTAAAATTCGCGAAAACGAGCTAGCGCAGGGGCAGGTAACGGATTTGCTCGCTCAGCTTGAGTGTTTCCGCTTCGATGAGTTAAGTGAACTGGCTGGGTCTAACCGCGAGCTACGCCACTTATTGGTAGTATCACTCCAGCAGCGCTTTTCTAAAGCCGCACAAGAGCTATCTGTTGTACAAGCGCGTTTATTAGACCTGTTAGGCCGGTTTAGAGAGTTTCAAGGTCGTACACGGTTACTTAAAGGGTTTTTGCTACACATGGAGCAGCAGCCTGATTTCGCGCCGGGTAACTATGCTAATCTAACCAATGTGCCAGTATTGTTTAATCAATCAGATTCGATTATTGCCAACGCAGCGCCTGATGTGAATAACGTTGAGCATGAAGCTGATTATCAAAGTATTGTGTCGTCGTTGACTCATGTACACAAACGCCAGTCTCAGCACGAAGATACTAAGCCTGTTGACATTGATGTGACCGAGCAATCCACTCTGTCGCTAGAAAAAGATCCCCTTCAGCAGGCAGTTGAAGCCTATTTCTGTGAGGTGATTGATTCAGGCCAGCCTAAAACGGCACTGAATTATTTTGAAGAGCACGCTTTAGACTTTGACCCAGAGGTGTGGATTTATCAGGTAATTGGTGGGTATCAAGCCCTAAACGATGAAGATAAGCAGTTTTTTGCATTAGAATCTCACGGTAATAACGATAAAATCTATACAGGTAACTTCTATATAAATGACATCACGTTGGGCCTGCGTTGATGTCGAATTTTGTGCGCACCTAAATCTCGTCGAATTAAGTCTGGCCCTCGCAAATCAAGAGCGTGCCAGACTTTTTGTTTAGCTGTGATTTGCAGAGAATCAAAGACAACTTCAATATTCGTTCAATTCAATACTCCACAAAAGCCCTTCGTATTTTGCGATGGCTACCACTTGGAACCTGCCAAAAAAGTCCTATAATGCAATAGGTGTTTACACTTATTTAACATCGTGAACTAAAAGCTTCATCGCTGCGTAATGTTACCGTCAATCGAGCGGTCTACATTGTTAGTCCTGTAGCCTTTGGAACCAAAGTAAAGGTTGGCAGGTCTTAAAAGCAGTCAATAAGCGCTTTAATGCGTTCGATGTTTAATAGCTCGATGTAGGCACAGAAAATTTTCGCTACTGCTAGGATGCAGAGCATGTTGTGGTACTGCTGCGTACAGTACGAAGAGGAAGAGAGTTATGCAATTATCAGAACAACAAAGTTTTAACCAAGCCCTTATCAAGCTTTCAGTTTTACTTTATCAAGTCGATGGAATGGTAACATTGACTGAACAAGACTACCTGAATGCTATGGTTGAATCGTTAGATTGGCAAAGCCCAATCTGTCGCGAAGCATTTCTAAACGACACTATTTATCAAGCCCGAAAGGCCATCGACACCGGCGATACTGTCACTTTTTTAAAAAGCCTCAAAAATGATCTATCGTTTGACGCAGACAAAACGTTAGAGGTGGCTATGGCGATTACCGGTGTAGATGGTGAGCGAAGTGAAGAAGAAACCGAGCTTCTATCATTACTTACTCATAAATTACTCGCCAAGGCATTAGTTTCAGGCAAAGATACATTACAATAATTGCTTTAAAGCATCGTAGGTGTCTTTCTAACTAATGCGAAAAAAGTTGCGCCAGCTAACGCGCCCCAAAGTGCGTCCAGAAATACAAGAACACTCATTGAAAGCAGCATATTTATGTGCTGCTTCTCTCGCGTTGTTCGTGTTAAGCGGGTGCTATTCATCCCCCAGCTCTCAAGTAAGTGCGTCTCAAGTCAGCGCGTTTCAATTTAGCGCGAGTACCCAAGCGTTCCCAGTTGGTGTGCAACCCTTCGACGATTATTTAAAAGACGTTGAGGGCTACCTTTTAAAGCACAGGGCATTTATATCCGACAACAAAACGCAAGAAATTGCCATGAACATGCCTTTTGAATGTGGCACACAATACCGCGACATCGGTGTGTTATTGGTTCATGGCCTTGGCGATTCACCTTATTTCTTTCGCGATGTGGCAAACGCCTTGTGTGATAAAGGCATACATGTAAGAACCATCTTGCTACCTGGGCATGGCTCAAAGCCAGGGGACATGCTAAACGTTAACTATGAACAGTGGCAGGCTGAAACCAATCACCACATAAAGCTGTTTTCTGAAGAAGTAGATAACCTCTACATTGGGGGCTTCTCAACGGGGGCAAATTTAACCACTATTGCAAGTTTTTCAATGGCCGACGAGCTCGATATTAAAGGGCTTATGCATTTTTCACCAGCCTTTAAGTCACGCTTTTTTGTGTCCCGTTTGGCCCCTTATATCGATTCATTGTTTCCTTGGCCTAATGTAGAAGAGGAAGATAACCCCAGCCGTTATAATTCCACCGCTATGCCCGGATTCGCTGCCTATCAGGAAAGCGTAAACGTGCTTCAAGAGTTGTTTTCTCAATCAGAAGGAAAGCGAACTTTGAACCTTCCTGTAATTATGGTGGTGGCCGAAAAAGACAGCGTGGTTGATACCAAAAATATTGCTGAACAATTTAGAGATAATTTCATTCATCCGCGTAAGTGTCTATTGTGGCAGGGAGAGAAGAAACCTGAAGTGCCTGATAATACACTCATCATGCAAACCATGAACTTACCCGAGCAGCGAATTAGTGCGGCTTCTCATATGAGTACACTTTTTTCTGAGCATAACTCCTTGTATGGAACGGAAAGTAGGTTTCGCATTTGTGACAACGGCCAAGGGAGTGATGCTGAAGCGCGCTGCAAAGCAGGGGAAGAAGTATGGTATGGACCTTGGGGATTTGAACCTGCGGTCGAAAACAACAGGCTTAGCAGTGATAAAGAAGAAAGAGTGTATGCAAGGCTCACGTATAACCCTTACTTCGAGAGGATGGTAGATCAGCTGCTGGCCTTTACAGGCAAGACGAAAGTTAAAGCTTTTTGTAAGACCTAGTAAGAAGTTTAGTCCTCATAACGCGATTTATATGTCTTTCGTATTTCTGCAGCATTTCAACTAAAAACGCCTGAGCCAATGCGTAATAACAATTGTGTTTGTTACTACGCCCGTGGCTGAGGTGTCTCTTTTATTTCTTAACGCTCCCTGACTGGCAAAGCGACTATTTATTATCGGTTTGAAAAGGGTTTAAGCACAACTCAAGTACGTAAACATGGCGCAAACATTACGCACCGCTTAAATAGGCGTAGCGCCTATCTAAGCGGGAAAATTTTAAGAGTGCTGAGCGTTCGCTTCTTCCATCTCTTTTTCAAGCTTAGCGCTTTCATCTGCACGAGGTTTGGTGAAGCGTGCTAGTGCTAGGTAAAGTACAGGCGTGAGGTAAAGAGTAAATACCACTGCGATACCCAGGCCGCCAAACACCACCCAACCAATCGCATTGCGTGCTTCAGCACCTGCTCCTGTTGATAGTATCAACGGCAGGCCACCTAGAATTGTAGATACCAAGGTCATCATAATGGGGCGTAAACGCACTTTGCCTGCTTCAACAATAGCGTCATAGATATCAAACCCTTTATCACGTAGCTGATCGGCAAACTCAATCAGTAGAATGGCATTTTTGGCAAGTAGGCCAATTAACATAACTAGTCCGATTTGCGAGTATATGTTAATACTAGTGCTGGTTAAAAACAGCGCGTAGACCGCAGCTGCAATACCAAAGGGCACGGTAAGCATAACAACAACGGCGCTATTCACACTTTCAAACTGTGCCGCTAGCACAAGCAAAACGATGACAAACGCTAAAATATAGGTAAGCGCGACCTGTTTGGACGTTTCTTCAAAGGTTTGTGCTTCACCTAAAAAGACCAATCCGATGCCATCGGGCAAAGTATCAAGTGCTAGCGTGCGTATTTGATCTACTACTTCACTAAGTGCCACATCTTCTGGTAACTCCATTTCCACTTTTATTGCTCGTCGCTGGGCTTGACGTTCTAGTTCAGCAGCAACGCCTTCTTCGCTAATAAATGCCACACTAGAAAGCGGTACTAAATTTCCATCAACGCTTTTTACATACAGGCTGGTAAGCTCTGACGGGTCTAGCGTACTGCGATTATTAGTTTGCAGCATAATAGGAATGGCCTGATCGCCTACGTTTAAATCGGCAATGTCATCGCCATTAACGGCAGCGCGCAGCGTACTCGCGATGTCGGTAAGCGGCACGCCCAGCTCCTCTGCACGACGGCGGTCTATATTAACGCGCATTTGTGGTTGGGTAGGGTCGTAGCTTATTCTGGGTCTGCCAAGCTCGGGCAGCTTTTCTTCAAGCTGACGGGAAAAGTTTTGCGCTGCTAGAAAAATGTTTTCATAGGTATCACCGGTGAGCGCAATCTCCAATCCGCCACCTTGACCACGCAAATTAAGGCTATTGCCACCAAAGGCGTTACCAGGAGCACCGGGTATTTGCTGTAGTTTAGGGCGAATTTCGTTAACGACATCTTGAAGTGATTTGTCACGTTCATCCCAATGCTTAAGCGGTGCGGTAATAAATACAATGTTCGGATCCCATGAGCCAACTACCGTGTAAATCGAATCTATGGTGCCGTTTTCAACATAAGGAAGCAGCAGCTCTTCCATTTTTTCTGCTTGTCTATCCATAAAGTTCAGCCCAGCGCCATCAGGGCCGCGGGCAAATATCCGAATTGTGCCTCTATCTTCGCTTGGCAAAAGCTCATTATCGATATTTTGTGACAATATATAAGCGCCACCTCCAGCGGCTAGGCTAAGTATGCCCACTACCCAGCCATACTTAAGGGCTTTTAGCAGTGAAGCTTGATATACACCAAGGCACGCATTACCAAAGCGTCCAAAGGTTTTACTAAACAAGCCATCCCTTTTTGTTTCTTTTACTTTTAGGCGTGCGGTAAGCGCAGGTACCAAGGAAAGTGCAACAAAAGAGGAGATAACAACAGCGCCTGCTAATACCCCTCCAAACTCTCTAAACAAACGCCCAGCGGTTGAAGGAAGGAATGCAATGGGAATAAATACAGAGGCAAGTACTGCGGTGGTTGCCACTACGGCAAAAAATACTTCACGTGTGCCGATTACGGCTGCAGCACGAGCACCTAACCCCATACTTCTGCGACGCTGAATATTTTCAGAAACAACAATCGCATCGTCCACAATCATACCCGTGGCTAAAACAAGGGCGAGCAGGGTAAGGATATTAATTGAAAACCCCATGCCCCAAATAATTGCCAAGGCACCTGCTAGCGATACAGGAATAGAAAGCGCCGGAACAATGGTTGCGCGCCATGAACCTATAAATACCAGTAACGTCACCACCACTAAAGCGACGGTAAGGCTAAGCGATATCACAACTTCTTTCACAGAATCTCTAATAAACTCCGCGTCGTCAGCCGTCACCGTGATGTGCATGTCGGTGAAGCGCTTGTCTAGGTCTTTGACCATGGCTAGCACTTCATCAGATATTTCTATGGTATTAGAGCTAGCTTGTCGAATGACACCTACACCGATAACTGGTGTGCCGTCTAAGCGAACCACGCTGGTGGTATCGGCGGGGCCAAAGTAAACACTGGCGACATCATTAATGCGAATATCACCACTTACAACAATGTTGCCAACATCTTCTGCCGAGACTGACGTTGCATCAGCTCGCACAATAAGCGCCTGTTCTGCCGACTGTATACTGCCTGCGGGAACATCAAAAGGCGCGAGCGATAGGGCGTCGGCTATATCACTCATGGAAAGACTAAAGCTGGTAAGGCGAAGCGGGTCAACGGATACGCGCAAGACACGTTCTCTATCGCCGTTTAGGGTAACATCCGCAACACCGGGAATGCTGAGAAACAAAGGCGCTACGTCTGTATCGACGCGCTCGGTGAGTGTTTCCATATCCAGGGTATCACTAGAGATAGCAAGGCTAACTACCGCTTGAGCATCGCTGTCTGCGCGAATGATTGCCACTTGCTCTACGTCCTCAGGAAGTTGACGCTGTACGCGACTTACAGATTCACGCACTTCATTGGCGGCATCTTCTAAGTTGACGCCAGGGCGAAACTCTACACGTACGCGGGCAGAGTTTTCTTCGCTTTGCGCGTATATGTTTTTCACACCGCTAACGCGGGCAACTGCACCTTCCAGTCGGCCAGTAACTTCCGCATCCACGGTTTCAGGGGAAGCGCCGGGAAATTGCGCTGTAACCGTAACGCGAGGGGTATCAACATCGGGGAGTTCTCGAACCTCAAGCCCGCTTAAAGCGGCAAGGCCTGCAATGGCAATAAGCAGATTGAGAACAACGATTAAAACTGGGCGTCGTATTGAGAGTGAGGGAAGATCACTGACTGTAGATGATAGATTTGGATCACTCACCTTGAGGCCCTCCGGCCAGTTCAGTAGTAATTTCTTGGCCTGTACGTAAGCGCTGTACGCCTTCTGAAATTAATGCGTCGCCTTCTTTAATATTGCCAGAGACTAGAATAGTTCCTCTTAAACGCTGATGGACACTTACATCCACACGTTTGGCTTTCCCATCTTCAGCAAGCCAAATATACGCACCGGTTGCTCCCCACAGTAACGCGGCTTCAGGCACGGCAGCGTAGCGATCACCTTCAATGCTTAAGTTAACTCTAAAACTCATACCCGGACGGAATTTATCAGATGAGTTATCTAAAAGTGCGCGAGCACGAAGGGTGCGGTCAGCTTCATTAATACGAGAATCGACCTGCGCTATTTCGGCTTTCACCAGTTGTTCTTTATCGCTCCAAGGTTCAAGTGTGACGTTCGGCGCATTGAGCAAAACAGGAAGGGCGGCTTCAGGGGCTTTGAAATTGATAAAAAGCTTGCTTCTATTATCGAGCGTGGTGATAACCGTTTGTTCGTTAATCCGATCGCCTACCTCTACGTCAGTAATTCCAACAATGCCGTCAAAAGGCGCGACAATATGCCTGTCTTCTAAATCTGCTTTCGCTTCTTCTAATGCGACCTCAGCAAGATCACGCTGAGTGCGTGCTAGGTCTAGTTCGCTAACGGGCACTGCACCTTGCTTATAGCTTGAGGCTAAGCGCTCCACCGTGCGCTGGGCGTCCTCTAGAGTAAGCTTAGCGCGCTTTAATGCAGTTTGTTGTCGTCTATCGTCAAGGCGAACCAATACCTTGCCTTTCTCCACCGATTGGCCCGGTACGAAGTTAATTTCTGTTACTTCATCAGAAACGGCAGGATATAACACGATAGAGCGTACGGCTTCTGCACTGCCAACCGCTTCAACTTTTCGTGTTTCGTTCATAAATTGAATGGGCTTGGTCACAACAAGCTTCGCTTGTCTATCTCCCATAAACTGCGCGTTCGCAGTTGATACCATCACTAAAAAAAGAGCACAAAGACGTGTCCATGTCTTTAATGCATCATAGACTGAATATTTCATTTTAAACCCGTAGCGTTAGTTAAGTTTACTCTGCTCATCGCTGTAGAGAGCGGTAAACCCTTTATTTTTGTATGACCAAAACGGATGTTTAATAGCCGATTGGTTAACCTAATTGTTTGTACCGTATAGCACCACAGGCGGTTCAGCTAAGCAATTGCAGTTCAGCGTATTCCCTGTACAGGGTATCGCTTTTCATCAAAGTAGCGTGATTGCCACTTCCTACAACCTTGCCTTTATCCATAACCAAAATACGGTCAGCATGCTGTACTGTTGCAAGTCGGTGGGCTATGACGATGCTGGTTTTGCCTACCATTAGTCTATCTATCGCTTGCTGAACCATACGTTCACTCATGGCATCAAGCGCGCTCGTCGCTTCATCGAGCAGTAAAATTGGGCGGTCGGCCAAAATAGCGCGAGCAATAGCAATACGTTGTTTTTGGCCACCAGAAAGCTTCACGCCCCTTTCGCCTAACTGGGTGTTATAACGTTCATCAAGGCTATCAATAAATTCGTGAGCAAAGGCTTGCTTTGCCGCATTTACTACGGCTTCATCGGAGGCTTCAGGGCTGCCGTAACGAATGTTCTCCATTACGGTATCTGCAAATACTACGGGCTCTTGAGTGACAATCGCAATATGCTGCCTCAGTACATTAACGGGCATTTTGTTAATAGGCATCCCGTTAAACAGAATTTGCCCGCTACTTGGGTCGTAAAAACGCATTAGCAATTGAAAGAGGGTGGTTTTACCTGCGCCACTCGCGCCAACTAAAGCAAGGCGTTCTCCAGCTTTTATATCAATGTCCAAGTTATCAAACAAAGGTTTACTATCTGGATATGCAAAGGAAACTTTGTCCAACTGAATTCGAGGGGCAGCCTTGGAAATTGAAACCTTATTTTCAACCTCTTTGACGTTAGATTCTACTGTGTGCTTAGGCTCGGTAATTTTGTTTGCCTCATCTGATACAGGTTTAATAGCTGACTCAGTAGTAAACAGTTCGTATAAACGCTCGCTCGCCCCCACACCACGCTGTACTTCGCCTATGACTTCACTAATTGTGGCCACACTGCCGCCAGCCATAACGGCATAGAAAAGAAAGGCAGAAAGCTCGCCTACTGTCATGGTTCCGTCAAGTACTTGCCTTGCGCCTACCCAGGCAATAAAAATAATAGCTGTCATGCTGATACACATAATGCAGCCAATCAGTAATGAACGGTAATGGATACGCTTTTTGGCTACATCCATGGCAAGCTCAACTTTTCTAGAAAAGTGCAGGCGCTCAGCATTTTCAGCGGTATAGGCCTGTACGGTCATAATTTCATGTAAACTTTCATCAATTCGTGCACCCAAATCTGCCACTTTGTCCTGGCTTTCTTTGGCATAACGGCGTACTTGAGGCGCCAGTACTTTGATAGGAACCAGCACCGCGGGTACTGCAACAATTACACAGAAGGTAAGAAGGGGACTGGAAAAGGTCATAAGGGCCAGTGCACCAACAAAAGTCACGACCGAGCGAAGGGTCATCGACAAACTCATTCCCACCACAGTCTGGATGATTGTCGTATCGCTGGTAAATCGAGATATTACTTCTCCTGTTCGAAGTTCTGCGAAAAATGACGGCGGAAGCGAGAGAAGATGCGCATATACCTGGTTTCGAATATCTGCGCTAACCCGTTCGCCAAGCCAAGTCATTAAGTAAAAGCGCGCATAAGTTGCTAAACAGGCGATGATGGTTATAGCAAGTACCATAACCGTAGCTTTGTTTAAGGTGTCGGCAGCGTTTTCGATAAAGCCGCTATCTATCGCGTACTTAATGCCTTGTCCAAGTAAAAGCCATGCGATAGCTGCGGCAAAAAGGGCGATGACAGCGCCTACAACTCTTGTTTTATATTGAAGTAAATGTGAGCCAATCCACTTTAAGACTTGCTTTGTTGATACGGTTGGTAGCGGTGTCGTCAAAATTACCTCGTTGCGTGCGTTACTTCTTTATAGCGCTGTCTCTAGAGCGCCATTTGACTTTGATGATTGGATTATACGGTAAAGCGTGTACATTGGACGTAACCAATGCGACTACAGCGACAGTATTTACGCTGGGATGAGAATTGAGTGAAGTATTAAACAATTAACGCAGTAAATTAATAAAGCTAAATATTTGTAGCGTTAACTTGCGTGAAAAATTAAGTGTTTTCGTTAGACAGCGGCCAGCAAAGGTGACAATGATGGAAGAGATGCGAACTTTATATTACGTGCACGACCCCATGTGCAGCTGGTGCTGGGCGTTTGTTCCCACTTGGGAAAAAATACAAAGTGACTTGCCCAGTGATATTGAGGTTGTCTATTTACTTGGCGGTCTTGCACCAGATAGTGATGTGCCGATGCCTGAACAAATGCAGCTTACTATTGCTGGATACTGGAAAACTATTCAAGAACGAGTGCCAGGCACCCAGTTTAATTACGACTTTTGGACACAATGTCAGCCCCGCCGTTCGACCTATCCTTCGTGTCGAGCAGTTATTGCGGCTAAAGCGCAGGCTAAAGATAGTGATGAAGCAAAAATAGTAGAGAAAGCAATGATCAAGGCAATTCAAGAAGGGTACTACTTGAACGCAAGAAACCTCTCGGATTTTGATACCTTGATAGCATTTGCTGAAGAAATAGGGCTTGATGTCGAGCGCTTTAAATTAGCGCTTAATAGTGAAAGTACTGTTGAGAAACTTAACGAAGAAATGCGTATGGCTCGTAGTATCGGCGCCCAAGGTTTCCCCAGTTTAATACTCAAATCCGGCAAACCTGCCGAGGCAAAAGAGACAGAGTCGCAAGAGCTTAAAAACGCACAGTGGCAAAACGTTCCCTACGACTATAATGACGCAAGTGTAACCTTGCGCCATCTATAACCGTCGTTTAAAAATGGGATAGGTTTAAACGGTGTCTTCTTTGCATTGTTCTAAACGCGTATTACCAACAAAATATTATAAGTTAAACAAGACTTTTACTTGCATTGAACGGTGATATCCGTATAATTCGGCGGCCTTCCAATTGGCGTCTAATTTTTAGTCGCTGAATGAAGGCTTAAGTTAACGGTAACGCTACAACGAGTTTGAGGCATTTATGGTTACTATTCGTTTACAGCGTGGTGGCGCGAAAAAGCGTCCATTTTATCAACTAGTGGTGGCTGATAGCCGTCGTGCAAGAAACGGTCGTTTCATTGAAAACATCGGTTTCTTCAACCCAACTGCACAAGGTCAAGCGGAACGTCTTCGCGTAGATCTAGAGCGTGTAGATTACTGGGTTGGCGTAGGCGCGAGCTTATCAGATCGCGTTTCTAGCTTGGTAAAAGAAGCGAAAAAATCTGCAGCGTAAGCTGTTATTAACTGGTGGTATAGATGAGTCTAGCGTCTGACAAAGTGATTGTTGGCAAAATTGGCGCACCGTACGGTGTTAAAGGTTGGGTCAAAATCAACAGCTATACAGAAACGCCAGAAGGTATTTTCGAGTACACGCCATGGTTTCTTGGCGAAGAAAAAGAATACCAAATTGACCAGTGGCGACCGCACGGTAAAAGCCTCGTTGCAAAAATTGTGGGCGTTGATAGTCGAGATGATGCCGAGCGCATCAAAAACTTGGATATCAACATAAATGCTTCACAGCTGCCTGATTTAGGCGACGAAGGGGTTTATTGGCGTGAGCTCACCGGCATGAAAGTGGTAACAACGCAAGGTTACGACTTGGGTGTGGTGAAAGAAGTGTTTAATACAGGTGCTAACGACGTGATCCACGTTAAAGCGAATGTAGGCGATGCTTTTGGTCAAAAAGAAAGACTATTACCTTTTGTGTTCGACGAAGTCGTACAAGAGGTGGATAAAGAAGCGAAGGTCATTAAAGTTGACTGGGACCCGGGGTTTTAAGTGACACCGGAAAAGTGGTTTGGCGTTGTTAGCCTGTTTCCAGATATGTTTGCCCCTTTTACCCAACAGGGTGTGATAGGACGAGCTGTTAAGTCTGGAACGGTATCGGTTGACACCTTCAACCCCCGTGACTTTACACATGATCGCCATCGTACAGTAGACGATCGCCCCTACGGAGGCGGCCCCGGTATGCTGATGATGGTAAAACCGCTAACTGACGCGATACAAGCCGCCAAGAAAGTGGGTGGCGAAAAAAGTAAGGTGATCTACTTATCACCACAAGGGAAACCCCTTGACCAAGCAGGCGTACAGCGCCTTGCTAACATTGACCGCACAATTTTAATTTGCGGCCGATATGAAGGCATCGACGAGCGAGTAATCGAAAGCCATGTAGATGAAGAAGTCTCTATTGGTGATTACGTGCTAAGCGGCGGTGAACTGCCAGCAATGGTCCTTATGGACGCGGTTGCTCGATTAGTTCCTGGCGTGTTGGGGCATAAAGCTTCAGCAGTTGAAGATTCTTTCACTGACGGTCTTTTGGATTGTCCGCACTATACGCGGCCCGAAATACTCGATGGTCAAAAGGTACCTGATGTGTTGTTAAGTGGGGACCATGAAAAAATTAGGCAGTGGCGATTGATGCAATCATTAGGTAGAACCTGGCAGCGTCGCCCTGAATTGTTAAATCACCTAGCTCTGACTGAGGAGCAGCAGCGTTTGCTTGAATTATTCCAAGCGCAACTGCAGCAAGATGACAGTTAACTAGGACGAGAGGATATGATGAGCAAAGTCAGTCAAGATATCATCAAAAAAATCGAAGAAGCACAGCTAAAGACTGATGTTCCTGCGTTTGGTCCAGGTGACACAGTAGTTGTTAAAGTTCGCGTTACCGAAGGTGACAAAGAGCGTCTTCAGGCTTATGAAGGTGTTGTTATCGCTAAACGTAACCGTGGTCTGCACTCGTCTTTTACCGTGCGTAAAATTTCTAGCGGCGAAGGCGTTGAGCGTGTGTTCCAAACACACAGCCCGGCAGTTTCTTCAATTGAAGTGAAACGTCGCGGTGCGGTTCGTCGTGCTAAGCTTTACTATCTACGTGAGCGTTCAGGTAAATCTGCACGTATCAAAGAGAAGCTTAACTAAGATTACTAATCCTTGCGTTATTGTTAACTTCGAAAAAGCCCGCTTCAAGCGGGCTTTTTTGTGCCTAAAATTCGATCTTTTTCCTGTTCTATCTATTACATACATTAAGGTTTTTTAATAGAGTGTAGAATGACTTCCGAATATTTTATTGTGCTAGGCATTATGGGCGTTGCCTTCTTCGCCATATCAGGTGCACTGCTAGGACACGAGAAAAATATTAACGGTTTTGGAATAGTGGTTGTAGGCGTTATGACAGCGCTAGGCGGAGGTACGCTAAGAGATTTACTTTTGGGAAAACCGATATTCTGGGTAGAAGCCTCCGAATACATTTTAGCAACTTACAGTGCGATCTTCGTAACTGTGATATTGATACGATATTTTCCATCCCCTTCAAATTTCTACTTCATTCTGATTGATACCATAGGGCTCGCTATATTTAACGTAATAGGTATCGAAAAAGCCTTGATTAGCGGTACAGGGATGATTGTTGCTTTAACCATGGGAATGACCACAGGCATCTTTGGTGGCTTGATGAGGGACGTGGTGTGCAGAGAAGTGCCTTATGTTATGCGTGGAGATGTCTATGCGAGCGCCTGTTTTGCGGGGGGACTGACGTATGCTGCGCTATTTGCAGTAGATATCCCCTATATTTGGTGTATTTTAGGCTCAGTTGGCGTAACCGTTTTACTGCGGATAGCATCACTTCATTGGGGAGTGAATGTAGACTTGTTCAGAAAAAGGACGTCGAAGCTTTCAGAAAAAAACACTAACGATAAATGAGTCCATTTATAAAAATTACTGCGTAAGGCTATGTTAACCTCTTGGCTTACATAGCCCTGTTAAATGTAATACCCGTTCTCAAAGATAATTAAGCCATAAGAGAAAGCGCCTCAATAAGTGGCTTATTTTCGCTGTCTATAGTGTGAATGATGTGTTTGTGCAGTCGTTTTTTGTGTTCACCAAATATACCTCGCTTTTTATCAAAGGTTTTTGCGTAGTTCAATGCACCTTCTAGCAAGCTTTCCTGTGTATCATATGCCTTCTCTATTACATGATCTTTCTCTAACTCTTTACCAGAAACCCGTCTTCCAGAAAGCTTCATTTCGTTAAACCGATAATAAGGCATCGCCTTTTTAACAAACTCAATCATTCCCGGTAAAAAAGGAATAGACAAGTCTACTTCAGGGAAACAGAAGAAGCCTTTGTCTGAGCGCATGAATCTAAAGTCGCAAGCACACGCCAAAATTGCTCCATTGCCAAAGGCGTGACCATTGATGGCAGCGATAACAGGAAGCGGGTAGAGGAGCAGGGTTTTAAAGACATCGTCCATGTCATGCATGAACTGCTTTATTTCTTCTGTGCGACCCGCTTTCATAGCCGGCATCAGCCAATCGGTATCGATGCCTAAGCTAAAGCATTTCTCATCGTTTGATGTGATCACCAGTGCTTTACAGCTTTCATTGCTTTTAATAGCACCTAAAGCTGAAAGCATCTCTTTTGCAAATACAGGGTTATGGCGGTTTTCACCATTTTTCATGGTTAATGTAGCTACGTCGCCGGTATAGGTGATGGTTATATTTTGCATTATATTCTCGTTATTATTTCTTTGTGGCAATCATACAAAACCTAGCCAATAAATGAGAAATTTAGCTTATTTATGCCCGTTAATAACCTGAGATAAATAAATTTAAAATACATAAATTTAAGATACACAGATTTAAGGTGCATGGAGATGTGCATCAGTAACACAAGCTTGCTTAGCTTCTTCGGGGATCAAAAGTGAAGAAAATATATTTTAAATTTATTGCCACTCAATTGGGATTATCGGTGTGATGTTTGCTGCTTGGAGCTTTTTAAGTGGTATTGAGAATGCCAGAGAGATGTTATTTGTAATAGCAGTATTATCGAGTGCGATGGCTGGTGAAGTACTTATGAGTGACGCCTACAATTTAGGGAAGCAAAGTAAAAAGGATTAAACCTCACTGCCGATTAAAATTTGAGCTTTAAATGTGGTGCATTGCCATTTAGTCATGCTCATTTGCTTCGAATCTACCCTAGATTAAAGTATTATTCGTTATTGCTTGCGCTATTAAGCTTAAGTTGTTAAAAAGTCAATGACGTTAAAGAAATATAGAAAAAGCTGGTTGTACAATAAAGTTTACATGCAGATTGCACACTCTTTTGGCGTTTAATTTTCCGTTTTTATTTGTAGTTAAGAGAGTAAGAGAACTCCCATGATCAAGGACACCGTAAATAATGTTCACGTAAGTACAGAAGACGTACTTATTACCCCAGAAGCGCTTAGTGCTGAATTGCCTGTATCAGACAAAGCGTTAGCGGCTATTTCTGAGTCTAGAAAGATTGTTTCAGATATTATTCATCGCCGCGACCACCGATTACTCGTAGTGTGTGGTCCATGCTCCATACACGACATCGAAGCAGCCAAAGAGTATGCACTTAAGCTTAAAGAGCTTCATGAGTCATGCAAAGACACGCTGTTTATCGTTATGCGTGTGTACTTTGAGAAGCCGCGTACTACAACGGGTTGGAAAGGCTTAATTAATGACCCTCATATTGATGGTACGTTTGATATTGAAACCGGTCTTCGCAAAGCGAGAGAACTTCTAATTTGGTTAGCTGAGCTGGAATTGCCTGTTGCTACAGAAGCACTAGATCCAATAAGCCCTCAATACCTTGCTGAGCTATTTAGTTGGTCTGCTATTGGTGCGCGTACTTCTGAATCACAAACTCACCGCGAAATGGCCAGTGGTCTGTCTATGCCAGTGGGCTTTAAAAATGGTACAGATGGTAGCCTTGATATTGCAATTAACGCGCTGAAATCAGCGGCGTCAGGTCACCGTTTTATGGGAATTAACAAGCAAGGGCAGGTAAGCATTATCGGCACCAGTGGTAACCCAGACGGCCATATCATTTTGCGCGGTGGTAAGCAGCCAAATTACGATTCGGTATGTGTATCAGAATGCGAAATCGAGCTTCAGGATGCTGGATTGACTGCGGGGTTAGTGGTTGATTGCAGCCATGCAAATTCTTCTAAAGATTACCGCCGCCAGCCGTTAGTTGCGCAGAACGTGGTAAATCAAATCCTAGAAGGTAATCAGTCTATCATTGGCGTTATGCTGGAAAGTCATTTGAAGCCCGGTAACCAAAAAGCGGAAGGTAAGAAACCCGAAGAACTAGACTACGGAGTTTCAATTACAGACGGTTGTATCGATTGGGAAACAACAGAAAACTTAATCTCTCAAACCAGAGATAAATTAATAACTGTGTTACCCTTACGCCAAAATAAGCGCACGGTGGCCTAATAAGAAGTGACGCCTAATGGGCAATATAATTATTGCCCACAAGCCCCGTGCCATTTGCTCCAAGGATAAGACAGAATGGCCGATTTATCGCAGCACTTAAAACAGTTAGATACGCTGCGTGAAGGTATCGACGAGCTGGATTCCCAGCTTGTCGAATTACTTGCTAAACGCAATCAAATCACAACCCAAGTAGGCCAGATCAAGGCTGAAGCAGGCATGCCTGTTTACGTGCCAGAGCGCGAGAAAGCTTTGATCGCGTCTCGCCGCGCTCAGGCTGAAGCGCTAGGGGTTTCTCCCGAACTTACTGAAGACCTTTTACGCCGCGTAATGCGAGAGTCTTACCATACGCAGAACAACAAATACCGCTGTGTGAAACCTGATGTCGACAACGTTGTTGTCATAGGTGGAGCAGGGGCGCTTGGTCGTGTGTTTGTGAGCTTGTTCGAACGAAGTAACTACAATGTTTCAGTTGTGGAAAAAGACGACTGGGAAAGTGGTAGGGCAGCATCTTTGTTAAGTTACGCTTCATTAGTCGTCGTAGCTGTACCTATAAACTTAACAGAAGCCGTGATCAGCAAGCTAACTATGCTACCGAAAGATTGTGTGCTCGCAGATATAACCAGTATTAAAGCTAAGCCTTTAGAGGCGATGCTTGCCGTACACAGTGGCCCTGTCGTTGGGTTACACCCTATGTTTGGCCCCGATGCGCCAGGCATGATTAAGCAGGTAGTCGTAGTGTGTGATGGTCGTGACAGCGACAAGTACAGTTGGCTGATTGAACAAATGCGAATTTGGGGTGCCACAGTTCACGACTCGAGCGCACAAGAGCACGATCAAGCTATGGCGTATATTCAGGTCATGCGCCACTTCAACACCTTTGTATACGGGCAACATTTGAAAGGTGAAGATCCTAACCTTGAATCCCTGACCATGTTTAGCTCACCTATTTATCGGTTAGAGCTAGCAATGGTTGGAAGACTGTTTGCCCAGTCCCCGCAGCTCTATGCTGATATCATCTTTAACAACCCTGACAACTTTGCACTGCTACGTCGTTTTTACGAGCGCTTTGGTATCGCCTTATCGTTACTTGAAAACGGAGACAAAAAAGGGTTTGTCGAGCAGTTTATGAAAGTTGGAGCATGGTTTGGAGATTATGCGAAGAAGTGCTTAGTAGATAGCAAACAAATGTTATTGAAGGCTGATGATGGTCAACTTCTAAGAGATAAGTAAACTAAAAGAATGAATAAGAAGGCGAGCAATGAGCTCGCCTTTTTTGCATTAGTTTGTCAATGCGCTTGCCGCTGCCACTTTAGTTGGGCTAATTTCCTCACTTGGGTAACATCCCAGCACTTTGATGTAGCGCGTAATACCTCGCAATGCATCCAGGGCATTTTGTACGGGGCCGTCTTCTACGTTGCCTTCCACATCAATGTAAAACATTTCTTCCCACGGGTTACCAGGCATTGGGCGAGACTCGAGCTTAGTCATATTTATGCTGTTTTCTCGAAGCACGAGCAACGCTTCAACAAGCGCTCCTGGCTTTTGAACGGTAGACATAACAAGCGTAGTTTTAGCCGGCACCTGTAAAGGCACCACAACCGGATTACGTGCCACAACGATAAAGCGACTATGGTTTTCCTTTTGGTTGGCCAAATTACTCTTAATTGCCATAAGGCCGTAAAGATTTCCGCCAGCTTCGCTTCCTATAGCAGCAACATCGTCGCGTTTTAGCTCGCTAACCGTCAACATGGCAGAGCTAGTACTATCCATGGTTTTCACTTCAACGTTACCGAGTTCCGCTAAGAAGTGGCTGCATTGGGTAAATACCTGTGGATGCGCATAAAGCGTTTTAATCTTATCTATTCTTGTGTTCGTTCCCACCAATAAGGTATGTCGAATTGGGTGGGTAAGCTCGCCGATAATACTTAGCTGAGTATGCTGCAGCTGGTCGTACACTTCATTGATACTGCCTGATGTTGTATTTTCTATAGGCAAAACTGCGTAATCGGCTTCTGTGCTTTCAACTTTGTGAACAATTTCAGCGAAGCTTTGACAGCCAATTTCAAGCAATTCGCCAGGTCTGCGTGAGAAATACTTCTGCGTAGCTAAATATGAATAAGAGCCCTTGTCGCCTAAAAACGCCACGCGGTTCAATGGCAGGGTGCTGCCAGGGTTAGCGCGCTCTGCAAGCATAGCTTGTTGATTTAAAACAGAGTCTTCGATAATGACATGAAAAATCTGTGTTACATAATGAGGGTCCAAGCCGATATCTTGCCCTTCTTTTATTAGGCGAACTAATAGCTGTTCTTCACGCTTTTGATCTCTCACAGGGATGTGATGCTTTATCTTTGTCTCAGCAACTTCGTTGGTTAATTTTCTGCGTTCCGAGAGTAGTGTGAGTAATTCACTGTCTAAAGCGGTAATGCGCTCTCTAACAGTATCTAGTGCATTGTCTGACATAGGGTTCCCGTGTGAGTCGTGTAAAAATGTTGCCAAAAAAAAACCTCCCTAGAGGGAGGTTTTCATGCATGTAGCTGCGCCTCCCTAATTAAAGGATGTAAACGCAAAAAAGAAAAATGCTACGTGCTTTATATTCTGTTTCATAACCATGAATGTATGTTGAAGCCCTATTTGTGTCAACTCATTTTTACGAAATGTATAGTTGTTTTTGATATGAGGGACTTGAAAAAGAGCTAAAAATAAGTTTGCCGCAAATCGCTAACCTTTTGTGACATGCGGCCATAGCTTTTATAAGCTTCAGTGAAAGCTAGTTACCTAGAAGTGCAGAGAGCATTTGGCGCACTTCATTTGGCTCAAACGGCTTGTCGCATAACGCATTGACTCCAGTTTGCTGGATGTTTGCCATGTGTGCGCTATCTGCCGATTCAGACGTCACCATAATAATAGGAATGTGGGTAGTTTCTGGGTTAAAACGAATGAACTCAGACAACTCTCGACCATCCATTTCTGGCATGTTGTAGTCAGTCACAACGAGATCGAAAGCTTGGTCTTTTATCAAAGTAAGTGCTGCGGCACCATTTTCTGCCTCTTGAATTCGCTGTAGCCCCATTCCTTCAAGCACGCGTCTAATGTGATTCCTTGCAAGCTTGCTGTCATCAACTAGCAGCACTCGAACATCGTGTACGTCGAATAAATCGAGTTCTAATTCATCGTGGTTTATAAGGTCAAGGCTAGCATTTAGCGCACGAGACAAGTGAAGAGGCTCAAACGGTTTGGGAAGGATAGCGGCAACACCTGCTTGTTTAAACTCTTCTAACTTGCTCAATCGGTTTTCACTAGATACCAGCATAAATGGAATACTCTTAAATTCATCATCTTCTTTGATGAATTTAAGAAGTTCTAGTGCGGTTCCATCTTCATAGTACATCGCACTTACAATTAAATCGGCGCCATGAGCTTTAACCGCAGAACGGGCTTCGGAAAGGGTACTGACTGGGTCAATTTCCTTAACGTTTTCCTTTAACAGCAACGTAGTAATAATTTTTCGTTGTGTATCAGAAGGCTCAACCAAAATAATATGTAAATCAGAAATTGACAGCTTTTCCATTTCAGACTCTTTTTGTTATATGTTTATGAAAAAGTGAGAGCGAACCGGTAGTTTTTATCGCTAACCACCAGCAAGCTTAACTTTGTATCCTTTATCGGTAAGTAGCGAGCGCAGTTTTTCTCTGTCATCGGTTTGAACCTCAATGACTCCTTCTTTCACTGCTCCGCCGCAACCGCATTTCTTTTTTAATTCTGAGCCTAATTTCTTTAATTCATCCGAAGGAAGATCCAGCCCTTTAATTAATGACACGCCTTTCCCTTTGCGACCTTTTGTTTCTCGATGAATACGAACTACGCCGTCAGTAGACACTGACCGTTGCTCAGCTTTTTGCTCAGGCTTTATTTTGCCGCTCTGTGTGCTGTAAACCAAAAGAGCGTCTTGCCAATCTTGCATAAATACCTCAATAAATCCTGTAAAACCATCTTTAATACACTAAACAAAGTGTAATCATACGAAAGTTTAATTAGCCTTCGATGGCGATGTAGAAAAGTTCAACTAGAATAAGGATAGCAAAGATAAAAGCATGTATTGAAGCATTTCTGCTGACATTTTAAGGAAAGCATATGGAAATAACGTCAAGCTATCAGAATCAAGGGAAAGTATTAGTTATAGATGTGGGTACAAAGTTCGACTTCAGCAAAGTAGAAGACTTTAGAAACGCCTACAGTGAGCTTAACAATGATGTTAGTCATATCACTGTTGACTTGTCTCGTACAGAGTATATGGATAGCTCAGCCTTAGGCATGTTGTTGAATATGCAAAAAACGCTAGCCGAAAGAACGCTTACGTACAGCATTGAAAATGCCAGACCCCAAGTGGCTAAGATCCTCAAAATATCTCGGTTCGATAAGAAGTTCGACATTAAATAGCCTGTAGAAAGGACCCTCTTTTGAAAATCCTTATTGTTGATGATGAGGCAATCAACCGTACTTTATTGACTAACATGCTTTACAACGCAGGCTATAAAAAATGCGTAGAAGCCGTTAATGGCGTAGAGGCGATTGAAAAGTTTATTGAGGAGCAGCCAGATCTCGTGCTGCTTGATGTGGTTATGCCTGGTCTGTCAGGCTTCGATGTTGCGCCTAAAATTCGACAACTCGCAAAAGGCCCTTATCTTCCCATTCTTTTTATCACGGCTTTAGAAGATAAAGACAGTTTAGTACGCTGTTTGGAAGTAGGAGGCAATGATTTTGCAACTAAACCTTTCGACCGTCATATTTTAATAGCAAAAATTCGAGCGCATTTAAAAATACGCGCGCTCAGTGAATACGTTGAAGAACAAAACAAGACACTGCGACTCTTCAACCAACGGGTGGCGCGCGAACACTCCATCGTAGAACACATATTCAGTCATGCTATTGTTAATCGCCCGGAAGTGCAGGCTCACTTCGACTGTTTCCTAAAACCTGCTGAAACCTTTAACGGAGACTTGTTTCTTTGTGAGGCAAGCCCAAGCGGTGGTATTTATTTCGTCGTGGGAGACTTTACCGGTCATGGTCTTGCCTCGGCCATTGGCGCACTGCCTGTGACACGTGCGTTTCAAGAGTTAAGTCAGCAAGGCGTATCTGTATCTGAAATAGTGAGTGAACTAAATCAAATACTCATCAGGTTTTTACCCAGTGACATGTTTATGGCTGCAGTTATTGGTGAAATTAATGCGGCAGGAAATCGCATTAATTTGTGGCAGGGCGGGATGCCTGCAGTGATTATTCCCGCTAAAACAAATATGGCGTTGCGTAAGTTTTCTTCTCGCCATATGGCCTTGGGTATTTTGGAGGAACATGAACTAAATACGGATACTGACACGATCAACTTGGGGCATAACGAGCAATTAGTTGTATGCAGCGACGGGCTTATAGAAATTGCCAACGGCAATGGTGATATGTTGTTAGAAGAAGGGTTAGTCGAGATAATAAAAGAACAAATGACGGAGAACGGCGCTATCAAGGCAAAGTCTTTATTTGACCGAGCCAAAGCACACTTTACGACATCTAAATTTCATGATGATGTGACCTTGGTTGTATTTACTTCAAAACCAATAAAGATGCCGGTACAAAGCCAAGTCGAAAGTAGTTTCCCCTCAATACATGAAGTTGTTCTAGACGCAAAACATCTAAAGGAACCCGATGTTCTGCCTCGTGTACTGCAATTAACCGGACAATGTGAGGGGATTCAAGGTATTCGCTCGATTGTGTTCACGGTTTTATCCGAATTATTCAATAATGCACTTGAGCACGGTATCCTAAACTTAAATTCAAAACTGAAGCGTGATAGCGGGGGCTTTCAACAGTATTACGAAAAACGCGAAGCGTCATTAAAAGTGTTGGAACATGGGCACATTATCATCAGAGTCGAGTCCTTACCCATGAAAGGCGAAGTGCTGATCTCGGTTGAGGACAGTGGGCAAGGGTTCCAATGGGAAGATAAAAATCATTTAGCAGGAACACGTTCATCTAATGACGAGTGTTACGGTCGAGGCATTCCCCTTATCAATGCCCTTTGCGAAAGAGTATGGTTTGAAAATAACGGAAGCAAAGTTCTCTGTCTGCTAAGTACCCGAAATTAGCCTATGGCTAGTTATACGCCTTTAGTATTGTTAGCGTGGTTTATATAGCCTCCCCTTAGAGTTATCTAAAGAATACAGCAACTAATCGAAATCTCCTTCCACTTAGTATGAATTAGCTAAATACTCAGTTTCCTTTAGTAAAAACTGTGTTGCCATAACTTTAAACCTGAGGGCTTATGCTGAAATCATTTCTTAAACTCTTTGAAGAGTCACACAAAAAAGCGGAACCTGCCTATACCATCGAACTTGCCACCGCTGCCTTACTTAGCGAATTGGTCAATGCAGATAATCAGGTGACCGATACGGAAAAAGAAGCATATGAAAAACAGCTCAAACGTCTGGTAAATGTCGATGATGAGGCAATGGAGCTTTTGCTGCAGCGAGGGCACCAAACAGCGGATGATGCAGTGGACCTTGTTCACTTTACTCAGGTTCTTAATAAGCATTATTCCGCGGAGGAAAAAGTTAGTGTAATAAAAAGCCTTTGGGTTATCGCGTACGCCGATAATTCCCTAGCGCCGCTGGAAGAAAGTACAATACGACAAATCGCCGATTTATTGTATGTCCCTCACAGCCAGTTCATCAAAACAAAGCTCGAAGTCGTTGAAGGTACAAAATAATTAATGTCTAGTGCATTGAAATCAATACCTTTAAAAATCTATTTTTAATTCTTGAGTCCGTGACATACTATTGCAGCTAGAATAATAAAAAAGTGGCTGTGTTAAGGGGATTGTTATCCTTGCATGTACCGCTTTAATCAAAGTAGTAAGCAAGGACACACTTGTGTTGAAAACATTGAAAGTCTCCATTGGGTTTGCTGTTGCCTTATCCACGGCAGTTTTATCCATCTCAATCGCTATGGTTAATAAATCAGATAATAGCGAAACTGTAATTGAGGTTGTTAAAAACAACACCGCCGCTTTAAGTAATTCTCTTGCGCTACAACTATCAGTGATGATGGAAAGAAATCCTGGTAACGACGCTCTACTCTCTTCGCTGTTTCAACCCGCAAAAGAACATGAAAATGTTTTATCGGCAGCCCTTTACGACAATAACTATAATGTTATTTCTGCAATTCAACCCGAAAGAGTGCTTGAAATAAGCGACCCTGCGGTGCCCAAAACACCTCAAAGTGTTCCTTATGGTATAAACCAATACGAAGGTGTCATTGTTGCCCATCAAATTGTTGGTAGTAGCCTTTATCCCATGGGGCACATTGTTATTTACGCTGACACCACCAAGGTTCAAACAACAAATAGTGCTCGGCAGTTTTTAGAACAAATACCAGTTTTTATAGCACTTTGGCTATTGTGTACTGGCGTATGTATTTTCATAGTATCCCGATTAATTTCACCTTTGGCCTCGTTAGGGCGGTTTACACAAGACGTGTTTGAAACCAAAGATTACGCGCTACGAAGCTCAATAAACTCATCTAATGAGATAGGCCAGATTGCCACTAATATTAATAGCTTATTAGATGCTATCGAAGTTGAGTTACTGGTGAACTTTGAACAAAAACAAACCTTGGTCGACCAGCAAGAGACGATGTCTCGCCTTGCGAATTTCGATAGTTTGACAGGGTTACCTAACAGACAGTTTGTTCTTGATAATTTAAGACTGGAATTAGCCCGAGCAAAAAGAAATGACGAAGATCTATTGTTGCTATTTTTCGATCTTGATGGCTTCAAAGGGATAAATGATTCGCTAGGACACGAAACCGGCGACCTTATTTTGATAGAAGTTGCAGATAGGGTGCAGTGTTTACTTAGAGACGGTGACTTGTTTGCTCGTTTAGGCGGCGACGAGTTTTTAGTCCTCCCAGATAGAGATGCGACTGCAGATCAAGCAAAGCGTTTAGCAACGCGACTAATTACAGCATTCGACGAGCCCTTTGAACTCAGGGGACTCTCGCTTACCGTAGGGTTGAGTGTTGGTGTGGCTACTGCTTCTGATGCAGGATACGATTTAAGTGAACTTATGAGTAACGCTGACTTAGCCATGTATCGTTCAAAAGCAAAGGGAAGGGGAAGTTACACATTATTTACGCCGGATATGGTGGAATCTCACAAGCGTAAACTGCATCTAGCCAATGGTATTGAACAAGGTATAACCAACGATGAGTTTGTTGTTTATTACCAAGTAAAAGTAAACAACAACGGTAACGTAATTGGCGTTGAGGCATTGATTCGTTGGCAGCATCCTGAGTTTGGCCTTGTCATGCCAAACGAGTTTATTCCTATCGCAGAGCAAGGCGGGAAGATCACTGCCATTACGCAATGGGTTATCAGTCGTGTTTGCATGGATATGCCTGACCTCAAGCGTTGGGCAAAGGGAGCTTTTAGGGCTTCTATTAATCTATCCGGTCATGATTTGAGAAGCAATCAACTGTTCGATTATATCTACAATACTTTTGCGCTCTATGACGTAAACCCCGAGAATATCGAATTTGAAGTTACCGAAAGTGCTTATCTTGAAAACTTCTCCCTTTCCAATAAGTTTTTCAGGCGCATTAGTAATATGGGATGTGCTATCGCGCTTGATGACTTTGGTACCGGTTATTCGTCTTTGAGTTATCTCACTCAAATCAATATAGATACCCTCAAAGTAGACAGGCAGTTTGTGATGGAGCTTCAATCTTCAGAACGCAGCCGACTAGTAACAGGCGCTATTATCGATTTGGCAAAACGCCTATCACTTTCAGTTTGCGCTGAAGGGATAGAAAACCTTGAACAATGGCATTATCTGATAGAGCACGGCTGCGATAATGTTCAGGGTTTTATGTTCAGCAAACCTATTCCCATCAACGACCTTGTTACTTCTCCTTGCCATTTTAAAGCTGAACAGTTTAGCTGATGCTAAAATATGTATGTCGGTATTGTTGCCGACATGCACTTACTACCAGTGTTTCTTTATTGCAACACCTGTCCATGAGTTACCCACATTAAAAGTTTGACACTCTCTTAAAGGTATAATTTGTAATGGTTTTTTATTGTGGCCTGAAAATCGCATAGCAAGTTTCGATGTACTAATGATGTGGTTAATCGAAGACTAATGGTAATATCCATATGCCTTAACTATTCTTTGGTGGAAGAATCCATAGGATAGACATTGGTGAATTGAGAAGGATTTTAGAAAGCGTTTAGCGGAGGATTCATGATGAAACGTCTCGAAAAACTTTTTTTAGCACTTTGTGCCGTTGCTGCGGTACAAGCTGTTTCAGTAGCCGATGCGCATGCTACACCAGCGCGCACGCTTATGCAGAAATTAGATATAGACAAAGATGGTCTTATTTCACTTAAAGAAGCAGTAAGACACACAGAACTACTGCGAAACTTTGGGCTGATTGACGACAATGAAGACGGTAAGCTTTCCGAAGCCGAGTTGGCAAAGAGCAAGCTTACGCCAGGTAACAAAAAGCTCACCGCGAGTGAGTAGATAAGAATATCAACATCAATGAGGGTAGGGTTCTGATAAACAAGGTATCGTTTGGTGAGCGCTTGGTACAACTTGGTTCACTAAGGCAGTTAACGTTAGGAAGTTTTGTACTGGCCCTTATTCCCCTTATTGCGCTTCTTTGGCAGAGCCAAAGCGACTTAGCCAAGGTAGGTCAAATGACTACCCTTGAAACACGCTTTGTAGTGGATGTCGTAAGTGATATGCAACGTCTGGACAATGCAGTGGTGGATGTTGAGCGCAGCATCAGACAGTTTGCCGTTTTACGTAACGACAGGGTGGCGCAGCTCTCTGATAATGCCATAGACCAGTTTGCTGTGGCGGCCGATAACTTGTGTCAGGCGCTTTCCGTGCCAGCAACCTGTTCCCGTTTATCTGAGCAGCTTAATCAACTCGCTGAATACCGTGCCATTGAAGATCAGCTGCTGCTCAATGCGTATTTAGCATCAGTAGGAGATAGTGTCGACCAGCTGCGCGACGATGTAGAAGCGGCCATTACAGAGCGGGTTAAAGTACAACAAGACGACTTAAATGCCATGCAGGCGAAACAGGCATGGTCTACCGCAATGCTGGTAAGTGTGTCGCTACTCCTCATATTGATGGGAAGCCAACTGATTGTAAACCCCGTTAATAACCTCAAAAAAATTATTCGGATCATGGCACATAGCGATGGTCAGCTTCCGCCATTGTCTAAGCAGGCACCTAGGGAACTTATTGATGTAGAAAAAGATTTGCATTGGCTTTATGAGCGTTTGCAACAGCTGGAGCACATCAGAACCGCACTTTTAAGACATGCCGCACACGAACTAAAAACACCCCTAGCAAGCATTAAAGAAGGCTGCAGTTTGTTGTCAGAGAACGTGGTAGGCGAATTGAATAACGCTCAACGAGAAGTTTTATCATTACTTACTGCAAGTACCCAGCGTCTCAATACTTTGGTTGAGAAACTACTCGACTACAATCTGCTACTACAACAAGCACAGCCTAAAATTGTAGAAAGTAATGCAAATAAATTAGTTGATGCCTGTTTAGAGGATTACGCCCTTGCCATTCAAGATAGAGAGGTAGACGTAAATATTTCCTCACCTTCAATACATGTAGACGAGGAATTATTCAGAAGAATACTTGATAATCTAGTGTCCAATGCTGTAGCACACGGAGCAGTTGGACGACCGATAAATATTAGCCTTTATAACAAAAATGATAACCTTGTACTGGATGTCGCCAACAGAGGAAAACGCATAGCGCCGGAATCAGTACACACGCTGTTTGAACCTTTTATCCGCGGGACCGAGCCGAGAAACGACAATGTTATCGGAACGGGGTTAGGATTATCAATTGTTGCCGATTGCGCTCGACTAATGCATGGTGATGTAAAAGTGGTAGATGTAGACTATGCCGATGTTTGCTTTAGAGTGACCATTCCGCAACAGGAAAAATAAAATGAGAATAAGTGGTTTAATTGTTGCCTTACTGGTACTGACAGGATGTCAGAGTTTAACCAGAAACAGCAGCAACACGGGTGAGCCAGAAGAAGTGACACCTGTAACAAAAATAGAACGTGGTATCTGTTTGTTTAACGAGCCGCCCCCTGTTTTCGAACACAATTGTGATGCGGCTTATTGGCTTAATACTTGGATTGCAGCAGCCAACCAACCTTGGATGGAGCGTAAGCAGGCTTTAAAAGCATTAGGGGATTCAGCGTTTGACACTATTCATGCTTATATCTTAACGCTACCCACTGATACCCCTTATCAAGATAGGTTGCGCGCACAACTAGCATTAAATGATATCGCGGGTACATTCACCACAGAAGCCCAAGAAGTAGTTAATGTTATTGCAGCTTCGCAAAACAATCAGATAATGCAGCTTGAGTCTGCAATGGTTGTGTTGGAACAAGAAAATACATCTCGTGGAGAGAAAGTTAAGGCACTAGAGCAAGAAGCCGTTAATCTGCGTAAAAAATTAGAAGAACTGTTGCAAATAGAAGCAACATTGATGGACAAAAACAGGAGTACACAACAGTGAGCGAGAAGGCGAGTAGTAACCCTAACTTATTGTTGGTTGATGATGATAAAAGCTTATTGCGCTTATTAACCATTCGTCTGGAAGGCGAAGGTTATGAGGTGACCGCAGTGGAAGACGGTCAATCGGCGCTGAGAAAACTTCAGAACGATAACTATGATGTTGTATTAAGCGACCTACGCATGCCAGGCCTAGACGGTTTGAGCCTATTTGAAGAAATAATGGGAATTAGAAAAGACATTCCTGTTATCTTGATGACGGCGCATGGCACTATTGCAGATGCGGTTGCTGCCACTCAGCGCGGTGTCTTTGGTTTCTTACCGAAACCTGTTGATCACGATGAATTGCGCGCATTATTACAAAAAGCATTGAGTCAATCTCAAGCTGCGCAGCCGGGGGATTGGGCAAAAGACATAATCACCCGTTCACCAGAAATGCTTAATGTCCTTGACCAAGCGTTTCGCATTGCTCAGCGTGAAGTGTCTGTGCTTATCAGTGGCGCCAGCGGTACAGGTAAAGAACTGTTGGCGAATGCTATTCATAAAGCCAGTAATCGCAGCGATAAACCATTTGTAGCCATTAACTGTGGCGCGCTACCTGAAAACTTACTCGAATCTGAATTGTTCGGTCATGCTAAAGGCGCGTTTACCGGTGCTGTAGCAGCTCACCCTGGCTTATTTAGGGAAGCCGACGGTGGTACGCTATTTCTAGACGAAATTGGCGATATGCCAATGACGCTGCAGGTAAAACTACTGCGTGCATTACAAGAGCGTCAAATTCGTCCAGTAGGTAGCAGCAAACATGTAGATATTGATGTACGTATTATTTCTGCCACGCACAAAGATTTGCATAAAGAAATGGAAGAGGGCACCTTCCGCGAAGACTTGTATTACCGGTTGAATGTAGTCAACCTTAAGCTTCCATCCCTGAAATCGCGTAGTGAAGATATTCCACTTCTGGCTCGCTCGCTGCTGCAGCAAAGTGCACAGCGTCATGGTGTCAATGTAAGTCAGTTCTCTGACGATGCAATGCAGCAGTTAGTGACTTCATCTTGGCCGGGTAACGTACGTCAACTTGTAAACGTGGTTGAGCAATGCGTAGCTTTAACGCAAACACCTGTCATCCCTCTACATTTAGTAGAGCAAGCTCTTTCCGCTACTAAGCAGAGTTGGCCAACGCTCACAGAGGCTCGCGACGCCTTTGAACAGCAATATCTTCATAAGCTTCTTAAAATGACAGATGGCAATGTAACGCGCGCTGCTGAGCTTGCAGGTAGAAACCGCACAGACATGCACAAACTTATGAAAAAGCATGATTTAGATGCCGCTGATTTTAGATAAGTCAGTTTTAAATTGTGACTGAACTAACAGGGGCTAAAAGTCCCTGTTTTTATTTCTGCATGGTCGATAACGCCATAGAAATTATAGGTAATTTGCGTACAGATATGGGGGCAACGTCAAACCGCTTTTCTTCAGCGCTCAAAAGTATGTCGAGCACAAGCGTAAATTTACAGCTTGCCAATGCCCAAATAACTCAGTCGGATTTTGCTAGCGTTACCGCCGAAGAAACGCGTTTTTCTATTCTCCAAAAGGCCAATGTCAGTGTCTTAGCTATGGCTAATCAAATGCCACAGAATGTTCTGTTCCTGTTAAATTAAACCTACACTCGAAGTATTGGGTGGGATGACGAGCTTAATGTTCTGAAAAAATAATTATTTCCGCTGTGCGAGCATAGTTTTTTAAGCTCGCTATTTCAGTTTCTGTAAAGTCTCTTGGTTCATCAAACAGGAGGCATAAGGTACCTAGTTCATAACCCTCTTTATTACGTAAGATTGCCCCCGCATACGCACGAATATATGGCTTGCCAGTAACCAACGGGTTATTAGCGAATACTTTGTCAGCTTTTGCATCAGGTACTATTAAATATTCCTCTTCTGCAATGGCATAAGTGCAAAAAGAGATGTTACGGGGTGTTTCTGTAGCGTCCATGCATTGACGCGACTTAAACCATTGACGGTCTTCAGCAACCAGGCTTACTAAGCAGGTTTTAGCACTAAATTCTTCTTGGACTTTTTTAGTAAGCGCATCAAGTTGTTCGCTGGGGGAGGTGTCTAATATATCTAACGATTCCAAAGCAGCAAGACGTGCTTTTTCGTATTCATGATTCATTGAGGGGTCACGATAAAAAGTGGTTAATACAAAAATTAATAACCGCTGTAGTTTACCTTTAAATCAGAAAAATACTATCTATTAAGGAGTTATTGTCTAAAACAAGGCGTTTTGAGCTGGCTGATTTTTAATTGAAAGGTTGTCTAACCGGTGGGCTATCTCTTCAGCGTTGTACAAATCAATAAACTGTTGCGCCAGCCATGGTGCGTCTTTGTTGTCAGGGCGGTGACAAAAAAAGTACACATCTTTTCCTTCGCTTTGCCAAAGCTTTACTTTTTTCACCCAAGGCAATAAACAGCGCTGGTTGTCATCATCAATATCATTACCTACGAAGCGCACAATGGGAGTATGGCCTGTAGCGATAACGTTAACGGGAACCCGCGGCTTTTTCTGCCTGACTTCTTCTAGCATAGCACGCCTTTCAACTCCGCCTGCATCTAAAGACCCGCTAAATAAAGCTCGGGTGTCCATAATGATTCTATTCACACCGTGGCGGATCAAAAGTTGGTTAAGCGCCTTTTCCTCATCACCTTTAGCAAAAAACGCTAGGTGGCGCACTTCAACCGCTACGTTTAACTCTTGGGGTAACGCCGCTAGGAAGGTATCCAAAACGGGCAGCTTTTCTGGCCCGAAAGAAGCGGGCAGTTGCAGCATCATGACGCCTAGCTTTTCTTCAAGCGGGCTTAACAATGAAAGCTGTTGGGCAACCTCTTCATCACAATGCTGCAATTGATGTACATGAGTAATGTTCTGGTGAAACTTGAAAGTAAACCTGAAGTGGTCGGGTACTGAATCGCACCATCTCGCTACAGCGTCTTGGTGGGGAAGAGAGTAAAATGTGGTATTCCCTTCAACCGTATTACACTCCTTGGCATACAGCGACAATCCATTATCAGACTTGGGATAATTAGCAAACCACGTGCTTGGCCAATGGCTGTGTTGCCACATTGGCAATCCAATATAGAGATTTCCTTGTGATATGGCTGATTTGTGCATATTTGTCATTGGGCTTTATCAAGCATTTGTTTATACTATGCGGCCTTTAAATCATTACATTATGCATGTTGTGGGCGGGCCAGCTAATTGGCCAGCAAGTTTACGCGATTTTTGGCAAAGTCTTAAGCCCAAAAGTAAGCGGTTTTGAACGCCAATTCACTGCATGCGAAGCAAGAAAAAAACATCAGGGGTCAAGGACCATGCGCACAGATTACTGTGGGAATATCGATTCATCATACATTGGACAAGAAGTTACCCTTTGCGGGTGGGTTAATAAGCGTCGCGATTTAGGCGGTGTAATTTTCATCGACTTACGCGACCGCGAAGGTATCGTACAAGTGGTGTTCGACCCAGATTTACCAGACGTGCTATCGGTTGCTAACACGTTGCGTAGCGAATTCTGCGTAAAGCTAACGGGTAAAGTGTGTGCGCGCCCTGAAGGTCAAGTAAATAAAGACATGCGCACTGGCGAGATTGAGATCCTGGGCACAGGCCTTGAAGTGATCAACAAGTCTGACGTACTTCCACTAGACTGGAACCAAGAAAACTCAGAAGAACAGCGCCTTCGTTATCGTTATCTAGACCTTCGCCGTCCTGTAATGAGCCAGCGTTTACAGTTCCGTGCAAAAGTAACCGGTGCTGTACGTCGCTTCCTAGAAGAAGAAGGTTTCCTTGATATTGAAACGCCTATTCTTACTAAGGCAACGCCAGAAGGTGCACGTGACTACCTAGTGCCAAGCCGCACCCACAAAGGTGAGTTCTTTGCACTTCCGCAATCGCCACAGCTTTTCAAACAGCTTCTGATGATGTCGGGCATGGACCGTTACTATCAAATTGTTAAGTGCTTCCGCGACGAAGACTTACGTGCCGACCGTCAGCCAGAATTTACCCAAATCGATATTGAGACCACGTTCTTAGATGCTGATGGCGTAATGTCTATTACCGAGCGCATGATCCGCGATTTGTTTAACAAAATGCTAAACGTTGATCTTGGCGACTTCCCGCGTATGACTTACGCAGAAGCGATGAAGCGCTTTGGTAGCGACAAGCCCGACTTGCGCAACCCGCTAGAGTTAACAGACGTTGCAGACTTGCTTGCTAACGTTGACTTTAAAGTATTCAGCGGCCCAGCCAACGACCCGAAAGGTCGCGTTGCGGCTATTCGCGTACCTGGCGGTGCGTCGCTTTCGCGTAAGCAAATTGACGAATACACCAAATTTGTAGGTATTTACGGCGCGAAAGGCCTAGCTTGGATTAAAGTTAACGATGCTGGTGCAGGTCTTGAAGGTCTACAGTCGCCCATCCTTAAATTCCTAACGGAAGATATTACTAACGCAATCATTGAGCGCTCTGGCGCACAAAGTGGCGATATTCTATTGTTCGGTGCTGACAGCTACACTGTGGTTACTGAAGCGATGGGCGCACTTCGTCTTAAGCTTGGTGAAGACTTTGAGCTTCTTGAAGGCGAGTGGAAGCCACTTTGGGTTGTTGACTTCCCAATGTTTGAAGAGTTCGACGGTCAGCTTCACGCTATCCATCACCCGTTTACTGCACCACGTGGTCTAACGCCAGAAGAACTTAAAGCTAACCCAGCTGAAGCCTTATCTGATGCGTACGACATGGTATTGAACGGTGTTGAGTTAGGCGGCGGTTCTGTACGTATTCACAATGAAGACATGCAGTCTACAGTATTCAACATTCTTGGCATTGACGATGAAGAAGCGAAGAATAAATTCGGCTTCTTGCTTGATGCACTTCGCTTTGGTGCGCCACCGCATGCAGGTCTTGCGTTTGGTCTAGACCGTCTGGTAATGCTAATGACGGGCGCAACATCTATTCGTGACGTGATGGCATTCCCTAAAACGACCACAGCGGCATGTCCGTTAACATCGGCGCCTAGCCCTGCAAACCCACAGCAGCTTGAAGAGCTCGCTATTGCAACGGTGAAAAAGCAATCGTAATTTATGGCGTATAAGAAGCCTGAATCTGCACTGGTAGTGTTGTATGACCAACACTACCGAGTGTTGCTTTTGCAACGACAAGACGACCCCACCTTTTGGCAGTCGGTAACCGGCGCGTTAGAAGAGGGGGAGTTACCCTTAGAAACGGCATATCGTGAAGTGTGTGAAGAAATTGGCATCGATGCCAAAGCACACGGCTTTGTGGTTAACGACCACGATAAGCAAAACCAATATGAAATTCGTAGCCGCTGGCTACATCGTTATCCTCCTGGTACTGTGCACAACACAGAACACGTATTTTCCCTTCAAATAAACAGCGATTTACCCCTTGTCTTAACAGAGCACTTGCAGTACGAATGGGTGTCAAAAGACGAAGCGTTAACGCGTTTATGGTCCCCCTCTAATAAAGAAGCGGTATCTTTGTTTGTACCGAGTGTGCCTTAATGGTTATACTGGGTATAGATCCAGGTTCTCGGATTACAGGCTACGGTTTAATTGCACGCAAGCAAGGTAAACTGGTGTATGTAGCAAGCGGATGCATTCGCGTTGGAACGGCAGATTTGCCTTCTCGTCTTGCTAATATCTTCACCGGGGTTGGCGATATTATTCGTCAATATAAACCCGACCAGTTTGCTATTGAACAAGTATTTATGGCGAAAAACCCTGATTCAGCGCTGAAGCTTGGTCAGGCCAGAGGTGCCGCCATTGTGGCAGCCACCCAAGCGCAACTTCCTGTTGCTGAATACAGCGCAAGGCAAATTAAGCAGTCGGTAGTGGGAAAAGGTGGTGCAGATAAAACGCAAGTTCAGCACATGGTAAAACACCTGCTGAATTTAAGCGGCACGCCACAGGCCGATGCTGCCGATGCATTAGCCGTTGCTTTGTGTCATGCACACACCGAACAGAGCCTGATAAACATGGCAGGGCAAGCCCGCAAAACTGTACGCGGACGCTTGCGCTAATCCTGCTCGAAGCTCACGCTTTTACAGAGATAATTCATGATTGGACGAATTCGCGGTACGTTGGCTGAGAAACAGCCTCCAGAAATTCTTGTAGATGTAGCCGGTGTTGGCTACGAAATTCACATGCCTATGACCAGTTTCTATCAGCTTCCCGCGGTGGGTGAAGAAGTGGTGGTGTACACACACTTTGTGGTTCGCGAAGACGCCCAGTTGCTGTTTGGTTTTGCTGATAAAATGGAAAGAGGCTTATTTCGCGAGTTAATAAAAGCGAACGGTGTAGGCCCTAAACTGGGCTTAGCTATTTTATCAGGTATGTCGGCTGGGCAGTTTTTGGCAAGTGTGCAAAATGAAGACGTTTCAGCATTAGTAAGTTTACCGGGCATTGGTAAGAAAACTGCCGAACGTTTAGTGGTCGAACTTAAAGACAGGCTCGCTAAGTTTGGTAAAGCGCAAAGCATTGTGATGCCACCGCCTAGCAGTGACCTGTTATCGAATAACACAATTGTTGAAGTAAACGACGCCCGTGAAGAGGCACAAAGCGCACTTATCGCATTAGGCTATAAGCCAGCACAGGCCAGTAAGCTGGTTGAAAGTGTATACACTGAAGGTATGGAAAGCGAAGCGGTAATTCGCGATGCCTTAAAAGCCGCTATATAATAGCCCGTAGTGAAGGCAGCGAAAATGTCGTTATGCTGTCTTCGTGTTATTCCCTAAAGTAGAACTATCATGATTGAAGCAGACAGACTGATTACGCCTGACGCCAGTACCGAAGACGAGGTGATTGACCGTGCCATTCGCCCTAAAATGTTGGAAGACTACACAGGGCAGCCTCACGTTTGTGAGCAAATGGAAATATTTATTCAGGCGGCACGTAATCGCGATGATGCGCTCGACCATCTACTTATCTTTGGCCCGCCTGGTTTAGGTAAAACAACCTTGGCGAATATTGTGGCTAATGAGATGGGCGTAAACATCAAAACCACTTCAGGTCCTGTGCTAGAAAAAGCCGGGGATTTGGCTGCACTGCTTACCAACCTTGAGCGAAACGATGTATTGTTCATTGATGAAATACATCGTTTAAGCCCAGTGGTAGAGGAAATTCTTTATCCAGCCATGGAAGACTATCAGCTTGATATTATGATAGGTGAGGGGCCTGCCGCCCGTTCTATTAAGCTCGACCTTCCCCCCTTTACGCTTGTAGGCGCTACCACCCGCGCAGGCTCGCTAACGTCGCCATTGCGCGACCGTTTCGGTATTGTACAACGCCTTGAGTTTTACAACGTAAAAGACCTCACCAGTATTGTGGCAAGAAGCGCCAGCTACCTTAATTTAGAAATGAATGAGGAAGGTGCTCAAGAAGTGGCACGTCGCTCTAGAGGTACACCGCGTATCGCTAATCGCTTACTTCGCCGTGTTCGAGATTATGCCGAGATTAAATCTGATGGTACCGTAGGCGCTGATGTCGCTGCTAAAGCCCTCGATATGCTTGATGTAGACAAAGAAGGCTTTGATTACATGGACCGCAAATTGCTTACGGCTATTATTGAAAAGTTTGATGGTGGGCCAGTAGGCTTAGACAATTTGGCCGCTGCCATAGGCGAAGAGAAAGAAACCATAGAAGATGTAATTGAACCCTTCCTTATTCAGCAGGGCTTCTTACAGCGCACGCCACGGGGTCGCATCGTATCACAGCGCGCCTATCTACACTTTGGCTTCACTCCGTCAGAATAGTTTGTAACCCTTTTGTAAGAGGTTTAGATTCGTTTTAAAGGCCTAGCTGAAATGCTGGGCTTTTTTGGGTAAGGCCCGAAGGCTTCAAATATTAGAAGTAAGCGCTTATATAGGGGAAGGTGGCAAGTTCAGGGCCGCCAGTGAAGAGTGTTTGAAAGTAAATGGCGAATTGTTGAAATGCGCTAGTTAAGCATGAGCCGCTAATATTTTGTTTTGTACAGATGCTAAATTACAGGCAAAAAAAAGCCCGCTCATTGAGCGGGCTAAAACAACAAGTGTTGAAGGAAATAAATCCAGGGAACTCATGTCTAACAGGAGAATAACTCTTGCATGACCGTGCTAAGCACCATCACGCTCTGTACGACTGATGCTGTGCATTATAGGTAGAGCAGAGAAAACTACAATTGAGTAAAATTGTTAGTTTGGATTAGAAAAACTAATGTGTTAACTAGGTGTTTAATATTGGTTTACTTTTGATTAAATGTTAGCTTTGGTGGGGCTTGTGGAGTGTTTTTGTTCTGCATTTTGTCGCGATAATTAGTTGTTTTAACTCCGCTTTGGATTATTAAATTTTTGGGTGAAGGAATAGTTATGCATTTACATCAGGTAAGAGTGTATTACGAAGATACCGACGCAGGCGGTATCGTCTATTATGCTAATTACCTAAAGTTTATGGAGCGAGCCCGTACAGAGTGGCTTCGCGAGCTAGGTTTTGAACAAGACACGCTGATGGAACAATCCATCGCTTTCGTCGTCAAACACGTTGAAATGCATAACTATGCGCCTGCACGGTTCAATGAACTATTGAGTATTGAAACTCGCGTTGTAGAATTGAAAGGCGCTAGTATGACGTTTCAACAAATTATTAAAAATGAACAAGGCGTTACATTGGTATCGGGAGATATCAAGGTTGCCTGCGTCGATTTGGCCGTTATGAAGCCAAAAAGATTACCACGTACTTTGTTAGGGGAAATTTCGCGTGTCATCTGATCTCACTTTTATTGGCTTGTTTTTACAAGCGAGTTTTATTGTTCAACTAGTTATGCTTTTGTTGCTAAGCGTGTCGATAGCGTCGTGGACGTTTATCTTCCAACGCAGCAAAGCGTTGTCGGCGGCACGCAACGAAATGCGTCAGTTTGAAGATAAGTTCTGGTCAGGCGCTGACCTTAACCGTCTTTATCAAGAGCTTTCTGCCAGAACTAACCTCACAGGCATGGGCAGCATCTTTTGCTCAGGCTTTAAAGAGTTTGTTCGCCTGCGCAAGTCTAACACCGCTACCAACGGCATAGTTGATGGTACATACCGTGCCATGCGCGTTTCTATGTCTCGTCAAGTCGAAGAATTAGAAAGTCGTTTACCCTTTTTAGCCACGGCGGGCTCAATCAGTCCTTACATTGGTCTATTCGGTACTGTGTGGGGGATCATGAATGCCTTCATCGCACTAGGTGAAGTGCAGCAAGCTACCCTTGCTATGGTAGCGCCGGGTATTGCAGAAGCGCTTATTGCAACTGCTATCGGCCTGTTTGCTGCTATCCCTGCGGTTATTGCCTACAACCGTTTCAGCCACCAAGTTGAGAAGCTAGAAAATAGCTACGGCAACTTTATGGAAGAGTTCTCTGCAATTCTTCACCGCCAAGCCGTTGCTGCGCAAGCACAACAACAAGCCTAAGCGTTTACATTCCAAACGGAGGACTTGTTATGTATGTAAGAAAACGCCGTAGGCCCGTATCAGAGATAAACGTAGTGCCCTACATCGACGTGATGTTGGTATTGCTTATAATCTTTATGGTAACGGCGCCGCTTATTTCTCAAGGGGTAAAGGTAGATTTGCCTAAAGCAAGTGCCAACCCGATAGAGCAAGAAGATACACCGCCAATTATTGCGTCAGTGGATGTTAAAGGTCGCTACTTTCTTAATGTAGGAGAAGACCAAGAATCGCCAATTAGCGAAGATGAGCTTGGCGCTATTGTAAAAGCACAATTGACCAAAGAGCCTAACACGCCCGTAGTGGTTAAAGGCGATGGACAAGTAGCGTATAACGAAGTGATACAGCTAATGGTGTTATTACAGCAAGCGGGTGTGCCTTCAGTGGGGTTAATGACGGATCCGGTTGAGTAATATAGATATGTCAAAACCTGAAGTGTCGAAAAGCACGTCAACCGCTAGTCACTCAAACAACGCGAGTAACGGTGTAAGTGGTGATAAAAAGAACGGCAAAAGTGCCAAGCAAGCCAGCAGTATAAGCCCAGAACAACTAGGCTTGTACAAATCCATAGGTTTGCATCTTTTTTTTGCTGCGCTGTTGCTAATTAGCGTCAGTTTCTCTCCTGACCCGTTGCCAAGTATGCCGTCGAATGCGCCTGTGATAGAAGCGACGTTTATTGATGCGCAAGCGATTGCGGATCAAAAAAGGGAGCAGGCACAAGCTGAAGCTCAAGCAAGAGCCGAAGAGCAAGAAAGGCAAAGAAAAGCAGAAGCAGCTGCAGAGAAAAAACGTCAGCAACAGCTAGCTGCAAAGCGTGCGAAAGAAAAGCGTGAAGCAGAAGCTGCTGAAGCGAAACGTCAAAAAGACTTGGAGCGCTTAGCGGCGCAAAAGGAACAAGAGCGTAAGGAGCGCGAAGCAAAAGCGAAAGCCGAGGCAGAGCGGAAGAAAAAAGAAGCCGCTGAACGTGCAGAGATGGAAAGGATCATGCAAGAGCAGTTAGCGCAAGAGCGAGCTGCACAGCAAGAACGTAGGCGAAAACAGGTACTTACTGAAGTAGAGCGTTATACCGCACTTATTCAGCAAACTATTAAACGCAACTTGTATTCAGACGACAGCTATCAAGGTAAAACCTGTCGATTGAATATTCGGTTAGCAACGACAGGGTTTGTGACGAGCATTCGCGTACTCGGCGGCAATGACGCGCTATGCCGCGCAGCAGAGAGTGCGGTTCGCAGGGCTGAAAAGTTGCCGGTATCTGATGCGCCAGACGTTTACGAGCAGTTAAAAGACATTACTTTAAAAGTGGAATTATAGTGGTATGAAAAAACTAGGTTTATGGATAGCGCTTATTACGATGGCCTTTAGCGTCAAAGTATTTGCATCCTTAGAAATTGTAATAACCGAGGGCGTAGATAGTGCACGTCCAATCGGGGTTGTGCCATTTAAATGGAAAGGTCAGGGCAGTATGCCTGGCGAACTGTCTAAAGTAGTAATGGCAGATTTGATGCGCAGTGGTAAGTTTAACCCGGTATCTGTCGATAAAATGCCACAGTACCCAGAGACAGCGGAGCAAGTGTCTTTCACTGCATGGGCAACACTTGGTGTTGATACCGTATTAGTGGGAAGTATTGAGCCACAAGGAGGCGACCGCTTTCTTGTATCCTATGAGTTGATTGATGTACTTAAAGGGCAGGTTGACAATGGGCAGGCTAAAGTACTCAAAGACGGCAATTTGGTATCGAGCAATGACCACGTACTAGCTGCCCGTCAGGCAGTGATCAACGGCCGAGATTTTCGCCAGTATGCGCATCGAATTAGCGACATCGTGTATGAAAAATTAACAGGTGTTCGCGGCGCATTTTTAACGAAAATTGCTTACGTCATTGTTCGCGATCGCGATACGGTTGAAAAACCTTATCAATTAGTGATTGCAGACTACGATGGTGAAAATGAAACGCGCTTGCTGTCTTCTCCCGAACCGCTTATGTCGCCAGTGTGGTCGCCTGATGGAGAGAAGCTTGCCTACGTGAGTTTTGAAAATCGTAGACCACAAATATTCATTCAGGATATTTACACCAGTGAGCGCACGCGCATTACTGATTTCCCTGGAATAAATAGTAGCCCGGTGTTTTCACCAGATGGCAAGCAACTTGCTATGGTTTTATCGAAAGATGGAAACCCTGAACTCTATGTGATGGACTTAGCGACGAAAAATCTTCGCCGAGTTACACGCAATAGAGCGATTGATACGGAGCCTGCGTGGCTACCCGATGGCAGCGGTTTAATATTTAGCTCGGAACGGGGTGGTAAACCCCAGATATATAGCGTAAATTTAAATTCTGGGAAAGTAAGGCGCGTTACCTTCGTAGGTGAGCAAAACCTTGGCGGTACGCTAACCCCTGACGGCAAGCAAATGATTATGGTTAACCAAACTAATGGGAACTATCACATTGCTAAGCAGTCTTTGGATGGTGGATCACCTCAAGTACTGACACGGACGTACTTAGATGAATCACCAAGTGTATCGCCGAACGGAAGCATGATTATTTACAGCACCCTTCACGAGGGGACTCAAGTACTATCACTGGTCTCTTTAGATGGGCGTTTTAAAGCTAGGTTACCAGCAGCCAATGGGCAAGTTAAATCGCCAAGTTGGTCACCATTTTTGTTCTAACAATTTAACGACTAAACAATAAAATTTAAGGATTAGTAGGATGCAAATGAATAAAGTGATGAAGAGCTTCATTATCGCATTGCCAGTAGTGACAATGATGGCATGTTCTTCAGGCCCTAGCGAAGAAGAATTGGCAGCAGAGCGTAACCGTCTTGCGCAAGAACAAGCGGCTGCGGAAGCGGAAGCACGCGAAGCAGAAGCACAGCGTGTTAAAGCAGAAGCTGCACAGCGTATGAAACGTCAAGAAGAAATGGTTCAGCAAGAAATGGAAGCGCTGAAGAACGAACAAACCGTTTACTTTGACTTTGACCGCTCAAGCATCAAGCCAGAGTTTCAGCGTATTCTAGACAAGCACGCGGCGTTCTTGGTGAAAAACCCAAGCACTAAAGTGACTATTGAAGGTCACACTGATAGCCGTGGTACGCCAGAGTACAACATTGCACTAGGCGAACGTCGTGCGCAGTCTGTTGAAACTTACCTACTTAATGCTGGCGTAAGCAGCAGCCAAGTAACAGTAGTTTCATACGGTGAAGAAAAACCAGCAGTGATGGGTTCTACTGAGTATGCATTTGCTCAAAACCGTCGCGGAGTGGTTGTTTACCGCTAATGACTATTCTAACGAATAAGACATTAAAAATGGGCGTCACGTTATGTGCCGCCTTTGCTGTTTCTACCGCATTTGCGCAAGCGCCTGTAGTAGACGCCAATGGCGGCAGTGAATTAGAGCAGCGTATTGTCGTGCTTGAGCGTATTGTTAAGAGCCGAACTGAGATGCAGCATAGGCTTCAAACGCAACTAGACAATATGCAAATGGAAGTCGACCAGCTGCGTGGTGCGGTTGAAGTTAATACCAACGAACTTCAAAAAGTACTTGAGCGCCAGCGTGAGCTTTACCTTGAAATAGATAAGCGCGTAGAAGCCCTTAAGCAAAGTGGTGCGCTACAAGGCAGTGCTATGCCAAGTGCAGGTGTTGATTCGGGCTCTGTGAGCTCTCCAACAGCATCTACGCCAACGCAAGCGCCGCAAGCAGGTGAAGATGAAGCCTATGAAAATGCGGTGAATTTGATCCTTAAGTCTCGTGAGTACGATAAAGCCATTCCTGCGTTTCAATCGTTCATTTCACGCTTTCCCAACAGTGGTTACGCACCAAATGCGCACTATTGGTTAGGGCAACTGCTGTTTAATAAGCAGCAGTGGAGCGAAGCAAGTGAGCAATTTAATATTGTAGCTAATCGCTTTACCGATTCTGCTAAGCGTCCTGATGCCTTATTAAAATTAGGTGTCATTGCTGAGCGAACGGGAGACAGTTCAACAGCACGTCAACTGTTCCAACAAGTTGTAAATGATTACCCTGATTCTTCGGCAAAACGCCTCGCTGAATCTCGGTTAAATAACTTGTAATGAACAAAGCCTCTTTTAAAGAGGCTTTTTTATGAGTTAGAGAAAAGTTTTTTTCAGAAAATTCCATTTAGAGTGCATAAAACTTCTGCACCAAATTTAACTGTATTTCGTAGAAACCTGACTAAACTCAATTAGTACTGGTATAAATACTCAGCGATTTGTTTTCATTTTGACCGTTTAGTCGTAATTTGACAGAAAAATGAAAATAAAAGGACGTTATGGGTTGCGTCGAATAAAAATCTGAGTATTATATGCCGCCGTTGCCAAGACACAGGCAACAACAGGAAAGAAAGGGTCGTTAGCTCAGTTGGTAGAGCAGTTGACTTTTAATCAATTGGTCGCTGGTTCGAATCCAGCACGACCCACCACTTTCTCTCCTAGCATCAAATGATGGGTCGTTAGCTCAGTTGGTAGAGCAGTTGACTTTTAATCAATTGGTCGCTGGTTCGAATCCAGCACGACCCACCATCATTTGAATTGCTTAACTTATCTTTGTGTCACTTGATGGGTCGTTAGCTCAGTTGGTAGAGCAGTTGACTTTTAATCAATTGGTCGCTGGTTCGAATCCAGCACGACCCACCATCAAGTCTTCTTAATGTTCAAACAACGCTACTCAAATCGCACTTTCTGAAATCCAACTTTTATTTCTTTTTGCACTGTCACTTATCTCATTTTTACTTTGATCTGGTTAACTTAACCCCATGTAGTAGAAAGGTAAGTACAAATACGACTATTTAATTACGCTTATGTTGAATAGGTAGTATGTAATTTTTATGACAGTTGGGTATAATCCGCACCCTTGTCGCAACAGAGATGTAGGTTAATGTCAGTAGCATTTCGAGTGGATCAGGTAGAGTACCCGTTCCCAGCAAAACCACAGCCATTATCAGAAGCACGTAAAGCTGAGTTAAAGGCAGAGATCAAAGCCTTACTTAAGGCTCGCAACGCTGTGCTTGTCGCACACTATTACACCGACCATGAAATTCAGGCGCTTGCTGAAGAAACTGGCGGTTGTGTAGCTGACTCTTTAGAAATGGCGCGATTTGGTAGAGATGTAGCAGAGCAAACGTTAATTGTTGCTGGCGTTCGCTTTATGGGCGAAACGGCAAAAATTCTTAGTCCAGAAAAGACGGTGCTAATGCCTACCCTTGAAGCGACCTGTTCCCTTGATATCGGTTGCCCGGTAAAAGAGTTCAGCGAGTTTTGTGACCAACATTCTGATCACACCGTTGTGGTTTACGCGAATACTTCGGCCGCTGTGAAAGCGCGTGCTGATTGGGTAGTGACCTCAAGCATCGCGCTGGAAATTGTTGAGCACTTAGACAGCCAGGGCAAGAAAATCATTTGGGGTCCAGACAGACACCTAGGCTCTTACATCGCCAAGCAAACCGGTGCCGACATGCTAATGTGGCAGGGCGAGTGTATCGTTCACGATGAGTTCTCTGCGCAAAAACTTGCCGATATGAAGGCGCTATATCCAAACGCAGCGGTTCTAGTTCATCCTGAATCACCAGCCAGCGTGGTAGAGATGGCAGACGCAGTTGGCTCAACCAGCCAGCTTATAAAAGCATCGCAAACTATGGACAACGATACCTTCATTGTTGCCACTGACAAAGGCATCTTCTACAAGATGCAACAACTTACGCCAGAGAAGACGTTTATAGAGGCTCCAACAGGCGGTAACGGCGCTACGTGTAAAAGCTGTGCTCACTGCCCTTGGATGGCAATGAACGGCTTAGAAGCGATTAAGGCGTCTTTAACGGGCGAAACTGATGGGCACGAAATCTTTGTTGATGATGAATTGCGTAAAGGTGCACTTATTCCACTTGATCGCATGCTTAACTTCTCAGCCGAGTTAAAAGCGAAAGGCGGGCTATAAGCGCACGTTTTATAAGCACTTGCTGAATATTTTCCAGCAAGTTCTTGATTAAGCGCGCGGCTTTACCTACTATACGCGCGCTCAAGGGTTTTCTTAGTTGAATTCTTCTTGATACAAAATTTGGAGAGATGGCTGAGTGGCTGAAGGCGCACGCCTGGAAAGTGTGTATACGTTTATAGCGTATCGAGGGTTCGAATCCCTCTCTCTCCGCCAAATACAAAGAACCGGCTTTACGCCGGTTTTTTTTAAACGCTGTTCTTTAGCTTACCAATTACTCAGAATGCTTTGTTAGTGTTTTAACTCGCTCACGTTCAATTTCAAGTAAATTATTTTGAGCCCACTCAATGACTGTTTTTATTACTGGCACTAACGTTTCTCCAAGCTCAGTCAGTTTATATTCCACTCGAAGTACCATCTCGTCCGTATAGTTCGCTCGACTTACTAATCCATCTCTTTCTATTTTTCTTAGTGTTTGTGTGAGCATTTTCTGTGAAATCCCCTCACATTGGCGTTTAAGTTCGCCAAATCGAAGCGTATTGCCATCGAGTGCAACTACTACTAATGCCACCCATTTTTCTCCAATCATCGCTAATACCTGCCTGGAAGGGCAAATTTTTGCGTAAACATTAGGTGAGAGTTCGTTTTCTTCCGTAATCACTAGTTACCTCAAAGTGCCTAATTGAAGGCAACGTCTTTAGTCTTTAAATTGGTTTTCGGTATCCATTGGATACCGGTGTTCTAAATGTACTGATTTCTCCAATTAACATCAACTAAAGGGTTAAGAAATGAATAATATTGCGGTAGTAGGGTTCGGAAACGTGGGTAAAAACTTAGCGCATCTTTTTAACCGCGCTAATTATAAAGTGACGGTTTACTCCACCTCAGGCGATGCAGGTGCGACTGTTTATGATACTCAACTCCTTGGTCATGGCTTTAAAGAAGTCGACGCAGTTGCTTTAGCTCTGCCTTATAAAGCGGCATTGGCTTTAGTTGAGGAACAAGCGGAATCTCTAGCAGACAAAATAATCATCGATTGCACAAATCCACTTAACGATGACTGGTCACCCTTGTTACTGGGTGAAAGTACTTCTGCTGGTGAGGAAATAGCAAAACGAGCACCATCTGCACATGTAGTGAAAGCGTTTAACACAATTTTTGCTGATGTTATGTCACCTCAGTACCATAATATTAGCGGTACACCGACAACGGGTTTTGTAGCAGGTGATGATGCGGTAGCGAAAGAAATGGTTATGCGACTTGTCGATAATGTCGGTTTTGCAGCGTTAGATGTGGGGGCTTTGAAAAGCGCACGCTATCTTGAAGCAATGGCCAATTTAAATATCGAAATTGCGGTTAATCAACGAGGTGGTACAAAAGCGGTATTTTGCTACTACCAAGACAAATAGTTAAATATAGGAAAGAAGCTCGCAGCAATGCGGGCTTTTTTACTAGTCATAAACGCAACTAAATTCATTTCAACCAAATTCCTCGCTAAGTCAGCATAAATCGCAATTTATTACTTTTACAGTAACGTAAAAAGAGTAACGTTTTAAACAAGGAGTGCACTATGACAACTTTCAAACATACAGCGATGATTACAGGAGCATCAAGGGGAATAGGTGCTGAAATTGCCAAAAAGCTGAGTAAAGATGGCTTTCAGATTGTTGTTAATTACTCAGGGAGTGAAGAGCAAGCGCTGAGTGTAGTGCATGATATCGAGAAGAACGGCGGTATAGCTTGCGCCATTCAAGCCGATGTATCTGATATTAAAGATGTAAAACGTCTATTCGATGAGAGCGAAAAGCAATTTGGTTCGGTCGATATACTCGTTAATAATGCTGGTGTTCTATCTATGGATGCATTAGCAGATGTGAGTGAAGATACTATTCATCAACATGTGGATATTAATCTAAAAGGCGTAATCTTCACCACTCAGCAAGCGGTAAATCGATTGAACAATGGGGGGCGGATCGTAAATATATCTACCTCCATAGTTGGTCTTAAGCTAGAAAAATATGGCGTTTACGCGGCAACAAAAGCTGGTGTTGAAACCTTAACTGCCATTACATCTAAAGAACTACGTGGAAAAGACATTACGGTAAACGCTGTTGCACCTGGCCCCACTGATACCGAACTGTTTATGAAAGGCAAGTCGGAAGACTTTGTTGAGAAGTTGAAAAACATGGCGCCGTTAGAACGTTTGGGTACGCCAAAGGATATTGCTAATGTCGTTGCCTTCCTATGCAGCGAAGACGGTATCTGGGTAAATGGTCAAGTGGTGAGGGCAAACGGTGGCATTGTTTAAGGTCTATAAAGCATATTGATTTAGTCAAAAAGAAACCCGCGATTAAGCGGGTTTCAATCAACAATATATGACGCGATATCTAACTTACGTTTTCTATTAACGTAGAAGCATTTGCTTAATTTTGATTATTTAGCAACCTGCTGGTGAAGTTTGATTAGGTCAGGAAGCTTTTTCGCGTAAATTGCTTTCTTAGTACCCGGGTGAAGTAGTTGGCTTACGAATGTACGTAAGAAACCAAGTACAAAAGTTTGAACTCGGTCAGCATCTGCTTCGCTTGGATTAGCGATAAGCGTTTCTGTTTCCGCTTGTACTTTATGTACAATTGGGTCCATGGTGTCTTTGCCTGCAACAAGGTCGTTACCTGTCACTACACCTTTGCCAAGTAAGTCGCGCACTGCATTATAAAGGTCGGCAGAAACAGCATTAGTTTGGCCCCAATTTGCGATATTGTACTCTTCAGAAATTTTATCTAGCTCGGCAGTTGGATCGCTAGATTTCAATAGGCCTTCAATAAGTTTGTGTGCTTCGGTTTGTTTTACAGGTGTTGATAATTCTGACATGATTTACTTGATGAAATAGTGAAAAAGCGTTTTATAAATACTTTTCTATTTACTGTCAAGGTGGTTAGATTTTAGCCGTACTTATTTTCTATTTCTATCAGTTACTTACACTTTATCGTACTCTAAAAACCGTTAACAGGTATACGCTAGGTTATTTATTCATGCCTCTTAAGCTAATCTCACAGTGTTTGCCATGAAAGCCATTTTCTTTGATCACGACGGTACGCTAATCGACTCAGAAATGACGCATTTCGAGTTATGGAAAACCATGCTTGCAGGTATGGGCAAAGAACTAACATTCGAGTATTACCACACGCGTATGGCTGGCATCTCGGTAATGAACAATGCGAGTGATATCATTCGGGATTTCTCGCTTGCGTTAACGCCCCAAGAACTCTTTGAGAAGAGAAGGGCGCTGACACTTCAATTTTTACAGCGCCAAGCATTTCCGTTAATGCCTGGCGCAAAAGAAGCCCTTATACTCTGTAAATCTCATAACTTGCGCGTAGCTGTAGTAACGGGGGGCGCTAGGTTGGCGGTTGAAAAGACAGTGTCTTTCTATGGCTTTGAAGATATTGTTGAGTGTATCGTTTCTTCTGATGACGTAGTTAAAGGTAAACCTTCACCCGATTGTTATTTAGCTGCCCTATCTCAAATGCAGTTGGCACCTCATGAAGTTATGGCAGTTGAAGATACTGAATTTGGTTTGCAAGCTGCCGTTAGTGCAGGAATTGAAACAGTGGCTATACCCACACCCTTGTCGGCTAATCACGATTTTTCTAAAGCAGCGGGCGTGTATGAAAATCTTGAGGACTGGACGGCATCGCTGCCCCAAAAGTAAGGAGAGCCTCGCTGCCCTAAAGTTAATAGAGCAGCGATTATGCCGTCATCCGCTTATCTTCTTTCTGCGCACTCATATTCTGTTTTACACGAACAGGGAAGGGCAATGAAAGTAAAGGTCGTTTTTCTTTCACCTCTTGATCTTTAACCTCTTCAATATTCTTCGCAACGCGAATATTATCGCTGCCCAACGTTTCGGCTTCGTTCTCTTTGGTAAGTACTGCAACCGCTTCGCTTTCCAATTGAGTTTTTGATGCGCTTTCTGCTTCTAGAAAAGCAATACCTGCCTTTTTGCCAAGGTTGTAATCGTGACGAAGCTGCGCATCAGTACTGCCTAACAGCTTACTTTGAAGTTTGTTAGGTGCAAAAATTTGAATTACCTCAACTCCTTCAGGTGGATTTTCGATAAACGCTAATTCTTTTTGATACGCATGTTCGTGCTGCAGTAAATAGTCGATAGTTTTTGGGCAGGTTCCCGTTGCACACATTACTGCGCTTAACTTTTGTAGCCAAGGTGATTGAGCTTGAAAACCCTTATCAACGGTTCTAATCACCACGATTTTTGTAGCGCCCCGGATATAAGCTTCTGTTACGGGCAAAGGCGCGGCTAAACCACCATCTAAGTAAAAATCTGTATTGGCAGCTTGCTTGGCTTCAATTTCAGTGTGAAGCGGAACGCCTTGTTTGTATAACAAGGGCAGTGCGCTCGATGCTTTAATCAATTCAACCCAGTTGTTTTGGCTCTTCATAGGGTTTAGAAAATATGCTTTTCTGTCTCTAGAGTTCGTAGCCGTAAACAGTATTTCTCTGTCTGCCACATTGCTTTTAGCCGTATCTAAATCTAATAAACGGTTAGCTTCTTTGGTTTTATCAAAGTACCAGTCTAAATCGACAATATGTTTGCCCATTAAACCGCGGCCCATCTGAAAGAAACGCTTATGTCGTGTTAAGCCGCGAATAAGGCGTTTTGCATACCCTTTTTGACGTGCAACAAAACTTGTTAAATTTTGCGAGCCTGCCGATGTGCCAATAAGGATATCGAAGGGGTCATGCCCTGCATCTAACCATGTATCAAGTACACCCGCTGTGAAAATACCGCGCTGACCGCCACCTTCTGCGACTAAAGCAACTTTGCTATTAGCAGAATTTCCAGCATTACGAGCATTAGTTGATGCAGATTGTTGACCGAACATGATGACCCTCTATTTGACCATATATGTGTTGACTACTTGGTCTAATTGTATGGAGATCACGTGTTAGGGGAAAATTGAAAGATTGAATCACATTAATAGGAAATAACTGATACAAAACGTTTTTTGTTATTACTGTGTGATTTTTATGTTTACATTTCGATCGTTACGAAGCAGTCTGAATAAATAACAGAAAGTTAGGCATGATAGGAAAAGTATCAATGAATATCGTGGTGTTAGGCGCGGGTAGTATTGGTTGTTATGTTGCAGGTTGTTTGTTGGCGTCCGGCTTTGCGCTTAATGGGTCTAATACGCTTACACTTATTGGTCGACAGCGATTACACGACGACATCGTAGCAAATGGCTTGAAAGTGACAGGCTGGCAGGGCCGCAATCAAATGATCGACGCTCATCACGTCAGTTTTTCATTAAACAACGATAGCTTAACTAATGCAGAGATCATTCTACTATGTGTTAAAAGCCAAGATACCGAGAGTGCTGCCAGCATAATTAATCAGTTTGCAAAGCCTCAAGCACTTGTTGTCAGTCTGCAAAACGGTGTGCGCAATGCTGATTTACTACGACAACATCTAGAACAAGTTGTTATTGCAGGCATGGTGCCTTTCAATGTCTTTTACAAAGGAAAGGGGCACTTTCATTGTGGTACAGAGGGAAATTTAGCTTTAGAAGATCCCTATAATAATTGCGCAGAGTTAATGACGGCGCTTGAAAACGCTTCCTTGCCGGTGACGGTTTATAGAGATATGGCAGCGGTGCAGTATGGCAAGCTCATTATGAACTTGAATAACGCGGTAAATGCTTTGTCGGGCATACCGCTTAAATCTCAACTAGGGGATAGGCAATACAGGTTGGTTATGGCTAAAGTATTGTCTGAAGCATTGAGGGTATTAGAAGCGGAAGGAATTACTCCAGCAAGAACCGGTAAAGTCATTCCCAAACTGATGCCGACAATCATGAAATTACCTAACTTTTTGTTCAAGGCGGTTGCTGCATCAACGCTTAAGATCGACCCGGAGGCACGCTCGTCCATGTATGAAGATCTGTTGCTGGGAAGGCGAACTGAGATAGATTATTTAAATGGAGAGATAGTCAGGTTGGGCAAAAAGCATCATATCGCGACACCGGTCAACGCCTATATTGTTGAACTAGTTAAACAGAATGAGCAAAAGCAACAAGGAAGCCCGTGTCTATCGGCAGAGGCTTTGCTACCTACTGAAAAACATCAGTAAAACTTACCGTCAGGAAAAAACTGATTAGCAATCTATTTGTGCACAACAAATAAATAGCGATTAATCGGGTAAAAGGAACTTTTTAAGCGTATTAACCAAGTGCACTTTATCAACCGGTTTACCAACGTGAGCATTCATGCCCGCGGTTAAGCATTCGTCGATATCTTGCTGCATTGCATTTGCAGTCAACGCCACGATCGGCGTATTTTTCTTAAGGGTTTGGCGGATGTGTCGTGTCGCGCTTATGCCGTCAACCTGCGGCATCTGTACATCCATAAGAACTAAGTCGAATTCTTGGTTTGCCATTGCATCAATGGCCTCTTGTCCGTTAGACGCATGATGCAGATCCAAATTAAACTCTTCCAATAACGCCTTCATTACCTCTACATTGATATCATTGTCCTCAGCTAATAAAACTCGCTTTCCAACCAATAAATAGTGAGAATCTTCTTCGTTAGCTGCAGGAGGCATACTGTCTGCGTCAGCAGCTTTAGCAAAGCTTACGTCAAATGAAAATGTGGTTCCCTTGCCAAGTTCGCTTTCAACAGTTAAATAAGAGCCCATTAATTTAAGCAGGTTGTTGGTAATATTAAGCCCCAATCCTGTACCGCCGTATTTTCGCGCGATAGAACTTTCCGCTTGCGTAAAAGGCGTAAACAGCTTTGCTTGGTTTTCTTTAGATATGCCAATACCGTTGTCCTTGACCCAGCAATGAAGGGTGCAATGACTATCGCAAGCCTCAGTAACGCGAACACCTATCTCGACGATGCCATCTTTAGAAAACTTGATGGCGTTACTGAGCAAATTAGCCATAATTTGCTTAAATCTGAGTTCATCGAACATCAGCTCATTTTTGAGGTTTTCATCAACATTTAGCACTAGGTTCAGAGCTTTGCGCTGCGCTTGGTCAGAAAAAATGTCAATTAATGCACTAATACTCGATTTTACGTGATGCGGTCCTATCGCTAACGTTAGTTTGCCGGCTTCTATTTTCGAAAAGTCCAATAGGTCATTAATAAGCTGTAGAAGCATTTCCGATGCAGTGACGATTTTCTTTGTTAAATCTTTCGTTTCTAAATCAGATGAACGTTTAGCTACGGTTTGACCAAAGCCAATTATGGCATTCAAGGGCGTGCGGATCTCATGGCTAATATTTGATATAAATTCTGACTTGATGCGGCTGTGTAGTTCGGCTTTGTCTTTTGCAGTCGAGTACAGTGCATTCGCCTGTTTTGATTTTTTTAGCAGAATTAAAATGATTACAATGGTAACCATCGTTAATGCGACCAACACAGAAAGTAGCATTGAGAATAACTCTTGTGTCTGTTGCGCTTCGTTTTTCAACTTTAACGCTTCTTCAAAAGCTTTGTTCTCATTCTCAAGTAAGTTCGCTCTCTCTTTTTCTTGGGTAATTTGTTGAACCAAGTTAGCGCTTTCAATTAGTTCTAAATCTTCGTACTTTTTCGCTTGTAAATATGCTTCGTGAAACACCTCAAACTGTTCGAACGCTAATTTATAATCACCTTTTGCTGCGGTGATATAAGCCGCAGTTTTGTCTAACTGGGCACGCCATGTCGTTTGTTCATCCTCCCGATTTTCATCATAAAGCTCGCGTGCAAGCGCTAGCGACTGATAGGCCTCATCTAACTCGCCTAAAGTAAGGTGTGCTTCTGCTTTCAAGCGATAAATTTCACTATTGTAAAAAGATGAGGAGAGGGGATGGGCTAGTACTTTTTCAGATAGCGCTATTGCAGCTTTTAATTCTCCAGCACGATAGTAAGTGGTTGCTATCCCGTAGGTTGCTAGAAATTCTGAATAGTTAATATCAATTTTTCTATCGTGTTCAACGGCGCGTTCGAAGTAGCCAATGGCGTTATCATAATCACCTAAATTTCGATATAAAATACCAATGGCATAAAGGTTGTCGCTTTCTAAAATCCGTTGATTGGCTGCTTGGGCGCCAGCTAGTGACTTTTCATAAAAGCGCAATGCAAGCTCGTAAGCCCTTACCGACTGATAGTAATCTGCCACGATAGAATCGTAGAGAGGCCTGAGGTAAGAAAGTTCATGAGCGATCAGCAAATCATTAACCGTATTAATAAGCTCTGCATTAGGAGCGAAAACCTGCCCCTCACTATAAGTAAGAATTTGGTAGATTAGGGCATAGGCTTTGACATCAGCGGGAAGGGATGGCGTAGAAATTAACGCGTCAAAACGTTTGTAAGCTTCTGTGTAGTCTGCACTTATGCCATACATTCTCGCTATTCCTGCTGCGATAATGAGGCCATCTCTGGATTTATCTTCTAGCTCTTTTAATTCGCGTAAAATATTGTCATTCGGTCGCTGATGGATTAACAATTGGTAGCGAGCGTATAAAGCGGCGACCGTTCTTTTTTCGTCTACTATCAATGTATCTGATAGCAAAAGCGTTTCTAACTCATCAATTGCAGCGCCTATTGGCGTGGGCGAGACAGTTTCTACTTGCCGACTGATTTCGTTAACCCGGTCAGCTATCGAAGCGTGAACATGAAACGCAGCAAAACTTATTGCAAACACACATAATAATGTAGAACAAAAAAAACGGGTCAAAGTCAGGGGCCTCCCATGCGAATGCAGCCTCTATATTAAACGATTAAGGTAGTTTATAACTTAGTCAATAAGTCTAAACTATTCGAAGGTACGACAACATTTCAAGGAGAAGAGAAAATGAATGAGAGTATTAAACTCAACTACGTAGAGTTTGGGTCATTAAACTTAAACGCATCTAAAACGTTTTTTGAATCTGCGTTTAACTGGAGCTTTACTGACTACGGTAGTGAGTATAGTGCCTTTAGTAATTCAGGGTTGGATGGCGGCATCTTTGCAGCGGAACGGGTTTCAAAAGCAGAGAGCGGGGCGCCCTTGTTAGTACTTTATGCTAGTAATATTGCTAAAGCACAACTTAATGTAGAAAGCGCGGGCGGAACAATTACCAAACCATTATTTGATTTTCCCGGCGGGTGCCGTTTTCATTTTGTAGAGCCTGGCGGCAATGAACTTGCTGTTTGGTCTGAGTCGGCAAACTAGTATCATACTCTTTTCTAATGTTTTACGTACATTACGAGGAATACTAGAAATAAAAAACGCCTTACCAGTCAATGGTAAGGCGTTTTAGGTTTTACTGAGTAAAATTAAGTTTTAGTTTTGCTCAAGCACAATACGCAGCATTCTGCGAAGCGGCTCTGCAGCGCCCCATAAAAGCTGATCGCCAACGGTGAACGCTGAGATATACTCAGGGCCCATGTTAAGCTTGCGGATACGACCTACTGGAATAGACAGCGTACCGGTTACCTTGGCTGGCGTGAGTTCCTGCATAGTCACTTCACGATCATCAGGCACGACTTTTACCCAGTCATTGTGTTTCGCTAAGATTTCTTCAATCTCGCTAACCGGCAGATCTTTCTTCAATTTAAGCGTAATCGCTTGGCTGTGACAGCGCATGGCACCTACGCGTACGCAAATACCGTCGATAGGTACTTCGCTGCCTTTTATGCCTAGAATTTTGTTTGCTTCGGCTTGGGCTTTCCACTCTTCACGGCTTTGACCTGAAGGTAGCTGTGAGTCGATATACGGGATCAGGCTTCCTGCAAGAGGAACGCCGAATTGCTCACTTGGGTAGTCTGCGCTTCGAATAAACTCGGACACTTGCTGATCGATATCTAAAATTGCGGTAGCAGGATCTTCTACTTTATCTTTTACATTGCTGTGAATAGCGCCCATTTGGCTAATAAGTTCACGCATATGCTTAGCGCCTGAGCCTGAAGCTGCTTGGTAAGTCATTGGCGATGCCCACTCAACAAGGTCTTTTTCAAATAGACCTCCTAGCGCAAGCAGCATAAGTGACACTGTGCAGTTCCCGCCAACGTAAGTGCGAATGCCTTTTTCAATACCATTATCAATTTCTTTACGGTTTACTGGGTCTAGTACAATGACCGCATCATCTTTCATGCGAAGGGCTGACGCTGCGTCAATCCAATAGCCGTTCCAGCCTGTTGCTCGAAGGTCATCATAAACGGCTTTCGTGTAGTCACCGCCCTGACAAGTAATAATAATATCTTGTTTTGATAGCGCCTCGATGTCGTGCGCATCTTCTAAAACACCTGCATCTTTGCCAGCAAAGTTTGGCGCTGCAATACCCTTTTGAGAGGTGGTAAAAAAGGTGGGCTCAATGTGCGCGAAATCTTGTTCTTCTTGCATTCGCTGCATTAAAACTGAGCCAACCATACCGCGCCAGCCCACTAAACCTACTTTTTGTTGTGACATTAAACTGAGAACCCTTGTTACTAAAATGAAAAGTACTTCATCACTTATGTTTGTAGCAATAGGCCAATACCCAGACCTTTTCATTCATTGGTGTGTATTGGAGAAACATAAAAGTGATGTCGAGCGCCGCGTGCCTAGCGCACTGGCGCAATACCTGTCGTTTTTATTTTTATCTCCGCAGTCTAAGTGTTATTTGGCGCGCTGGCTAGATGGTTTTTATAAATAATCTATCGCTGATATAAGCATTTTGAACACGATGAAAATGTAAGCTGTTTATTATATAGATTATCTTGAAACTGCTTTAACAAAACCTGCGCTTATCGAGTTTAGGCATTATTGATAATTTAATGTTAGGCAATTAATTAAAAGAAAGATTGAGCCAGAATTTTTTAAGAGAATTAACGGGTAGAGAGCAATAATGAAAACAATATTGATTACAGGTGCCACTGACGGCATTGGTCTAGAGACGGTAAAAATGTTGGGCAAAGAAGGTCACAACGTAATTTTACACGGTAGAAATAACGCGAAACTGGAGAGTATAAAAGGTGCGCTAGAAGCTCAATTTCCAGGAAGTACGTTTGATACTGTTCAAGCCGATTTATCTTCGTTCGATGATGTAAGGCAGCTCGCAATTGCAGTAAAAGCCAAAAATAAACATCTAGATGTATTAATAAATAATGCCGGCGTATTTACAATGGATAACCCCGTCACAAGCGCAGGCCTAGATGCCAGATTTATGGTAAACACCATAGCGCCTTATATGCTCACTCTAGGGTTAATCGATGTAATGGACGCACAAAGTAGAGTGATAAATGTGTCATCGGCTGCACAGGCTCCTATTAATTGGAGCGCGTTACGCGGTGAAATTCAGCTCTCAGATGGTGCTGCCTACGCGCAAAGCAAGCTAGCGATTACCATGTGGACCATGAACTTGGGCAGTAAATACAAAAATAATGGCCCTAAAATGGTATCGGTAAATCCGAAGTCGCTTTTGGGCAGCAAAATGGTGAAAAGTGCTTACGGCATTGCTGGGGGCGACCTGAAGCTTGGCGCACAAATTTTTATGGATGCCGCTTTCTCTGACCGTTTTGCTGATGTTGCAGGAGATTACTTTGATAATGACCACAATACCTTTGCTGCACCACATCCGTTTGCTAATGATCCTTCTCATATTAAGACGTTAATTGCCGAATTAGACACCATCATCGCTGCGCATTAACTTTTTGATGCGCTGTAAAATTAGCTCCTCTATTTTACGCTCTGATTAAATAGACAAAACTTCAAACACCTTGCTAGTGAAAAATAGGCCTACAAATTGCTTTGATACTTATTGGTAATCCCTCACAATGTGTGAGGGATTATAAAATGTTGAGATACGTTAGACGAATAATGTAGTTCTTAACATGGACAAGAAGTGAGGAAAGCATGCAGTACGATAGCCACAACAAATTTGCTACGACAACCGTATTTTTACACTGGCTGGTGGGGTTAACCATTATCGGGTTACTCGCTACCGGCATTTACATGTCAGAAAATGGTGTTTATGCGCTTTATCCATGGCACAAGGCCATTGGTTTTATCATCTTATTTGTCGCGTTAGCCCGCGTAATATGGCGTATGAAGAACGGCTGGCCCAGTGCAGCTGCTAACTACAAACCCATTGAACACAAGTTAGCCACAGTGGTGCACTGGGTTCTGATTATTGCAACATTAATGATGCCTATATCAGGTTTAATGGCCTCGGTACTTGGAGGGCACGGCCTATCCGTTTTCGGGTTGGAAGTATTTGCCCAAAACTTTAGTGTAGAAGACCCAGAAAAAACACTGCCTATCAATTACGAGCTGTCTAAGCTGGGTGGAGCGATTCACTTCTATTTAGGATACACCGTAATTGTCGCTTTATCGCTACACATTGCTGGCGCGCTTAAGCATCACATCATTGATAAGGACGGTACGTTAAAGCGCATGCTGGGTAAAACAATTAGTGAATAAAGTGTGAAGCACTTAAATACATCTATCTAGATGTACCATTGAGTGAGTAATAGCACGAAGATGAAAAAGAAAGCCGAGTTATCTAATAACTCGGCTTTTGTATATTAGAAAGGCGCAAAACTATCTTTTGGCGCGTTAGGAACTGTCCATCTCGATTTGGCATCAGCTTTTGACGTTGGCAAAACGCCCCGTGGTATTTGCATACTATCGCCATATAGCCATAGCACCATGTTAGTTCTGCTGCCACCAGTAATAGGCTGCGCGGCGTGAGGTACACTGCCTCTGTGAAGCATAGCAACACCAGGTGCAAACACTGTACGTGTTACTTTGCCCGTTTCCTGATTAAAGAAGTCAACTTCCGACCCTTTAAAGGTTTCCCCTGGCACATTTAGGTTGATATTCATTGTCGCAGCAGACGCGTCAGTGTGCGGTCTAAGCGATGTGTCCATGCCTTCCTGATATTGAATTGAAAACCCAAACGTCTGGCTATCGAACCCCATTACTTCAGGAAATAGCAAACGCGAAATAGGGCGCATGTACTTGTCCATGATTAGGTTATAAAACGTTTGGAACGCAGGTGCGGCCAAGTAACCTTCAGAACGTGCATCCAACATGCCGCCGTTGCGATTTAGCGCAATACCGTAAGGAGGGCGAAGGGGGATGCCGGCATCGGCTACACCGTCTAAATAAGCGCGCAGAAGATGAAGTTTTTCAACATCAACTAGCTGTGCTTGATATACACCTGGCAGAACCTCTTCCCATAAATTTGCTACAGCTTGTTCTTTAGCTGGGTCTTCCCAAGCTAGCGTAACAGCATTGCGAAGCGGTTCGCTTATCAAGTTTTCTGTTACCCATTCAGCTAACTGCTCGTTTTGCTTATCCCATTCCCGCCATGCGCTCTTAAGTAATATGCGGTTGCTGTCCCAAAAGCGTTGAACCGACGGCGCTCGTTTTAACATTTCATCGCGACTAGGAAGGACTAGCGAGCGAGCTTGTAGCAAGGCTCCGTCTGTTGCTTCAACGTTATTTATAGTTGCTGTTTGCGTTTTTGAAAGGGTCATAAATATTCTCCGTTTAAATGCACTGTATCGGCGCAGGTTACTCGTTTGCATTGATGACAGTGCGTCGATGGCAAAAGAATATTGCACTTTTTAAAATTTAAAAATGCGTTATTTATAGAGTCAGAATATAGATTTTGTTGAAAATTGAAGTATGCCAATAAATTATCAATAAAAACTAAATACTGCTTCAGTACTTATGGGGTTTTTCATTCAAATTGCTGTAGGTATAGTTCGCGACCTATTTAACGCTTCGTCTTAAAAAACGAATAGCGTGCAACTTTTTAATGGGGGTAGATAAGATGAATGCTTCAGTTAATTACCACGTAAGAAAGCCTTTTACACAGGCATTTGAGTTTGATGTAGATGGTATTGATGGCAACTTGATATCGCCCGAACTTTTAACGACCAATGTTAATGTCGTCGACATACGAAATAGCGACGTTAATATTGGTTTCAAAACCCATGGAATTACTTTTTTAGAAGGGCTTAAGGCGGTTCCTTACCCATTCAATCAAGATGAAGAAGCACTATATAATCGTAAAATAGTGGAACTGCTTCAATCACAAATTGGTGCGGAAGAAGTCTTGGTATTTGATCATACTGTACGTATCGATGATGAAAATGCGTCGCGCAGACCTGCGAGAAACGTGCACAATGATTACAGTGAAAAAGGCATTCAAAAGCGTCTTATTGATTTAGTTGGAGAAGAAAAAGCCGCTGAATATCACAAAGGGCACTTTGGTTTCGTAAACCTGTGGAGACCCGTTGAAAACACCATCATGTCTTCTCCCTTAGGCTTTATCTGCCCTGACTCCATGGATGTCGAAGACTGGATAAACATTGAGCTTTGGTATCCAGACCGCAAAGGGGAGATTTTAGGCGTAGCACCTAACCCTCAACATCGTTGGTTCTATAAATCTAAAATGCGCGTGGATGAAGGTATTATTTTTAATATTTACGATAACAGTGGGATCCACCACTTAGCGCACAGTGCATTAGACATGAGCGAAGAAGGCGCTAAAAGTACAACGCGTAAGAGTATTGAAAGTAGGATGCTGGTTAAATATTAAGGTGGCGTGAAGAGCGCTAACTCATATCTTCATCATCTAGCCGGCACTGGTTAGCAAAGATAAGGTAGTCGTCTGGCGCCAATACTTTATTTTGTTTTGCTTGATACATGGCAATGTCAGCGAGTTTAATCAACGCATGCATATTACTGCTTGATTTAGGAAAGAAAGCGACCCCAACGCTCATTGAAACCACCGTTGGCTTGCTTTCGTTATTAAAATAAAAAGGTTGTTTAACGCCAGCATTTACTTTGTCTACCACTTTCTGAACCGACGCTTCATCATCCGCTTGCAGTAACAACATAAATTCATCGCCGCCCCAACGTATCGCGACATCGTTTTTGCGTATTTTTTCTTTTAATTGCTCAGCAACAAAAATGAGAACTTCGTCACCCGCATCGTGACCGTAAATATCATTTACCGCTTTAAAACCGTTAAGGTCAATCAGTGCCAACGCGAACTGGTGTTCCTTTCTCATGAGTTTGGTTATGAGCTTTTCACCGCCATTTCGATTGTAGATACCCGTTAAAGCGTCAAAATCTGCTTGTAGCGCAAGCTTTTGTAACTCTTGTCTACGACTCGAAATGTCATTTAACGTAAGCTGGTAGTAACGTTCACCTTCTTCTGTCAATAATGGGCTAGCAATAAGTTGAACCCAAATGGCAGTGTCATTTGCGCTACTTTTTAGCTTGTACTCTCCCGTCGCAAACTCGTTTCTGGCAAACGCTTCTTGAAGTGCTGACTTCATTGCCTCAGGGGTGTCGAATAGCTCATCTAACAATTCACCATAGTCTTGCTTTATTCCAAGCCCGGTTTTTTCCACTAAGTCATTAAACGCTTTATTACGAAGTTCTATAATGCCGTTTTCAGCCATTAACACGGTTGCTGTTTTGGCGTTTTCAAACAGCATCCTGAAGCGTTTTTCAAGAAACTCGATTTCTTCTCTTAATTGTCGTTCTTGGGAAAATTGCTCTTCAACTTTGCTCAGCAGTTGGTTGGTATCTTTTACCAGAGCGCCGATTTCACTTTTAGCGTGATAATCGGGCATATCAATTCTTTCGTTTGTTCCTGGTGTAATTTTATGCAGGGAGCGGCCTACACGTAGCATCGGTGAGATAATAATGTAGTAGGTGATGAACAACGCAACAATGCCCACAACCAGTGCTTCAGCGTACAAGGAGTAACTATTGTCGGTACTTATTTTTTCCGCCTGACTGATAATGTATTCAAAGTTTGGATATACGTTAACTTCAGCAAGTGACTCCTCTGGCATAAAGGGATGTCTAACCACAAATACCCGAGGTTCAATGCTTTTATTGATAGCTTCAGTTACATTCGTCTGGTAATAAAGGGCCTCGCTTTTTATAGAGGCCGCTAGAATTTTGTCAGTTTTAACCAAACCATTTATGGCTTCTTTTGCTAAGTCTTCATCTTCTAAAAAAGCCGCGATGGATGCGGTTGCACCAACGGTTTGATAAAGCTCTTCGATATCTCTGTTAGCTTCGTTTATTTCGTTTTCATAAGTTACGCGATAAAAGAATTCAGCGGTAGTAAGTACCACTAACATTGCCGCTGCGACTAAAAACAGCGAAAAACGAAAACCTAGACCTTGTACGTTAATCAAAACGATACACTACCTTCATGTTGCTGGTGACCGTCGACTCATAAACATAGGCCAGTGCTGATTCGTCTTCTTCAAGCCGCACCTTAACATCGTCGATGGTTTGCTCTACCGCAGGAGGTTTAACGCGGCCTGAGAATTTTAGTCGCGACCAATAGGCATTAACCCTTGCAAGAGGAAGGCCAACTAAAGACTTATAGAATTGACTTTTTAGTTCGGGATCTAGTTCTACATCAATAGGTGTGGCTTCTTTTCCATTTGGGAACGCCGAGTATTTACCCATAAATAAATCGATTAAGCCTTTTTTATCCAATACCTGCACCTCGTTGTTAGGGTTAGTGACAACGACAATTTTTTCTTGCGCTTGCGCCATAGAAAACATGCTTAGCATTAGTAGTGTTATAACAGTTATCAAGGGGATGGGGTTTAATAAATACATACTCCCCCCTTAAAAGCTAAAACTTAAGGCGAGGAATAGGGTGTGTGCTATACCGCCTTCATCGTCAACGACTAAACCATCGCGGGCACGAAGGCCGGTACCTCTTGCTTTAACGTTGGTTCGTTCAACTTGTGCCTTAAACGCTAGGTTTTCTCGTAGGTCCCAGCGCCAGCCCACAGAGAATGTCTTCTGCCGGTGAGCCAGTGTACTGGCCACTTCTTCAACAAACATAGCGAGTTCAGCTGTAGCAGGAATGATGGGAAATTCAGGCTGCTCTTCGCTTAGAAAGTAGGTATCGGTTTCTGCAAAAGAAAATAGACCGTAAAAGGTATGCGCACCATAAAGGTAACTAATATTTAGAAAACCGTTAAAAGAGGGCCTTAATGCAACAGATTCTGAATCAATATGCGAAAGTTCACCGGATACTTCCCAGTCGCCTAAATATCGGTTGGCATAAAGAGAAGTATATTGAATAGTCGCGTCGCGCAGTCGCAGTGAGTCCGAAAAGTCGACCGCGCCGCTCCAAAAAGGTTGTAATAAATCTACAGCGGAGGTGACTTGTGCTATATCGAAATTATCGTTATCAGCTTCGGTGCGTGTGTGTTTTAACGCTACGCTCCAATCAAAAGCGGTTAATTCAATGCCAAGCGTGCGTAAATTTTCAAAGGTGATAGGTTCGAAATCTTTACTTGAAAAGTCGCTTTCTCCTTTACCCCAAAATCCTTTAACTGATAAGTTGAAGTTTTCATAACGTTTCAAGTAACTGATATCAGCGCCATCAAGGCTTCTAGCCGGGACAATGCCGTAAACTTCTGTAGGCACTTTCACCCAAGGGTAGGCAATAGATACATCCCTCGTATCACTAAAATGGAAGATATCGGCTGCAAGTCTTCCGGCTCTAACCTGCCACGAATGCGTTAGGTTATAGCGCAAAAAAGCCATCTGCGTTATTGAGTCTATGTCCTGCTCATCTTGCTCTCTATAAACAAATTGCCCTACGAAGTCGAGGTTGTCTGATAATGTGTAATCAAGTTGCACGCCAATCAAACTCAAAGGCTTAAACGCAAAGCCGTCTTTTTTCGCAAATTCTGCTTGCGAACGGTCGTTTCGAAATTGATATTTGTTGGTATCAGCGGTAGCGGTTGCTAAGGTGCCGAAACCGCTTATATTAAGTTTGCTTTGTTCTGCTGCTGCAATGTTAGCTAGCAGCAGGCTGAAGATGGCCGTGAAGAATAAGTACGGCTTTTTCATCATTGTATTACCCAATTTGACGTCTGCGTTAAATGTTGCCGAAAAAGCATTGTTTCGACAATTTTACTTTAGTACAAGCATAGTAGAGAAACGGAGAAGCTACTGAAAAATTGGTGTTTTGTTTTGCTAACCAAAAAAGTAAGAAAACCAGTTTTCTTAATATTAGATAATCCTAAAGAACTACGCCGTTTAACTTTTCGTCCCAATACGGTGTGCCGCTAAAGCGTTCAGCTAAAAAATCAATAAACGCGCGGACCTTAGGAGCTAATAACCGGTTGCTAGGATACACTGCCCACAGTGCACATTCGGTATCTAGTGGGTAGTCTTGTAGTATTTGAACTAATTCGCCGCTTTCTAAGTGAGGGTAGCTGCACCAGGTAGCAGTAAGGGTGATACCACAGCCTTGAATACAGGCGTCGCGTACCGCTTCACCATTGTCCATACGCAAGTGATTAGGCGTTTTAATTGAAGTGATACCTTGGCTGGCTTTAAAGTCCCACACTTCTAAGCCGGTAAGATTAACTATTTTGTGATTTTTGAGATCTGCTGGCGTTTCTGGCTTACCGTATTTTTCAATATAGCTTTTTGACGCCACAATAATGCGTTTATCATCAGCTAGCTTTTTGGCATGTAAATTAGAGTCTTTTAATTCGGCGTCGCGAATGGCGACATCAAAGCCACCTTCTACTACATCTAAAATACTGTCGCTGAACCTGAAATCGATATTTAGCTGTGGGTATTGTTCTAAAAATTCAGGGATCGCAGGCACTAAATGCATTCGACCAAATGAAGCAGGGGCGGTGACTCGCAGTGTACCTTGTGGAGTCTGCGCTCCGCTACCCACGGCTGCTTGCGCAGTTTCAATACTGTCTAACACTTCTTGCGCATGGGGCAGAAAAAGCTTTCCATCATCGGTAAGTGACACTTTTCGGGTGGTTCGATGAATAAGTCGAACACCTAGCGTTTCTTCCAGTTTGCCAATATGAGCGCTCGCCACAGCAGGTGAAATATTAAGTTCACGCCCAGCCAAACTAATATTGGCTGTGCTCGCAATTCGCACAAAAAGCTTAAGGTGTTCTATGTTCATTTGGATTATCAATAAAATCTAAAAACTGTTTGCCTTTATACACTAATTATCATCTGAAGTTCTAGTGCTTATGATTAGTTCCGTACCCAAACAACAGGCTTTAAAGGAGCTTAATCATGAAAGCGATGGTAATAAACGAATTTGGCGGTTCAGAACAATTTACTCAAAACGATATTGCAGAGCCTTCTGTAAAGGCTGGCCACGTAATTGTGCGTATTGCAGCAAGCAGCGTTAACACAATCGACATGATGATTCGTCAATCGGGTGCCGACTTACCCTTTGCTCCACAACTACCTGGCGTGTTAGGCATGGACTTCGCCGGCACTGTTGAAGCTGTTGGTGAAGGCGTTACAGACTATAAAGTAGGTGATGAAGTTTACGGCTGTGCCGGTGGTCTTGGCGATTTACAAGGCTCACTTGCAGAAAAAATGCTGGCCGATGTTCGCCTTATTGCTCACAAACCTTCGTCTCTTTCTATGAAAGAAGCGGCAGCCATTCCTCTTGTAGGTATTACTGCGTTTGAGGGGCTAACTCGCGCACTCACCAGTGAAGGCCAAAAAGTACTCGTTCATGGCGGTGCTGGTGGAGTAGGGCATTTAGCAGTACAACTTGCCAAGCATATGAAGGCAACCGTATTTGCTACAGGTGGCTCTGATGAGCAAAAGGATATTATTGAATCTTTAGGTGCAACCTACATCGATTTCCGTAGTGAATCAGTTGAAGACTACGTAAGTAAATACACTGATGGTAACGGCTTTGACGTGATTTTCGATACGGTTGGCGGTAATAACCTTCAAAACTCATTCGCTGCTGCAAAATTAAACGGTCAGGTTTCGACTACTTTATCTTTACTAGAAACCGACTTGTCACCAGTACACTTTAGCGGGCTAAGCCTGAACGTCGTGTTTATGTTGTTGCCTATGATCCACAACGTGGGCCGTGAAGCACATGGCGAAATTCTAAAAGAGCTGGCAAGTATTGTAGATGCAGGCGCACTAAAGCCAATTATTGATGCCGAAGACTATACATTCGAGCAAATCGCACAAGCTCACGATCGTTTGGCAAGCGGTAAAGCAGTAGGCAAAGTTGTCGTTACCGTAGACTAGTTTTTTCCTTTCAAGTTTAGGTAAACAAACTTCCCGTAGTGCTTCCCTTAGCACACCCTTCGCCGCAGTAATCTTTACTGCGGCTTTTTTATTTGTATCTTTTATTTAAAAGCGTCGTTTGGTATAGGTCAGTGCTATCTACACAGTTCAAATGTTTTATAATTCTCTGTGCAAAGGAGAACTAAACGTGAATGAATATGCCCGGTATTTTAATGGCTACCCTTCAACTATTGTAGAACAAGCCCTACAGCTAATTTCGGACAATCGGCTAAAAAGCTACTTGTTGAAAAAATATCCTAAAGCCCATGATATAACTACAGATAAGCTGCTTTACCAGTACGCGACGAATTTTAAAAAGCAGTACTTAAAAAATACGCCCCCATTTGGGCGCGCCGCGTTTAAGAAACAGGGGGATATGGTTACCAATGCGTTAGGTACGCATACCTACCGTATGCAAGGTAAAACGCGCAAACACGACTTAGCCATTAATAGTGATTTGCTGCGTGCACCTGAGCCTTTATTAAAGGCCTTAGTAGTACACGAGTTGGCGCACTTTAAAGAAAAGGACCACAACAAAGCTTTCTATAAACTTTGTTGCTACATGGAGCCGGATTACCATCAGCTTGAGCTAGACTTGCGGTTATTCTGCGTGGCCGTTGCGATGGGAGAGAATCCTTATGGGTAGTACTTATGCCTTGATCTTAGGGGACGTCTATTATTGTAGTGCCGCTTATACGGCGATATAGCGGTTAAAGTGAAAGATGTTAAGTGAATAAGGAGTATTGATGAGCATTGCTAAAATTATGTCTACTCGTGTAGTCAGTGTGCATATGGACGATAGCTTGCAGTCATTAAGAGAGCTATTTGCGGCAACAGGGTTTCATCATTTGGTTGTGGTTCACGATAACAAGCTTCAGGGCATTATATCCGACAGAGACTTAATGAAATCGGTTAGCCCTTTCGTCGACACGTTAAGTGAGCGTATGCTTGATCGAGCAACGCTTGATAAACGAGCCCATCAAATTATGACCCGTGAAGTGATAACGCTAAATCCCACTGATTCAGTATTCGCGGCCATTGAGCTTTTCAATACGCATAAAATTTCCTGCATTCCCATCATTGATAAAGATAAGCACCCAGTTGGCATGGTGTCGTGGCGAGATGTAATGAAGTTTATGCAAAGTAGGGTGGAGGCTAAGCGCTAGCTCTGATCTATTTAGCCCTACTTTGTACTATTTGTTTGACTTGGGTTAATTGTATTATTTTAACGATGCCCTGCAACCTTTAGGCATAGAGGCCCTTCCACCAGAGCAAGAAACGCTTTTCGGTAGAAAGGCCAACGATGATTTGTTAGCTTTTGCGATAGCTAACTTTAAACAGCAAGCTATAAAGCACGGGCACAGCGATAAGCGTAAGCACTGTGGCGAAGGCCAAGCCGCCCATAATCGTCACAGCCATGTCAGCAAAGAAGGCGTCGAATAGCAGCGGTGCCATACCTAGTATGGTAGTAACTGCCGCCAATGACACAGGACGTACACGGCTTATTGTGGCATCGACTATCGCTTGTCGAATGGCCAACCCTTCTTCTATTTGAAGGTCAATTTCTTCAATAAGCACTATGGCATTCTTAATAAGCATTCCAAACAAGCTTAAGAAGCCGAGTAGTGACATAAATCCAAATGGCATATCAGTACCCAATAAGCCTGTTACTACGCCCACTACAGCCATAGGTACCACAAGCCAAATGATAAGTGGCTGGCGTGCATGACCAAAGAGCAATACCGAGATAATAAACATAACTAAAAAGCCTGCGGGTAAGCCTGCGCCCAGCGCTTTTTGTGCATCGCTAGAGCTTTCAAATTCGCCGCCCCATTCCAGGGAATACCCTGATGGCAGGTCAATGTCTTCAATAAGTGGGCGAATTCTAGCTAATGCTTTGGCCGCGGTTTCATCGTCACCCGGTTCGGCTTCTACCGTAATGGTGCGCACACGGTCGCGACGGTGAATACGCATTTCTTCAGTCATTAGCTCTAAGCCTTGCGACACCTGTGTGAAAGGCACGTACTGTCGCTGCTGCGTAGACCAAACTTGCGACTCGCGTATTGACTGAAGCTCGGTATCTTCTGCTTTACCCATTTTCGCAACAATGTTGTAGGCATAGTCGCCGTCTTGCACTGTACCTAGCTGAACACCGCTACTTGCGTACTGTATGGTTTGGCTAAAGTCGCTATGCGATACGCCAGCAATACCTGCGTTGTAGTTATCAAACTGCGTGTTGATGGCAAAGCCTTTTTCACGCCAGTTATGGCGTACGTCTTTTATTTCTCCGTCAGCAAAGAGCAAAGCCTTAGCTTTTTCCGCTAATTCACGAAGCACTTCAGTATCTGGGCCAGAAAACCTTGCTTCCAGTTTTGCACCAGAGCCGGGCCCAAACTGCATGCGTTCCATATAGAAATTGGCGTCGAAATCTAAGTCAGTAAGCTTGTTTCTAAGCTTCTCTTGAATGGCTGGGATGTTATCCAGTTCATTCGCCCGAACCATGAAAAAAGCATAGTTTTCGTTAGCGCTTTTAGGTGCATAAGTAAGGGTAAAGCGATCTGCACCCTGGCCAATAAAAGTAGTTACAGCCGTCACGTTTTCCATTGCTAAAATGCGTGATTCAGCTTCTTTTGCAATGATTTCAGTTGCACGAATGTCTCTGTCTTGCGGGCCCCAATAGTGCACAAAGAATAGCGGCGCATTTGATGGTGGGAAGAAACCTTGCTTTACCATACCAAAGCTTCCATAAGCCACGATAGTAATAACAAACAATGCACCAATAGTTACCCAACGAAGTTTAAGTGCGCCTAACAACGTGCGCTTGAACCAGCGCTGCGATGCTGAGAGTTCGTTGCCTGCAGTCTGACCCATACCTTTGCGGTAGAAATAAGCGCCGAGAACAGGCACTAACGTTACTGCTAATACCCAGCTGATCATTAGTGAAACTAAGACTACGGCAAATAACGAGTAAAGAAACTCGCCGGTGGCATCGTTTGAAAGGCCTATGCCTGAAAACGCTGCAATTCCAATAACGGTTGCGCCAAGTAGCGGCCACTGTGTGCGCTTAACAATAAAGCTGGCAGACTCTTTAGCGGTTGAGCCAGTGGCCATGCGAAGCATCATACCTTCAGCAACCACAATAGCGTTATCTACTAGCATACCCATGGCGATAACCATAGCACCAAGGGATATACGCTGAAGCTGAATATCCATCAGCCACATCACAAGAATAGTACCTAGTACGGTAACAAGAAGCACAGAGCCAACGACTACACCTGAGCGCCATCCCATGAATAAACACAGGGTTAGAGTAACAACGGCGACTGACATGACAAGGTTATTAATAAAGCCAGTTACCGACTCATCAACCACTGAAGCTTGGTCGTATATGGGCGTAAGCGTAATGCCAACAGGTAGCTCTTGAAGTAGCTTTTCTACTTTTGCGTTTACACGTTCGCCTACATCAACAATATTTACGTCAGTCAGTGCTGAGACCGAAAGCGTTAACGCTTCTTCGCCATTGTAGCGCACGTGAACAGGTTGTATGTCTGCGGGCTCTAATTTCAATGTGGCAATATCGGCAACTCTAAGTGAACGGTTAGTGCCCGGCACTACCACAGAAAGGTTTGAGATTTCTTCAAGCCTATCTGGTGCGCGCTCTACAATTAAGCGTACATTCTTCTCGTCTACTTTAATCCGACCACCATTAAAAGGCCGTAAGTTATCTTCAAAAAGGGCGGCGAGATCAGGGAAAGAAATGCCCAAGCCTGCTAGTTGGTAGGGGTTTATATACGCCACAATTTGTTCTTTTTGAACGCCTGTCACATTAACCTTAGCTACGCCCTCTGTAGTAAGCAGGTCGCGGCGTATAATGCGGGCAAACTCGCGAAGTTCTCGTGTATCAAAATCCGGCGCGCTTAGCGCGTAATACAGGCCGTATACATCGCCAAAATCGTCGAACACTATGGGGTCTTGTGCGCCGGTGGGCAGTGAACTGGCAGTGTCCCGAAGGCGCTTTCTTAATTCATCCCATATCTGTGGCAAGAGGTTACTGTCGTAAGTACTCTTAACTTCAACGGTAATTTCAGATAGTCCCGGTGAGGAAACTGACGTCACTTCTTTTAACTGCGGCATTTGCTGAATGGCAATTTCCAAGCGTTCAGTGACTTCACGTTCTACTTTTTCAGCACTGGCTCCAGGATAGTTTGTGTATACCTTTACTTGTTTGATGGTAAACGCAGGGTCTTCTAAGCGACCAATTTTGCTCATGGCCAAAATGCCGCCTAAAAGCAGGATGACTACCATTAGCCAAATGTTGACGGGCTTATCAATTGAATAGCGTGCGATATCCATAAATTACTTCTCTCCTTGGTAAGGAAGCACTTTCATGTCTGCACGCATTTGTGTTGCTCCAGCAGCAACCACTTGCTGGCCAAGAGTGATTTCACCTTGGCTTTTACCTTCGATAATTGCTAGTTCATTTTCAATATGCTTTACGTCAACAGGTGTTTTTGTCACCGAACTCGTTTCGTCGTTATACACCCAAACTGCAAAGCCTGAGTTTTCGTCACCAACAAGGGATTTTACTGGCACAACAAAGCCTTCAGGATACATGCTTCCTTGCAAACTTACTTTAACCACAGCGCGGGCGCCGGGTGTAAGCGGGAGTTCTTCACGAGGCTCCATAGCAAATACCACTTCATAGGTTTGCGAAACGGGGTCGGGTTGCGTGGAGTGCTCTACGTAATTCACTGGATACCACTGACTGCGATTGGTGGCTAACGTGGCGCTTGCCTGTTTGATACCACGGCCAATATTAGCGGTGAGCAAACGCTCGGGTACATTAATGTTGAAGTAAATCTTAGATACGTCTTGCAGGCGAGCAATGGGGGTGCCTGCAGCAACAAAGCTGTTGTTTTCAACAAGGCGTTGAGACACTTTGGCATCAAAAGGGGCATAAAGTTGTGTGTAGCTTAAGTCCTGCTCAGCATTTTTTAGGTCAATAACCGCCAGTTCGTATGATGTTTTAGCGGTATCTAGAGCGCTTTGCGCGAGCAATTTTTGTGCGAACATCTTTTCAATTCTATCTAGTTCACGTTTTGCTTGATCTAAACGTGTCTTCGACTCTTCAACACGACGCTCAAACGGTTTACGGTCGATAGTGGCCAGTAACTTTCCTTTCTCAATGTCGCTACCTGTCACCAAATCAGTTTGAATAAGGCGACCAGACACTTCAAAGCTTAAATCTACAGTCTTAACCGCAGAAACAACGGCAGGGAAGGTGAATTCGTCAAAGTCGGGAATGCTGCTTACCGTAGCAAGCTTCACGTAGCGAGGAGTTGCGCTAGATTGTTGTTCAGCGGGCTCTTCTTGAGAACATGCAGTCAGGGTTGAAACCGATAAAACGCTTAAAAATAGAATGTGAGAAAATCGCATTATGGACATAGGTGTGTGTAATCCATTGTCAGGGTGAATAAAGTATAGACATGAGAACGTTAAGTAATAATGCTTCAGCACAAGAGCGAATAAGCAGTTATTACCTAAAGTAAACTGGTGAGTGCATTTTAGTGCGGTCGCATTGAAAAGTAAACTGTTCAGTGTAAAATGCAAACTAAGCGAGTTCGCGAAATGACGGGCAAAGCATAGGGGATTTATTTTGAGACTTTCAACATGGTAGGCAATACAAGAACGCGTAGTGATATAAAACGCGAAGCCATCATTCAGGCGGCTACACAGGCGTTCCAAGAGTTTGGCGTTAACGGCACCAGTATGGATAAGCTGGCTGAATTGGCGAACGTGTCAAAGCGCACAGTGTATAATCATTTTTCTACTAAAGAAGAATTGGTGATGCACTTGGTTACCAAGCAATTTGAAGACGCTAAACTAAGTATAACGGTGGAATACGACTCGTCTCGTGATTTATCCGAACAGCTATGTGAGTTAATTCTTCAAGACATTGAATTTACCGTTACTGAAGAACATTTAGATATTGCAAGGGTCGCAATAGGGCACTTTTTTTATGATCCTGACAAGCTGAAAGACGAAGTTGCTCAATTAAAAGCGCAAGAGACAGCATTGCATCGCTGGTTAAAAGCCGCGAAAGCAGATAATAAAATTGAGTTTGATGACCTAAGTCGAGTTGTTGATGAAATTGAGAGCCTTGTAAAAGGTCAGTGCTTTTGGCCGCAGCTTTTTAAAATTGAAGATACCCTGAGCGGTAATGACAAAAAAAATGTAGCGAAGAATACAGTCGCGCTAATCCTAAGCCGTTATGCTACGGCATAGCGGCTAGTTTCTATTTTAAACTAAGTAAAACTAGCTCGGGCTCTGAATACGAACTTAATACATTACCCGAGTGTGTCTCCAATCTATTACCTACACATTTTAATATCTGTACAACAGACTTCCGTTACAGCGTAATACTCAATCAGACCGTACCTCAAAAGCGTCATATCACTATCCTTTTACGTGCGCAGTATCCCATTATTTCAACGCCCCCTTTAAATGGCGTCATCAGTACATCAGGCTCGAGAGATTTTATGTCAGTCATTTAGTTGGCTAGATAAACAACTTTGAATAAGCGTTAGAAGGACAACCTATTTTTGTAACACAGCAGCAGCTCTTAGATTTAAATACTGGAAGGTAGTGAAGCTCAAATAGCAGCTAAAAATGCCGAACCGTAAACTACACGAAGCGGGCTTTTAACATTTCTCCTAATTAACTTTTTCTTAAACATTTTGAGACAAAAAACGATAATTTTTAGTTCTTGTGTTCGAAAAGTGTACTGGTAGACGTTTTTTTAAACTAAGGATTAAGAAAATTTATAAAGAGTTTTTAAATTTTGATGTATTTGCTCTCGTCATTTTGACATTTTTTCTATATTATCCAGACCACAAATAGCAACTATTATTATTTGCAATTGCAAAACGAATGAAAAGTTAAGCGGTTTGGAAATGCTAGCGACTTAAAAAAGTATTGCCGAATAATAAGGTTCTTGGTTGCCAACAAACACACAACACTTTGAAGAACACTTGGAGAGTAATTTTGAAATTCAAACTTACGAGTATTGCCACTGCGATAATGTTAAGCCCAGCAGTACTTGCTGCTGATATGGAAGACATTGAAAGGCTGACGGTAGAAGGTAAATACCTTTCGGTTAACCAGTCTAACTCTATCAAGAGCCCTACGCCTATCATCGACGTACCGCAAAGCTTGTCAATTATAACCGCTGAAGAAATTACGGCTCGCGGTATTACAAGCGTTGGTCAAATTATTGATTACACGCCAGGTGTTAATACTTCTCAAGGTGAAGGTCACCGTGATGCAGTGGTATTTCGTGGCGTACGTTCAACAGCCGACTTCTACCTAGATGGTAATCGCGACGACGTTCAATACTATCGTGCGCTTTACAACGTTGAGCAGGTAGAAATCCTTCGTGGACCGAATGCGTTGCTATTCGGCCGAGGCGGTACTGGCGGTATTTTAAACCGTGTATCTAAAAAGGCGAAAACGGGCGAAAAATTCGTAAACTATAACGTTTCTGCTAACACCTTTGGTGCTTACAACCTTCAATTAGACACAAACGTTGATACAGGTGACAAGTCGGCGCTTCGTATCAATGCTATGTACGAAAGCTTAGATAACCATCGTGACTTCTACTACGGCGACCGCTATGGCTTTAACCCAACGGCACGCTTTGAAGTGAGCGACGATACTATTGTTGATGTGTCATACGAATACATCGATCACGAACGCTTCATTGACCGTGGTGTGCCAACGGCAAACGGCGAACCTGTAGAAGCATTTGAAGAAATCGTATTTGGCGACCCGGAAAATAACTACCAAACGCTTGGTGCCGACGTATTTCGTGCAAACGTTGAACACAGTTTCTCTGACAACCTAAAAGGTAACTTCAACGCCTTTTACGGTGACTACGATAAAGTTTACTCAAACTTTTACGCAGCGGCATACGACGCCGACACTGAACTAGTAACCCTTGATGGTTATGTAGATACTACGCAGCGTGAAAACCTTATCTTGTCTTCAAACTTAGTAGGCGAGTTCGCTACGGGCAGCATTGAGCATACGGTTATCTTTGGTGGTGAGGTTATTAATACCAAGTCGAATCAAGACCGTTATAACCCTGTTTTTGATTCTACAGATGGCGATAGAGAAGCGTTTAATGTATCTCGCCCACTTAGTTTCAGAGGCCTAACGGGTACTAACTCAGTTGGCGAAACAGTGACTGCTACTTTTAATGATGTAAACGACGATACGCACGTTGACCTTGACGTTTACTCATTCTACGTGCAAGACGAAATTGCACTATCAGAAAATTTCGACCTAGTACTAGGCGCGCGTTTTGATAGTTTCGATATTGAGGTGTTTAACGTTAAAGCAGCTGAAACGCGCAGCAGAAAAGACGAAGAAGTATCGCCGCGAGCGGGCCTTGTTTACAAGCCTCAAGAGAATATCTCAATTTATGCGAGCTACAGCGAGTCGTTTCTACCACGCAGTGGCGAGCAGTATGCGAATATCAACGGTGATGCAGACGCACTTGACCCAGATACTTTCACTAACCAAGAAATTGGTATTAAGTGGGACTTTAGTGACAGTATGAGCTTTACGGCTGCTATCTTTGAAAATGAGCAAACGTCACTTGATAACGACCCTAACGATGCAGAGAGCTTCGTGGAAGTTGATTCAGATGTATCTGGTTTTGAGCTTCAGCTTCAAGGCTATATCACTGACAAGTGGTACGTTACTGCTAACTACAGCAACCTGGACGGCGAAAATGCAAGCGGTGTGGAGCTTCGTGAGCTACCTGAAAACACCATGTCGGTATGGACAACTTATGAAGTGAATGAAGTATTTGGCTTCGGCATTGGCGCAACATACCAAGACGAAAGCAAGGTATCGACAAGTGCTACGTCTCCTGTACTGCCAAGCTATACCCGTGTTGATGCATCGGCGTACTACACACTTAGCGACAAGACACGTCTTCAGCTAAACGTAGAAAACTTAACTGATACGCTTTACTTCCCTAATGCACATTCTACGCATCAGGTTACAGTTGGCGCACCAATCAACGCGCGTTTATCTTTGATTGGTTCTTTCTAAGTAAAACGGAAAGATTATCCATAAAATTTAAAAGCCATTCGTGAAAGCGAATGGCTTTTTTATTTTGCAGAAAAGTTGTTCCAAGCGCCCTTGGTGTTATAAACGTATTTGCAGCTAATACTGTTGTACCTTCATACTGACTAAGTCAGCAAGTCAGCAAGTCAGCAAGTCAGCAAGTCAGCAAGTCAGCAAGTCAGCAAGTCCGCGTTAAGCCTGTTTTGCGAAGTCGATAAGTGTCTGTCCATCCATGCGATAGCCTAGCCATTCACTCTTTGGTTTAGCGCCAAGGGACTCATAAAAATCGATAGCAGGCTTATTCCAATCTAAAACACTCCACTCAAAACGGCCGCAGTCGTTTTCTACCGCTGTTTTTGCTAAATGTTGCAGCAGCGCTTTACCCGCACCTAAGCCTCGAGATTTCGGCGAAACATAAAGGTCTTCAAGATAAAGCCCGTTACGCCCCTGCCACGTTGAGTAGTTAAAGAAGTAAACGGCAAAGCCAATAGGGGCATCGTTATTCTCGCAAATAACACAGTGGGCGGTAGCACCTTCGCCAAATAGTGTTTTTAGAAGCGCCTCTTCAGAGGCCTCTACTTCATGCTCAGCTTTCTCATAAATGGCTAGTTCCAAGATGAACTGGCGAATTTGTGAAATATCGCTAGGCGTTGCTGGTCTTATTGAAATTGCATTGTTCATAGTGTTTTCCTTTCAATAGGCTTGAAAAAAAATGAGCCTCGAAGGCTCATTTTTAAAAGTTGAGTGCGTTTCTAACACTAACTAGTGAACGGCTATATAGTGAAGCATCTACTAGTCGGTTGTTAGTTAACTGCTAGTCAAGTGGGCCAGCAGGCTGAGGTGTATGCGCTTGATTCGCGCTATTACTTTCGACTTCGCTACTAGACTTTCTACGTAATACTTTTCTTTTTATGAACGAGAAAGGACCACGCAAATCTAGCAGTATCAAGTACAAACAAGGTACTAGTATGAGTGTTACCAAAGTAGCATAAAGCACTGCAAAGCCAAGCGCAGCCGCCATAGGTACCACAAACGCCGCCTGTAGGCTGGTTTCAAACATAATTGGCAATACGCCCACAAACGTCGTGATTGAGGTTAACGTAATTGCCCTAAAGCGCGCGGTACCGGCCTCAGTTACAGCTTCTTTTATACTGTAGCCTTGTGCACGGCGCTGATTCACAAAATCCGTCATAACCAGCGAGTCGTTGATAACAACCCCAGCTGCTGCAATAAGGCCAAAGTTAGACATCATAGATAGGTCTAGGCCTAGTACAAAGTGGCCGAACACTGCACCTGTAAAGCTAAATGGAATAACCGACATAATGATAAGCGGTTGCCCATAACTTTTTAGCGGAACAGCAAGAAGGATATACACCATGATCATGGCCGCTAAGAAGAAGAGTATTTGCTCGTTTTGTTGCGCCTGCTGCTCTTCAATATCACCGCCAAGCTCAGTCATGACCGATGGGAACGACTCTTTAAGCTGAGGGAGTAGCTTGTCTTGAATTTCAGTAACGACCTCATTAGGTTCAACTTTTTCTTCATCAATGTTGCCCCAGATATAAACACTGCGGTAACCACCTTCTCGGCGAATGTAGCTAATACCTGGCTTCTCTTCTAATGCAACCACATCACCAAGCATCACTTCTTGGCCGTTAGGGGTTTTGATTAAAGAGTACTTCAAGTCAGCAAAGCGTTCGCGGGTAAGTTCAGGGTAGCGAACCATAACCCTAACTTCTTCACCGTTGCGAATAACTCGCTGTGCTTCTCCACCGTAAAAGCCTGCACCAACCTGCGAGGCGATATTAGAAAGAGTAAGTCCTAAATCGTAGGCAACCGGTAGCAAGGTCATTTGTACTTCTTTGCTTGGTGGGTCGATAGTTGAACTTACATCAAACAAGCCTTCTTGCTGCTGCAGCATTTCAATGAACTTAAGGCCAGCCGCGTTTAAGGTGTTAATGTCTGGGCCAAATAGTAGATATCCGAATTCACCGTCGTCACCATCACCGTTTACATCATCAACCACAGTAAACGACTTCATTCCGGAAATTTCGGGAATGGCTTCGCGCCAGCGTCGAGCAAGCTCGAAAGTGTCGATAGGGCGGTCTTCTTCATTAACCAGTGGCGTAAGAATGCGCCCTTCATTGCTGTCTTCGTTAAAGGCGAGCCGATCGCGAATCATACCTTGCCTAAACTCATCAATGATTTGTTCTTCAACATCTAGAATGGTTTGCTCAACAATTTTAAGTGCATTGATGGTTGCAAGATCAGAGACGTTTTCATTCATCTCTATTTTTACGCTAGGGAAGTCGTGTGGCACTTTAGGGTTTGGCACCATGCGCACATAGTTCGCGCCAATCAGGCCCATGCTCAACATTAGCATAGCCACGAACATCATAAGTACTGCCCAGCGCCACTCAATCGCTTTTGTAACTGTACGCTTGTATGGACCATTCACGAATGCAAAGAAGCCTCTGTTAAAGCGTGCACGCCAGCTATCTTGTCTTACAGGTGAGAATTTTGTGTGAGCTAAATGCGCGGGCAAGATGAGTTTTGACTCAATTAAACTAAATACCAAACACAAAATAACTACTACAGCGATGTTATAGAAAAATGCACCTTCAGGGCCGCTGCTTAGTGTAAATGGAGCAAATACCGCAATCGTAGTTAACACGCCAAAGGTAGCTGGGGTAGCCACGCGTTTAGCGCCGCGAACCACGTTATCTACGCCGCCGCCCTTGCTTTCAATTTCGGTGTAAGCACTTTCCCCAATAACAATGGCGTCGTCAACCACAATGCCCAGCACCATGATGAACGCAAAGAGCGAAAGAATATTAATACTTACGCCGAAAACTGGCATAAGCATCATTGCACCTAAGAAACACACCGGTAGGCCGACCATAACCCATAGCGCCAAACGAAAGCGCAAGAAAAGGGTGAGCATAAACGCGACGAGTACAGACCCTTGAACAAGGTTTGACAGCATCATGTCTAAACGCGCGTTAAGGTAGTAGGTCATATCTACTAAAACTTCTAGGCTGACGCCCTGAGGAAGGGTCTCATTTCTCTGGTCGATATAGGCTTTTACAGTCTCAGCTACAGGAATAGTGTTTTGGGTTTTAGTAGCTTTTACGGCAATATAAATGGCGTTCATGCCGTTGTACTTAAAGTAGCGTTCGCCTTCGACAAACCCGTCATTAATATAGGCAACATCACCTAGGGTAACTTTAGCGCCACCTGAGCCAATTTTAATGGGGATTTGTTTGAACTCGTCACCGCTGTAGTATTGATTTTCAACGCGAACCGAGACTATCCCTGAATTAGTTCTTAGCTGGCCTGCAGAGATATTCGCTGAATAACTATTAATAGCCTGCGTCACATCGGCAATAGTTAAGCCGTACTTTCTTAGCGTATCGGGCTTTATTTCGATAGCAATTTCATCATCGGGTGTATTGGCTTCCACCAAAGATATAGAGCCAAGTTGAAGTAGTTCATCTTCGACTTCTTTTGCCAGCACTTTAAGCTCGGACAGCGGTAAGTCGCCAACAATGGGCATTTCAATAACTTGCTGCTGGAACTCTACTTGCGAAACGTTTACTGGCTCCATGCCAGCTGGAAAGGTTGCAATGCTGTCTACGCGAAGTTTGACCTTGTCTAAAACGTCAGTCAGTTCAGCTTTAGTATCAATTTCTAAGGTGACTGCGCCGCCACCACGAAATGCTCTAGATACAGTACGCTTGATTTCAGTGATGTCTTTCACCGCTTCTTCTACTTTGATGAAGATACTTTCTTCAATTTCTTGTGGAGAAGCGCCAGGGTAGTTGGCTTCAACGGTAATGTAGTTAATCTCGATGTTAGGAAACATCTGACGCTGAATAGTAAAGTAGCTGGCTATACCCATGACAATAATGAAGAACATCAAAAGGTTGGCTGCTACTGAGTTTCTTGCAAACCAAGAAATAATGCCGCTTTGCGTATCGTTATGATTTTCCATGACAGCTCCTTAATTAGCTTGTGCTGTCACGATTTCAGCTGTGGTCTCAATAACCTTCACAGGCATCCCGTTTTGCGGGTATTCAGGCAAACTCATTACTACCTTTTTTGCATTGAAGTCACCCTGAATGAGGAAGTCGCCATTTTCTTCACGGACAACCTCAACCTTATGAGATTTCAATCGGTCTTCATCGTCAAGGGTCCACAGCAGGCGATTGGTTACCAATTCCTGTGGTACACGGTATACGTCACTTAACGTTTTACCTTCAAAAGCTATCGTACTGTACGAACCAAATTTAACGATAGGTTTAGATGAGTTAATTGCATAGGGGTCTTCAATGCGTGCCACGAAATAACTCATGCGCGTGGTGTTGTCTACAACGCCGGTATCTCGGTGGATGATGCCTTTTACCGTAGCGCCCTGAATGTCATCGACTTCGATGGCAATTTCACTTCCTATTGTACTATCTGAAAGAAAAACGCGGTCGAACCCGGCAATAGGGAAAGTGACTTCGGCATACTCTATATTATTAAGAATAGCGACAGGTGAACCCTGAGTCACATAGTCACCTGTGCTGATGTCTCTTGAGACAATAAGGGCATCGTATGGGGCTTTTACTTTACAGTTATTTAAATCGCGCTTTGCTATTTTTAGTTGGGCTTCTGCAGATTTAAGCGCTGCCTTTGCGCTCATTACTTGTGGCTTGCGAAGGTACAAATCGGTAACCCGCGCATTAGGCATCGTTTTCGCTTCCTTTGCAGCCACATCTGCTTGCGCTTCTTCTTGAATCAACTGAGCTTGTGCACTAGCTAAGTTTGCTTCTGCCAATAGAAGTGCAGCTTCATATGCATCAGCTTCTATTTCAAAAAGGACTTCACCACGTCGTATTAGACCGCCGCTTACAAATTTCGGGTTCCAACTCTCAACCTCCCCAGATACTTGCGCAGCAAGGTTTGTGGTTTCAAGGGGCATGATTTCGCCGTAGGAAGTGAGTTGTACGCGCACATCCTCTGGCGATAACGCTTCAATAGTGACGTTAGGGCGAGTATCAACTTCCTCTGTTATAGCGCTGTCGGAAGCAGAAGCTTCGATTCCTTTCATACCTAAATAGCCTACTAGTAAGACACCAATAGGTAATGCAATTTTCATCCATTTCATGGCTAAATCTACTTTTATAGCGAATACTTTACATAGTGTAGCGCTAAAGTGTTTCAGGAATACAGCGCAAATGTAACGAAACATGAGTCAATTTTGTGTAAAGGACACAAAATTATTGATTACTGTACTTTTAAAGAGGATGAGCCAGATAGAGGTGACGAGCTTATAAATGAAGAGGCGCATACACGATTGCGCCCATTATCTTTTGCGAAATAGAGCGCTTTATCTGCACGGCGTATAGCACTTGAAACATCGGTATCAGCGCTGACCTCACTCACGCCAAAGCTACTCGTTACATGTATTTTTTTACCATTTATATCTAATGGGGCTTTACTGAGTAATTCTTTAATACTTTCTAATGCCTGCACCGCACCTGCCTCATCGGTATCGGCAAAGATAAACATAAATTCTTCACCTCCCCATCGTGCGAGAATATCTTGCCCGCGAAGCCGAGAGCTAAATAACTTAGCGATTTGCCTAAGCACCTCGTCACCTTTTTCGTGACCGAGGGTATCGTTTATACTTTTAAATCTATCTACATCGGCAATGGCAACAGAGAAGGGACGTTTACTGCGCAGCATTCTTGCGTATTCTCTGTCTAAACACTGTTGAGCACCGCGCCGATTTAGCAAATTTGTTAAATGGTCGTGTTTCGCTTGTCTCTCAAATTGTTCACTGAGATAGAGTGCGGTATCGTAACTTTTCTGTCTACTATATTCGTAAAAAGCAGATAGAAAAGAGACAGTTAGAAAAGAGTAGAGTAGGCGAGTTTTAAACGCATAGGTGTAGTTGGCAACGAAGGCTGCATCGTTAAATCCGAACAGAAAGATTGCGCACGTAATTGTAAAGGCGATAAGAGCCATTAGACCGCGAACAAAACCAGCGAAAAACATAGTAACAGGTGGAACCAGGTACATCCAAAGTGGGCCTGTGTTGTCCTTGCCCCCAGTGATGATCAAAAGCAGCGTTAGCACCATCAAACAGCTAATTAGTAGTGTAATGGACCATGTGCGAGCGCGAGGTGAAGAAAAGCGTACTTGTAACTGCTGCGAGATGGCAAAAACAACACTCGCAATATAAAGAGTTGTAGATAGTGAATATTCTGCGTCGATAAGGGCGCGAGTACCCAGCAAAAACGTAATAGACATACCAACGGCGGCAAACAGGTTAACCACAATAATGCGCCTGTTAGTTTCGTCTTTTTGGTGGCTTTTTACGCCACTGAATACGTATTGCTTTAACCGACTGAGCATAATTAGCTTTGTTGGTTAATCGTTATGTTAATATCTTGAGCCAGCTTTTTAATCGCTGACCTCATGGCTTTTATGCTAGATGCAAAGCCATCATTGCTAAGCGGAGCCTTGAACCTAAATGAGTGGATACTGGCTTCTTCTGAAGCGCGCGTAATTGCGTATTGTCCAGAAAGTATTACTTCACCTTCATATGTACTGACAAAGTCATTGAGATATAAAGATAAGTGCGGTGTTTCTTCACTTGCATAATGGTCGGGGCGAACAAGCGCTACATTACTCGAACCTAGAGCACTAGCGAGCGCTTTAGTCAGTCCTTCATCTACAGGCTCAGCCCATAAGTGGCTCGTAGAAATGTGAAGATTAGTGTCACTTGTTTGATACACCAATCCTCTATGCTTTAGATACTCTGGCAATGTTACTTTATCTAAAACGATACTTTGTTTCGCCTCGCGGTCTAAAACAGACTCAACGTTCGTTGAGTGGAGTAGGTAATAAGTCAGCGCGTTAGGGGCGCTACTGCATGCAGATAAAAAAGAAAACAATACAGCTAAAATTATGATTTTTATTGTTTTGTTCTCCTTATTGAAAGAAAAAGTCTTAACCTGCATTATCATATAATTTAATCCTTTCATCCCTGTCTACGGGTACGCTACCTTAAGTATCGGGTAAGTTTTGCAATCTTTCCAAAAACAAAGTTTAAGGTATATGCCCAATTAGTCGAATTGAGGCATACCTCATCTGTTTACAAACTTATACACCTTTATTCGTTTACATTCATTTGTATCCATTTTTTGCGCCAAAATGAATAATTTACGTACAGTAATTTTTATTGAAAAGAATTTTAAATAGCTACTTCATTTTTTTGCCTTGGGCTGAATATCTGCCTCAATATCCTTGGAAAATATTAAGCTGTTCGGAGACTGATTTAATTTCAAAAGCAAAGGCTGAATATTACGCATGGTTTCTTGCAAGGCATCAACGGTTTCTTTAATTTCAGATTGATTAAAGCCACCCTCACTGTAATTCTTCAGTAGGCTATCAAGGCTCACAAGAACCTGATTAAGGTTACTGTTGAGCGCTTTTGCATCAATGTCAGCGATAAGTAAATCGAAGTCATCACTTGCTGTTTCTACTGATTCTGCCGCCAGACGCATATCTTCAACGGCCAACTGTACGTTCTCAACCATTTCTTTAAGGGGGAGCTGATTTATTTTATCTAGGATCGCATCAGCTTTTTGCGTTAACTGAGTAAACTCGTTACTTACGGTAGGAATTACCTCATAACCGTTAATGACGGCGATCTCGTTGCCGGCGTCTGCGTCAGGAATATGCTGTAAATCTACGTAGAGACCACCGGTCAAAACATTGCCCATTCGAAGTGAGGCTCTAAGATCTCGGTGCAACCAGTTTCTGATGGTTTGCTTTATGGCACTCAGCCCTTCATCTGTATCAGGTTGTCGCGCTTTACCCGGGTAAATGTTGATGAGCACTGGAATAGGGTAGTCCCTTTCTAGAATGTTTCCTTCAACCGCAGGGAAGGAGTTGATTGCAGTGACGTTACCAATCTCAATGCCTCGGTATTCAACGGGCGCGCCGACGGTGAGCCCTCGTACACTTTCATCGATAAGTAACAGGTATTCAGCGGCTACTTTATAACGGGCATCTGAGGCAGAAGTACTGTCGCCGTAAATAGTGAAAAAGGCGTTGTCTAATACTTGTTCACCCTTTGGTACGCCTTCAGGAATGCCAAAGGTAATGCCATTGGCTAATAAGGTTTCTAAGCTTCCGGTTTCTACACTGACCCCATTTGATTCAAGTAGAAGCTTTACGCCACTGACGTCCCAAAAGCGGGTCGTGTTAGTAATTAGCTTGTGATAGGGCGCTTCAATGAAGGCATCGTAATACACTACACGTTCTTCAATGTTGAATGTGGCATCTTCAAACTCACCCACTTTAAAGCCCTTGTAAATGATAGGGTCGCCAGGTTTGTAGGCAAATTCGTCGTCGCTTTTTAGCATAACGTGAAGGCCAGGAGTACCGGGCGGCGTAACAGGTGGGCGCTCAAGCGCAGTGAAATGCAGTTGTTCTTTGCCTTTGTCGTCAGCGGACATGGCAATGTAACTACCAGATAAAAGGGTATTGAGCCCAGACACTTCCGAAAAACTAATACGAGGGGCTACCACCCAAAACTTCGCATTTTCGTTAAGCAGGTGGGTCGCACTTGCATCAATTCTTGCCGTAACAAGCACACCGTTTAAATCGGGTTTCAGTGTTATTTTCTTAACCTGACCAATGTCTAAGTCACGCACTTTTATTGGGGTTTTGTTTACTTCAATTCCGGTAGCTGATTGCAGTTCAATAGTGATAAGTGGGCCTTGGTTTTTCCATTGGTAATAAACCATCCAGCCACCAATAACGATAACAAGAATTGGAATAATCCAAATGCGAGAGACCGATGAAGTGGGCTTAACTTTTGCCTCGTTAATGTTGGGGTCGTTTGTGGTCATGGTAATTGTTTCCACTGCTGCCAAATAAGCCTCGAATCAAATGTCATCGCGGCTATCATTGTTACAAATACTACGGCGCAAAAGGCGAGTGCCGCTTGGCCCGGATAAATAGATATAGTGTTTCCCATTTGTATGAGAGACACCAAAACTGCTACCACAAAAACGTCTATCATCGACCAGCGACCTATCGCCTCGGTAATGCGGTAGTAACGTATACGTAATTGTTTTGAAGTGGTTTTCTCTCGCTGTACGGAAAAATTAAGCCAAGCGAGAATTAATATTTTCGCGACCGGAACAACCACACTGGCAACCAAGATGATTATCGCAACCGGATACGAGCCAGATTCCCAAAGTGAGATCACACCGCCAATAATGGTATTGGGTGTTTCTTGGCCAAAGAATTCAGTATACATAATTGGCAGAACATTAGCAGGAATATATAAAATACAAGCGGTTAACAATAATGCCCACGTGCGCTGAATACTAATTTGCGCTTGTTTTTCGCATAGCGGTTTAGGTTGAGGGGGCTGACCTTGTGACATCCATAAGGCATAACTTGTCGTGTCGAATTGATAAATACAAAGGGCAGTAAATGCCGAAAAGCCGACAAACGCATAAAACGACAGCCCTATAGATACGTCGGCTAACTCTGTAATCTTGATAAGACTTACCAAGGTGCCCACCAGAAATATTTCAGCCATGCTCCATGGCAAAAGCGCTTTAACCAGCTTATACAGCCTAGCTAAGTAAAAAGGGCGGCGGTTTTGAATTTGCGCTAATGAAAGCAATAACAGGCCAGCAAGGACCATTCCGGGTAGTAATAGCGTGGCTAAACTAGTTATTATCGCAAGAGATAAGTAATCATTTTCAATGAGCACGGTAATGCCCGTTGGCAGGTCGATACTGTGCTTTTGCCCGCTCGCTTTAAATGTCAAAAAGTTAAAGGGTAACGAGAGCAATAAAAAAATAAGCGCGCTGAAAGCATAAGCGAGTAATTTTTCGCTGGCACCGACGCGATACGAAACTAACGTGTGGCTGCAAACAGGACAAACAGCTCTTTGTCTGTGCGCTAGCGCCGGTATGTGAACCTTAGTATGGCATTGCTCACAAACTATAGATAACGTATTAGATTCAGCCATAAAGTTTTATTGCGCCACTTTTTACACACTGGATGTATGATAGAGAGCAGCCTAATGAAATAACTCGTTGTTTTTTGAATTCAACAGAATAGCGTATTGCGGCCACATCGGGAAGTAAAGTCATTCGTGCTTAGAAACATAACAACAATAATTGACGAGTAAATGATGGAAATAACAAACGAAATTCGCGGTACTTACAGAAAAGTTAAAAAACAAGGGAATCGTTTATTGCTAAAAAGGCGTATCGGCTTCTTGCGCTTTTGGGGGAGTATCACTTTTGCTCAGCGGTGCTACTTTCTGGCAACTGCAATGCTTTTATTACAGCTTTTTTTTGATGTTAAAAGTGGCTTATTTGAAACTGTCATGTTTGGCTTTGCCCTTAGTGGTATTGTTAGTGAAACTTGGCCTAGGTTTATGGCGCTTTGGAATAGTTTACCGGGTAAAGCGGTAATTTTGTTTGTCTATGCCGTTATCGCGAATTTTGCCCTCGCTTCTGCTAGCGGGTTAGTAAATAGCATAACCGGCGTTTCGGCTGGTGCGCTGCCCTACAGCCACAATTTCGCGCTCATACTTATGGTGCCAAGCTGGTTCTTTGTCACCACGTTAATGGCACTCGTTGGCGGAATGCTAGTTATCTTTATTTATCTATTTTTTCTACTACTACTCAAGCCTTTTGGTGTGCAAAAACTGTGGCATAAGCCTGGTTATCGCTATGTACTTTCTACCGCTGTAGCGCGGTTTGTTTGGACATTAGGTGTAGCGCTCCAGCTTAGTGTGTTAGCGGGGCAGGTGGGGTTACTCTCCGAGTTTAGTGCTGAAAGTACAAGCCAGCTGATCACAATCGAAAACGAGACTGAAACGTCGATTGAAAACAGTGAGGTACCACTTACTGAGGAACAAGCGGAAGATACTTCTGAGCTAGAAGAAGATTTAACTGCGCTTCTCACCGATGCTAAGCAAAAAAGTATTCGTTATAAAAAGGTACAACGCCAAGCACTAGCTAGTTTTATCTATGAATTTGAGGCAGATTCACGTTCCCGCTGTGCCCACCCTGAAGGAACGCGCGTCATCGAGCTTAATGATTACGAGATATTACAAATAGCGCAAACGCCTGAGGATGAAATTGGCTATACGTATACAGTAGAGCCCTGTCGTTCAGCTGCTATTGGGCTCGATTAAAGCGGCCCGCTTTTTTCATAGTTTGCAGGGCCATCGCAGATTTAGATCAAATGTACGAATGACTATACCTTGAAAACGCTTTTACAGTATCTGCCATGCGTATAAAGCTACTTGGCATCTCGTACACACCTAACGCTAAACATATAGTCTTTGTTAAGCTTTGCCCTTCTAATTTCGCCTTTACGTGAGTTCCACCAAGAATAGGCGAGGGTGCGGGCGTACGCCTCTTTATCAGTGGCGCTAGTACTTGTCCAAAACTCGGTGTATATACCTTGCGTGATATACCAGTTTCCCATTTTTACACCTGCTGCAGTAGCACCAAAATGGTTTTGGTTAACACGAGTTTGGTCGAACTTTTTGAATAGTGTGTCTCGCTGTTCAGCTTTAAGGGTGATAGCAATATCGTTTTCGCCTCGCCAGCCTTCTTTGGAAAGTTCACTTTCCGCTATGCCAATAGCGCGTTCCATATCCTGCCAATCTTCATCGGTCGCTATGCGCCATCCTGCAGGGCATAGCTTTCGCTCGTCATTTACGTCTTGCCAATGATAAAGCCTGCCGTAGTTAAGAAGGTTCTCTTCATCATCTTTTGGAATAAAACCTGAACCGACAGGGCTACCATCTTGAAACTGCGTAGCGCGCAAGTTTTCAGCAAACCATTCAAGCTTACCGAGCTTAACAGTTTTATAACGGTTACCTTCTGAGTCTGTAAAAGCGCCAACGATGTTGCCTGTGGCGCTAATTTTGTGTGTGGAAACCGTGTTCGCGTACGTTGATGACATTGCTAATATTCCTAATAAAAAAAGGGCGCTTTTCATTTCATTACACTCTCGACACGTCCAAACCAGTTAATCAAAATTGCCATGCAAAGCCTGTTTCTTTTTCTGAAAGCGCCCATAGTTTCGTCAATACCTGTTTATCTACTGCAAAGTCTTCTAGCTTGCATTCTCCAACAGGACCGCCAAAATTCATTAGCCCTGTTGGTCCGTAGTAGGCACGTTGTTTGAGGTTTTCTGCCGTTGCACACATCACTTCAGGGTAAGCGCCTTTTTCTGCAGACTGGGCTAGCCCAATTTTCACCATAAAAGACCAAGAGATACGGGTTAAGAAGTTAGCACTTTCTCTGATAAGGGTAGTATTCGACGCACCGGGGTGACAAACAAACACCTTCACGTTTTTATTATGTGCTTTTACTTTGTCTTGCAGTTCGTATGCAAACATCATTTGAGCAAGCTTACTTTGGCTGTATACCTTATTCGGGTTGTAATTTTTATCCCAGTTCATGTCGTCAAACTGCATGGTTCTAAGACCCATTTTGTGACCTTCACTGGCAACCACTACAATGCGCCCTTTCGATTCATTAATGTGATCAAACAACAGTCCACAAAGCAAAAAGTGCCCGTAGTGGTTAACACCTAATTGGCTTTCAAAGCCATCTTCAGTGAATTGTTGAGTCGAAATTTGTGCGATAGCGGCATTACAAATCAGCGCGTCGATAACAGGTACTTGTTCTAATATTTCTTTAGATGACTGTCGCACAGAAGCAAGGCTGCCAAGATCTAAACGGATATAGCTGACATTAGCGGTTTCACCAAACTCTTGTTTTAACTTGGCAATAGCGTCATGGGACTTGCTCGGGCTTCGGTTCAGCATGACTACTTTGGCGCCTTTCGATAGCAAAATGCGCGATGCTTCAAAGCCTGCCCCTGTATTCGCCCCAGTTATTAAAAACGTTTTGCCTTCAGTGTTTTCTATTTGTGCTGGCGTCCAGCCGTCTTTTCCAAACTGATTAGAGTTAGCCATGTTCGCTTACCTTTTAATTACTAAAAAATTATATTTGTAATATAGTAACTATGAAGTTTTAAAAGTAGGCGTAATGGTCTTTAAAAGTTGCCTATTTGTATCACTTCGTTGTTAAAGAGGTGGTTGGGTGCTAATTTAAGTAAACTTGAAAAGTTGACTTTGCCAAGGCTTTTGTGCAATGCGATATTAAAAAGTCGACAGCTTTACAAGCCAAAATTAACTGAACGATGTTAATCTAGAAATGAGTAAACTGTTAATAAAACAACTTATTGAAGACAAGGTGACGCAAAGCGGGCTGTACGACACCGGAATAGAAGGTGTTCAGCTTTTTAAAATAACAGCACCTATCGATTGCGCCCCCGTGGTTTATGAACCGTCTCTTACCGCTATTGTTTACGGCGGGAAAGAGGCCATCTTAAACGGTGAAAAACACACGTTCAGTACAAGTAAATACACCTGTTGCACTATGTCTATGCCGGTTGAAGCGGGAATTCCCGACGCTTCAGAGACGAATCCGTTACTTGGCGTTTATATCTCTTTAAACAGCAGGATGATGACTGACTTAGCAATTGAGCTTGAAAGTGTGTCAGGAAGTTTAAAAACGTCGTTAGCAGAAAGTACAGTTTCTGGCATTGCTTCAGCGCAGTGGAGCGTTGACTTTGAAGATGCCCTATATCGCTTACTTTTGCTAACTGACAGACCAACAGATATTGCCATGTTGGCGAGTAATCGGTTACGCGAAGTGTATTACGCTGTTCTAAAAGGCGAAGCGGGTGGAGCAGTGCGCCAAAGCTTTGGTGTGGGTAACGGTATTGTACGAGCTATCGAGTACTTGGCTTCTCACGTCAATGAAAGTATTACCATTGACGATATGGCAAAGAAAGTGGGTATGAGCCGGGCCGTATTTCACCGCAAGTTTAAGCAAGCCACTAATATGTCGCCTATTCAATTCGTAAAGTCTATGAGGTTGAACAACGCAGCAAAACGCATAGCAGAAGGTACAAATGTAAGTGTTGCTGCTATGGATGTTGGGTATATCAGCTCATCCCAATTTAGCCGAGATTTTAAGCGAATGTATGGCTTATCGCCAAAGCAGTGGGAAAAAGAAAACAAAGCTAAAGTCGCTATTATGTTGCAGTAGGTGTGGTTATAGTGGTGGATGTAAGGAAATAATGGCTCGAGACTGTGCTTCGCGGCTAAACTTCATGCGGAATTGATAAAAAAGCCCGCTACAGCATAGCTGCAGCGGGCTTCGAAATATAGCGAACAACTGCTTAGAAGCTAGCGTTACCCGGTGTACGCGGGAATGGGATCACGTCACGTACGTTTTGCATGCCGGTTACGTAAGCTACAAGACGTTCGAAACCTAGACCGAAACCTGAGTGAGGTACAGTGCCGTAGCGGCGTAGGTCGCGATACCATGCGTAGTCTTCCTTCGATAGTCCCATTTCATCAAGACGCGCATCGAATACATCTAAACGTTCTTCACGCTGTGAACCACCGATGATTTCACCAATACCTGGCGCTAGTACGTCCATTGCAGCAACGGTTTTGCCGTCATCGTTAATGCGCATGTAGAAGGCTTTAATGTCTTTTGGATAGTTCTGCATGATGATTGGTGCACCAACATGCTCTTCGGCAAGGTAACGTTCGTGCTCAGAAGATAAATCGATACCCCATTCAACAGGGAATTCGAATTCTTTACCGCAGTTTTGCAGAATTTCAATAGCGTCAGTGTAATCCATGCGCACGAAGTCAGAGCTAACTAGCTTTTCTAAACGCTCAACCGCATCTTTCTTGATGCGCTGGGCGAAGAATGCCATATCATCAGGTAGCTCTTCTAATACCGCTTTACACACATACTTCAGCATGTCTTCAGCAAGCTGTGCAACGTCTTTCAATTCAGCAAATGCCACTTCAGGCTCAATCATCCAGAACTCGGCAAGGTGACGAGACGTATTTGAGTTTTCTGCGCGGAACGTAGGTCCGAAGGTGTATACCTTAGACATAGCTGTACAGTAAGTTTCAACGTTAAGCTGACCCGATACGGTTAGGTAGGTTTCTTTACCGAAGAAATCTTCTGAGTAATCAACATTGCCTTTATCGTCTAGCGGAAGGTTCATCATATCAAGGGTTGATACGCGGAACATTTCACCAGCACCTTCTGTATCGCTAGCCGTTAGAATTGGCGTAGAAATCCAATAGTAACCCTTTTCGTGGAAGAAACGGTGGATAGCCTGAGACAAACAGTTACGTACACGAGTAACCGCACCAATAACATTGGTACGCGGGCGCAGGTGTGCGTATTCACGTAGGTATTCAATGCTGTGGCGCTTTGCCGCCATTGGGTAGGTATCAGGGTTTTCAACCAAACCTACAATCTCTACCTCGGTCGCATCAATTTCTAGTGATTGCCCTTGGCCTTGCGATTCTTTCACTGTACCGGTTACCGACAATGAACAACCAGCAGTAAGGCGCTGGATATCGGCGTAATTTGACAGAGAATTTAGCGCAATAACTTGTACAGGATCGAAGCAACTACCATCGTGTAGTGCAATAAATGATAACCCCGCTTTAGAGTCGCGGCGTGTTCTTACCCAACCCTTAACGGTTACCGATTCGCCAACGGCGTACTTACCTTTAAGCACGTCAACTACGGGCGCATGCGTCATGTTAATTTCTCCGTCTTACTGATCTTATGTTGTTGCTCGAATACACATCGAGCGTATCAACCTAGTGCATTAAACTATGCATGAAAAATTGCACTAAAATTTGCTTTATGGTCAATGTTTTGGATTGCTGTGCCGATAAGTCTTTAATGCCGGTAAAATGCATATTGAAGTTATGGTTAACTTCTTTATGTCATTTATGTATCGCGAATTATAGAAATAAGTATAAATAACGAGATACACCGAACGGAATTCGCTTCGGCGATGTAAAAATAACCAATGAAATACAATCCAATAGCACGCTAGTATACCCAACATAAAGCGGGATGCCAGAGAACAGAGTGACAAATGGGAAATAAAAATGATTCAGGCACGTCGGTACATAACCAGCAGCAAACGCAGGGGGAATCGCAACGCGCGTCACAATCCTCTGCAACAGGCGATATTGACAGGCGTTCTATGACCTATGAGCAATTAGCTGAACGGCGTTCGACGCCACGCTCAAAAACTCCCTTTTATAAGGTAATGCTTGGCCTCAACGTGTTCGGTTGGGTGGGAATGGTGGTGGTTCTTATATTGTTTCACTACGCTCGGCCCGACTTCATTAGCGGGGTTCAGCAGTATTGGGGAATAGAAGGGGACTCATCTTGGTCTGAAGGTCATTTGTCTGCCATGACTATTATGCTGCAGGTATGCTTAATAGTAAGCCTTGTCAGCATTGTCATGCGTGCAAGACGCAATCGTCGACGCACAGACTCCTTCGGCGTAAACCTTATAATCTTGTTTGCTATTGCGGCAATTAGTTTAATAACTCTTGCGACTACGTTGGGGTTATAGCACAGGTTAACCAACGAAATTAATGGCGAGAAAATCAAAAAAGCTTGGCACTCACGTCAGTAGAGCAGCCAAGCTTTTAGTTGTTAGCTATAAATTTTTACTCACATTGCACAATTCTGCGGCTTAAATAAATGCTGCCTGAATTAGCCAATAGGTATAAGCAGCATAAGCAAGCACAAATGCCCCACCTTCAAGGCGATTAAGGCGACCTTGTCGTTTAATACCAATACAGAAAATAAAGAGTGCGACGGTAGAGGCGAACATCACCATGGCATCGCGGTAAAGGAACTCAGCCTCTACTGTCATAGGCTGTATCGTCCCTGCAATACCCACAACGGCTAGGGTATTAAACATATTAGAGCCAATAACATTGCCAATTGCTAAATCATGCTCGCCTTTTTTAACGGCCATTAATGACGACGCGAGTTCGGGTAGTGATGTACCAATTGCGATAACGGTAAGGCCGATTATCGTATCGCTTACACCAAAGAAGGTGGCGTATTCAACCGCGCCCCACACCAGCATGCGAGAGCTTGCAACAAGTAACAACAAACCCGCAATTAACCACATAACGTGGGTTTTAACGGTGCCTTCGTTACTATTGATTTCCTCATCGTATTCATCGGCAAGGGCGTCTTTATCGCCTTTCATTGCGTGATAGATACTCCATGAAATCAACAGTACAAATAGCCCCAGCAAAGAAAACGCGTCATCTTTGGAAACCGTTAAGTCCCATACCTGCCACACAGCAAAAAAAGTGATGCCCAGTAGTACGGGCAATTCTTTTTTGATAATTTCCGATCTAACCGCAATAGGGCTAATAACGGCGGTCAAACCTAAAATTAACAAAATGTTGGCGATATTCGAGCCGTAGGCGTTACCCAGCGCAATGCCCGAGTTACCTTGGTACGCGGCGAAAATAGAAACGATAATTTCAGGAGCGGACGTACCAAACCCAATAATAAGCATACCTATTAGGAGGGGCGATACACCATAATGATTAGCGACTGATGCGGCACCACCTACAAACTTTCCTGCACTCCAAAGCAGTACGGGTAACCCGATCAAAATAGCCACACTGGCTAGTAACATACTTACTCCTCAAACCATTTGTGTCGTTTTGTCTATCTCTATTTATAGACAAAATTAATAAACAAAAGCTCTATCAATAGATTTAATTGTACATCAGTTTTTATTGTCATTTCGATGAAAAAAAGCCGTGCAGATTGTGCTATGCAAAATTGAAGTTAGGCGTAAACTTCGCGACTAAATAACTGTGTATGCTATTTGAGCACCGCCGTTTACGTTTTAACTTACCTACCATCTTTTAGAAGCGACATTAATGCACAAAACCTTGATTGTTACTGACGATGTTATCCCTTTTCGTAACTCTTCATTAACTGTACTTACTTTTCAAGAATACCTTGCTGAGTTCCCAAAGCTAAACGAACCCAAAACCCGGGTTATTAATATTTGCGATACCACGCGATATTTAAGCGAGGGCTACTACTGTTCGCTGTTGGCTCAGGCTCGTAACCATTCTGTGTTGCCTTCAGTAAATACCATCAATGATTTGCGTATGGCTGAAGAGAAAAGTATCGATCGCATCGCTTTTTCCTTATCGGTATCTCAAGATAATACTGAAATTACTGATGAGCCTTTATTAGTACTTTTCGGTGAAGTGAAAGATCAGCGCTTTAAGCGCTTGGCCCGCCAAGCGTTTGAAAAATATTCGTATCCAGTATTGGTACTAAGCCTCATGGTTACCGATACCAACGAATTGCCAAAAGCTACGAATAAAGTACAAATTGAAGGCTTTGCAACGTTGCAAGCTAAAGCGTTTAAAGACTTAGATGCAGCGCAACAAGCACGCTTTATCGAGCAACTTGAGAAACAGGCAAAAATACAGTGGAAAGCGAATAAAACGAGCAAGCGCACGCGCTGGGATATGGCGATTTTGGTTAATCCAGAAGAAAGTACGCCTCCTAGTGATGAGCGAGCCATTAAAAACTTTGTAAAAGCGGCTGAAAAAGTAGGTTTTCGAGCTAATGTAGTCAGTCGCTTGTCGCAAGAAGAGCTAGGTCACTATGACGCACTGTTTATTCGTGAAACCACAGCAATTGACCACCATACCTATCGACTAGCCCGTGCCGCAGAGCGCGAAGGTATTGTGGTAATGGACGACACGCAGTCAATTTTGCGCTGTTGTAACAAGGTGTACTTGCAAGATGCGTTTGCATACCAAAAAGTGCCTGCGCCAAAAGCGACCTTTGTATCAAGCGCTACTGATGATGTATGCGAAAAACTCATTGCCGACTTTGGCTTGCCGTTGGTATTAAAGCTGCCAGAAAGTTCGTTTTCACGGGGTGTGCATAAAGCTGAAAATAAAGAAGCGTTAAAAGCGCGCTTAGAACAAATGCTAACTGAATCGGCGCTAGTGCTAGTTCAAGAATATATTTTTACTGAGTTTGATTGGCGAATTGGAGTGTTAGGCGGCAAGCCAATTTACGCTTGTCAGTACTTCATGGTGCGCAACCATTGGCAGATATACAACCATCAGGGCGATAGATTCTCCTCGGGTGGATTTACAACAATGCCTACGTTTGAAGTACCTAAGCCGGTATTACAAGCCGCTATCAAGGCCGCTAAAGCGGTGGGTGATGGCTTATATGGTGTAGATATCAAGCAAGCCGGTAACGCGGTTTATGTTATTGAAGTGAACGACAACCCAAGTATCGACTCGGGTGTGGAAGATAAATATTTAGGCAAAGAACTGTATGAATTAATTATGCAGGAATTTGCTGATAGGTTGGAGCAAAGAGGGCGATGATTACATCGGCTGAGCGAGTAATTGAAGTGAATAATGCAAGTCCACAGGAAAGCGCAAATCGTGCATATGGCCTAGCAGAAGGCGCGTCGAATACTAAGTCGGCACAAGGTGCCGGTGCGCCTTCAACGCAGTCGAGTGTAGTGCTGCGTGTTGCGACATTAAACGATCTTGCTTCGCTTCAGCATATTGAGCAAACCTGCTTTACAACGGACAGACTAAGTAAAAGTCGTTTCAAGTTTTACATTGATGCACAGCACGCAGAGCTAATCGTGGCCGAGCGTGCGCCGTGCAATTCAGGCTTGAACCTCGATACAAATAAGCCGGATTGCAATAGCATAGTAGGTTACGGACTTTTACTGCTGCGACGCGGAACACAACTTACCAGACTGTATTCTATTGCGGTGCTGCCCGAAGCGCGAGGGCTTGGCGTTGCTGAGAAGCTTATAAATAGCTTGGGGGAGCGGGCGCTTTTGCGGGGAAAGCGATTTATGCGCCTGGAAGTGGCAGTAGGTAATGCTGGTGCCATTGCTCTTTATAAAAAGTTAGGGTTTAGCCAATTCGGTATGTATACCGATTACTACGACGATCACACTGACGCATTGCGTATGCAAAAAGTATTGGTGCCGAGCAAGTCGGTTAAGCCAGAGATTTACCCGTGGTACCAACAAACAACGGATTTCACCTGCGGTCCGTCGGCATTGATGATGGCGATGTGTGCATTAAACAATCGCTATGAAATGACGCAAGAAAAAGAATTATCTTTGTGGCGCACAGCTACCACGATATTCATGATGTCAGGGCATGGTGGCTGTCACCCGGTGGGGTTAGCACTAGCTGCAGTAAATGAAGGTTATGCGGCGAAAGTAGTTATTAACCAAGACGTCCCGCTTTTTGTTGATGGCGTTAGAGATGCTAATAAGAAAGCGATAGTTGAAAACGTTGAATCTCAGTTTATGGAAGAAGCACGGAAAAAAGGCATTTCCGTTGAAATTTCTGACTGGCGGACTGACGTAATCGACCAAACCCTTAAAGCTGGCGGGGCAGTATTGTGCTTAATCAGCACATATGCGTTTGATAAGAAAAAAGTTCCCCATTGGGTTGCGGTGACTAGCTGCGATTCTCACTGCTATTATCTGCACGATCCAGATGCGAGTGAGGGGCAGCCTGTCGAGTATCAACACATTCCGGTTGCCCGTGAAGACTTTCTAAGGCTTGCCAGCTATGGCACGCGTAAAGTAAGAACATTGGTGCTCCTAAAAAATAAAAAGTAACGCCAATATCAAGCTAAGGTTTGAGGCAAAGTTAAATGCCCCAAGCCTTAGTGATGCACTTGTGTAACGTTAACCTTTCTATTCAGTGTTTTGAGCTGTGTTACCAATTGAGACAACTCTTTCACCGAACCTGAATAATCAATGTGCTTATTCATTTCCTGGCCTTTCACTGCACTTTGATAAAGCGCTTCACTTTCAAAGCATGCAGTTTGCTTATTTAACGCGTTCCATTCGGCTTCTAAGTCGCTCGGAATGCAATGACGTTTTGCAACAATTTTGTCTTTTATTTGCAACACTTTCCCGATCAGTAATTGAGCATCTGTAGGCATAATAGTATCTCCTTCGTAATTTCATTAGATAAGTTGCTGATATTTGGCTGTTTATCATCTACTAGGAATGATAATTCAGTTATTTGCATCTCACCGTTGAATAAAGGATTGCATTATTGATGCCACGTTCAATAAAAGGGTATTGGTAGTGATAGTTTCAAGGATAATCTGAAAGGCCCTGTTTATTCCGAATCTGTTCTAATCTTAAGCTGGTGGTATTTACATCGCCATCAACCATAAACTCATCGAGAATTGGCATTATTTCTGAAGCAAAGGTTTCCTCAGCATCACGGTCGAAAAATTGTGAAAAGCCGTCTGCTTCAGAAAGTGCTGAATAGGCTTCTTTAGTAAGTTTGTTCCTGTGCCTATCCAACTTTGGTCGTTTTACGAGAAGCGCAGTTCTGATTGGCGCGCTATTTATAGGAATAGCGTTTGGGCTTGTCTTTGATTTTCTTAACTTGGCAGTAGCAAAAGTGCGGTGTCCAAATTAATAAATTAAGCAAAATAGCGGTAATAAGGCTAAAGACGATTGAGGAGGGGGTTAGCGGTACGGATGGACTAAAATTGTCGAGTACTCGATTTAGCGTGCCGTACTGAGAAGGTGAGGCCATAAACACCAGCTTTTCGAAATAGTGGCCGTGCTCAAGTTTTCTCATACCCTGCTCCAGTGTGGTGATCTGGGCAAAGCGGCTCGCTTTCATTGACGCATTTTCACGCACTACCGGCTCGCTATTTTTCTGTAAACTGTCGAGCATGGCCTCTACAGAAGAAAAACCATGCTGTTTAGCGAGTACAGAGGAACTGGATACTTCATCTCTTAGTGCGTCATAGTAGCCATTTAAATATTGGCGGTAGTGGTCCGCTAAAATAGGTACCTGCAGTGTAATAATGAATAAAACTGCAAAGACCACTTTATCAAGAACACGCACTACCATTAAAAACTCGCTATAAAATAATCAGTATTGTCGACTCATTAGTGACCCGCCTAATCGTTGACTTCTGACATTCGTTTATAGAAGCCTTTTAACGCTAGGGGCTCTCGACATTGAACTCATCTCATGTAACAAAAAGTAAGTGTTAAGCGTAACAACCTCTCACGCTACTTCAAGGCTGTATAAATCGCATGGGTTAACTTACTTAATTGCTCGGAAGATATGATATAGGGAGGCATAATGTATACCAGTTTACCAAAGGGCCTTATCCACACGCCTTCTTCGACGAAATGACGCTGAATTTCGGCAACATTGACCGGATTTACAGTCTCAACCACCCCAATAGCGCCCAACACCCTAACATCAGCAACGCGGGGTAAGTCTGCACATTTTGCCAACTCGGTTTGTAATTGTTTCTCAATGGCGGGAATTTGTTGCTGCCAATGGTTTTCATTAATGAGTGATAAACTAGCGTTTGCCACAGCACAAGCTAACGGGTTGCCCATATAAGTTGGGCCGTGCATAAAAACGCCAGGCTCCCCTTGGCAAACCCCTAACGCAACATCTTCGGTACACAAAGTTGCGGCTAACGTCATATAGCCGCCAGTAATTGCCTTGCCTAAACACAAAATATCAGGCGAGATAGCGGCATGTTCACAAGCGAAGAGCTTACCTGTACGACCAAATCCAGTAGCAATCTCATCGCAAATTAACAGTACATCATAGGTGTCACATAGTTGGCGACAGCGTTTTAAGTATTCGGGGTGATAAATACGCATACCTCCCGCGCCTTGAACAATAGGCTCTAGAATTAACGCCGCCATGGTGTGGTGATGTTTCTCGAAAATCTCTTCAAGCGGAAGAATATCGTCTTCACTAAAGGTTTGACCAAAGCGAGTTTGGGGCGCAGGCGCGAAAATCTGCTTGCTTAATACACCTTCAAACAAACTGTGCATGCCGTTTACTGGATCGCACACACTCATAGCGGCAAACGTATCGCCGTGGTAGCCATTTCGCGGCGCAACAATACGTGACTTCTCAGTACGCCCTTGGCATGCCCAATATTGAATAGCCATCTTTATCGCTACTTCAACTGACACTGAACCAGAGTCAGCTAAAAACACTCGCTCTAAACCAGCTGGAACCATACTGAGTAAAGTTTTACATAAATCCACTGCTGGCTGGTGGGTGATACCGCCAAACATAACGTGAGAAAAAGCATCAATTTGCTTGTGCGCTGCATCGTTGAGTATGGGGTGGTTGTAGCCGTGAATAGCAGCCCACCAGCTAGACATGCCGTCTACTAACACTTCACCGGTGGCCAAGGTGAGCTCGGCGCCTTTTGCACCAACTACTTCGTAACAGGGAAGGGGGTTAACCGCCGAGGTATAGGGGTGCCAAATGTGTTGTTTATCAAATTCTATATTGTTCACGAATTAACCATTAGTAAGGGTTTTAAATTGGTCAGAGTTGACAACTCGATATTGGGGCATAGACTAAGCCAGCAATAATAATTAGTAAAGGACACTCAATGACGCTGGCTAGTGCGCCTTCTGCGCAAACGACAACTATTCGAAACGATTGGACCAAAGCCGAAGTCGAAGCTTTGTTCGCCATGCCATTTAATGATTTACTGTTTGATGCCCAAGTGGTACATAGACAGCATTTTAATCCTAACGAAGTGCAGGTTAGCACGCTTTTGTCGATTAAAACTGGTGCATGTCCTGAAGACTGCAAGTACTGCCCACAAAGCGCCCGTTATGATACAGGTCTTGAAAAGGAGCGCCTGCTAGAAATTGAAAAGGTTATCCAGCGTGCGAAAGAAGCAAAGCAAGTGGGCTCTACCCGTTTTTGCATGGGTGCCGCTTGGCGAAACCCGCGCGACAGAGATATGCCTTACATTTTAAAGATGGTTGAAGAGGTGAAAAGTTTAGGGCTGGAAACCTGTATGACGCTGGGCATGCTAACCCGTGACCAAGCAGTCGCACTTAAACAAGCGGGCTTGGATTACTATAACCATAACTTAGACACCTCACCGGAATACTACGGCGATATTATCACGACCCGTACTTACCAAGACCGATTGAATACGTTAGAGAACGTGCGTGCTGCAGGTATGAATGTTTGCTCAGGTGGCATTGTGGGCATGGGAGAAACGGTGAGCGACCGCGCCAGTATGCTGGTGCAGCTAGCAAACCTTCCCGAACAGCCGCAAAGTGTGCCTATTAATATGTTAGTAAAAGTTAAAGGTACACCACTCGATAGCGTAGAAGACTTGGACTATTTCGAGTTTATCCGCACTATTGCTGTTGCTCGTATCATGATGCCCAAGTCACATGTGCGCTTGTCGGCAGGCCGCGAAGCCATGAACGAGCAAATGCAGGCGCTGTGTTTTATGGCAGGCGCGAATTCCATTTTCTATGGCTGCAAGCTGTTAACTACGTCAAATCCAGATACCCATGAAGATGTTATGCTGTTCAAAAAGCTTGGTATTAATACTGAGCGTACAAGAGGTTACTCAGACGAAGCACATCAACAAGTGTTAGAAGAAGAAATTGCCCAGCAGCAAGAACAAGCCGACGACAGTAACGACTTGTTTATTGATGCAACCAAGCCTAAGGTAGCGCCAAAGAAACAGCAATTAACGGAGGCGTAATGGCCTTTCACTGGTTAGACGATTCGCTGAGCGCACGTGCTGAGCAAGGCTTGCTGCGCCAGCGCAACTGCCAACAATACGAAAAAGACAGCATTATTTGCATTAATGGTGAGCACTACCTTAATTTTTCTAGCAACGATTATTTGGGAATGCGCCAGCATGAAGGCGTATTGCAAAGTTGGGTTGAGGGGCTAGCGCAATTTGGTGGCGGCAGTGGTGCATCACCCTTGGTAACGGGGCATACGCAGGCTCATTTAGCGCTTGAAGCTTATATTGCCGATGGTTTAAACCGAGAAGCTGCGCTGTTGTTTAACTCTGGCTTTGCAGCTAACCAAGCCTTGTGTATGGCACTTTTTCCTCACATGTCTCACGCTGGCAGTAGCGGGGCGCCTGGGCACATTATTGCTGACAAGTTCATGCATGCGTCGTTTTTAGAAGGGGCGCAGTGTGTATCCGAGCGCGCCAAGCTTCGCCGCTTTAAGCATAACGATCTTAACCATTTAGAAAGCGTGCTTTCAGGTATTTGCAATACCCCTTTGCTTGCTGCGGATGAGCATAGCGAAATTAATGCTGACGCTAATTTAAAATCAAGCCACCAAGATATTCTTATTGCCAGTGAAGGTGTGTTTAGCATGGACGGTGATGTCGCGCCTTGCAAAGATATAGCCGATATCGCCGCGAAATATAATGCATGGTTTATGTTAGACGATGCACATGGCATGGGAGTTTTAGGCGAAAATGGTTTTGGTACTGTAGAAGCACTTAACTTAAGCCAGCAACAGGTTCCGGTTGTTATGGGAACCTTCGGCAAAGCGGTAGGCACAGCAGGCGCATTTATTGCCGGAAGCCAAACCCTTATCGATTATCTGGTGAATTTTTCTAAGCACTATGTGTATTCCACCGCCATGCCCCCAGCGCAAGCGGTGGCAACCTTATACTCACTCACCCATATCGCCAGTGATACCGCTCGTCGCGAGTTGCTTATCAACAATATTTCCTATTTCAGAGAGGCGTTCCAAAAACGTTTTGGACAGACACTCAATGCGGACAAGGAAAGCGATAATTCAGACCATATCACCTTAGGAGCCTCGCAAAGCGCTATTCAGCCCGTTATTGTCGGCAGTCCCGAGCGTGCCGTTGCGTTAAGTGAAGGTCTAAAACAACGGGGGATTTGGGCAGCCGCTATCCGGCAACCAACCGTACCGAAAAGTCAAGACAGGCTGCGTATAACCTTAACCGCGAATCATACGACTCAAGATATCGATGTGTTAATTGATGCGCTTGAATTGTCGCTCAATGGTTTGAAGGAACTATCGCGCGATGGGTTAAGTGAGCCTTCTGCGAAAAGGGAAGCATAGAGTACGATGTATGCCGTAACAGCCCTAAGTTCCACAAACCAGAAAGAGATGTAAAAATGTCGGCAAGCCCAGCTGTGAAATCAGCGTCATTGACAGAGCCCTTGAAACCTTTTGAAGGTAAGACGGCAAGTGATACAGCAAAAGTGCTTCCTAATCATGAAGACGCTTTCTTAGCAGAGTGTTGTGATTCCACTGTTGCCGAATCAGCCGACGGTACCGGCAAAGCTAACAAAGCGGTTACTGCACAAGAAATTACTGAACAGAGCATCGCACACCGTTTCTCAAAAGCGGCAGTAAAGTACGACAGTATTGCGTGTATTCAGCGTAATATTGCCGAGCAGGGGTTAGCAAACTTGCCAAAGGCTTTGCAGGGCGAGGCCCTCGATATAGGCTGTGGAACGGGCATTCATACACAGGCACTTTCAAAAAAAGGTGCTGTTGCAACTGGTGTAGACATTGCTGAGGGTATGTTGGCGCAGGCACGAAAAAAGTACTCTGACCCCATTTTCGTAAAAGGTAGTGCTGTTGATTTACCTTTCTCTGAAAACACGTTTTCAACGGTGTTTTCGTCCATGGCGCTACAGTGGGCAAGCGACACAAGTCTTGTTGCTAGCGAGATCTCGCGAGTGCTTAAACAGGATGGTATCGCTGAGCTGGCTATTATGGTGTCTGGCTCTTTTGGTGAACTTAGAACGGCCCGCAAAGTGGCGCAGCTCCCTCAAGCAGAAACTCATTTGCCGGCAACCGCGCAGTGGGTAAACGGGTTTAAGCAATCAGGGCTCCGATTACAACGAGTTATTACCAAAGATTATGTTGATACTCACCAAGATATTATGTCGCTACTGCGTTCAGTGAAAGGTGTAGGAGCGGGTGAGACTGGCCAAAAACAACCTCCGCTTACCCGTCAAGATATTAAAAAATTAGCCATGGCGTACAGCAATATGAGTGGTGTAGAAAGTAAGTTACCGCTTACCTACCGCGTAAGTCATTTTAGATTGGAAAAACGATGAAGCAGTATTTCATTACCGGTACCGACACAGAGGTAGGGAAAACCTATGTCACCTGCCAATTACTAAAAGCAGCGCAAAAAGCATCGCTTACCGGCATCGGCTATAAACCTATTGCTGCTGGTTGTGAGCAGGTTAACGGTGAGTGGGTTAACGATGATGCGCTAAATATACAAAAAGCATGCGCGAAAATACGCGAAAACAAAGCCATTAAAGCTATAGATAATAGCGAGCTAAAAAGCGCAAGCGAAGAAAATGGACAGACACTTCCTTTACATCAAATAAACCCTATCGCATTAAGGTCGCCCATTGCGCCACATATTGCTGCACTTGAAGAAGGCGTGGCGTTAAGCTTTGAAAAAATTGCGCAAGGCCTTGATAAACTGCAAGCTTATCAGCCAGATCTACTGTTGATGGAAGGTGCAGGAGGGTGGCGATTACCCTTAATCGTGGGCGATGAGTATACGCCTACGTATTATCTATCCGATGTTGTGAAAACGCTCAACATGGACGTAATTTTCGTTGTGGGTATGCGTCTAGGCTGCTTAAACCATGCGCTATTAACCGCAGAAGCGATACGCGCAGATGGGCTAAAAATCAAAGGGTGGGTAGCCAACGACATCACAGGTAACATGACGCGATACCAGGAAAACCTGCATTCTCTAAAAGCCATGTTACCCGAGCCGCTGCTGGCAGAAATTCCCTACCAGCGTGAGCCTGATGAAGAGGCGCTATTCGCCGCTATCAAGCAAATAAGTTAAATCATCACCTGAATTAATTGGCTTTTTTTCTTCACCTAAAAAGATGAAGCCGTCTTTTTCACCGACTAAAGTAAGTTGGTTATCACAAAGACGTAACGCCGTGCCTTCACGGATAGCCACTACCGGCGTGGTTGGGTTTAGCGTTGTAAACTCGGCCAATCGCTGATCGCGGGTTTCACCATTATGGCCAGGAGGCTGATAATCGGTGTAGTGCGGGTTCAACTGAAACGGCACGATATCAAGCGCATCAAAACTAGGCGGCTCAATAATAGGCATGTCATTAGTGGTTCTAATTGATTCGCCACAGATATTCGAGCCCGCGCTCCATCCAATATAAGGCGTGCAATCGGCGATGGCGTGCTTTATTGGCACAATAAGCGCGTTCGCATAAAGTGTTGAAAGCAGGTGAAAGGTGTTTCCTCCACCTACCACAATAGCTTGGCCATTTTTCTTCGCATTGTTTACGGCGGCCACGGGGTCTTCTACTGTGTGTAGCCCAGTAACATTGCATTCTGGCAGGGCAGTAGCAACAGCATCTACATAGCTGTCGTACGTTTGAGTTACAGCGGCGTAAGGAACAAATAGGAGGTCGCGAATTTCGCCTAAGTGTGCAAAAATAAGTTCTCTAGCGTGCTCTAGGTAAGCCTCGTCGCCTTGACGAGAGCTACTTAGCATAAGTACATGTGCGGTCATACTAACTCCACAATTTTTCTGACGGCGTATCATACGCGAAACTGGGCACAAAGTTTAGTCGCGCTCCGTCACTGCGTTTAAATAGGATTTTGAATGAAACAATCTACATCGGTGTTGTTCGTGTGTTTGGGTAATATTTGCCGCTCTCCAACAGCAGAAGCCGTGTTCAAGCACAAAGCTGCACAAGCCGGGTTAAGTATTGAAATTGATTCTGCGGGAACGCACGGTTACCACATTGGGAAACCAGCAGATAAGCGTTCACAGGCGGCTGGGGTAGAGCGAGGTTACAGCTTTAAGGGGCTTAAATGTCGCCGTGTTGATGAAAGTGACTTTGAGCGCTTCGACTATATTTTAGCTATGGATAATAGCAACCTTGCAAATTTGCATGGTATGTCGCCAAGCCAGTACCAGGAAAAAATTAAGCTATTTCTGGACTTTGCAAATGTAGAAGACAAAGAAGTGCCTGACCCATACTACGGAGGGAAGCGCGGCTTTGAGTTGGTGTTAGATTTAATTGAAGAAGCATCGGACGGTTTGATTGCGCACATTAAGCAAACCCAACAACTATAATCAGAAGCTTTATCCACAAGCCATAACTGAGAAGCGGCATTGCGAACCAAATCTAGAACGCATATTAAGAACCGATTTTGAGAGCCGATTTTGAAAACCATTGAAACTAAACGCCCAGCCCTTTCTTTGGTTGTAATAACGCTACTTTGTTTGTTAGCCGTTGGCGTGGTGGGTGTCATTGGCGTGACAGGGTTTGCTAACACGGCTGCTGACTTAAAGCAGCATATTATCGTTCAGCTTCAAATACCGCTTATACTTACCGCATGCTTAGTAGGGGCGGCGCTTTCCGTAAGTGGCGCAACCTTACAGGTGGTACTTCGAAACCCGCTAGCCGACCCAGGAATCATAGGTATCACCAGCGGAGCGAGTTTAGTTGCCGCACTATTGCTACTGTTAACGCCGCAATGGGCTACAGCCTACCTGCATTACTTACTGCCTTTTGGGTGCTTTGTGGGTGCCTTGTTATCTACTTTTGTTATTTATCGTTTAGCCAGAAAATTGCTAGGCTCCTCCACTGCGGTAATTCTTGCTGGTATTGCCATATCGACGCTCAGTGGCGCTGTTATTGCCTGGCTTTATATGTTCAGCGACGCTGATGCCCTTCGCAACCTTACTTTTTGGCTAATGGGCAGCTTATATCAAACTAACTGGTTAATTTTATCGGTTGGAGGCCCGTTGATCGTTATAGCTGTAGGTTTACAGCTTTTTTACGCGGGTGATTTAAACAAGCTATACGCCGGAGAACTTGCGGCAAAAAGTAGCGGTGTGGATGTGGAAAAACTTACCGAACGTGCCCTCATCGTTTGTGCTATCGCGGTGGGTACGGCGGTGTCGATGGCCGGGTCTATCGCTTTTGTGGGCTTATTAGTGCCTCATATTTTGCGTTTGATCATCGGGCATAACAATCGCTATTTATTGCCGTTAAGTGCGTTAAGCGGTGCAAGCCTTTTAATGTTGGTAGCGCTATGCTCTGAAATGACTCGCGCTATTACACTTCCTGTCTCTATGGTTACAGCAACGTTAGGTGGCCCGTTACTTATTTGGGCGCTGGCAAAAGGCCAGCTCAAAGGCTGATGAAATGACGTCCCCGAATCCTTTTACGCAAAAGCAACCTGATTCTTATCGTAATGAAGAGCAAAGCACTGGTGAACGTCATGCAGTCAGCTACAACAGAGCGCCTTGCATCAAAAGTCGCGAAAGCGTTTCGGATGCCTCAATGATTTTAAGCCTGCAAAATGTGCGCATTGGGTCACGGCTATGGGTGGAAGACTTAAGCGCGAAAAAGGGCGAATGTATCCATATCATAGGGCCAAACGGGGCAGGGAAGTCAACGCTGCTACTTACACTAGCAGGACTGATTGACGCTGATGAAGGTAAAGTAATACTGCATGGCAAGCCAATGGGGAGTTGGTCTCTTGCCACGCTTGCTAGCGTACGTACTTTGTTAGCTCAGCAAAGTGAAAATGGTTTTCACTTGTCGGTGAAGGAATATTTAAGCTTTTACGCAACAGCACAGCAAGGTGAACTAATTCCTTCGGTTTTAGAAAAAGCCCTTGAAGTGTCGGGATTCTTAAACAAAATCCTTACCCAGCTTTCTGGCGGAGAACGCCAGCGCGTAGAAATTTGTCGAGCGCTCTTACAAATTTGGCCCCAGTTAGAGCGGGGAGAGGGGTTAGCGTTTTTAGATGAGCCATTGCAAGGACTTGATATAAGGCACCAATATGCGCTGGCTAGTTTAGTAAAATTCCTTTGCAATGAAGGTAACACCATACTAATGACGTCTCACGATATCGCGCTTAGCGCTAACTACTGCAATAGTCTATGGTTAATGCACGAAGGTCGTATGGTCGCATTGGGTGAGCCTAAAGATGTAGCAACTCAGGCAAACCTTGAGAAGGTATTTGAATGCCATTTTGCTATAAGCAAGCACGATAACTTTCTAGAAATTCAAGTTTGCGCACCTATTTCCTTAGAATAAATGTGGTAAAGTGCCACCACATTTTTTAGATTCATATTTTCACATTAGGCTGATTATAAAAATGCGTTACAGGCATACTGTGAAGCGCGCTACAGTCTTATTATTCGAAGCATTAAGTTTCAATAACTATTTTCAGTAAAACGTTTGCCCTACGTTTTTTATTCAGGAGAACACCGTTGAGTAATTGGCAAGTAGACAGTTGGAGAAATAAACCTATTCTTCAGCAACCAGAGTACGACGACAAAGTACGTTTAAATGAAGTAGAGCAAACACTAAGTTCTTATCCTCCACTCGTGTTCGCTGCTGAAGCCCGTGAACTTAGACGTCAGCTAGGTGAAGTGAGCCTGGGTAAAGGCTTTCTTTTACAAGGCGGCGACTGCGCTGAGTCGTTTGACGAGTTTAACGCACCTAAAATTCGCGATACCTTTAAAGTTATCCTTCAAATGGCGATTGTGCTTACCTTTGCCGGTCGCTGCCCGGTGACTAAGGTTGCACGTATGGCTGGGCAGTATGCTAAGCCGCGTTCATCAGATTTTGAAACCCGTGGTGACGTGACCTTGCCAAGCTATCGCGGCGATATTATTAATAACTTTGAGTTTACTGAAGCAGCACGTCGACCTGACCCTGATCGCTTGTTAGAAGCGTACCACCGCAGTGCTTCAACCTTGAACCTTCTTCGCGCATTTGCGCAAGGTGGTTTGGCCGACCTTCACGAAGTGAACCGTTGGAACATGGCGTTTGTTGAAAACAGCCCGCTTAAAGAGCGTTACTCTGATATGGCCAACCGTATTCAAGACACCCTTGAGTTTATGGATGTTATTGGCATTAACGCACAAACTAGCTCTACGCTACATGAAACCTCGCTGTTTACGTCGCACGAAGCCTTGCTATTAAACTACGAACAGGCGCTTACGCGTATCGATACCCTTACCGGCAAGCCTTACGACTGTTCCGCGCATATGGTGTGGATTGGTGAACGTACTCGTCAACTTGATCATGCGCACGTGGAGTTTTTCCGAGGCATTCACAACCCAATTGGTGTGAAAGTGGGGCCGAGCATGCAGGAAGACGAGCTTATTCGTTTAATTGATGCGCTTAACCCGCTAAACGATCCGGGTCGATTAACGCTTATTACTCGCATGGGAGCTGATAACTTAGCTGACAACCTGCCACGACTACTGCGCAAAGTAAAAGCGGAAGGCAGACATGTTGTGTGGAGTTCTGACCCGATGCACGGCAACACATTCTCGGCGTCTAGCGGCTATAAAACCCGTAACTTCGATGCAATTTTGAAAGAAATTAAACAGTTCTTCCAAGCGCATGAAGCAGAAGGTACTCACGCTGGTGGTATTCACCTTGAAATGACCGGTCAGCACGTAACGGAATGTACGGGTGGTGCTTATCAAATTAGCGATGATGATTTAGCCCAGGCTTATAAAACCCAGTGCGATCCGCGCTTAAATGCAGACCAAGTGCTTGAAATGGCATTCTTGGTAGCTGATCATTTGCGTAATGCGTAATGCGTAATGCGTAATGCGTAATGCTTAATGCGTAATGCGTTAACCGCAGTAAGACTTATAAACGGGCAGCGAAACGAACGCTGCCCGTTTTTTATAGCAGCTGTTCTCTTTCTTCTTCACTTAAAATTCCGGTGAAGATGGTTTCTCTTCTTAAATTAGCGGTACGCTCGTCATCGGCTAACAATAACGCTTTAAATACATCGGGTTCATTGCGTGCTTCTATAATACCCTTCCATAGTAGGTAGCTACCATAACGCATCATTTTGTTTTGATATCGGGTTTCTAAAGTGTGTTCGGCTTGCTCAAAAAGCTCGGGGTGCGATATCAATTTTTCAGCTATGGCGCTGTGAATTTTTTTGATGCGTTCGTTTACGTCATTTCGACGTTGCTTTCTGGGTCTTGCAAACATAAATATTCTTGCTGTTTTGGTGTGCCTATTACGGGAAAATTTAAGTAAAAATACGACGTTGAATTATCTATTTATAGCGCTTTTTATCTTACCTTTTGTCTTATTTAAGTGGGTAAACCAACCACAAAGGCAGGGAGTAACAGAACTTAAGATTGTTATCACCATCGATGTAAGTAGGCGATCTGTATTAAAACTTAAGCAATAAGGCAATGCTCGTTATAAAGCAGTTATCGTCATAAGGCAGTTGCTAGTCATCATCTAAAAGGGGCTCTACTACAGACTCTAAGCCGTTTAACTTTATTTCATACATTAAAGCGAGCTGCTCACCTAACTTGTTTTCAGGGAAGCCCTGTTTGTGAAACCAAACCAAATAAGGCTCTGGCAAATGAAAAAGGCGTCTTCCAGCATATTTTCCGAACGGCATTACTTGATTAATGGCGGCTTTTATAAGCGTTGGGTCCATCTATTAACTACCTTCTACATCTTTATCTTCATCTTCACGCTGTTGAGCTTGCCATAGGGTTGCGTATTCACCGCCTTGTTCCAGCAAGTAAGTGTGTGTCCCTTCCTCTACTATGGTACCGTTTTTTAGTACGAGGATCTTGTCGGCATCGACAATAGTGGACAGTCTATGGGCTATGACCAAGCTAGTATGTCCCTTAGCTGCATCGCGAAGGGCTGACAAAATTGCTCTTTCTGATGTGCTATCTAATGAGCTGGTGGCCTCGTCGAAGATCATAATGGGCGCACCTTTAAGTAAGGCTCGTGCGATAGATACGCGCTGTTTTTCGCCGCCAGAAAGTTTTAGTCCTCGCTCACCTACGGTTGTTTCTAATTTTTCAGGCAAGCTTTCTACAAAGGTTTCAAGGTGTGCAAGCTTTATCACTTGTTTAATATCTTCATCGCTGGCATCGGGGTTACCGTAGCGAATATTTTCTAGCAATGTGGTGTTAAACAGTACCGTATCCTGGGGGACGATACCGATATGTGAACGCAGACTTTGTTGCGTTAGCAAGGCAATATTGTTTCCGTCTATGGTAATGCTGCCCTGTTGAGGGTCATAAAAACGGAAAAGCAACTTCATTAGCGTAGATTTTCCCGCGCCGCTTTCGCCTACTACGGCTACCTTGGCGCCAGGCGCTACGTCAAAGCTAAATCCGTTTAATATTTTCCTATTTTCGTTATAAGCAAAATGCACATTATTAAAGCGTATTGCTGGGTTGGCGCAGGTTAATTCGGTGGCGTTGTCTGCATCTTTGATAGCAGGGGTTTGGGATAGAAGGTCGAATAACTTATCGATATTGGCAAGGCTGCCACGAATTTCACGGTATACAAACCCCAAAAAGTTTAAGGGCATGAAAATCTGCATAGTGAAGGCGTTGATGAGTACAAAGTCGCCAATGGTCATTTCGCCATTCATAACTCCAAAGGCAGCGTTTGCCATCATTGAAGTCATGGCAATGGCAATAATGGCGGCTTGTCCACCGTTTAATGCAAACAGCGATAAGCGGTTCTTCCGTCGCGCCTTTTCCCAAGCAGCTAAGTCTGTATCGTACCGGTTGGCTTCAAAGGATTCGTTATTGAAATATTTTACAGTCTCAAAGTTAAGCAGGCTGTCTACCGCCCTTGAGTTAGTGGTTGAGTCTGCTTCATTCATTTGTGTGACAAAGCGAGTGCGCCAATCTGTCGCTTTCATCGAAAAACCAATATAGGCCACAACGCTGAGCACAATTATCAGCGCGAAAGATACGCCGAACTGAAATAAGAGCAAGCCAACTACAAGAGCGATCTCTAACAGAGTAGGGACAATATTAAACACCATAAAGCGCATTAAAAAGCTGACGCCATTGGTGCCGCGCTCGATATCTCGGGACAACCCGCCTGTGCGTCGATTCAGATGAAAGCCTAAGTCTAGATTGTGTAAATGCTTGAAAACCTTAAGCCCTAGACGGCGCATGGCGCGCTCAGTAACGCGACCGAATAGCGTATCTCGCACTTCGCCGAGTAAAACATTCAGTAAGCGCAGCGTTCCATAGGCAACGATTAAGCTAATAGGAACCGCCAAAGCTAGCGTGGTTAAATCGCCATTTAAGCTATCAACGGTGTACTTCAGCACGTAGGGCAGGCCAATACTGGCAAGCTTCGCTGCTACTAGGCACAGCAGCGCTAAAAATACGCGTTGCTTAAACTCGAGAAGATAAGGCCAAAGCTGTGAGAGAACGTGCCATTTAACAGGTTCGTCGACATTGGTAGGAAAACGGTTTTTTCTCATTTTATAGTGTGCTTTATTGTTTGGTTTACTGTACTAAGAGCGGGAAGGTTTAGAAAATAACTTGGCGTAAACCTTTTATTAGGAATTGAACAAGCTTGCCCATATATAATTATTCTCGCCTTTTGTGATACGTTTTGAAATAGGCTAGAGATTAAAATGGTCTTATTTATAGCAACGAATGTGTTTAATTTTAATTTCACCCCGCGTACACTAGGCTAGTTTAATTTAGTTACCTTGTAATTTACTCAATGACTTGCTGGGTTTTGTAACGTCTAAAAATCTCTGTAGCGATTCATAAAGCAGCAAAGGATTAAGGAGTTGGTTTGTTAGAAGATAGTTTCGGTAGACAGTTTCACTATTTGCGTTTGTCAGTGACCGAAGCGTGCAACTTTCGCTGTCAGTACTGTTTGCCAGATGGGTACGAAGGCCCGTCGAGCGATCAGTTTATGACATTAAGTGAAATTGATATCTTACTAAAAGCATTCGCTCAGTTAGGTACTTCAAAAGTGCGTCTAACAGGCGGTGAGCCAACGCTGCGAAGAGACTTCCTTGATATCTTACAACTGACCAGTAATACGCCGGGTATAGAGCGCGTGGCAATGACGACACACGGTGCGCGAATGGAAAAGTTTGCCCACCAGTGGAAAAATGCAGGCTTAGATCAAGTAAACGTCAGTATCGACAGTTTAGACCCACGGCAATTCGCCGCTATAACAGGGCAGGACAAGCTAAAAGCTGTACTGCGAGGGTTGGATGCAGCCATTGATGCTGACCTTGATGTAAAAGTTAACTCTGTTTTACTCAATGACTTTTCTGATAGCCGTTTACATCGGTTTCTTGCTTGGCTTAAAGATATGCCGGTGACGCTCCGTTTTATCGAGTTGATGGAAACAGGCGATTTAAACCAATTTTTCAATAAACAACATCAAAGCGGTTCACCATTAAAAACTACCCTGTTAGACATGGGGTGGCAGCCCTTATTGCGTAGGAAAGATGCTGGGCCAGCGCAAGAATTTTATCACCCTGATTATGCAGGCAAGATTGGTTTAATCATGCCGTACAGCAAGGACTTTTGTAAAACCTGTAATCGTCTTCGTGTCTCCGCGCCAGGCAAGTTACACCTTTGCTTGTTCAGTGAAAACGGTATAGACATGAGACATCTTCTTGCCAATGGCAATGTGGATGACGTGGTGGCTTTCCTACAAGATGTGCTGGGTCAAAAGCACGAAACCCATTATCTACATGAAGGAAAAACTGGGGCCACAAAGCATCTGGCTATGCTAGGAGGCTAAAAAAATTCGCCTACGTTAAGGGAAAATGTAGGCCAAAATAAAAAGCATCGAATAAGTTTGGTTTGTTGTAAAAATAAGCTATATTCAGCGATGAAAGTATATTAAAAATAATAATGATAAAGGAAGTATATGCATATCAAGGACAGTGCGCGTCTCTCCTACCACTATATCACCGATAAAGACGCCGATTTTTTATGGGAGCTCGACCAAGACGAGCTTGTTATGAAGTATATCAATGGTGGTAAGAAATCCTCCAAAGAAGATGTTCGCGATATTTTCGTTCCTCGTTTTCAAGCTTACTCTAACCCTGCTTTGGGGTGGGGCTTATGGCGTGTAGAGACACTAGTAGAAAAAGAAAGCATTGGGTGGATTTTGGTTCGCCCTTTTGGCTTTTTTACCCAACACCCTGAAAGTGACAACATGGAATTAGGTTGGCGCTTTAAAAGTCAAAAGTGGGGGAAGGGTTACGCCACTGAGGCTGCTCATGCAATAAAAAGTGCCTTGTATGACATAGGTGTAGAAAAGTTTTCGGCAATTGCTAATCCTGAAAACAGTGCGTCTATCAATATCATGAAAAAGCTAGGCATGACATTCAGTCATGAGCTTGAATATAAAGACAAACTCTATCATGAGACAGTGGTTGTATATTCTAACTAGGCAGGTGCATGATTAAATCAAAGGACGTATTGGTAAAATCACTTGTTCTTCAATATGTTCTTCACACTCTGGTAGCGTGCCTGTTGGTCTTCAGATAGGGCTGTTGTTTCAAGAGTCTCTCTGCATTTGTTAATTGCAGCTACTGTGTCAGGAAGCATAGGCGCGTTTGCTTTTCTCGCTCTAATAATGGCTTGAAGATAGTTCAGTGCAATTGAGGGGTTTTTAGGCATAACACGAAACGCCTGAGCGAAGGTGGTATAAGATTGCTCCAAATTACCTCGTTTATACTGGGCGACAGCTGAGTTGTTGAGTGTTTTAGGGCTTAATGTAATTGCTTCTTTTTCTTCTTTTTCCTGCTTTAAATACGTCGCCATTAGGTTTAATTCATCAGCGCTTTCTTCTTGATTTGAAGAAATCGCATCTAAGATTGCAATAGACTCTTTTTTAAGTCCAACCTCATGCAGCGCTTTGGCTCTATCGAGTAATGCTTCTGTGGAGTGATGTTGGGCGTGGTCTGTGTGAAAGTCTGACAGAAGCATCTGTGCTTTCACCGTTTCATCTTTTAGATAGTGAAGTCGGGCATCGATCACTGTTAATTCGTCATTTACCGCTGCTTTTGGGTGGGCTTTTTTCAGCTGACGTAAATATTCATTGGTTTGTTTAACAATGCTGTTTACGTGTTCAGGCTCAGACGTCATCGCGAAATCAACACCGGCTCTTGCTGCAGTTAGATAAATATCTGGTTTATCGTAGATAGAGTTTTTCGCATAGCGTACTACTTTCTTCGCACTGTTAAACTGGCTTTCGTAATCGTGTGTGATACGAGCGAGGTTTATCGCTCTCTGATGCCGGGGGATATTCTGAGGAGAAATGTTGCATGCTAGCACTGTGCATTCTAGCGCATCATCAAACGCTGACTGTTTAATTTGTAGTTTGGCGAGTAAGTCGTATGCGTCTAATGCAGCATCAGGGCGCATCGCCAGTTGGATGATTTCTCTTTCTGCATCATCAAGCTGATTGAGTGCCAAGAGGCTTTTTGCAATTCCCATTTGAGCCCAGCTAAAATCTTGGATGTTTATTATTGTCTCAAAGAAGGCCAAAGCTTCCTGGAATCTCTCTGTGATAATAAACAAATCACCTTTAATCTTCATTGCTAGAGGAAAGTGTTCGGCATGCTCGGGTTGTAACAAGAAATGCTCGATTTCGGCGAGTGCCTTTTCATAGTTCTGTTTGTCCATGAATGAGTAAACATTTTCAAGAGCCTTTTTCCTTGCTAGAACGCGCGAAAGCCGACGGTCTAATTCGTTAACGGAAAACGGCTTAGCAATGAATTCATCTGGTTGCAGTTCGATAATTGCGTGGACGACTTCTGCTGATGTGTCTGCGCTAGTGAAGATAAATGCGCTGGTGAGCGGCAGTGAGTGAGACTCATTGAGTTGCTCTAGTAAAAAGTACCCGCCTTGTTCTGAACGTAAGTTATACGAGCAAATGATGGCGTCATAGGTGTGTTCTTGTAGCGCTGACAGAGCATGAGAGGGCCTATCAACATAGTCCATATTCCTAAAACCTAGCTGCTCAAGGGCATAGTGCATATGGCTTTTTGCCAGCACCTGATCTTCGGCAATTAACAACTTAGTATTTCTAGCTAAGTGTAGCTTCATTAAAGGGTAGCCTTTAGGACGTTATGGAACTCACCATACCACGATAATTATTTTTAAAGTATAGCTCGTCAGTGAGACTATCGCACAGTTAAGGTAATTCGTAGTGAATATAGACAGCAGGAATTTCGTTGTGAATAGGGTGGTTAAGTGATTGGTACGATTTTGGAAGGTGCAATATTTGGCAGAGCTAAGTGGTAAGTGTAAGTGACAGCATTGCTGAAGTAGTTTTTTACAAGTGATTGATTTTGTTTAGAATGTGAATTGCTTTTGCACTATCTAGGTGAAGATAAAATGATAGTATTGCATTATAAGATGTGAATTCGTTGAATTTTAAGAATACTTAAAGAAGATGGTGGACGCTACTGGGCTTGAACCAGTGACCCTCGCCTTGTAAGGGCGATGCTCTCCCAACTGAGCTAAGCGTCCATATTTTGATTTCACTATTTAGCCACTGTGAAGAAGTGGTGGACGCTACTGGGCTTGAACCAGTGACCCTCGCCTTGTAAGGGCGATGCTCTCCCAACTGAGCTAAGCGTCCATATTTTGTAAAACCTTGCCTAAGCAAGTGGGGCGGTATTATAGAGTCGGTTCCGTTAGTGTCAACAATAAAATTAAAGAAAAATGACTGTGTGCCCGAAATTTAGCCACTCTGACTGTATCTTAACTAAAATGATGAAAAGAACAGCGTTTTTTAATGTCGTTTTGAATTCTTTTATATCCAAAAACTGCACGGTGCGTTTCTTCGAACTGGTAAGAAGTGGACAGACACTTGCTTCCTCTTCAGATTTTAGTGGACAGACACTTATTCAGCTCGACCAAAAGAAGTGAACGCGGAAGTGCGATGTTTTAATGGACAGACACTTAAACCAACCTAATAGAGTGCTTGTGTAAAAGAGACAGCTCTTTTTGGACAGTCACTTTCTTATTGAGGAAAGTGTTTACCCCTACTGTTACGTAAGCGTGCAGTAATTACCACATTCAGATGTCATTCTTACTCTTATGACTCAGTGTAGGTTAAATACCAGTTATTTGATAAGTGGATATCATACGTTACTATATCATCTCTAGACTTTAATGATTTTATAGCGTTCTTTTTCACGCCATGAATTGTCTTATCATAGATTATGGGGTGGCGAACATTATGTCTGTATTTATAGCTATAGCCGCTACCAGCAAAGCCTAAGACATCTCTAACCAAAGTAATTGTACAAATCTGATTTTCCGGTTTCACGACTATTTGAATTATATTCATTTTATTCAGTAAGCGAGACAATCCACCGTTTTCCAGGTCACCCGGTGTAGCTCTTAATGTTGGGATTTTCTCAACATCTTGGCAAACAATATCTTCGATTTTTTCAAATACTAAAGTGTTGTCATAAAACTCATTAATGTACTTTTCCTCTAAGTCGCGGGGAGGAAGTAAAAGAAAAATAAAAACTATCCATAAAACAACTAATAAAATAAGTTTCTTCATATTTTGTCCTTGACCAAAGAACCGCAATATTGTGAGGGTTTTTAAACCATTCTTTGAAAACTAAAACAGCTGTTACAAACTCTACTCAACTAACAAAATTGGAGAGGAAAGGGGACAGACACTTAAACCAACCTAATTGAGTGCTTTTATAAAAGAGATTGCTCTTTTTGGGCAGCCACTTTCTTATTGAAGAAAGTGTTTACCCTACAGTTACTCGAAAAGTTGATTATAGATTTATCTAAGTGTGTGTCCATTGCAGCAAGAATGGATATAGAAGGAATAAGCTTGAAGGTAAGTGACTGTCCACTTTCTTCTCCTCTTTTACATTGTTCTATTCTCAACTTACTTTTGAAGTAGCGCGTAGACTGGTAGAATGCGCCCATCTTTAGAAATACTATTAACAATAGAGAGTGACCATGTCGGTTGTTACACGATTTGCACCCAGCCCAACAGGCTATCTTCACGTTGGTGGCGCACGAACTGCGCTTTATTCTTGGCTTCTTGCGAAAAGCAAAGGCGGTGAGTTTGTTCTTCGTATTGAAGATACAGATATCGAGCGTTCAACTGAAGAAGCTAAGCAGGCTATTTTAGACGGTATGCAATGGTTAGGTTTAACTTGGGATACAGGCCCTATCTATCAAACTGAGCGTTTTGATAGATATAAAGAACTTATCCAGCAGCTTTTGGATGAAGGTAAAGCGTATAAATGCTTTATGAGCTCTGAAGAGCTAGATGCAATTCGTGAGGCGCAAAAAGAGCGCGGTGAAAAGCCTCGTTATCCTGGCACATGGAGAGACAGAACGGACCACCCTGAAGGTGAACCGTTTGTTATTCGCTTCAAAAACCCTTTAGAAGGCAAAGTTGTTATTAACGATCATGTTCGCGGAAAAATTGAGATTAGCAATACAGAGCTAGACGATCTCATTATTCAGCGCACTGATGGCACGCCTACCTATAACTTCTGTGTAGTTGTAGATGATTGGGACATGGGGATTACCCATGTAGTGCGTGGTGAAGACCATATTAATAACACGCCACGCCAAATCAATATACTTGAAGCCCTTAATGCGCCAGTTCCAGAGTACGCTCACGTTTCTATGATCTTGGGTGATGACGGCAAAAAGTTATCAAAGCGACATGGTGCGGTAAGTGTAATGCAGTATCGTGATGACGGCTTCCTACCACAAGCGGTGCTTAACTATCTTGTTAGGTTGGGCTGGTCTCACGGCGACCAAGAAGTTTTCTCTGTCGACGAGATGATTGAGAAATTTAGTTTGGATGCAATAGGGCAGTCTGCGTCGGCATTTAATACAGAAAAACTAATCTGGTTAAATCAGCATTACATAAAGACGTTGCCAGCAAGTGAGGTTGCCTCACATGCTAAATGGCATTTCGAACAGCTAAATGTTGATTTAACAACAGGTCCAGCGCTTGAATCTATTATTGCTATTCAAGCGGATAGAGTTAAAACGCTTAAAGAGTTAGCAGAGATTTCCACTTACTTTTATCAAGACTACGAAGATTTCGATGCGAACGCAGCGAAAAAACATCTTCGCCCAGTCGCTCGAGGCCCATTAGAGCTTGCTAAAGATAAATTAATGGCAATTGAAGAGTGGAACCCAGAAAATATTCAAGCTGCTATTAATAGCACGGCTGAAGAACTGGAAGTAGGTATGGGTAAAGTAGGCATGCCGCTGCGTGTAGCTGTGACAGGTGGCGGTAATTCACCGTCTCTAGATATCACGTTGAATCTTATCTCAAAAGAGAAAATTGGCGAGAGAATCGACAAAGCGCTTACTTTTATAGCAAACAGAGAAAATTCATAAAAAAAGCGTTGACATGACAGAGGGGGATGCCTAGAATGCGCCCCGCTGTCACGGAACAGTCACACAAAATGACTGGTACCATGATGGGGCCATAGCTCAGCTGGGAGAGCGCCTGCATGGCATGCAGGAGGTCGGCGGTTCGATCCCGCCTGGCTCCACCAAGTCACATTGAGTTGTGGTTTGATATAGGCTGAAGTTGTTAAAGCAACTTCGGACTGAAATTTCAAAGCTTTAGCTTCGAAAAAAGAATTCAGTCCCCTTCGTCTAGAGGCCTAGGACACCGCCCTTTCACGGCGGTAACAGGGGTTCGAATCCCCTAGGGGACGCCATTTTATCGCGT